>NZ_CAJSLV010000084.1 GCF_907177275.1 Actinacidiphila cocklensis
GGCCTGCGGCGCGCTGCGGTCGCCGTCGGACGCGGCCGACGCCGCCGCCTTGTCGGACGAGGCGGAGCTGTCGGACGACGCGCTGCACCCGGCGACGCCGAGCGCGCCGGCCAGCAGCAGCGCCGCGACCGCGGCGCCCCCGCGGCGGCGCCGGGCGCCGGGTGTGTTCTGTCTCGTGCTGGGTCTCATCTCAATTCCCCCCAAGGACAGGGCCGTTGTGTCATGCCATCGGTTGGACGGGCGACCCTCCCGGCGCGTTGCCGTTCCGCGGTACCGAAGGAGTCACGGTCGGAACTCGATCCGGAGTCTGAGACAGTGGACGCATGAGCGAGACGCACAGCGGCACGGGCGCGGAGGCCGCGCGCGGCGGGGCGGCAGGCCCCGGGACGGGACCCGCCGCGGGACACGTGGTGGTCGTCGGGGGCGGCATCTCGGGGCTCGCCGCCGCCCACCGGCTGGCCGGCGCCGGCGCCCGGGTGACGCTGGTCGAGGCCTCGTCCCGGCTCGGCGGCAAGCTGCACGCCGACGAGATCGCCGGGATGCCGGTCGACCTCGGTGCCGAATCGATTCTGGCCCGCCGCCCCGAAGCCGTCGGCCTGGCCCGCGAGGTCGGCCTCGGCGACGACCTCGAAGCGCCCGCCGTGCTCGGCGCCACCGTGTGGACCCGCGGCCGGCTGCGCCCCATGCCCAAGGGCCACGTGATGGGCGTCCCCGGCGACCTCGGCCCGCTCGCCGCCTCCGGGGTGCTCTCGGCCGCCGGCCTCGCCCGGCTCCCGCTCGACCACGTCCTGCCGCGCACCGAGATCGACGGCGACGTGGCCGTCGGCGCCTACGTCGCCGCCCGGCTCGGCCACGAGGTCGTCGACCGGCTCGTCGAACCGCTGCTCGGCGGCGTCTACGCGGGGAACGCGTACGAGATCTCGCTGCGCGCCGCCGTCCCCCAGCTCTACGCCGCAGCCCGCCGCGGGCGTTCGCTGATCGAGGCCGCCCGCGGCATCCAGCGCAAGGCCGCCGCCTCGACCGCCACCGGGCCGGTCTTCAACGGCATCCGCGGCGGCATCGGCCGGCTGCCGCTCGCCGTCGCCGAGGCCTGCAGGGCCGCCGGCGTCGTCATCGAGACCGGGGCGCCGGTGCGCGAGCTGCGCAGGACCGGGCCGCACGGCTGGCAGGTCCGCCTCGACGACCGCGCCATCGACGCCGACGCCGTGGTCCTCGCCGCCCCCGCGCCCGTCGCCGCCCGGCTGCTCGGCGCCGAGTCGCCCGCCGCGGCGGCCGACCTGGACAGCGTGGACTACGCGAGCATGGCGCTGGTCACCCTCGCCTACCGCCGCTCCGACCTGCTGCGGCTGCCGCAGTCCAGCGGCTTCCTGGTACCGCCGGTCGACGGCCGGACGATCAAGGCCTCGACCTTCTCCAGCCGCAAGTGGGGCTGGCAGGACGCGGCCGGCGGCGACACGATGGTGCTGCGCACCTCGGTCGGGCGGTACGGCGACGAGGCGGACCTCGCCTGGGACGACGCCGACCTGGTCCGGCTCTCCCGCGAGGACCTCGCGGACGCGGTCGGCCTGCTGGCCGCGCCGGTCGCCGCCAGGGTCACCCGCTGGGACTCGGGGCTGCCGCAGTACCCGGTCGGGCACGTGGACCGCGTCGCCCGCATCCGCGAGCAGGTCGCCAAGCTCCCCGGGCTCGCGGTGTGCGGCGCCCTCTACGACGGCGTCGGCATCCCGGCCTGCGTCGGCAGCGGGCAGCGCGCGGCCGCCGAGGTACTGGCCACCCTGGTGCCCGCCGGCCAGGGCGGCGCGGGAGAATAGCGGCATGACCGACTCCACTGCCGCCCACACCCCCGACCCCGCCGCCGCGGAAGCCGCGGAGCACGCCAGGACCGCGAACGCGGGCAAGAAGGCCAAGGACCTCAACGAGGTCATCCGCTACACGCTGTGGTCGGTGTTCCGGCTGCGCGCCCCGCTGCCCGAGGACCGCACCGGCTACGCCGACGAGGTCGACGAGCTGTTCGCCCAGCTCGCCGCGAAGGACGTGACGATCCGCGGCACCTACGACGTGTCCGGGCTGCGGGCCGACGCGGACCTGATGATCTGGTGGCACGCGGAGACCGCGGAGGCGCTGCAGGAGGCCTACAACCTCTTCCGCCGCACCCGGCTGGGCCGGGCGCTGGAGCCGGTGTGGTCCAACATGGCGCTGCACCGCCCGGCCGAGTTCAACAAGTCGCACATCCCGGCGTTCCTCGCCGACGAGACGCCCCGCGACTACGTCAGCGTCTACCCCTTCGTGCGCTCGTACGACTGGTACCTGCTGCCCGACGAGGACCGCCGCAGGATGCTCGCCGACCACGGCAAGCTGGCCCGCGGCTACCCCGACGTGCGCGCCAACACCGTCGCGTCCTTCTCGCTCGGCGACTACGAGTGGATCCTGGCCTTCGAGGCCGACGAGCTGTACCGCATCGTCGACCTCATGCGGCTGCTCCGCGCGTCCGAGGCGCGGATGCACGTCCGCGAGGAGGTGCCCTTCTACACCGGGCGCCGCCGCCCGGTCGCCGAACTGGTCGCCGGCCTGGCCTGACCCCGTCCTACGCGTCGGCGTCCGCGTGCGCCGCGTCGTAGGCGTCGCGGGAGTCCAGCACATGCTCGATGTGCCGCTCCGACCAGGACTTGACGGCGGCGAGCACGACGAGCAGGTCGCGGCCGATGCCGGTCAGCTCGTAGTCCACCCTGACCGGCACGGACGCGGTGACCGTACGCGTCACCAGCCCGTCGCGCTCCAGCGCGCGCAGCGTCTGGGTGAGCATCTTCTGGCTCACCCCGGCGATCGTCCTGGCCAGCTCGGCGTAGCGCAGCGGACCGTCCGCCAGCGCCGTGACGATCAGCGTCGCCCACTTGTCGCTGATCCGGTCCAGCAGCTGCCGGGACGGGCACACCGCCATGAACGCGTCGTAGGCGGTCCGGGCTTCCGCGCGGCGCTCGGCCGCGGTCCTCGTGGGCATGACGACTCCCGTGTGGGTTACGCACTTCCAGGTGCCTTCTTACCGAAAGAGAGTAACGCGACCTAGGTTCGCAGGTGTTGGGAGCAACACCACAGCGAACCCAGGAGAACAGCCATGCGTGCAGTCGTCGTACGGGACTTCGGCGGTCCCGAGGCGCTGGTCACCGTCGAGCAGCCGCTGCCCGAGCCCGGCCCGGGGCAGGTGCGGATCGCGGTACAGGCCGCCGCGGTCAACCCGATCGACCTCGCCGTACGCGCCGGGGCCATGATCACGATCGGCTTCGCCGAGCCGCAGCCGCAGTTCGGGCTCGGCTGGGACGTGGCCGGCACGGTCGACGCCGTCGGGGCGGGGGTGGAACTCGCCGTCGGCGACGCCGTGATCGGGCTCGTCGACCGGCTCGACCTGCCCACCGGGGCGTACGCGGAGTACGTCGTACTCGACGCGACGGCGGTCGGGCGGGCGCCCCGGCATGCGTCCCCCGCCGAAGCGGCCACGCTGCCGCTGTGCGGCCTCACCGCCGCACAGGGGCTCGACCTGCTCGGCCTCGCCCCCGGCGGCACCCTGCTGGTCACCGGCGCGGCCGGCGGCGTCGGCGGCTTCGCGGTCGAACTCGCCGCGGCCCGGGGCCTGCGGGTCGTCGCCCTCGCGGCACCCGGCGACGAGGAACTGGTCCGCGGTTTCGGTGCGGAGCACTTCGTGCCGCGCGGCAGCCGGGTCGCCGACGCGGTCCGTGCGGTCGTGCCGGGCGGCGTCGACGGGGTGCTCGACGCCGCGGTCGTCAAGACCCCCGCGCTCGAAGCGCTGCGCACCGGAGGGGCGTTCGTGGCCGTCGGCCTCGGGGCGGACCCCGTTCCGCGGCGGGGGACGCGGGTCGCGAACGTGTGGGTCCACGCGGACGGGGCGCGGCTCACCGAGTTGGCGGGGCTTGCCGATGCGGGCCGGCTCACGCTGCGCGTCGCCGGTACCTTCGCCCTCGACGGCGCCGCGGCCGCCCACCGCCGCCAAGCCGAAGCCGGCCTCCGCGGCCGCCTCGCCCTCCTCCCCTGACCCCTCACCCCTTGCGGCGGGCAGGTCCGCCTTTCGCCGGTGGTGGGTGTACGCGCAGTTCCCCGCGCCCCTTCGGGTCCTGCCCCTTGCGGCGGGCGGTTGGCTTCCCGGCCGTCTCGGCTGGTCGCGCAGTTCCCCGCGCCCCTTTCGGCCTGCGTCCTCCTGCGCCAGGTGATTGCCCCTGGCAGGGGCTTGGGCTTTGACGTGGAGGGTGAGCGTTCTTCGGGGGCGCTGGGGGTACTCCCAGGCGAAGCTCTGGGGGCGGAACCGCGCGACCAGCCCACGGCGGTGCGGCAGGCAAGCAACTCGCCGCAAGGGGCACTCGCCCGGAGGCGCCAGCAGAGGCTCAGGCGTGGAGGGCCGGGTGGGTGGCGATGACGGTCGGGGTGTTCGGGGGGATCTCGGTGAAACCGGCATCGCGGACGACGGGGAGGGCCGGGTCCGAGGCGAGTACGGCCCACGCCTGGGCCGTGGGGGTGCGGACGGCCAGGGGGAAGCCCGCAGAACGCCAGGCCGCGCGGCCGGAAGCGCCCAGTTCCCACCAGGCGAGCTGCGCTCCGTGCCCGGCCTGCGCCATCGCCTTGCCCGCGGACATCGTGACGTCCGGGTTGGTCCACAGCACCGGCACTCCCGGCTCCGGCGGAGCCACCGGCTCGGGATCGTCCAGCTCGGTGCCGGACACCTGGAGCCTGGCCAGGTCCTTGGGCCAGCCGTCGAGCGGCACCGGCGGGTAGACCCGGACCTCGGCCGAGCGGCCCGTGACGGTGATGCCCGGCAGCGCCTCGGCCCTGCGCCATTCCGCGCCCCGCGCGCGCCGTACGACCTTCCTGATCCTGGCGTCCTGCCAGTCGCGTACCGCCTGCGTCCACTCGCCGTCCTCGGCGGTGGCGCGCTCGTCGGACAGCAGGGTCAGTACGGCGCGGGCCGCCGTCTCCATCGCGTCGGTGCGCGCCGGCGGGGCGTCCCGCTCGATGCGCACGACGAGCGGCAGGACGAACTGCGGTGCCGCGTCCCGCTCGGCGGCAGTGTGCTGGAAGGGGCTGGTCACAGGCCAAGTCTGCCACCGGCCCTTGGCGCCACGCGGGCGGGTGGGCCAGGATGAGGCCCGTGCACGACACGGGACTGCTGCGGCTCGACGGCGTCGGGCGGCGCTACGGGCTGCGCGGGCCGTGGGTGCTGCGCGGCGTCACGCTGGACGTGCCGGCCGGGGCGCTGGTCCGCGTCGAGGGTGTGAACGGCAGCGGCAAGTCGACGCTGCTGCGCATCCTGGCCGGGGTGGACACGCCCGACACCGGCCGGGTCACCGGCCGCCCCGCGGCGTCCACCGCCTACGTGCCCGAGCGCTTCCCCGCGGCGCTGCCCTTCCCCGTGCTGCGCTACCTCGTCCACCTCGGCACCGTCCGCGGCCTGCAGGCCGCCGCCGCGCGGGAGCGGGCCGAGCACTGGCTGGACCGCTTCAGCATCGGCGGGTACGCCCGCACGCCGCTCGACGAGCTGTCCAAGGGCACCTGCCAGAAGGTCGCGGTGGTACAGGCCCTGCTCGCCGACCCGGAGCTGCTCGTCCTGGACGAGGCGTGGACCGGCCTCGACACCGTCGCGCGGGGCACCCTCGACGCGGTGGTCCGCGCGCGGGTGGCGGCCGGCGGCACGGTCGTCTTCGTCGACCACGACCCGCGCCGGCTGGCCGGCGAGGCCACCGTGACGGTGACCGTCCCCGCAGCGGCGGACCCGGTGACCGCCGTGGTCACGACGGCCGCGCCGCCGCCCGCCGCGGGCGTCGTCATCGAGGCGGTACGGCCCGGCGCGGGCACAGAAGGGAAGGACCTGCGGCTCGTCGTCGCCGCGGAGGAGTCCGACGCGGTGCTGCGCGAGCTGCTGCACGCCGAGCCGGCCTGGCATGTCACCGGCGTCAGCACCCACACCCGGGCCGCGGGCGACGCCCCCGGCCTGCCCGACGTCCCCGCGGCCGCCGCCGGGTCACGCAGGACCGCCGCACTGCTGCGCTACCAGGCCGACCTGCTGGCCCGCTCGCACCGCTGGCTCCCCCCGCTGCTCCTCTACGGCGCCGTCATGGCGATCGGCGTCACGGGCGGCCAGCCCGTGCTGGGCTCGCTCGGCTACGCGGCCGCGCTGCTGCTGCCGGTCGCCGCGTGGATGGTACGGGTCTGCGCCGGCAACGAGCCCCCGGCCGCGCGGGCGTGCGTCGCCTCCGCGGTCGGCGCCGGGCGCGCGCAGGCGGGCGCGCTGGTGACCGCGCTGCTCGCGTCGGCGCTGCTCGGGGTGATCGGTACGGGAGTGGTCGCGGTGATCAGCAGCGCCTACTCCGACGACAGGCACGTTGCGGTGCCACTGGGCCCGGCGGCCGTGGCGGGGCTGCTGGCCGCCGCCGTGTCCGTCTTCCTGGGCACGGCCGTCGGGGCGCTCACCAACCCGCCGCTGCTGCGCAGCGGCGGCTGGTCGCTGCTGGTCACCGCGCTCTCGGCGGGGGGCGTCCTGGTGGTCTCCGGCTCCCCGGCCCACGCGGCGGTGACCGACATGGTCACGGCCTCCCGCACCGGGTCCGTCACCTACCCCGTCCCCGCCGCCGTGGCGGCGGGGCTGCTCGCGGCCGCGGCGGGCTACCTGTCCACGCGCGCGGCCCGGCACACGTACTAGCTACTCCTTCGGGGCGAGCTGCAGGGAGATCGAGTTGATGCAGTAGCGCTGGTCGGTCGGCGTGCCGTAGCCCTCGCCCTCGAAGACGTGGCCGAGGTGGGAGCCGCAGCGGGCGCAGCGCACCTCCACCCGGACCATGCCCATCGTGCGGTCCTCGATCAGCTCGACGGCGTCGCTGTCCGCCGGGTCGTAGAAGGACGGCCAGCCGCAGTGCGAGTCGAACTTCGTGTCGGAACGGAACAGCTCGGCGCCGCACGCGCGGCACGCGTACACGCCCTCGGTCTTGACGTCGGTGTACTCGCCCGTGAAGGGACGCTCGGTGCCGGCCTTGCGCAGGACCGCGTACTCCTCGGGCGACAGCTCCGCACGCCACTGCTCGTCGGTCTTGTTCACTTCGTATGACATGGAGGTCCTCTCAGCTGCCGAGACGGGCGAGAATCCGCGGTCCGAGGTCGGTCACGTCACCCGCCCCCATGGTGAGAACGAGATCACCCGGCTTGGCCATTCCTGCCACCACTGCGGGCACCGCGTCCCGGTCGGATTCGGCGGTCACGTCGGCGCCCGCGGTCCTTGCCGCGTCGATGATCAGGGCGCTGGTCACGCCGGGGATCGGGTCCTCGCGCGCCGGGTAGATGTCCAGCACCACCGAGGCGTCGGCGAGCGCCAGGGCGCCGCCCATCTCCACGCCCAGCTCCCTGGTGCGGCTGAACAGGTGCGGCTGGAAGACCACCAGCACCCGGCCGCCCTCCGCGGCGCCGCGGATCGCCTCCAGGTCGGCGGCCATCTCCGTCGGGTGGTGAGCGTAGGAGTCGATCACCTGCACGCCGGCCGCCTCGCCCTTGAGCTGCAGGCGGCGCTTCACGCCGGTGTACTTGCCGAGCGCCGACGCCAGGTTGCGGGCCGGCGCCCCGATCGCGATTCCCGCGGCCAGCGCCGCCACCGCGTTGAGGGCGTAGTGCCTGCCGGGCACCGAGACGGTGAAGGTCAGCATCCGCCCGTCGAGCAGCACGGTGACCTCGCTGGTCAGGCCGCGCGGGTTGATCTTCACCACCCGCACGTCGGCGTTCTCCGCCTCGCCCACCGTCACGATCCGCAGGCCCCCGATGTCCCGCACCCGGGAGGTCAGCTCCACCGCGCCCGGCTGGTCGGCCGAGACCACCAGGGTGCCGCCCGGCCTGACCTTGCCGACGAAGGTCTCGAAGGAGTCGTAGATCTCCTCGATCGAGGCGTAGTTCGCGTGGTGGTCCAGCTCCACGTTCAGCACGATCGCCACCTCGGGGGCGTACGTGTGGAAGCTGCGGTCGCTCTCGTCCGCCTCCGCGACGAAGACCTCGCCGCCGCCGTGGTGCGCGTTGGACCCGGGTGCGTCCAGGTCGCCGCCGATCGCGTACGAGGGGTCCGCGCCCAGCGCGGTCAGCGCGACCGCCAGCATCGAGGTGGTCGTCGTCTTGCCGTGCGTGCCGGCCACCGCGATCGGCCGGGTGCCCTCCATCAGCGCGGCCAGCGCGTCGCTGCGGTGCACCACCGGCACCCCGCGCTCGCGCGCCGCCGCCAGCTCCGGGTTCTCCGGCCGGATCGCGCTGGAGACCACCACGGCGGTGGCGTCCTGGGCCAGGTGCGAAGCGTCGTGCCCGATGTGCACGGTCACGCCCAGCGCGCGCAGCGCCGCGGCCGTCTCGGAGTCGCGTGAGTCGCTGCCCGCCACGCTCGCCCCGCGCTGCGCGAGGATCTTCGCGATCCCCGACATCCCGGCGCCGCCGATACCGATGAAGTGCGGTCGGTCCATGCTGGGCGGAACGGACGGGCTCATACGCGGATCTCCAAAGGGTGAGCCGTTGACGGGTCAGCCGATTCTCGCACTGCGCGCGGCCGCCGCCCGTCACCCCTGGGCCGGCTGCTCCCCGTCGTCCTGCTGTGCGAACAGCTTCAGCACGGGCACGCCCACCTTGTGCCGGGCGCGGGAGGTCCAGTCGCGGTGGAAGAACTCCTCCACGAAGTGCGGCGCCGTCAGCACGATGACCTCGTCGGCGCTCGTCCGCTCCACCACCGTCCGCAGCATGTCCAGCGGGTGCTTCTGGACGATCTCGCCGACCGCCTCGGCGCCGGCCGCGCGCAGCGCCTCGATCGAGTGCGCCAGCGCGCGCTCCGCGGGCTGGAAGGCCTTCTCGCCTTCCGGCACCTCGTTCTCCCTGGCCGCGTCGTCCAGCCGGCCCAGCGCCACGTCGTCCACCGCCCGCAGCAGCCGGTCCTGGTCGCCACGGGGCTGCATCAGCACCACGAAGGAGACCTGCTCCTCGCCGTGCAGGTTCGTGATCAGCTCCACGTCCGCCGAGGCGAGCGGCTTCTCGATCATGAGTACGGTCGTGAACACGGACGCGTCCTTCTTTCTCGCGGGCCACTCGGCCGCCTTGGAACAATCCTGCCCCGATCTTCACAGAGCATCGCTGTAAGTGTTCCCGAGCGGAGCCAAGCGGAACGGGGGAATCCGGTTTTTTGCGGCTCATCCTTGCCCCCGTACGGTGCGGGGCTCGAACGGGGATGCGCCTACCCGCGGACGTAGCGCGTGAACAGGTAACCGTCCTCCTCCAGGACCGACAGCGGTACGAAACGGGCCGGTCCCTCGGGCACCGGGAGGCCGTTCATGACGCGCGGTGCGGCACCGCCCACCAGCAGCGGCGCCACCGTCAGGCACAGCTCGTCCAGGACCCCGGCCGCCGCGAACTGGGCGAGGAGGCGGGGGCCGCCCTCGTGCAGCAGGCGGGTGTGGCCCAGCGCGACCAGTTCCGCGACCGCGCGGGCCGGGTCCACCCCGTCGCCGCCCGCGAGGACCAGCCGGGCGCCGGCCGCCTGGGCGGCGGCGCGGCGGGACTCGGGTGCCGCCGAGCAGGTCAGGACCACCGTCGGGGTGACCGGCTCCCGGAACAGCGGGGCGTCGAAGTCCAGGTCGAGGTGGCGGCTGACCACCGCGATCGCCGGGGCAGGCGACTGGCCGGCGGCGGCGCGCTGCGCGGCGAAGTCCTTGCGGGCCTTGGCCGGGCGGTAACCCTCCCGGCGGACGGTCTCGGCGCCGACGACGACCGCGTCGGCGAGGGCGCGCAGCGTCCCGAAGATGCGCATGTCGGCGGGGGAGGACAGAGGGGCGGACCTGCCGTCGGCGTGGGAGGCGCCGTCGAGCGACCCGACCATGTTCGCCCGCAGGTACGGGCGGTGCTTCTCGCGGGCCGCCGGGTACGCGTACGCGGCCGCCAGACCGCCCGGGGTGTCGAGGTCGGCGTCGAGGTCGGTGTCGGGGTCCGCCGGCCCGGCGGGGGGATAGAGGTCCGCCGTCCCGGCGGAGGGATACAGGCGGCGCATGCGACGAGTCTGGCACGGTCGCCGCAGGTCCGCCCGCTGATGCGCGGCCGCCGGTTTCCGGGTAACCAGCCCGAAACACCCCGCGCCCTCAGGCGTAGCCGGCACGCATTACGCTAGGGAGCCGTGTCGTCCTCCGCCCTGATCAGACCGGTCGCCCTCAGCGTGCGCAGCCCACACGTCGAGGTCGGGAGGCTCGTCCAGGAGATGGTGCCGCCGCCGCGCTTCGACGGGGTGCGGTTCGAGACGTACGAGGCGGACCCGGCGCAGCCGAGCCAGGCCGCGGCCGTGGCGCGGCTCAGGGACTTCGCGGAGCGGAAGGCGCCGCAGGCCCGGCGCGGGTGGTTCCGGCGGGAGCCGGCCGCCCCGGCCGGCGGGGTGTATCTGGACGGCGGCTACGGCGTCGGCAAGACGCACCTGCTGGCCTCGCTGTGGCACGCGACGCCCGCGCCCAGGGAGCGCAAGGCGTTCGGCACGTTCGTGGAGCTGACGAACCTGGTCGGGGCGCTGGGCTTCCAGCCCGCCGTACACGCCCTCAAAGACCACCGGCTGCTGTGCATCGACGAGTTCGAGCTGGACGACCCGGGCGACACCGTGCTGGTGTCGACGCTGCTGGGCAAGCTCGCGGACGCCGGCGTACGGCTCGCGGCGACGTCGAACACGCTCCCGGGCAAGCTGGGCGAGGGGCGCTTCGCCGCGGCGGACTTCATGCGGGAGATACAGGGCCTGTCCGCCCGGTTCACCAGCGTGCGGATCGACGGCGAGGACTACCGGCACCGCGGCCTCCCGCAGGCGCCCGAGCCGTACGCGGACGAGCAGGTGACGCGGGCGGCGCTGCAGACGCCGGGGTCGGCGCTCGACGACTTCGACGCGCTGGCCGCGCACCTGGCGACGGTGCACCCGAGCAGGTACGGGGCGCTGTGCGACGGGGTCGAGGCGGTCTTCCTGACCGGGGTGACCGAGGTGACCGACCAGGCGACGGCGCTGCGCCTGGTCGTCCTGGCCGACCGGCTCTACGACCGGGAGGTTCCGGTGATGGCCTCGGGCGTGCCGTTCGACCGGCTCTTCGCGCCCGAGCTGCTGGCCGGCGGGTACCGGAAGAAGTACTTCCGTGCGGTGTCCCGGCTGACCGCGCTGGCCAGGGACGCCGGGCGGCGGAACGGAGCTGGCGGGGCCGCCTGAACGGGCGCACGATCGGTGCATGGCCAAAGACAGGCGCAAGAAGGCGGACGGCGGCCTGCGGTCGCTGCTGCGGGTCCCGCAGGGCGGTGTGAGCCTGGTGGACTACGACACCCGGGCGACGCCCGGCGGCCCCGGGGGCAAGGCGGCGGCGCTGGCCGAGATGGCGCAGGTGCGCGCACGGCTGGCCGAACTGCAGGAGCGGCTGTTCGCCCAGAGCACCGCGGGTGACCCCCGGTGCCTGCTGCTGGTGCTCCAGGGCATGGACACCTCGGGCAAGGGCGGCACCGTCAAGCACGTGGCGGCCGGGCTCAACCCGACGGGCGTGCGGGTGACCGCCTTCAAGGCGCCGACCGCCGAGGAGTCGCAGCACCCCTTCCTGTGGCGTATCCGCAAGGCGCTGCCGACGCCGGGGGAGATCGGCGTCTTCGACCGCTCGCACTACGAGGACGTGCTGATCGCCCGGGTGCGCGACCTGGTGCCGCGGGCGACCTGGGGCCGGCGCTACGGCGTGATCAACCGCTTCGAGCAGTCGCTCGCGGACGACGGCGTCACCGTCGTGAAGGTCTTCCTGCACATCGGCTACGAGCAGCAGCGCGAGCGCCTGGTGGCCCGCCTGGACAACCCGGCCAAGCACTGGAAGTTCAACGAGGGCGACATCGCCGAGCGCGCGCTGTGGCCGGCCTACCAGCAGGCGTACGAAGCCGCTCTCGACCGCTGCTCGACCGACAGCGCGCCCTGGTACCTGGTGCCCGCGGACCGCAAGTGGTACCGCAACTGGGCGGTCGCCAAGCTGCTGCTGGAACACCTGGAGCTGATCGGCCCGGAATTCCCCAAGGCCGACTTCGACGTCGCCGCCAGCCGGGCGGCGCTGCTGAAGACCTAGGGTCTGTCGTTTGGATCTCCGTGGAGCAAGGAGCGGTGTTCGGCACGCGCATCTGCCGCGTTGTCGTCGGTCGACGACGCTCCGCGTCGCCTCCCTCCTCCGCCTTGCAGCTGCACGCACCGAACACCGCTCCTTGCTCCACGGAGATCCAAACGACAGACCCTAGCCGGAGCAGGCCGTGCGCTGGGCCTCCTGCCACTCGCAGACCGGGCAGTAGGTGGCGCCGCGGGTGCTCGCCGGGTGCTCGGTCGGCTCGCCGCACAGCACGCAGTCGGCGAGCGGTTCGGTGTCGGGGGAGGTCGGTGTCTGCGTCACCCGTCCACCGTAGCCCCTGTGGTGCGCAGGACGGCCGCCCCGCGGGCGGGGAGCTGGACGGCGGGCTCGGCACCCGGCAGCAGCTTGCAGCCGGGGCGGGCCAGCACGACCTCGCAGGGGGCGTTCAGCGGCACCCGGGCCGGAGCGTCGGAGAAGTTGGCCACGATACGGAACGGGCCGCGGGCCACCCGCAGCGTGCGGCCGCCCGCGGTCGCGGTGACCGCGTCGAGCTGCGGGTCGGTCAGGGCGGGCTGGGCGCGGCGCAGGGCGATCAGGGCGCGGTACCAGTCGAGCAGTTCGCGGTGCTCGGGCTTGTCGGGCTCGGCCCAGTCCAGGCAGGAGCGGTCCCTGGTGGCCGGGTCCTGCGGGTCGGGCACGTCCTGCTCGGCCCAGCCGTGGCCGGCGAACTCCCGGCGCCGGCCGCGGGTGATGGCCGCGCCCAGCTCGCGGTCGTGGTGGTCGGTGAAGAACTGCCAGGGCGTTGTCGCGCCCCACTCCTCGCCCATGAACAGCATCGGCGTGAAGGGCGAGGTCAGCACGAGGGCCGCGGCGGCGGCGAGCTGCCGCACGGTCAGCCGGTCGCCGGTGGCCCGGTTGCCGACCTGGTCGTGGGTCTGCGCGTAGCCGACCAGCCGGTGGCCGGGCGCGGTGCTGGGGTCCAGCGGGCGGCCGTGGTGGCGGCCGCGGAAGGAGGAGTGGGTGCCGTCGTGGAAGAAGCCGTGCCCGAGGGTCTTGGCCAGCGCGGCGGGTCCCGCGGCGGCGAAGTCGGCGTAGTAGCCCTGCGCCTCGCCGGTGACCGCGGTGTGCAGGGCGTGGTGGAAGTCGTCGCTCCACTGGGCGTGCAGGCCCAGGCCGCCGGCCTCGCGCGGGGCGGTGGTGCGCGGGTCGTTCAGGTCGGACTCGGCGATCAGGAACAGCGGGCGGCCGAGCGCCGCCGACAGCCCGTCGACGGCGAGGGACAGCTCTTCGAGGAAGTGCAGCGCGCGGGTGTCGACCAGCGCGTGGACCGCGTCGAGCCGCAGCCCGTCGAGGCGGTAGTCCCGCAGCCAGGCCAGCGCGCTGCCGGCCAGGAAGGAGCGGACCTCGTCCGAGCCCGGCGCGTCCAGGTTCACCGCGTCGCCCCAGGGCGTGTGGTGGCGGTCGGTGAAGTACGGGCCGAACGGCGGGAGATGGTTGCCCGACGGGCCGAGGTGGTTGTGCACCACGTCGAGGACCACGCCGAGGCCGTGGCGGTGTGCCGCGTCGACAAAGCGCTTCATCGCCTCGGGGCCGCCGTAGGGCTCGTGCACCGCCCACAGCGACACCCCCTCGTACCCCCACCCGTTGGTGCCGGGGAAGGGGCAGACCGGCATCAGCTGGACGTGCGTGACGCCCAGCCTGGCCAGGTGCGGCAGCCGCTCGGCGGCCGCGTCGAAAGTGCCCTCGGGCGTGAACGTGCCGATGTGCAGCTCGTACAGGACGGCGCCGGGCAGCCCGCGGCCCGGCCAGGGCGCCGACCACGCGAAGGCGTCGTGGTCGACGACCGCGCTCGGCCCGTCGGGTCCGTCCGGCTGCCGGCGCGACCGCGGGTCGGGCAGCGGCGGACCGCCGTCCAGGACGTACGCGTAGCGGGTGCCCGCCGGTGCGGACAGCTCGGTGCGCCACCAGCCCTCGCGGGACGGGTCCGGGTCGAGCCGATGGGTGCGCTCGTCGATCAGGATCTCCACCTGCTGGGCAAGGGGCGCCCACACCTCGAACAGCACGCACGTCTCCCGTCCGGTCCGCGACAGTCGGTCCCGGGCAATGCATGCCCGCGGACCGGGCCGCTCAGACGAAGTTCACTCGCCGCAAATCCGGCGGCCGCTCACGCCGACTGGTGCAGCCCGCGGCCCGCCAGCGTCAGGAACACCTCGCCGACCGCCTCCGACAGCGTCGGATGCGGGTGGATGTGCCAGGCCACGTCGGCGGGCTCCGCCTCCCAGCCGACGATCAGCTGGCTCTCCGCGATCATCTCCGAGACATGCGGTCCCACCAGGTGGACACCGAGCACCGGCCCGCCGCCGCCGGTGGCGACCACCTTCACGCTGCCGCCCTGCCCGTGCACCATGCCCTTGGCGACCGCGGTCAGCGGCATCGTGTTCACGACCACGTCGAGCCCCCGGTCGCGGGCCTGCTGCTCGGTCAGGCCGACCGAGGCGGTCTGCGGGCTCGAATACGTCACCCGCGGCACCGCCGGGTAGTCGATCGGCCGCGGGGCGCCGCCGGCCAGGACCTCCGCGACCAGCAGCCCCTCGGCGAACGAGGCGTGCGCGAGCCCGGGCGACGGCGGAGGCAGCAGGTCCCCCACCACGTGGATGCCGGGCACCGCGGTCTCCAGCCGCGCCCAGTCGGCGGGCGCCACATGACCGCGGGCGTCGGTCGCGAGCCCGGCCGCGGCCAGGCCGAGCCCGTCGGTGACCGGCTCCCGGCCGACCGCGACCAGCAGCCGCGCCACCTCGTGGACCCGGGTCTCCCCGCGGTCCGTCAGCACGGTGACCCGCACCCCGCCGCCGTCGCCGCTCCCGTACGGCTCCGCGCCGGTCAGCCGCGCGCCGGTCAGCAGCTCGATCCCGCGCCTGCGCAACCCCCTGCCCAACTGCCGCGACACCTCGGCGTCCTCCAGCGGCAGCAGCCGCTCCGCGGCCTCGACCAGGACCACCCGGGCACCCATCGAGCGGTGCAGCGAGGCGTACTCCACGCCGATCGCGCCGCCGCCCAGCACCAGCACGGAATCCGGCAGGCCCGGCGCGAAGAGGGCGTCGTCGCTGGTGACCACCCGCCGCCCGTCGGGGACCAGCCCCGGCAGCAGCCGCGGCCGCGACCCGGTCGCCAGCACGACGCCGCGCCGCGCGGTGTACTCCCGGCCGCCCGCCGCCACGGAACGCGGCCCCGTCAGCCGGGCCGCCGCCCGCACCACCCGCACCCCGGCATGCGCCAGGTGGGCCTCCACGCCGCGGTGGTTGCGGGCCACGATGTCGTCGCGGGTCGCGGTCAGCGCCGGCCAGTCCACCGCGTCGAGGGTGGCCTTCACCCCCCAGCGCTCCCGCGCCTCGGCGATCCCGTCGACCAGTT
This sequence comes from Actinacidiphila cocklensis, assembly GCF_907177275.1. Taxonomy (GTDB): domain Bacteria; phylum Actinomycetota; class Actinomycetes; order Streptomycetales; family Streptomycetaceae; genus Actinacidiphila; species Actinacidiphila cocklensis. The sequence continues at coordinate 15,522 of NZ_CAJSLV010000084.1, forward strand.
CGGCCGCGTGCAGCATCGCCTTGCTGGGGATGCAGCCGCGGTGCAGGCACGTACCGCCGACCAGGTCCCGCTCCACCAGCACCACGTCCAGGCCGAGTGCCGCGGCGCGCAGGGCGGTGCTGTAGCCGCCCGTACCGCCGCCGACCACGAGGACATCCGCCGTGTCCGGCTCGTTTCCGCTCGTCATGACCGCCAGTCTCCGGCGGGGCGGTGCCATGAGTCCAAGGCCTAATGTGTGTACCAGTCATGCAGAACGTTTATGGGAGGGGGCCGGGATGAGCCTGCGCCAGATGGAGTACTTCGTGACCGTCGTCTCCGCGGGGTCCTTCACCCGGGCCGCCGAGCAGCTGCACGTCACCCAGCCCGCGCTGTCCCACCAGATCAAGGCGCTCGAACGGTACGTCGGCGGCCCGCTGCTCGAACGCCTGCCACGGGGTGTGCGGCTGACCCCGATGGGCCGGGCCTTCCTGCCGCACGCCGAGGTCGCCGTGGGCAGCGCGGCCCAGGCCGAGCGGGCCGCCCGCGCCGCGGCGGGGGTGCTCGGCGGCGAGCTGCACGTCGCCGCGGTCCACTCCGTGGCGGCCGGGCTGCTGCCGCCGGTCTTCGCGCGCTGGCGGCGCGAGCGGCCGGGCGTGGAGCTGGTGCTGCACGAATACGCGCGGGACGAGGACCTCGACGACAGCATGGAGCGCGGGGTCGCCGACGTCGCCGTCGGCCACGGCGGGGACGGGGCCGCGGCCCGGGTGCCGCTCGGCGACGAGGAGGTCGTCGTCGTGCTGCCCACGGGCGACCCGCTGATCGGAGCGGGACCCGTCACGCTGGGTGCGCTTGCCGGGCGGGACTGGATCCGCTGCGCCATGGAGCCGGTCGTGGACGGCCGGCCCTTCATCGACCTGGCCTGCGAGCGGGCCGGGTTCGCCCCGAGGACCGCGGTGCGCACGGAGCACACGACCACGGCGGTGGCCATGGCCGCGGCCGGGGCGGGGATCGCCGTGGTCCCCTCCTACGCGGTGCCCCCCGGCACCCCCGCCACCACCCTCACCCCGCCCTGGCGCCGCCCCCTCTTCGCCTGGTCCCGCACCACCTTCGCCGGCCCCGCCGCCGCACTCATCACCCTCCTCACGCCCCCGTGACGGTTGCCCACCTGCAGTGGCGTTGCCTCTTTCCCGCCGCGGTGGCGGGGCGCCGCGGTCAGGGTGCGGTCGTGAGGACCGCATTGCCTGCAATGCGACGGTCGTGGAGATCGGAGAGCACCTCCGCCGTGGAGGACCAGTCGGAGAGCCGCCCGATCTCCGGATGCAGCCGCCCCGCGGCGACAAGGCGGACGAGCGTCGCGAGGTCGGCCCCGTACGACTCGGGGAAGTCCTCGTAGTGGAAGTGCCGGATCGTCGCCGACGACGGCCCGTCGAAGAAGCCGAAGAAGTCGAGCGTGGCGGGCTGCCGGGAGGCCTGGCCGAACCAGATCAGCTCACCGTGCGGGCGCAGCAGCGCGAGCGCGCGGGCGGTCGCCGGGCCGCCGACGGACTCCATCACGGTGTGGAAGGGGCCGCCCGCCGCAGCGACGTCGTGCACGACGGTCGCCCCGAACTCCGCGAGCCGCCGCCCGCGTTCGGGCGTCGCACTGACCGCGGTGACGTCCGCACCCGCGGCGACGGCGAGTTCGGTGACGTAGTGGCCGACTCCGCCCGACGCGCCCGTGATGAGCAGGGAGCGTCCGGCCGGCCCGCCCGCGGTGCGCAGCAGGCGCAGGGCGGTGAGGCCGGCGAGCGGCAGGGCCGCCGCGGTGACCGAGGAGACGGTGTCGGGCAGCACGGCGAGCCGGTCGGTGTCGACGGCGGCGTACTCGGCCCAGCCGCCGCCCGGCGGGTGGGCGACGACGCGCTGCCCGGCGCGCGGCCCGCTGCCGTCGGCGGCGGCCTGCACGACCAGCCCCGCGATGTCCTTGCCCGGCCGCAGGCCGACGCCGGGCAGGGCGCCGTGCAGCCGGAAGACCTCACCGCGGTTGACGGAGAAGGCCTCGACCTTCACCAGTGCCTGGCCCGGCCCCGGCCGCGGCTCCTCGGCCTCGCCGTGCACGACCAGTGTCGCCGGGTCTCCCGTGGGAAGCAGTGCCCTCATCGTCGGCTCCTCGATCCGGTGCGGTGTGCTCCGCAGCGCTGAACCAAGGAAAACCGCAGGTCAAAGCCCGTGTCCAACAGCCTTCCTGCGCAATTGACAACCGCCGGTTGTCACCGCTGGCGGGTGACGGCGTCCGCGGGGGCCGGGTGCGCCGCCGCGTGCCAGCTGGCCAGGACCGCGAGGCGTTCCGCGGTGGGGGAGCCGGGCGGGGCGGTGTAGATGATGACGGTCAGGTCGGCGTCGCCGGGGAGGGCCAGCGTCTCGTAGGCGAGGTCCAGCTCGCCCACGACGGGGTGGATGAGGCGCTTGACGCCGTACGTCTTCTCCCTGACCAGGTGGTCGGCCCACAGCCGGCGGAAGGGCTCGCTCTTCATGGACAGTTCGCCGACCAGCTCGGTGAGCCGCCGGTCGTCGGGGTGCCGGCCCGCGTGGTAGCGGAGGTAGGCGACGGTCTCGGCGGCGACGGCGGGCCAGTCCGGGTAGATGTCCGTGGCCTGCGGGTCGAGGAAGACGCGGCGCGGCATGTTGCGGCCGGCGGTGTCGCCCGCGAAGTCGTGGACGGCGTCGCCGAGGGCGTTCCAGGCCAGCGCCTCCATGCGGTGGTCGATGACCATGGCCGGGCGGTCGGCCATGCCGTCGAGCAGCAGCCGCACCCCCGGGCGTACGCCGGTGGAGGGCGCGGTGGAGGCGGTGCGGCCGGGCCTGGCCAGGTCCCGCAGGTGCTCGTGCTCGGTCGGGTCGAGCCGCAGCACCCTGGCCACGGCGTCGAGCACGGCGTCCGAGACGTTCTTGCCGCGGCCCTGTTCGAGCCGGATGTAGTAGTCGACGCTGACCCCGGCGAGCTGGGCGACCTCCTCCCGGCGCAGCCCCGGCACCCGGCGCCTGCCGTAAGGCGGCAGGCCGACGTCCTCCGGCTGGATTCTGGCCCGCCTGGACTGCAGGAAGTCCCCCAGTGTGTTCTCCATGGGTACGAGCCTAGGACAGCTCCGGCACCCGGAGCCTGGTACTGGCGGACCCAGGTAGACGGGAGCCCTGGGTGGGCTTCGCGGGCCGCCGCACAGTGGAGGAGTCAGCACGGCAGAGCCCGCACGGCGGGTCACCCCAGGGAGTCACACCATGAGCACCGCATACGGCAACCTCAGCGGCCGCACCGCCGTCGTCACCGGCGCCGCCAGCGGGATGGGCGAGGCCACCGCACGGCTGCTGGCGGCGCAGGGTGCGAAGGTCGCGCTGCTGGCCCGCCGCGCGGAACGGCTCGACACGCTCGCCGAGAAGATCGCCGCGGACGGCGGCCAGGCGCTCGCGGTCACCGCGGACGTCACCGACGACGCCTCGGTGCGGGCCGCGGCCGCCCGGATCAGGGACGCGTACGGTCCCGCCGACCTGGTGGTCAACGCGGCCGGCGTGATGCTGCCCAACCCGATCGACGCGGGCCGCAGCGACGAGTGGGCGCGGATGGTGGACACCAACCTCACCGGCGCCCTGCGGATCATCGACGCCTTCCGCGACGACCTGCTCGCCGCGGGGGCCGAGGGCCGGCCCGCCGACCTGGTCAACGTCTCGTCGATCGGCGCGCACCTGGTCTTCCCCGGGTACGCGGTCTACAGCGCGACCAAGGCGGCACTGACCCATCTGTCGGCGTCGCTGCGCGCCGAGTTCGGGCCGCGCCGGGTCAGGGTCACCAACATCGAGCCGGGCCTGACCGACACCGAGCTGGGCGGGCACATCGACAACCCGGAGCTGTCGGCGCAGCTCGACGGGATGTTCCAGGCCTTCCCCGAGACGCTGACGTCGGAGGACATCGCTGACCTGATCGCGTACGTCACGAGCCGTCCGGCACGCGTTAACCTGCGGCAGGTGATCGTCCTGCCGACCGGGCAGGCGTGATGCGAACGGACGGAGGCCGGCGGTGGATCTCGACCTGGGGCAGGTGCGGGCCTTCGTGGTCACCGCCGACCGGCTGCACTTCGGGCAGGCCGCCGCCGAGCTGTACCTGACCCAGCAGGCGCTGTCCAAGCGGGTCGCCCGGCTGGAGGACGCGCTCGGCCGCAAGCTCTTCGACCGCACCGGGCACGGTGTCGAACTCACCGACGCGGGCCGCAGGTTCCTCGACCCGGCCCGCGAGCTGGTGCGGGCGGGGGAGGCCGCGGTGGCCGCCGCGCGGCACGAGGAGCGGCCGCTGCGGGTCAGCGTCTGGGGCCACATGTTCCTGCCGCTGCGCACGGTCCGCGAGGTCGTCGCCCGCGACCCGGACCTGGACATCGAGCTGAGCCTGCGGCCCGGCTTCCCCGCGGCGCTCGCCGGGCTGCGCGACGGCGAGATCGACTTCGCGCTCGGCCGCGCCCACGTGCTGGACGAGCCGTGGCCGGCCGGTGTCACCCGGCGGCTGGTCAGGCTCGAACCGGTCAAGGCCGTGATGAGCACGGCGGCCGCGCTGGCCGGCGCCACCGCCTTGAGCCCGGAGGAGCTGCGGGCGGCGCGGCTGTGGTTCCCCGCGCCGCGGGCGAAGGTGGAGTTCCTGCGGGCCTTCACCGAGCGCTTCGACGTGCCGGGCGAGTTCGGCGGCATCAACCTGGGCCTGGACCCCTTCCTCGCCCACCTCGCCGACCACCCCGAGCTGTTCTCGCTGCTGTGCGGGGACGTCGAGGTGCCGGGCGGCAGCGGCCTGAGCGAGATCCCGGTCGCGGGACCGGCCCCGCTCTACGCCTGGCACGCGATCTGGCGCACCGGCGAGCAGCACGCGGTGCTGCCCCGGCTGCTCGCCGCCTTCGCCGCCGCGGCGGCCGCGGAGTCCTGGCTCGACTACGACCCGGACCGGCACTGGCTCCCCGAGGCCGACCAGGCCGCGCTGCCGGGGGCGTAGGGCCGGGGCGCGGGCACGCTCAGCGGGTGAGGAGTGCCACCGGGGAGTCCGCGAACAGCTCGGCCAGCGGCACCCGGCCGCGGTACGCACCGGCGCCGAGCCGGTTGCGCCAGTGGCCCGGGGGGAGCGGCAGCACGGTGTCCCGCCAGCCGCCCGCCTGCTCCAGGCGGCGGGACAGCCGGGTCACCGCGGTCAGCGCGCCGCCGCCGCGCAGGAAGGCCACGCAGTGGTCCGCGGCCGGCCCGTCGGCGGCCAGCGGGTCGTACGCGCCGGTGGGGCCGTACCACTGCGGGTGGTCCCTGCGCAGCCGCAGCGCCACCGCGGTCAGGAGCAGCTTGGCCTCGTCGGCGCCGCGCGGGACCTGCCCGGCGAGCAGGCCGTCCAGGGTGCCACCGACGCCGAACCGCTGGGTGCCGCCCATCGGGCCGGTCATCGGGCCGCGGTTGTCGGGGTCGACCAGGGTGTGCACGGGGAACTCGGTGCCCTGGTAGACGTCCGGCACACCCGGCATCGTCAGGTGCAGCAGGGCCGCGGCCAGCGAGTTGGCGGTGGCGTACGGCTCCAGCCGCCCGGCGAACTCGCCGATGTCGTAGACCTGCACCCCGCAGGGGCCGTGCTCGACGAACTCGGCGACCGCCTTCTCGTACCCCTCGTCCTGCTCGGTCCAGGTGGTGTGGAGCCCCGCCTCCCGTACGGCCTTGAGCACCGCGGGCACCAGCCGGTCCGGGTGGCAGAAACCCAGGCCCACGCCGGTCTGGTACGCGGTGTACCGCACCTGCGGGTTGGGTGCGGGCGGGCAGTCGAGCTGGGCCTCGCGCGCCTCGCGCCGCCCCATCCACTCCCGCCACACCTCGGGCAGCTCGGACAGCACCGCGAGCCGCAGCCGCAGGTCGGCGCTGCGCTTGGTGTCGTGGGTGGACAGGACCGTGCCGGTGGTGGGCCGGTCGCGCTGGACGGCGGCGCAGTAGGCGTGGAAGTCCGCCGGCGCCGTGGCCGGCCGGCCCGGGTCGCGGCCGACCTCGCACAGCGACAGCAGCGGGGTGTAGCGGTAGAAGGCGGTGTCCTCGACGGACTTGGCGTGCAGCGCCGAGGCGACCTGCGCGAAGCGCACCGTGAAGTCGTCGGCGTCGGCGTCGGCGGCGGGGTCCGTGCCCCGGCCCGCGGCGGGGCGGGCCAGCGCCAGGTCCCGTACGAAGTCCACGGCGCCGCCCGGCCCCTGCCCGAGGGCCTCCCTGGCGCCGAGCGCGGCCCGCTCCAGCATCGCCTCGTCCGCCGCGCCCGCGGGACCGCCCGGCGGGACGTAGGGGCGGTAGACCGGCACCCGCACCAGCACCTCGCGGATCGCGTCGTCCATCACGTCCGGGGGATACGGCCGGGCGCCGGGCAGGCCGGCCCTGACGCGTTCGGCCGTCCGGCGCAGCCGGGCGACCTCGGCGGCCAGGTCGAGGGTGACCACCCGGTGGGCGGCCCTGCGCACGGTCGGCTCCCACCGGCCGCCGCGGTCGTCGGGGGCGCGGGTGTAGTCGCGGTGGAAGGCGTCGAGGTCGGCGGCGCCCTGCGGGTCGGTGAACAGCCCGTCGATCCGGTCCAGCGCGTCGTAGCCGGTGGTGCCCGCGCACTCCCAGCCCGCGGGCATCGGCTCGTCGCGCTGCAGGATCTTCTCCACCACCGTCCAGCGGCCGCCGGCGGCCTCGGCCAGCTGCCGCAGATAGCCCTCGGGGTCCGCGAGGCCGTCCGGGTGATCGATCCGCAGCCCGTCGGCCACCCCCTCGCGCAGCAGCCGCAGCACGGTGGCGTGGGTGGCCGCGAAGACCTCGGGCCGCTCGACCCGGACCGCGATCAGGTCGGCGATGGTGAAGAAGCGGCGGTAGTTCAGGTCCGTACGGGCGGTACGCCAGTACGCCAGGCGGTACCACTGCGCTTCCAGCAGCTCCGGCAGCGGCAGCCCCTCGGTGCCCGCGCGCAGCGGGAAGCGGTGGTCGTAGTACTGCAGCACCCGGCCGCCCGCGGCCTTGTCCCGGACGACCGACAGCGCGCCCATGGCGTCGGGCAGGGGCTCGCCGAGCACCGGCAGCAGCACCTTGCCGCCCAGCGCGGCCCAGTCGATGTCGAACCAGTCCCCGTGCGCGGAGCCGGGGCCGTCCCGCAGGACGGCCCACAGCGGGCCGTTCAGGTGCTCGGGGGCCGGGACGGCCATGTGGTTCGGCACGATGTCCAGGACGAGCCCGAGGCCGTGGTCGCGGGCCGTGCGGGACAGCTCCCGCAGGCCCTGCTCGCCGCCCAGCTCCGCCCTGACCCTGGTGTGGTCCACCACGTCGTAGCCGTGGCTGGAGCCGGGCACGGCCTCCAGCACCGGCGACAGGTGCAGATGGCTGACGCCGAGCCGCGCCAGATACGGTGCCGCGGCCGCCGCCTGGGCGAACGTGAAGCCGGGCTGTACCTGTATTCGGTAGGTGGCGCTCGGCGCAGCCATTTCGCTCATGCCAACCTCTCTACCCCGGTTCCGCCCGCTCTGCCCCTGGAGCCTGCCCCGTGCGGCGGAGGAAACGCGCAGCCGCGGGACACCCCAGGCCCTAGTCGGCGGGCCGCTGCAGGACGACCATGCTGCGGTCGGCCAGCAGGATACGGTCGCCGGCCGCGACCCGCTCGCCGGCGCCCGGGGGCACGCCCTCCGGGCGCTCGGTGTCGACGATCAGCTGCCACTCCTTGCCGTGGTTGACCGGGACCAGGAACTCCTGGGCGCGGGGCGCGGCGTTGAACATCAGCAGGAAGGAGTCGTCGGTGACCGGCTCGCCGCGCGGCCCCGGCTCCGAGATGGCGTTGCCGTTGAGGAAGACGACCAGCGAGCGGGCGTGCGCGGCCTGCCACTCGCGCTGCGTCATCTCCCCGCCCTCCGCGGTGAACCACGCGATGTCGGACAGCTCGTCGTGGGTGCCCTCCACGGGCCGCCCGTGGAAGAACCGGCGCCGCCGGAAGACCGCGTGGTCGCGCCGCAGCCACACCATCGTGCGCACGAACTCGTGCATCCGGTGCGCCTCGTCTGCCTCCTCGCCGGTGCCCTGCTTGTCCGGCCAGGTGATCCAGGCCAGTTCGTTGTCCTGGCAGTAGGCGTTGTTGTTGCCGCCCTGGGTGCGGCCGAACTCGTCGCCGTGGGAGAGCATCGGCACGCCCTGCGACAGCATCAGCGTCGCGAGGAAGTTCCGCATCTGCCGCTGCCGCAGCGCCTTGACCTGCCGGTCGTCGGTGGCGCCCTCCGCCCCGCAGTTCCACGAGCGGTTGAAGCTCTCGCCGTCCCTGTTGTTCTCGCCGTTGGCCTCGTTGTGCTTGTCGTTGTACGAGACCAGGTCGCGCAGGGTGAAGCCGTCGTGGCAGGTGACGAAGTTGATGGAGGCCAGCGGGCGGCGCCCGTCGTCCTGGTAGAGGTCGGAGGAGCCGGTGAGCCGGGAGCCGAACTCGGCGAGCGTGGCGCTCTCGCCGCGCCACAGGTCCCGCACGGTGTCGCGGAACTTGCCGTTCCACTCGGTCCACAGGGGCGGGAAGTTGCCGACCTGGTAGCCGCCCTCGCCGACGTCCCACGGCTCGGCGATCAGCTTGACCTGGGAGACCACCGGGTCCTGCTGGACCAGGTCGAAGAACGACGACAGCCGGTCGACCTCGTGGAACTGCCGTGCCAGGGTCGCCGCGAGGTCGAAGCGGAAGCCGTCGACGTGCATCTCGGTGACCCAGTAGCGCAGCGAGTCCATGATCATCTGGAGTACGTGCGGGCTGCGCATCAGCAGCGAGTTCCCGGTGCCCGTGGTGTCGGTGTAGTAGCGCTTGTCGCCGCCGAGCCGGTAGTACGAGGCGTTGTCCAGGCCGCGCAGCGACAGGGTCGGGCCGAGGTGGCTGCCCTCGGCGGTGTGGTTGTAGACCACGTCGAGGATCACCTCGATGCCGGCCCGGTGCAGCGCCCTGACCGCGGTCTTGAACTCCAGCACCTGCTGCCCGCGGTCGCCCAGCGAGGCGTACGCGTGGTGCGGCGCGAAGAATCCGATGGTGTTGTAACCCCAGTAGTTGGCGAGCCCGGCGTCGCTGAGCCGGTGGTCCTGGATGAACTGGTGGACCGGCATCAGTTCCAGCGTCGTGACGCCCAGTTCCACCAGATGGCCGATCACGGAAGGGTGCGCGAGGGCCGCGTAGGTGCCGCGGATCTCCTCGGGCAGGCCTGGGTGGGTCATCGTCAGGCCCTTGACGTGGGCCTCGTAGATGACCGTCCGGTGGTAGTCGATCCGCGGCGCGCGGTCGTCGGCCCAGTCGAAGTACGGGTTGACCACGACCGAGGTCATCGTGTGCGGGGCCGAGTCGAGGTCGTTGCGCGAGTCGGGGTGGCCGAAGCGGTAGCCGTAGACCGACTCGTCCCAGTCGATGTCGCCGCTCATCGCCTTGGCATACGGGTCGAGCAGCAGCTTCGCGGAGTTGCAGCGGTGCCCGCGCGCCGGATCGTACGGGCCGTGCACCCGGAAGCCGTACCGCTGACCGGGCATCACCCCCGGCAGGTAGGCGTGCCGTACGAAGGCGTCGGCCTCGCGCAGTTCGACCGCCGTCTCCGACCCGTCGTCGTGCAGCAGGCACAGTTCGATACGCGAGGCCACCTCGGAGAAGACGGCGAAATTGGTGCCCGCTCCGTCGAAGGTGGCGCCGAGGGGGTAGGACTGACCCGGCCAGACTTGCATGTCGAGACTCTTCCACTCCTGACCGGGCGCACGCCCCGGTCACCTGGTCCTCGCACCCGGCGGCGCCGTTGCCGAAGGTTTCCGAATCGTCATCCTCCCACCAGCTCCCTGCCGAGGGTGACACAGCCACAACAGGCAGCGACCGTACGAGTGATGGGGTTGTCCGGTAGTAGTCAAGTAGGGTCGATACTGCTGCGACAGCCCCCGCACCGCAGTACCCTTCCTTGATCGTGGACGGGGGTGGGAGGCGGTGAAGTGGTGACGTCCGGAGGTCTGATGCTCCCGGGAGGCGGTGAGCAGGGTGACCAGCACGACACCACTGTCGAGGCGGCGCAAGGAGCGGTCACTCTCGCCCAGCCCATGGAGATCGGAGCGGAGCTGGACTGGGGCGCCGACGCCTGGGCCGAGGTACGCACCCGCGCCCGCCGGGCCGGCCGCGCGTACGTCTGGCTGAACCTGGTCGAGCAGCGGCTGCGGGCCGTCGTCAACGCGGTGCTGCGCCCCATCTACGAACCCGTGCACGGCGAGGAGTGGGTGGTCGCCGCGGCGGGGCCCGCCGGCCACGAATGGGTCCAGCGGGCCGTCGCCGTACGGGAGGTGAGCCGCAGGAAGGGCTTCCTGCTCGACCCGGCCGACGACAACGTGCTCAGCTTCCTGACGCTGCCGCAGCTGCGGGAGCTCGTCGTCCAGCACTGGCCGTGCTTCGAGCCGTACTTCGACGACCGCCGCGACCTCGAACTCGCCCTGGACGAGCTGGAGGTGGCCCGGCATGTCGTCTCCCGCAACCGGGCGCTGTCCCGCACGGTCCTGGACCAGGCGGAGCGCGCCAGCGCGCGGCTGCTGGAACTGCTGGGCGCGGGAGACGCCCGTACGGCCGCGCAGCGGCTGCCGGTCGACGCGATCGAGGAGCTGGTCGCCGACCGCTTCTCCGACGTCGTCGGCGTCTACGCCGACCGGGTGCGGCTGCAGCGCCAGCTGCCCGTCGAGGACCTCTTCGCCGGCGCCAGGCGGCTGGACGCGGTCGGCATCGGGCTGAACCTGCTGGTGCAGAACTACTCCGGGCGGCGGCTCATCCGGCTCGCCGAGGCCGGCTGCCGGGTACGGCTGCTGTTCCTCAACCCGGCGAGCAGCGCGGTGCGCCGCCGGGAGCGCGAACTGGGCCTCGGCCGCAGCGAGATGAGCCGCTCGGTCGAGATGAACATCATGCACATGCGGCGGGTGCGGGCCAGGCTGCGCGACCCGGGCGCGTTCGAGATCCAGGTCTTCGACGAGACCCCGCGCTTCACCGCCTACCTGGTCGACGGCGACAGCGGCGACGGGCTCGCGGTCGTGCAGTCGTATCTGCGCAGGGCACGCGGCATGGAGGTGCCCGTGATGGTGCTGCGCGGCGGGTCGCGGCGGGTGGTCGCCGAGGACCGGCCGGCCGACAGCGGGCTCTTCGAGGTCTACCGCGAGGAGTTCGAGAGCATCTGGACCGACGCCCGGCCGGTGTCCTGACCCCGCGGCGCCGACTGCCCGGGCGGCCGTCCCGAGTGTCAGTGGTGCAGGCGATGATGGCAGGGCAAGGCGGGACAACGGGGCGGGAAGGGGACTCGGCATGGCATGGCACGAGGATCTGCTGGTCGGCTTCGACCTGGAGACCACGGGGACCGATCCGCGGCAGGCGCGGATCGTGACGGCGGCGGTCACCGAGGTCAAGGACGGCCAGCCCGTGCGGCACCGGGCCTGGCTCGCCGACCCCGGGGTGCCGATACCGGCGGAGACCACGGCCATCCACGGCGTCAGCACCGCCCGCGCCGCCGCGGAGGGGCGCCCGGCGCCCGAGGTGGTGGCCGAGATCGCCGACGCGGTGCGCGGCTACTGGGCCGTGCAGGTCCCGGTCGTGGTCTACAACGCGCCCTTCGACCTCACGCTGCTGGACGCGGAGCTGCGCCGCTACGCGCTGCCGCCGCTGGTCGCCCCCGGCGGGCGGCCGGGACCGGTGGTCGACCCGCTCGTCATCGACCGGGCGCTGGACAAGTACCGCCGCGGCAAGCGGACGCTGGAGGCTGCGTGCGCGGTCTACGGCGTGGTGCTCGACGGCGCCCACGACGCGGGCGCCGACGCGCTGGCCGCGGTGCGGGTGGCCCGGGCACTCGCCGCCCGCTTCCCCGAGGCGGGCTCCGCGGACCTGTGGGACCTCCACGAGGCGCAAGGCGGCTGGTACGCCGCCTGGGCCGAGGACTTCACGTCCTGGCTGCGCCGCCAGGACGCCGGCGCTGAGCCGATCCCGGGCGACTGGCCCCTGCACGCTGCGGCGTGACCCTTCGGGGGTGCCACTTGCGGTGGCGTTGCCTTCTTGCAAGGTGCACCGCCCGGAGGGGTCAGTCCGTCGGGGCCGGCGCGGCGTGGGGGGTCGCCGTCGCGGGAGACGGCGCCCGGGGCGGCTCACGGAGGGACGCGAGGGCGACCAGCAAGCCCAGCGCAGCGACCCCCGCCGCGCCCAGGAAGGCGAGGTGGAAGCCCGCGTTGACCGCGTCGGCGGGCGCACCGCCGTGGTGGGCGGTGCGCGAGGTGGCGACGGCGGCCAGGACGGCCACCCCCAGCCCGGCGCCGAGCCGCTGCGCGGTGTTGACCAGGCCGGAGACGATCCCGGTCTCGTCCGGCGCAGCCGCCCGCATCGCCGGCATCGTCGCGCCGACGAAGCAGGCCGGCAGGCCGACCGCGAAGACGAACGCGGCGGGCAGGAAGTCCGCCGCATAGTCCGCGTGGGCGGGAATCCTGGACAGCAGCAGCAGCGCGACCGTCAGCAGGGCCATCCCGCCGGCCAGCACCCTCCGCGGGCCGACCGCCCTGAGCGCCCGCGGGATCAGCAGCCGCGCCACCGGGATGCCGGCCACCGCGATGGGCAGCACCGCGAGCCCCGACCTGACGGCGCTGTAGTGGTGCACCTCCTGGAAGTACAGCGACAGGAAGACGAAGACCGGCACATGCGCCGCGCCGACCAGGAAGTTCGCCAGCGCCGAACCGGTGATGTCGCGGGTGCGGAAGAGCCGGAAGGGCAGCACCGGCGTCGCGGCCCGCCGCTCGGCCAGGACGAAGGCCGCGCCGAGCAGCACCGCGAGCCCCGCCAGCAGCCAGTGCCGCAGGTCCAGCGAGCCCTCGGCCCCCTTGGTGGCGACGTAGACCGCCAGCAGCAGGCACCCGGTGCCGGTGACCATGCCGGGCAGGTCGAGTTCGCCGCGCCGGACCGCGCGCAGGTCGATGCCGTCGCGCGGCAGCAGCCTGCTGCCGGCCAGCAGTCCCAGCACGCCGATCGGCACGTTGACCAGGAAGACCCACTGCCAGCCGAGCGCGGAAACGATCACCCCGCCCACCGCGACTCCGCCCGCCGCGCCGACTGCGCCCATCGCGCTCCACACGCCGAACGCCCGCCGGTAGGCCTCCGGTTCGGTGAACACCGCCGTGATCAGGGCGAGTTCCGCCGGGATGAGGATGGCGGCGCCGACCCCCTGGAGCGCCCGTGCGGCGATCAGCGCCCAGCCCGTATGGGTGAGGCCGGCCAGCAGCGACGCCGCGGTGAAGACGGCGAGGCCGGTCTGGAACATCAGCCGCATGCCGAGCCGGTCGGTGGTGCGGCCGGCGCCCAACTGGAAGCCGCCGAAGGTCACCTGGTAGGCGCTGCTGACCCAGACCAGCGTGGCCACGCTCATGCCGAGCGCCTTGCCGATGCTCGGCATCGCGAGGTTGACGACGGAGGAGTCGAGGAAGACGAGGAGTTCGACGCTCGTGAGCAGCAGGAGCGTGCTCCGCTGCCCCGCGAGTGTGTTGGGCATGCCGATTCCCTTTCCCGGCAGGGGAGTCACCCGGAAGCGGACGACCTGTTAAGTCTTACACCGGTGATAGAGATAGTGCCAGGCATGGCGGTGCCGCAAACTCAGGGCGGCCGCCCTGCAATTGCAGAAAGTGATCCCTCAGAAGGAGTACCAGCGCACCGTCGTGTCGCCGGAGCGCAGCGACGCCACCCGGCGCCGGAACTCGCTGCGCGCGGCCGGGTTGGCCGCCGCGTGCTGGGCGACCCAGGCGCAGCCCGCGGTCTCCCGCGCCCCGCGCAGCACGTCGCAGCCCTCCCACTCCGCGACGTCCCAGCCGTAGGCGGCGGTGAAGGCCGTGTACGCGGCCTGCGACACCCCGTAGCGGTCGCGGCTGAGGGTCTGCACGACGAGGTCGTGCTCGCGCAGGTCGGAGGAGAAGGTCTCCAGGTCCACCAGGACCGGCCCGTCCGGGCCGATGTGGACATTGCGGGGGAGCGCGTCGCCGTGGATCGGGCCGCGCGGCAGGTGCGGCACCAACTCCGTGACCGCCGCGGCCAGCCGGTCCCTGCGCGCCCGCAGGAACGCCGCGTCGGCCGGGTCGATCGCGTCACCCGCCAGCCGCAGCCAGCGCTCGACGCCGCCCAGCAGATCCCGCGGCGGCAGCCCGAAGTCCGGCTCAGGCAGGGCGTGCACCAGCCGCAGCAGCGGGGCCACGTCGGCGGGCTCCGCCGGCCGCAGCGACTCGGGGAGCCGCTGCCAGTAGGTGATCGGGTGGCCGTCGACCAGCCGCACCTCGGACTCCGCGGAACGCACCGCGGGCACATCGTGCTTGGCGAGCCAGTCGGCGGTGCGCACCTCGCGGCGGGCGCGGTCCAGCAGGTCGGCGCCGCGGCCCACCTTGATCACCAGCCGGCCCGCGGCGAAGACCGCGTTCTCCCCGAAGGAGAGCAGGTCGGCCGACGGGTGGCCGGCGGACTCCAGCACGGCCTGCGCCCGCTCCTGCGTGAACACCGCTGCCGCCATGCTCCGACCCCTCCGAGTCCGACGGCCGGGACCGGCAGCCCGCCGCCCCCGCCCACCTGCATATGCCGTTGTCATCGCCCATGTGTACGGACAACGGCAAGTCTCCCACTGGTGCGCCCCCGATTCGCGCCTGGTCTGCCGCCAATCCGCTCCGAATACGTACCCCGGTGAGCGATGACTTCGCACCGCGCGGGCGGTCGGTATCTGCGAAGCCCGCTGCTCGGCGGCCCTGCGCAAGGAGGACAACTGGTGACGGCGGCTCCCGGCACGGAGAACACCGCAGGTCACAGCGAGCCGACGACGGTCAGCGTGGACGCGGCGGGGCTCCCCGCCACGACCGCGACCCTCGGCGCGCTCGCCAGACTGCGGCTCGCCGCAGGCCGCACCGGCTACCGGGTGCGGCTGTGCGGTGCGTCACCCGGGCTGCGGATGCTCGTCCAACTCGCCGGGCTCGGCGGGGAGTTCGAGTGGGAGACCGAAGAGCGGGAAGAGCCGGGCGGCGTCGTGGAATGACGTCATCGTGCTGATCCGCCCGTCGGAGGTCTCGATCACCTGCAGCGCGAACGCCCGGAAGGTGCCCTCGGGCGTCGAGCGGTACTGCGCGAAGCCCGGCAGCCCGCTGGCCTCGACCGGCACCAGCCGTGAACCCGCGCAGCCCGCCCCGACGGTCGCCATGAAGTCGCGTATGTCGGCGTGGCCGGTCACCCAGATCGGATACGGCGGCATGTTGAGCACCGCGTCCTCGTGCAGCAGGGTGGTCAGCGACGCCAGGTCGTACCGCTCGAAGGCGTCGACGTAGCGGGCCAGCAGCGCCTCCCGCTCCTCGTCGAGCGCCGCGTCGCGCACCGCGGTGTCGGCCGAGGCGCCGGCCTCCGCCAGGGTGGCCCTGGCCCGCTGCAGCGCGCTGTTCACCGACGCCACGGTCGTCTCCAGCAGCTCCGCGGTCTCGCTGGCCTTCCAGGCCAGCACCTCGCGCAGGATCAGCACCGCCCGCTGCCGCGGTGGCAGATGCTGGAGCGCGGCCACGAAGGCCAGCCTGACGGTCTCCCGGGAGACCACCACGTCGGCCGGGTCGCCGCCCTCGGGCACCACCCGCCCGTCGGGCGCGGGCTCCACCCACATCCCGTCCGACGTCGGATCGGGCAGCACCGCGTCGGCGTGCGAGGCGGGGGAGAGGTCCATCGGCCTGGCGCGGCGCTTGCCGGCGTTGAGGCTGTCCATGCAGACGTTGGTGGCGATGCGGTACAGCCACGACCGCAGCGAGGAGCGGCCCTCGAACCGGTCGGCGGCACGCCAGGCGCGCACCAGCGTCTCCTGCACCGCGTCCTCCGCCTCGAAGGCGGAGCCGAGCATCCGGTAGCAGTAACCGGTCAGCTCCACCCGGTGCCGCTCAAGACCGCGCTCGACCTCGTCGGCGCCCGTCACCGTCGTTCCGCTTGCGCTGCTCTCCCGTACGGTCATGCTCTCCACCGTAACCGCGACCACTGACAGTGCCCCCGTACCGCATCGGTACGGGGGCACTGCCGTCGCAAGGCGACCAGGTCAGACGCGGTCGGGCAACTGCTGTGCCGGGTGCGGCGCGGCGGCCGGCGGCTGCGGCAGGGCCGACTCGTCGTGCGTGAGGTCGGGCAGCCGGTGCATCCAGCGCGGCAGGTACCAGTTCCGGTCGCCGAGCAGCGTCATCACCGCCGGCAGCAGCACCCCGCGGATCACGGTGGCGTCGATCAGCACCGCGAAGGCCAGGCCGACGCCCATCTGCTTCATGCTCTGCATCGACAGGGTGCCGAAGATCGCGAAGACGGCGACCATGATCACGGCGGCGCTGGTGACGACGCCCGCGGTGGTGGTGATGCCGTGCTCGATGGCGCCCTTGGTGGACAGGCCGCGCATCCGCGCCTCGCGGATCCGGGAGACCACGAAGACGTGGTAGTCCATGCTCAGCCCGAAGAGGATCACGAACAGGAACAGCGGCAGCCAGGCCACCACCGCGCCGGTGCCGTGCGCGCCCACCAGCGACGCGCCCCAGCCGTGCTGGAAGACCGCGGTCAGGATCCCGTAGGCGGCGCCGACCGACAGCAGGTTCAGCACGATCGAGGTCACCGCGATGGTCAGCGACCTGAAGGACAGCAGCATCAGCAGGAAGGCGAAGACGGTCACGAAGGCGAAGACCGGCGGCACACTGCTGGTGATCTTGTGGGTGAAGTCCATGGAGCCCGCCGTCTCACCGGTGACCGGTGCCTGCAGGCCCGCGACCTTGCCGAGCGTGTCGGGCCGCACGTGGTCGCGCAGCAGCTTCACGTCGGCCTCCGCCCTGGCGCGGTCGCTGCCGCCCTCCAGCGGTACGTCGATCCTGGCGACGTTCTGCGCGCTGTGCACGGTGACGGTCACCGGGCCCTTGCTCGCGCCGGAGGAGACCGCCTCCGCGCGGAAGTCGGCGATGGCCTGCTTCACCGCGGGGGAGTCGATGTCGGCGGCCTTGACGACCACGTGGGCCTGGTCGGGGCCGCCGGGGAAGGCGGTGTCGATGTGCTCGTAGGTCTGGATGATCGGCAGGCTGTCGCCCAGCTCCTGCTGCATCGACAGGTTCGCGGTCTTCATCCCGAACGCGGGCAGTGCCAGCGCCAGCAGCGCGCCGCCGGCGATGACGGTGGCGGCCTTGGGGTGGCGCAGCACAGGGCCGAGCACGGTCCGCCACAAGCGGCTGTTGCCGGGCGCCGCGGGACGTCCTGCGGCCTGCTTCCTGCGCCGGTTCAGGAACGGGAGGCGGCCCTTCTCGACCCGGTGGCCGAGCAGCGACAGCAGCGCGGGCAGCACGGTGACCGAGCCGAACATCGCGATGGCGACCACGATCATGGTGGCCACACCCATGGCTTTGAAGTCGCCGATGCCGGTGAAGAGCATGCCCGCCATGGCCACGATCACGGTGATGCCGGAGATCAGGACGGCCCGGCCCGACGTGGCGGCGGCGATCCGCAGGCTGGTGTCGGCGTCATGCCCCGCGGCCCGCTCCTCGCGCTCCCTGCGCAGGTAGAACAGGCAGTAGTCGACGCCGACCGCGAGGCCGACCAGCAGCATCACCGAGTTGGCGGTGTCGCTCATCGGCACCAGGTGGCTGACCAGCGCCACCACACCGCCGGCCGCGACGAAGGCGGTCATCGCCAGCGCCACCGGCAGCAGGGCCGCGACCAGCGCGCCGAAGGCGATCAGCAGGATGCCCAGCGCGAGCGGCACCGCGGAGAACTCGGCGGTCTTGAAGTCGCTGCCGAAGGCGTCGTTGAGCACCTTCTCCGCGCTCGCGTCGCCGAACTCCTCGACGCGCAGGTCCGGATGCTTCGCCTGTACCTGCTTGACCTGGTCGAGCACCGGGTCGATGCGGTCGGCCGCGGTCTTCTGGTCGCCGACCACGTCGAACCGGACCAGCGCGGAACGCCCGTCCGCGGAGATCGACTTGGTGTCGTACGGCGAGGTGACCGCGGTGACCTTGCCGGTGCTCTTGACCGCGGTCATCACCTCGCCGACCACGGTACGGAAGCCCGGGTCGGTGGCGCTGCCCGCGCCCTTGGCCTGGACGAGCACCATCTCGCCGGCCGGGGGCTTGAGCCCCGCGTCGTCGTTGATGGTGGCGGCCTGGCTGACCTCGCCGGGCATCGACCGGTCCTCGTCGACGTCGACCCGGCCGGCCGACTGGCCGACGAAGACCGCGAGGACGACGAAGAGCAGCCAGCCGCCCGCGGCCGCCCACCGGTGCCGGGCGCTCCAACTGCCCATCGATGCCGCGATGCCCATCCTGCTGCCGTGTGCGCGAGCGCGACTCACGGTGTCCCCCTTGTAAGGATCGTCTCGGGTGGCGGCGCCGGGCCGCTCCTTCCACCAAGGACGCTACGGGGAGTGGACGTCCCCACCCATCCGGCCTGCTGGTGACTTCACGGCGGGCCATCTCCCCCTCAGGGGGTGGGGACAACCCCACCATCCCGGGTGTGTGCCCCTTACACCTACAGCGGCGAAGGCCCAGGCCAGACCCCGTACGGGGGAGCGGAGGGGCTCAGGCGGAGAGCAGTTGCCCGGCGGCGGGGCGCAGCGCCTGGCCGTAGCGGCGCAGCAGCAGCGCGACCACCTCGGGGGCCGCCCCCAGCACCGGCGCCAGCACGTCCGCGCCCGCCTCGCGGGCGCCGCGGGCGATCCGGTCGGGCAGGAAACCGGGCGCGATCACGTACGGCGCCACGGCGATCCGCCGTACGCCCTCGGCCCGCAGTGCCCTGACCGCGTCCTCGGTGCGCGGCAGGGACGCGGAGGCGAACGCGGGCCGCACGGCGCACCAACCGGTGTGCCGCCACTCCCGCGCGATTGCTGCGATCACCGCGCTCGCCTCCGGATCGGTGGAGCCCGCCGAGGCCAGCACGACGCCGGTCGACGGGCGGTCGCCGGGCCGCAGCCCGGCCTCGGACAGCCGGCGCTCCAGCGCGGCCGTCAGCAGCGGGGCAGGCCCCAGGACGTCTGCGGTGTGCAGCCGCAGCGACGGCAGCGCGGCGGTGGACTCGCGCAGCACCGCGGGGATGTCGGTCTTGGCGTGGAAGGCCCGGGTCAACAGCAGCGGCAGCGCCACCGCGTCGCGTACGCCGTCGGCCGCCAGCCGGCTGACCGCCTGCGGCACCGAGGGCGCGTTGAAGTCCAGGAAGGCGGTGTCCACCCGCAGCCCCGGCCTGGCCGCCGCGACCCGCCGCGTCAGGGCGTGCACGGTCGCCGCGTGCCGCGGGTCCCGTGAGCCGTGCGCGATGACGAGCAGCGGGGGCGTGGACAGGCCGGGGCGCACGGTCACTGGCTCCGCGCGGTCAGTCCGCGGGAGCGCAGCACCCAGCGCTCCAGCGGGCTGAAGATGATCAGGTCGATGGCGATACCGACGAAGAGGATCAGCAGGATGCCGAGGAAGACGCCCGCCATGTCGGAGCCCTCCCGCATGTTCTCCAGATAGCGGCCGAGGCCGACCCCCAGGTCGGGCGAGGACGCGATCAGCTCGGCGGCCATCAGCGACCGCCAGGAGAAGGCCCAGCCCTGCTTCAGGCCCGCAACGTAGCCGGGCAGCGCGGCCGGCAGCAGGATGAACCACGCCCCGCGCAGCCCGGTGGCGCCGATGGTGCGGCCGGCCCGCAGGTACAGCGGCGGCACCTGGTCGATGCCGGCCACCAGGCCGTTGGCGATCGACGGCACCGCGCCGAGCAGGATGACCGCGTACATCGTGGAGTTGTTCAGGCCCAGCCAGATCACCGCGGCCGGCACCCACGCCACCGACGGCAGCGACTGGAGCCCGGACAGGATCGGCCCGATCGCGGCCCGGATGAACGGCACCCTGGCCACCACCAGGCCCAGCGGGGTGCCGATGACCAGCGCGGCGACGAAGCCGAGCAGGCCGTGCGACACGCTGGTCCAGATGATCGACAACAGGTCGCCGGCGTTCCACCGGTCGGCCAGTTCCTGGCCCACCGCGGAGGGGCTGGGCAGCTTCGTCTGGTCGGCGACCTTCGCCCAGACGGCGAGCTGCCACACCACCAGCACCAGCAGCACCGCGCTGATCGGCGGCAGCACCTTCTTGACCAGCACCTGCCCGATCGGCGCGCGCTTGACGACGACGGCGTCCAGCGCGTCCAGGCCGGCTTCCAGGCCCGACAGGTCGTGCCGCTTGTGCCGCTCGACCGCCGCGGCGTCGTCCGCCTGCCGCGGCTCGTCCTCCAGGGGGGCGGCGTCCTTCGCGCCGGACGTCTCAGTGCTGGCCATGACGGCGGATCTCCCCACGCAGTTCTTCGGTGATCTCGACGGACAGGTCCGCCACCGCCGCGTCCTCGATCCGGCGCGGCTGCGGTATGTCGACGGCCCACTCGCGGTTGATCCGGCCGGGCCGGGAGGACAGCAGCACGACCCGCTGCGCCAGCCGTACCGCCTCCCGCACGTTGTGCGTCACGAACAGCACCGACAGCTGGGTCTCCGACCAGATCCGGGTCAGCTCGTCGTGCAGCACGTCCCGGGTGATCGCGTCCAGCGCCGCGAACGGCTCGTCCATCAGCAGCAGTTGGCTGTCCTGGGCCAGCGCCCTGGCCAGTGCGACCCGCTGCCGCATACCGCCGGACAGCTCGTGCACCCGCTTGCCGTAGGCCCCGCCCAGCCGGACCAGCGACAGCAGCCGCTCGGCCTCCGGGCGGCGCTGCTCGCGGGGCATCCCGCGCATCCGCAGCGTCAGTTCGATGTTCTTGCCCGCGGTCAGCCACGGGAACAGCGCGTGCTCCTGGAACATCAGGGCCGGCCGGCCGCCGGGAGTCGTGATGCTCCCGGCGGTCGGCTCGTCGAGTCCCGCGACCAGGTTCAGCAGCGTCGACTTGCCGCATCCCGAGGCCCCCAGGAGGCAGACGAACTCGCCGGGGCGCACATCGAGCGTGATGTCGTCCAGCACGAGCTGCCGGCCGCCGGGCCTGCCGAACGCCTTCGACACATGGTCGAGCCTGGCCGCGTGCGCGGCGCTTTCCGCGCTCTGCGCGGCGGCACTGGTGAGAGTGTCGGCCATGGGTGTCACCTCCTGGGGTTCTCGGATCGATCAGCTGGTCGGTTGCTGCTGCTTGCCGGTGGTCCCCGCGGCTACTGGGCGCCCAGGCCCGCCGCGTCCACCGCCGGCTGGCCCTGCGCCTTGAGCACCTTGTTGAGCAGCGTCAGGTCGTAGATGCCGTCCAGCTTCGGGGACTTGAGCAGGCCTGCGGACACCGCGTGGTCGGCCTCGGACTTCGCGGTCGCGGCCAGCGGGTCGTCGAGCACCTGGATGGACTGCCACGCCGGGTCGAGGACGTCGGCCGGCAGCGCCTTCTGGGTCAGCCTCTCCAGCTGGGCGTTGGCGTCGGCCTTGGCCTTGTCGGAGTTGGCCTTGATCCACGCGTTGGTCTTCACCGAGCCGCGCAGCACCGCCTCGACGACGTCCGGGTGCGCGGACAGGAACTTCTGCGACACGATCACGTTGGTGATCACGAACTGCTTGTTCGGCCACAGCGTGCTCTCGTCGAGCAGCACCTTGGCGCCCTCCTTGACCAGCTTCGACGCGGTGGGCTCCGGCACCCACGCCCCGTCGATGGAGCCGTTCTTGTAGGCGTCGGGGGTGATCTTGTTGTCGGTGCGCACCACCGACACGTCGCCCTTGCCGCTCTGCGCGTCGACCTTCCAGCCCTGCGACTTGATCCAGTTCAGCAGGGCCACGTCCTGGGTGTTGCCCAGCTGCGGGGTGGCGATCTTCTTGCCCTTGACGTCGGCCAGGGTCTTGATCTTCGCCGGGTTGACCACCAGCTTCACGCCGCCCGACGCGGAACCCGCGATGATCTTCAGGTTGCTGCCGCCGGACTTGGTGTAGCCGTTGATCGCGGGGGAGGGGCCGATCCAGCCGATGTCGATCGAGCCGGCGTTGAGCGCCTCGATCTCGGCGGGGCCCGCGTTGAAGGTGGCTTCCTTGATCTTGGTGCTGCCCAGCTCCTGCTGGAAGAAGCCCTCCTTGAGCCCGACCAGAGCGGTGGCGTGGGTCAGGTTGGGGAAGTAGCCGATCTTGACCTCGTCGGTCGAGAGCTTCGACGCGGTGGCGGAACCGCCGGCAGCGGCGGCCGGTGCGGAGGTGTCCGAGTCGTCCGACTTCTTGTCGGAGCCGTAGCCGCAGGCGGCGAGTGCGCCGAGGAGCAGCGGGAGGGCGGCGGCCACGGCGACGAGTCTGTGGCGCGAGGCGGAGGTACGGGACGCGGAACGGAGGTGCGCAGACACGGGTGTGTCCTCTCGTCAGGCCCGGCGTGTCGCGCGCTAGGGCGCGGCCGGAAGTTCGTCAGGTCTTCGAAGGCGGTGCATCGGGGCGCGCAGAGCGCGACAGGGTCGTACGCCGACGGCCGCGGCTGTGCCGCGAACCGCCGTGTGCCGGGTCAGCCCGCACATCGTGCGACCCCGCCCGTACCCGAGCCGAGCGAGCCGCTGCCGACGCGCCCGCCCTCCTTCGCAAATCCCGAGAAGGCTTCCTGAGCCATGGTCAGAAGTCCCATCCCTCGTCGCCGGCCGCGCCACCGGCAGCAGACGGGGGCTCCGCGAACGCCTCGCCCGCCATGCCGGCGGTGAGCGTCGTTCCGTCCGCGGGGTCGATCAGCAGGAACGCACCGGTCAGCCGCGAGTCCGCGTAGGCGTCGATCGGCAGCGGTTCCGCGGTGCGCAGCTGCACCGCACCGATGTCGTTGACCTCCAGCGCCGCCGGGTCGTTGTCGTGGGCCAGCCCGTGCGACAGGTCGATCCGGTACGGCAGCGCCTTGACGATCGCCTTGACCGTACGCGTGGCGTGCTTGAGCAGCACCCGCTCGCCGATCCGCAGCGGCCGCTCGTGCAGATGGCACACCGTGGCCCGGACGTCCTGGGTCACCGCGGGCGCCGAGCCGGTCGGCGCGATCAGGTCGCCGCGCGAGACGTCCAGGTCGTCGGCGAGCAGCACCGTGACGGACTGCGGCGCCCACGCGGTGTGCACGCTCCGGCCCAGCGCGTCGATGCCGGAGATGGTGGTGGTACGCCCCGAGGGCAGCACGGTCACCGGGTCGCCGACCCGCAGCAGGCCCGAGGCGATCTGGCCCGCGTAGCCGCGGTAGTCGGGGTGCTCCGCGGTCTGCGGCCTGATCACGTACTGCACGGGGAAGCGCGCGGGGCAGCCGGTCAGGTCGTGGCTGACCGGGACCGTCTCCAGGTGTTCGAGCACCGTCGGGCCGCCGTACCAGTCCATGTTCGCCGACGGCTCCACCACGTTGTCGCCGGCCAGCGCGGAGATCGGGATCGCGGTGATCTCCGGGACGCCCAGCGAGGCCGCGTAGGAGGTGAACTCCTCGGCGATGGCGGCGAAGACCGGCTCCGCGTAGTCCACCAGGTCCATCTTGTTGACCGCGAGCACCACGTGCGGCACCCGCAGCAGCGCCGCGACCGCGGCATGCCTGCGGGTCTGCTCGACGACCCCGTTGCGGGCGTCCACCAGCACCACGGCCAGCTCGGCGGTCGAGGCACCCGTCACCATGTTCCGCGTGTACTGCACATGGCCGGGCGTGTCGGCCAGGATGAACCGGCGGCGCGCGGTGGCGAAGTAGCGGTACGCCACGTCGATGGTGATGCCCTGCTCCCGCTCGGCCCGCAGGCCGTCGGTGAGCAGCGCCAGGTCGGGCGTCTCCTGGCCGCGGCCGAGCGACGCGCGCTCGACGGCTTCCAGCTGGTCGCTGAGCACCGACTTGGAGTCGTGCAGCAGCCGGCCCACCAGGGTGGACTTCCCGTCGTCGACCGACCCGGCGGTGGCGAACCGCAGCAGAGTGGTCGCCGACAGCTCTTCCGCGGTCAGCGGGCTCGTGGTGCTGGTCATGGTTAGAAGTACCCCTCGCGCTTGCGGTCCTCCATCGCCGCCTCCGACATCTTGTCGTCGGCGCGGGTGGCACCCCGTTCGGTCAGCCGGGACGCGGCGATCTCGGTGATCACCGACTCCAGCGTGGTGGCCTCGGAGTCGACCGCGCCGGTGCAGGACATGTCGCCGACCGTGCGGTAGCGCACCGTCCTGGTCTCGACCGGCTCGCCGTCCTTGGGGCCGCCCCACTCGCCCGCGGTCAGCCACATGCCGTCGCGGCTGAAGACCTCACGCTCGTGCGCGAAGTAGATCTCCGGCAGCTCGATGCCCTCCCGGGCGATGTACTGCCACACGTCCAGCTCGGTCCAGTTGGACAGCGGGAAGACCCGGACGTGCTCGCCCGGCGCGTGCCGGCCGTTGTACAGCTGCCACAGCTCGGGGCGCTGCCGGCGCGGGTCCCACTGGGAGAACTCGTCGCGCAGCGAGAAGACCCGCTCCTTGGCCCTGGCCTTCTCCTCGTCGCGCCGCCCGCCGCCGAAGACCGCGTCGAAGCGGTGCGCGGAGATCGCCTCGGTCAGCGGCACCGTCTGCAGCGGGTTGCGCAGCCCGTCGGGGCGCTCGCGCAGCCGCCCGTCGTCGATGTAGTCCTGCACCTTGGCCACGTGCAGCCGCAGCCCGTGCTCGGCCACCGTGCGGTCCCGCAGGTCGAGGACCTCGGGGAAGTTGTGCCCGGTGTCCACGTGCAGCAGCGAGAACGGCACCGCGGCGGGCGCGAACGCCTTGAGCGCCAGGTGCAGCATGACGATCGAGTCCTTGCCGCCGGAGAAGAGGACCACCGGCCGCTCGAACTCCCCCGCCACCTCGCGGAAGATGTGCACCGCCTCGGACTCCAGCGCGTCCAGGTGCGTCAGCGCGTACGGGCTGTCCTTCTGCTCGGCGTGCGTGACGGTCGTGGTCATGTCGTGAGGCCCCTCTCGGCGAGCAGCGCGTGCACCGCTGCGGCGGACTGTTCCACCGTGCTGCCTTGCGTCTCGATCCGCAGATCCGGGGTCTCCGGGACCTCGTAGGGGTCGTCCACCCCGGTCAGACCGGTCAGTTCGCCCGCCGCCTGCCGGGCGTACAGGCCCTTGACGTCCCGTACCGAGCACACGTCGAGCGGGGTGGCCACGTGGACCTCCACGTAGCCGGTGCCCTGCACCTGGTGGCGCTTGCGCACCGCCTCGCGGCTGTCGGCGTAGGGCGCGATGACCGGTACGAGCACCAGCACCCCGTTCGAGGCCAGCAGTTCGGCGACGAAGCCGATCCGCTGCACGTTGGTGTGCCGGTCCTCACGGGTGAAGCCCAGGCCCGCGGACAGGAACTCGCGGATCTCGTCGCCGTCCAGCACCTCGACCCGGCTGCCCCGCGCCCGCAGCGTCTCCGCCAGCGCGGTGGCGATGGTGGTCTTGCCCGCGCTCGGCAGCCCGGTGAGCCAAACGGTGGCGCCGGTGGTCATCGGGGTCTCCTGCTCCTGGGGTGCCGTCACTGGTGGATACCGCACTCGGTCTTGCCTATCCCCGCCCAGCGTCCGGCGCGGGCGTCCTCGCCCTCCAGCACCCGGCGGGTGCAGGGCGCGCAGCCGACGGAGGCGTAGCCGTCCATCAGCAGCGGGTTGGTGAGCACGCCGTGCTCGGCGACGTAGGCCTCCACGTCCTCCTGCGTCCAGCGTGCGATCGGGGCGATCTTGACCTTCTGCCGCCTGCTGTCCCAGGCGACGACCGGGGTGTTCGCCCGGGTCGGCGACTCGTCCCTGCGCAGCCCGGTCGCCCAGGCGTCGTAGCCCTTCAGCCCCGCTTCGAGCGGTGCGACCTTGCGCAGCGCGCAGCACTGGTCGGGGTCGCGGTCGTGCAGCCTGGGGCCGTACTGCGCGTCCTGCTCGGCGACGGTCTGCACCGGGGTGAGGGTGATGACGTTGACGTCCATCACCGCCGCCACCGCGTCCCGGGTGCCGATGGTCTCGGGGAAGTGGTAGCCGGTGTCGAGGAAGACGACGTCGACTCCGGGCAGCGCCCGCGACGCCAGGTGCGCCACCACGGCGTCCTCCATCGAGGAGGTCACGCAGAAACGCGGCCCGAAGGTGTCGGCGGCCCAGCGCAGCACGTCGAGCGCGGACGCGTCCTCAAGGTCGCGGCCCGCCTGCTCGGCGAGCTGCTGCAGGTCCTGTGCCGTATACGGTGCGGTGGTCACGAAGCGCCTCCCTGCGGGGTGTCGGCGGCCGGCCTCCTGGCCAGCAGCCCGAGGAACGACAACTGGAATGCACGGCTGCACGCCCGGCATTCCCAGGCCCCGTGGGCCTCCTCGGACGGACGCAGATCCTCGTCCCCGCAGTAGGGGCAGTAGAACGGGGCGGCTCGCTCGCTCACGACAGCGCCTCCTCGGACGCGCGCGCCGCCCACTGGGCGAAGCGTTCGCCGTCGGTGCGCTCGGCCTGGAAACGGGTGAGCACCCGCTCGACGTAGTCGGGCAGTTCGGCCGAGGTGACCTTCAGGCCGCGCACCTTGCGGCCGAAGCCGGGCTCCATGCCGAGGCTGCCGCCCAGGTGCACCTGGAAGCCCTCGGTCTGCTGCCCGTCGGCGTCGGTGACCAGCTGGCCCTTCAGACCGATGTCGGCGGTCTGGATACGGGCGCAGGAGTTCGGGCAGCCGTTGATGTTGATCGCGATCGGCTCGTCGAACTCCGGCAGCCTGCGCTCCAGTTCGTCGATCAGCGAGGCGCCGCGCGCCTTGGTCTCGACGATCGCCAGCTTGCAGAACTCGATGCCGGTGCAGGCCATCGTGCCGCGCCGGAAGGGCGAGGGGCGTACCTGAAGGTCGAGCGACTCCAGCCCGCTGACCAGCGACTCGACCCTGGACTCCTCGACGTCCAGGACGAGCATCTTCTGGTCGGTGGTGGTACGGACCCGCTCCGAGCCGTGCCCCTCGGCCAGCGCGGCGATCTTCGTCAGCGTGGTGCCGTCGATCCGGCCGACCCGGGGGGCGAAGCCGACGTAGAAGCGGCCGTCCTTCTGCCGGTGCACCCCGATGTGGTCCCGCCACACCTGGGTCGGCATCTGCGGAGCCGGGCCGTCGACCAGCTCGCGCTTGAGGTACTCGTCCTGGAGCACCTGGCGGAACTTCTCCGGACCCCAGTCGGCCATCAGGAACTTCAGCCGGGCGCGGTGCCGCAGCCGCCGGTAGCCGTAGTCGCGGAAGATGCCCACCACGCCGGCCCACACATCGGGCACCTCGTCCAACGGCACCCAGGCGCCGAGCCGTTCGCCCAGCCGCGGGTTGGTGGACAGCGCGCCGCCGACCCACAGGTCGAAGCCCGGGCCGTGCTCGGGGTGTTCCACGCCGACGAAGGACACGTCGTTGATCTCGTGCACCACGTCGAGCAGCGGCGAGCCGGAGATCGCGGTCTTGAACTTGCGCGGCAGGTTGGAGAACTCCTTGCTGCCGATGTAGCGGGCCTTGATCTCGTCGATCGCCGGGGTGCCGTCGATGATCTCGTCCTCGGCGATGCCGGCCACCGGGGAGCCGAGCACGGTGCGCGGGGTGTCACCGCAGGCCTCGGTGGTGGACAGGCCCACCGACTCGAGGCGGCGCCAGATCTCCGGTACGTCCTCGATGCGGATCCAGTGGTACTGCACGTTCTGCCGGTCGGTGATGTCGGCGGTACCGCGGGCGAACTCCTGCGAGATCTCGCCGATCACCCGCAGCTGGGCCACGGTGAGCCGGCCGCCGTCGATCCTGACCCGCATCATGAAGTAGCGGTCGTCGAGCTCCTCGGGCTCCAGGATCGCGGTGCGGCCGCCGTCGATCCCGGGGCGGCGCTGGGTGTAGAGGCCCCACCAGCGCATCCGGCCGCGCAGGTCGGCGCCGTCGATGGAGTCGAAACCCGCTTTGGAGTAGATCGTCTCGATGCGCGTCCGCACGTTGAGACCGTCATCGTCCTTCTTCGTCTGCTCGTTGGCGTTGAGCGGAGTGAAGTGGCCCTTGGCCCACTGGCCTTCACCGCGGTGCCGGGTCGTCTTGCGACGTCCTGCGGGGGCGGTGCTGGGCTGACCCCCGGCCGGCGGCTGCGGGGTGGCGGGGTTGGATGCCATGGCGATGCGTCCTTCTGGCAGGCTCGAATACGGTCGTTTTCGGCGCGGGAGCACCCTGTGGCCTGGGGAAACGCAGAGCTGTGGGGCAGGCGCGGCGGACACAAGGGGAACTCCCGTGCATCCACGACGACGGGGATGGCGGAGCGGTGCGGCTGTGCGGTCAGCCCGCCGGACAGATGGCGCTGGACACGCGGCAGAAGTCGACGTGCGGCCGACCTACCAAGGCGATTCCAGTGCGTGACATGACGAAAGCGTGGCATGCAGGTCTCGGGCGAGTCCACCGGTATCCACTATGTGGACTAGATAATCTCACCATTCGAGAAACTGTGTCATGCGTCACTTCCGGCGCCGAGCGGGCGGCGCGGCCGCACGCTCGGTACCGCGGTCACCGTGTCGAAGACCGTGAAACCGCGCCGCCGGTAGTTGTCCAGCGCGTACGGCCCGTCCAGCGAGCAGGTGTGCACCCACACCCGCCGGGTCGCAGGCCGCGTCTGCCAGCGATCACCCAGGTCCCAGGCCCGCGCGGTGCCGTACGACAGCAGGTGGGCGCCGATGCCGCGGCCGCGGAAGTCCGGCAGCAGCCCGAAATACCCGATCTCGACGACGCCCTCGTCCTGCCCGGCCAGCTCTATGTATCCAGCCGGAGTGCCGCGCTCGTACGCCACCCACAGCTCGTTGCCCGGCCGCTCCAGCACCTCGCGCCACCGCTCCGGCGGCCACGGCAGCCGGTCCGTCCACGAGCAGTCGGTGCCCACCGCGGTGTAGAGGAAGCGCTGGAAGTCCGGTGAGGGGACTTCGGCCCGCACGATCCGGACACCGGAACCGTCCCCGGGCAGGGTCGCGGGCCGCAGCTCTTCCGGCGCGTTCAGTTCGAGGGACCAGGTCGTCACGGCGGTGCTCATGCGCACACCCTAAGCGGAGGCCGTGCCGCCGCCCCGCCCGCTCCCGGCACGGCAGCGGGCGCCGGCGACCGCGCTGCACGGCAGGTCAGCCGGGTGCACGGCTCGCCAGGACCGCAGGCGCCACCGAGTGCGGCAGCAGGTCCGGCAGGCGGTCGGGGCGCAGCAGCTCGACCTCCACCGCCTCGGAGAAACGATACGGCCGGTGCGCGAGCACCCCGGCCAGGTTCCTGCGCAGCCGGGACATCTCCGCCCGTACCGTCACCGTACGGCTCGGGTCCCCGAACAGGTCGCCGGCCAGCTCCGCCGCCGTACGGCCGGTCCGGTGCAGCGCCAGGACGTACAGCAGCTCCGCATGGCGCGGGCTGAGCGCCTGCGACCAGCTGCCCGCCGGTCCCGACACGGTCACCGTCCAGCCGGCCGGGCGGCTGACGTCCACCACCACCCGGCTCGCGGCCGGCGGCCGCTCCCGGCCGCCCACCCGGATCAGCCAGCCGCCCGGCAGCGGTTCGAGCCGGCACAGGCCCAGCGACGGCAGCCACATCTGCCCGGCCGCCACCGACGCCGGCAGCGCGATCCGCTCGGCGGGCGCGACACCCGTCGACGCGGCGGTCCAGCCGTTGCGGTCGACCACCAGCGCCTGGCCGCCGATCCCGGCCAGCAGCGGCGCCGCGACCGACCGCAGCCGCTCCACCGAGGCCCAGTGCCGCGAGCGCAGCTCGCCCTCCGCGACCCGCGCCACCGCCGACACCAGCGACAGCGTCGCCGGGTGCACCGTCGCCGCCGGCCCGCTGACGTCCACCACGCCGAGCAGCCGGCCGTCCCGCGGGTCGTGCAGCGGCGAGGCGGCGCACGTCCAGCCGTGGTGCGTGCGGACGAAGTGCTCGGCCGAGTGCACCTGGATCGGTGCGCGGGTGATCAGCGCCGTCCCGATGGCGTTGGTGCCGACCACCTCCTCCGACCAGGAGGCGCCCTCGGCGAAGCCCAGCCGGTCGGCGCTCCTGCGGACGGCGTGGCTGCCGTCCCGCCACAGCACCCGGCCCTCGGCGTCGGTCACCACCATGATGTGCCAGGCCGCGTCGGCCACCGAGACCAGGCCCTCGCGCAGCACCGGCAGGACGTCGCCGATCGGGGTGCTGCGCCTGCGGTGCTCGATCTCGTCGGCGCCCAGCAGCCCGTTGTGCCGGCCGATGTCCGGGTCCACCCCGTGGCCAAGGGTGCGCTCCCAGGACGCGCCGATCACCGCGCGGGGCGCTTCCGGCGGCACGTCACCTGCGAGGGTGGCCGCCCGTACGGAGGCGAGCAGATGCGGGGACATACGGACGTCGGTCCGCTCCAGCCGCCCGAAGCCGATCGGAAGGTGTGGCACGACATCTCCGTTCTGCCGTTCCTGCCATGGTGCCCGGGCGCGGACCGGGACCGCTCGGCTTTGCCGCAACCAGAACGGTGCAACCGGCTGCAACTATTGCGCTCATGGGCGCTTTGGGCGGACCCTGACGCTGCGTCACGGACGGGGGGTGGTGCCGAGTCGGCGCGGCACCACCCCCTCCGGACGCCTGCCGTCGCGGGCTACGGCGCAGCCGGGGTCGCACGGGTCAGGACGGCGGGCAGGTCGAGGCCGGCCGGGAGGGTGCCGAAGGTGGCGCCCCAGTCGCCCCCCAGGCGCGAGGCGCAGAAGGCGTCGGCGACCGCGGGCGGTGCGAACCGCACGAGCAGGGACCCCTGCAGGACGAGCGCCATGCGCTCGACGATGCGGCGGGCACGGACCTCGACCCCGTCCAGGTCGCCCAGCTCGGTGAGCAGGTCCTTGACGGCCGCGTCGAGCCGGTGGTCGGCGCCCCGGGCGAGCCCCACCTCGGTGAGGAACGCGTTGACCGCGAGCGGCTCGCGCCCGAGCACCCGCAGGACGTCGAGCGCCTGCACGTTCCCCGACCCCTCCCACACCGAGTTCAGCGGGGACTCCCGGAAGATCCGCGGCATCCCCGACTCCTCGACGTAGCCGTTGCCGCCCAGGCACTCCAGCGCCTCCGCCGCGACGGCGGGACACCGCTTGGTGACCCAGAACTTCGTCACCGCCACCGCCAGCCGCCGGAAGTGCCGCTCCTGCTCGGTGTCGGCGTCGTGCGCCGCGGCGAGCCGCAGCGCCGTCGTCGTGGCCGCCTCGGACTCCAGCGCCAGGTCCGCCAGGACGTTGCGCATCAGCGGCTTGTCGATCAGCGGCCCGCCGAACGCGCTGCGGTACGTCGCGTGGTGCACCGCCTGCGCGACGGCCTGCCGCATGAGTGCGGCGGACCCGAGCGCGCAGTCCAGCCGGGTCGCGGCCACCATCTCGATGATGGTGGCGACACCGCGGCCCTCCTCGCCGACCCGCCGCGCCCAGGTGTCGCGGAACTCGACCTCGGAGGAGGCGTTGGAGCGGTTGCCCAGCTTGTCCTTGAGCCGCTGGATCGCGAAGACGTTGCGCGTGCCGTCCGGCAGCACCCGCGGCAGCAGGAAGCAGGTCAGCCCCCCGGGCGCCTGCGCCAGCACCAGGAAGCCGTCCGACATCGGCGCGGAGCAGAACCACTTGTGCCCGGTGAGCGCGTACGCGCCCTCCTCGGCGAGCGCCCGCGCGACGGTGGTGTTGGCACGTACGTCCGAGCCGCCCTGCTTCTCGGTCATGCCCATACCGAACAGCGCACCGGGCTTGGCGTCGGCCGGCACCAGCCGCGGGTCGTAGACGCGCGAGCCGAGCCGCGGCTCCCACTCGGCGGCGAGCACCGGGTCGGTGCGCAGCGCGGGCACCGCCGCGTGCGTCATGGACACCGGGCAGCCGTGCCCGGCCTCCACCTGGGACCAGACCAGGAAGCCCGCCGCCCGCCGCAGATGCCCGTCGGGCCGTGACCAGGCGTCGGTCAGGCCCGCCGTGACGGCGTGCCCGAGCAGCCGGTGCCAGGCCGGGTGGAAGTCGACCTCGTCGACGCGGTTGCCGTAGCGGTCGTGGGTGCGCAGCACGGGGGAGTACGTGTTCGCCTCCTCACCCCACTTCTGCGCCTGTGCGGAACCCGCGGCGACCCCGAGCAGCGACAGCTCCTCGGTGATCTCCGGCAGCCTGGCCGCGTCCGCGTGGCGCGCGACGGCCTCGGTCAGGGCGGTGTCCGTGCCGTACACGTCATGGCCGGCCAGGGGCGGAACCTGGTTCGTCACCGTGTGAGTGGGGGCAGTCATGCCAGCTAACGTAAGGGCGTGCAAGCAGCAGAAGAAAGAAGCCATCGGCGTCCGAGCCGATGGCGGCGGGCCAGAGTGCTGTACCGCAACGTCTCCAAGCGGAAGGTCGGCTGGCTCCTGCTCAAGGACACGGTCGACTCCTGCATGGAGTACCGGGTCACCGGACTCGCCGCCGAGGCGGCCTTCTTCGTGCTGCTCTCCCTGCCGCCGCTGCTGCTGGGCCTGGTGGGCGCGCTCGGCTACGTCGACACCGTCGTCGGCCTGGACACCATAGACCACATCCGCCACAACATCCTCAGCGCGTCCTCGACCGTGCTGTCCGACAAGGGCGTCAACCAACTGGTCAAACCCCTGGTGGACGACGTCTTCCACGGGCGCCGCCCGGACCTGATATCCCTCGGCTTCCTGATCGCCCTGTGGTCCGGCTCCCGCGCGGTGAACGTCTTCGTCGACACCATCACGATCATGTACGGCCTGGAGGGCCGCCGGGGCATCGTGCGCACCCGGCTGATGTCGCTCGGCCTGTTCGTGGTCGCGCTGATACTGGGCGCCGCCGTGCTGCCGATGATCGTGGTCGGCCCGAGCGCGGTCAACGACCTGGTGCCCGGCACCTCGGGCACCGTGCACGTGCTGTACTGGCCGTTCGTCCTGCTGGCGTCGGTCGCCTTCCTCACCACGCTCTACCACGTGTCCGTACCCGTACGGGCGCCCTGGTACGAGGACGTGCCCGGCGCGCTCGTCGCGCTGCTGATGTGGGTGGTGGGCAGCTTCGTCCTGCGGATCTACCTCACGCACGCCGTCGAGGGCCACACGATCTACGGTTCGCTCGCCGCGCCGGTGGCCGTGCTGCTGTGGATCGGGGTGTCCGCCTTCGCCGTCCTGGTCGGCGCCGCCGTCAACGCGGCCGTCGACCGGATCTGGCCCTCGCTCGCCACCGCCGCGGCCCGCGAGGAGAACGACCGGCTCAAGGTCGCCGCCGCCGCCGAGGTCGTCGCACGCGCCGCCGCCCGCCGCGCCCGGCAGGCCGCGGCTGCCGAGGAGGACGACGACCCGCCCGCGGAGTACCCCGAGCGCTGGGTCGACGTGCTGCCGCACGGCGACGTACGCTCCCGGCTGCGCGCCCGCCGCCCGAAGCCGGCCCCGCCCGCCCCGATCGTTCCGCCCCGCCCGCCGGCGCCGCCGCCGATGCCCCCGGTCCCGCCGCAGCAGTCGCCCTGGGGCGGGCACGACCGGAGCTGACGCGGGCACCATGGAGGGGTGAGCGGGTATCGGGAACGGGCGGCCCTGGCGCCCGGGGCGACGCTGTGGACGCGCACCGACAGCGGTGGCGGTCCCTACCGCGTGCTGCCCGACGGCTGCATGGACCTGATCTGGCACGACGGTTCCCTGCTGGTGGCCGGCCCGGACACGGCCGCGTACGTCGTCGCCGACCGTCCTGGCAGCAGCTACGCGGGCCTGCGCTTCGCCCCCGGCGTCGGGCCTGCCCTGCTGGGCCTGCCCGCCCGCGAGGTGCGCGACCTGCGCGTGCCGCTCGACGCCCTGTGGCCCGCCGCCGAGGCCCGCGGGCTCGCGGCCCGCGCGGACGGCGGGCCCGCGGC
>NZ_CAJSLV010000085.1 GCF_907177275.1 Actinacidiphila cocklensis
CGACGCCCTGACCGCCTCCGGCTCGGGCCTGGACCCCGACATCTCCACCGCCTACGCCTACGAGCAGGTCGCCCGGGTCGCCAAGGCCCGCGGCCTGTCACCGGAGCAGGTGCACACCCTGGTCGCCGGCCACGTCCACGGCCGCGACCTGGGCTTCCTCGGGGAGCCGCGCGTCAACGTCCTGGACCTGAACAGGGCGCTGAACGGGCTGTCCGGCTGAGCCCGGTGCACCGGTTCGCTCCCGGTCCTGTCCCGCGCGGGGCCGGGCCGGGAGCGACGTAGCATCGGGCGCATGGAACAGCGTGTACTGGGCAGCACCGGCCGTGCGGTGTCCGTCGTGGGTCTGGGAACGTGGCAGCTCGGCGCCGACTGGGGCGACGTGCAGGAAGCCGACGCGATCGCCGTACTGGACGCCGCCGTCGAGTCGGGCGTCACCTTCTTCGACACCGCGGACGTCTACGGCGACGGCCGCAGCGAGCAGCTGATCGGCCGCTACCTGAAGGACCGGCCGGACGCCGGGATCTTCGTCGCCACCAAGATGGGCCGCCGCGCCGAACAGCGGCCGGAGAACTACTCCCTCGACAACTTCCGTGCCTGGAACGACCGTTCGCGGGCCAACCTGGGCGTCGACACCCTCGACCTGGTGCAGCTGCACTGCCCGCCCACCGCCGTCTACAGCTCCGACGCGCTCTACGACGCCCTCGACACCCTGGTCGAGGAGCAGCGCATCGCCGCCTACGCGGTCAGCGTCGAGACCTGCGACGAGGCGCTCACCGCCATCGCCCGCCCCGGCGTGGCGAGCGTGCAGATCATCCTCAACCCCTTCCGGCTCAAGCCGCTGGAGCGGGTGCTGCCCGCGGCGGCAGCGGCCGGCGTCGGCATCATCGCCCGGGTGCCGCTGGCCTCCGGGCTGCTCAGCGGCAAGTACACCCGCGAGACCGTCTTCGCCGCCGACGACCACCGCACGTACAACCGGCACGGCGAGGCCTTCGACCAGGGCGAGACCTTCTCCGGCGTCGACTACGAGACCGGCATCGAGGCCGCGGTGGAGTTCGCCGCGCTGGCCCCCGACGGCGCCACCGCCGCGCAGACCGCGCTGCGCTGGATCATCCAGCAGCCCGGCGTGACCTCGGTGATCCCCGGGGCGCGCTCGGTCGCGCAGGCCAGGGCGAACGCGGCCGCCGCCGCGCTGCCCGAGCTGCCGCCCGCGGTCCTCGACGGCGTACGCGACCTGTACCACCGGCGTATCCGGGCACAGGTGCACGACCGCTGGTGACGGCCCGATAGCGTCGGGGCGTGACGACTTTCACCGACAGCCACCCCGAGTTCCCCGGCGCCGCGGGACCGCACGCCACCACCGAGGCCGACGCCCGCCAGGTGGGCCGGGTACGTACCGCCTACGCCCCGGCCCACGACGGCGACCCCGACCCGGGCGAGATCGTCTGGACCTGGGTGCCCTTCGAGGAGAACGACGGCCGCGGCAAGGACCGCCCGGTGCTGGTCGTGGCGCGCGAGGCGGCCGGCACCCTGCTGGCCGTCCAGCTCTCCAGCAAGCGCCATGACCACGACCGCGAGTGGGTCGCGATCGGCGCGGGACCCTGGGACCGCGAGGGCCGCGACTCCTGGGTCGACGTCGACCGGGTGCTGCGCCTGCACGAGCAGGGCATGCGCCGCGAGGCGTGCGCCCTGGACCGCGGCCGCTTCAACCTGGTGGTCAACCGGCTCAAGGAGCTGTACGGCTGGAGCTGAGCGGCTTGCGCCCGGGGGCCGCGGCGCACCGGCCGTAAGAGAAGCGTCAGGATCGCGGGCGGTGGCGTCAGGGCGGTGTCAACGGGCGTCCGCCGGCCGCCGGCGGTGCCTAGCGTCGGCAGTGTGCAGCGCGGATACCCCTCCCCACCGATCCGCCGCCCCTCCCGAGGACGCGGTGCCGGGCCGGTACGCGGCTCCGACCGCGACCGGCCCGCCCGGCTGCGTCTCGCCCTCGCCCTGCCCGGCGCGCTGCTGGCCACGGCCCTGGCACTGGACGCCGCCGCCGGCAGCCTGACGATGCCCCGCGCCCTGCTGTGGACGGGCCTGGCGGCCGCGCTGTTCGCGGTGCTGCTGCCGCCCCGCATCACGGCGGGCGGCGGCCGCCTCGCGGTCCGTACGCTGCTGCGCACCCGGCGGGTGCGGATCGACCACCTGGTCGGCGCCCGGCTCGTGGGCGGCACCGACCGGCGCCTGGTGCTGCGCGACGACGCGGGGGGCCGCGTCGAGGTCGACGCGGCCGCCGTGGCCGAGAGCCCGTTCCTGCGCCACGAGCTGGACGCGGGTGCCCGCCGGTCGCACACCGCGGGCCTGCTGGCCGACCCCTCGGCGGTGTGCGGGCCGGCCGCCGCGGCCGACACCGCGCAGGCCCGCGCGCTCTTCCGCGCCTCGGGCCTGGAGTGACCGGATCAGCCGACGTGCACCTTGGGCCGGCGCGCCCGGTTCGGCTCCGCCTCGCGCAGCACCTCCCGGGTCACCGGGGCCACCTCGCCGTGGCCGAAGAGGAAGAAGCGCAGGAAGTTCGCGAACGGACTGCCCTCGGTCCACTCGAAGTACATGTGCGGCTTGCACGCGGTCATGTCGCGTACGTGCAGCAGCAGCGCGGCCAGCGCGTTGGGCACCGACGGGCTCTCCAGCGACAGCACCCGGTACTTCCCGTGCAGCACGTTGCCGTGCACGGTCAGCGCCGACTCGAACTCCGACGCGTCCAGCACCGTGACCTCCACCAGGACGAGGTCGTCCTCCTGCGGGATGTCGTTGTCCAGCCGGATCTGGTGCAGCTTGTCGCGGTACTCGGCGGCGTCCCGCAGCCCCGGCTCGTTGGCGACGAAGCGCACCCTGCGGGTGGCGATGTCCCGCACGAACCGCTCGGCCATCGGGTCCAGCTCCACGCTGGTGACCCGCAGCTCGAAGGCGCGGGCCAGCCGGGACAGGAACGACACCAGCATGATGCCCGCGATGAAGCAGGCGCCGATCTTCACACCGTCGGGCCGCTCCAGCACGTTGACCACGGTCGTGTAGAGGAAGACCACCGCGATCACGCCGAAGCAGATCGTCCACCGCCGCTGCCGCGCCTTGCGGGCCGCGATGGTCACCGCGATGGCCGCGGAGCTCATCAGCACCAGCACACCGGTCGCGTACGCGCCGCCCTGCTTGTCGACGCTGGCGTCGAAGATCCACGTCACCAGGAAGGCGACCAGCGTGAAGACCAGCACCATCGGCCGCACCGCGCGCGCCCAGTGCGGCGCCATGCCGTAGCGCGGCAGATAGCGCGGCATCAGGTTGAGCAGGCCGGCCATCGCCGAGGCGCCGGCGAACCAGAGGATGGCGATGGTGGAGAAGTCGTAGACCGTGCCGAAGCCGGAGCCCAGGTTCTGGTGCGCGAGATACGCCAGCGCGCGGCCGTTGGCGGGGCCGCCCGCCTCGAAGTCCTGCTTGGGGATCAGCACGGTGGTGATGAAGCTGGTCGTGATCAGGAACACGCTCATGATCAGCGCGGCGGTCGTCAGCAGCTTCTTGGTGTCCCGGATCCGGCCCGTGGGCTTCGCCTCGGTGTCGTCCGGGTCGCCCTCGACGAGCGGCATCACCGCGACCCCGGTCTCGAAGCCGGACATGCCCAGCGCGAGTCTGGGGAAGATCAGCAGCGAGACGCCGATCATCACGAAGACGTTGCCGCGCTCCGCGGTCAGCCCCTGCGTCCAGTCGGTCACCAGGTGCGCGGCGGTCAGCACGTGCCACAGCCCGTTCGCGACCACGACGACATTGAGCGCCAGGTAGATCCCGACCAGCACCACGGCCACCCCGATGGCCTCAAGGAAGCCCTTGAGGAAGACCGCGCCGAGCAGCGCGATCAGGCCCAGCGTGATGATCATCTGGTGGCTGCCCAGGGCCGCCGAGAAGTGCGGGTTCTCCACCAGGTGGGTGGAGGCGTCGGCCGCCGACAGGGTGATGGTGATCAGGAAGTCGGTGGCCGCGAAGCCCAGCAGGGCCAGCACGAACAGCTTGCCCTTCCAGAACGACAGCAGCCGCTCCAGCATCGCGATCGAGCCCGCTCCGTGCGGGCTCTCCTCGGCGACCCTGCGGTAGACGGGCAGCGCGCCCGCGAGCGTCACGATCACCAGCACGACGGTCGCGATGGGCGACAGCAGCCCGGCGGCGAGCGCCGCGATGCCCGGCTGGTAGCCGAGGGTCGAGAAGTAGTCGACACCCGTCAGGCACATCACCCGCCACCAGCGCTGGCCCTTGTGGGCGCCCTCCTGTGCTGGGGCGCCGGGCTGCTGGTGCTGGTGCCTGGCCATGTCGGACAGGCCCTCTAGCAGCCATGCGCGGAATCTGCCGCGCTCGGCCCCGGCGGTGGTGGACATGCGACCCTGCTCCTGTCGTGCGGCGCCGTCGCCGGGCGACAAGGCGTGGTGATGCAGGCCACCACTACGGGATGGCCTGGTCAGCGTACGCAATCTGGTCGCCGTCGACCGTGCGCGCCACCGCACCCCCGCGGCCGGTCCTGCCGCGGGATCTCCGGTGCGGGAGCCTGGGTCAGCGTGCGGCGCCCCGGGTTCGGATGGGGCGCCGCACGGTTTTTCCATACGTATTCTTAACGCCGGCGGGCGGGTCTTGACGCCGCGGGGGCTTCCGCCCGGGCCGGGATCATGCCTCGGAGGCGGTCTTGTCCTCTGCGGTCGCCTTGCCGGCGTCGTCGTCGGTGGCCTCGTCGGTGGCCTTGCCGGTGGCCTCGTCGGCCGGCTCGTCGGCGTCGGCCTTCGTCTCGGGCGCCGCTTCGGCCGTCGCGGTTGCCTCGGCGCCGTCCTTGGCGTCCTTGGCGTCCTTGGCGGCTTCCGCGGGCTCGGCGGGCTCCGCGGCGGCCTTCTCGTCGGGGTCCTCGAAGTGCTCGTCGAGTACGGCGTCGAGCTCGGCCGTCCAGGTCTTCAGCAGGCCGCGGGACTTCGCCTCGACGTGCGCCTCGAACCAGCGGCGCGGACCGGTGTAGACGGTCACCGCGAAGCGCTTGCCGAAGCGCGGCGTGTCGATCTCGACCGCGCCGATCTCGTCCCAGGTGAAGTCCGCCTCCTCGCCGTCGAGCCGGAAGACGATGCCCACCCGGTCGGCCAGGATCGTCGCGCGGCGGTCGGAGACCTCGAAGAGCGGGTCGCCCCGGTCCTCTTCCTCTTCCTGTTCCTCCTCGTCCTTCGCCTCCGCCTCCGCCTCCGCGGCGGGCGGCTCGGCCGTACGGGGCACGGAGTCCGCGGCAGCCTCCACCGCGGCCTCGGGCGCGGCGTCCTCGGGCGGGGCGTCCTCGGCCGTGTCCGAGGCAGTCACCTCGTCCGCGGCAGGACGCGGGGGCAGGAGACCTGGCACGAATGCCGGATCGGTCCCTGCGGGGTGTATCGCCGGTGTGATCGAACCTGTGCGCTGCTCCACGGCGGGCAGTATGGCCGATAAACCTGTGCTGTCAACAGCCGACCCCGCCACGGGGCTTCACCGGACCGGCACTCAGACGACCTTGCGCCGCACCAGGGCGCCGAGCGTCAGGGCCGCGGGCAGCAGCGGCAGCCACGCGGTGATGATCCGGTAGCCCAGAACCGCGCTGGTGGCCGCGCCCGCGGGCGCTCCCGCGGCGACCAGCGCGAGGCCGAGCGCCGCGTCGACCGAACCGACGCCGCCGGGCGTCGGGACGCCCGCGGCCAGGCAGGTCGCGGCCAGGTACGCGATCGCCACGTGGGCGGCCGGCACCGGCAGCGCGAGGGCGTGCGCGACCGCGACGAGGCCTGCGGCCTGCAGGGCGGGGAAGGCCAGCGAGCCGCCCCACAGCGCCAGTGCCCGTGCGGGCCGCATGTGCAGCGAGCGGGCGTCCGCCAGGGCGGTGGCCAGGAAGCCGCGCACCAGGCGGCGTACCGGCCGCACCGCCACGACCAGCGCGGCCGCGGCGGCCACCGCGACCGCCAGCGCGGCGACGGCCGGCTCGACCGTGCCGCGGTCCGGGACCAGGCCGTGCAGGCGCAGCGCGTGCGGGAAGGCCAGCAGCATCGCCACCAGCAGGGTCACCCGGCCGATCGACTCGGCCAGCGAGTACAGCGCGAGCGCGGCGGAGGTACGCGCCAGCGGGAGGCCGCAGCCGCGCAGGAACCGCAGGTTCACGGCGCCGGCGCCGATGCCGGCCGGGGTGAGCTGGTTGGCGGCCGTCGCGGCGAACTGGGTCGCCAGCAGGCGCCCCGCGGGCAGCGGCTCCAGTACGGCGCCCTGCCGTGCGACGGCGATCGCGACCCACCCGAGCGCGGTCGCCCCGAGCGCGGCGAGCAGCCACGCGCGGTCGGCGCCGAGCAGGTCCCGGGCGCCGGTCGCCAGCAGGTGCCTGTGCCAGACGGCCCAGGCCGCCACGGCTGCCGCCGGCACGCCGGCGGCCACGAGCCGCCACGTCTTCCCCACGTCCCGACCTTCCCCCACCCGGGGGAAGCCCGGGCATCCCCCGGGCAACCCCCGGATGACGTCCCCTCCACACCCGCACTTCGCCTCACGGCGGGCGGGTGCCACCCAGGGGCGCGAGGAACTGCGCGACCAGCCCCCACCGGGCCGCAGGTCGCCACCGACCCAAAAAACCTGCTCGGCCCGCCCCGGACCACCGGCGAGTGGTGGGCTGAGCGCGCCGTTCCCCGCGCCCCGGGGTTGCACTCCTGCACAGGGGAGAGGCACCCCGAGCCCACCGCGCCCAGCGGAAGAAGCACCCCCCGAGGCCACTCGGGCCAGACGCAAGGGCGCACCCTCGATGGCAAGGGGCACCCCTTGCCATCGAGCGCACTCAAGGGTGTTGGGTGACCGCATGGAATACACGCAGCTGGGCCGAACCGGCCTCAAGGTCGGGCGACTTGTGCTCGGGACGATGAACTTCGGGTCGGAGACGGACGAGGGCGCCGCGCACAAGATCATGGACGCCGCCCTGGACGCGGGGGTGAACTTCTTCGACACCGCCAACATCTACGGCGACGACAACCGCAAGGGCCTCACCGAGGAAGTGCTCGGCCGGTGGTTCGCCCAGGGCGGCGGGCGGCGGGACAAGGTGGTGCTGGCCACCAAGCTCTACGGGAACATGACCAACGACGGCACGCCCTGGAACGAGCAGTCCTGGCCCAACCACGACCATCTCTCCGCGCTGAACATCCGGCGCGAGGTCGAGGCCAGCCTCCGGCGCCTCGGCACCGACCACATCGACGTCTACCAGTTCCACCACGTCGACCGGGCCACGCCCTGGGACGAGATCTGGCAGGCCATCGACGTGCTCGTCACCCAGGGCAAGATCCTCTACGCCGGGTCGAGCAACTTCGCCGGCTGGCACATCGCCCAGGCCAACGAGGCCGCGCGGCGGCGCGGTTCGCTCGGCCTGGTCAGCGAGCAGTGCTTCTACAACCTCGCGCAGCGCACCGCGGAGATGGACGTGATCCCGGCGGCGCAGGCGTACGGCCTCGGCGTGATCCCGTGGTCGCCGCTGAACCAGGGGCTGCTGGGCGGGGCGCTGCGCAAGGAGCGCGAGGGCGGCGGTTCGCGGACGTCGGTGGGCCGCTCGGCGGCGGGGCTCGCGAACCCCGCCGTACGCGCGAAGGTCCAGGCGTACGAGGACCTCTGCGCCGCGCACTCCATGGAGCCGGGCGAGGTCGCCCTGGCCTGGCTGCTCACCCGCCCCGGCGTGACAGGACCGATCGTCGGCCCCCGCACCGCGGAGCACCTGGACTCGGCCCTGCGCGCCCTCGACCTGCACCTCGACGCGGAGCTGCTGGCGGCCCTGGACGCGGTCTTCCCCGGGCCTGGACCGTCGCCGGAGGCCTTCGCCTGGTGACGGCGGTTATTCGGGGGCGGTGCGGCCGGGAGGGTCCCGTAGCGTGGCCGCATGCTGCGTACCCTGCTGCCCTTCCTCGGCGCCTGCACGCTGATAGCCGCGTCGCCGGGGCCGAGCACGATGCTGATCGTGCGGCAGTCGCTGCGCAGCCGCCGGGCCGGCTTCCTGACCGTGCTGGGCAACGAGACGGGCGTCTTCGTGTGGGGCACGGTCGCCGCGCTCGGGCTGACCGCGCTGCTCGCGGCGGCCGTACGGCGGCGGCTGGAGCAGGTCTCCGGCGGCGTCCTGCTGCTGCTCGGCGTCCGGATGGCCGTCGAGAGCTGAGGCGTACGCCGCCCCCCGGTCAGTGCGCGGCGGGCGCGGCGGCGCCGCGCACCGTGAGGTCGGCCAGCAGGGACTCGGTGGCGGCCGCCACCGCGTCCACCGCCGCGTCGAAGGCCTCGCGGTTGTGGGCCGCCGGCGCGCGGAAGCCGGAGATCTTGCGGACGTACTGCAGGGCGGCCGCCCGGATGTCCTCGTCGTGGACCTCGGGGGTCATCGGGGGGCGCAGGGTCTTGATGCTTCGGCACATGCCTCCAGTGTGCCGCGCGGGTCCGACAACCCGACCGCTCCAGCCTCTTGGCTCACAGCCGACCCGGTGCTTCAATGCCTTCTATTGGTTAGGAACCTTTCCTAACTGCACAGCCACGCACCGCAGTTGGCCGCCCCGCACCGGCGGAGGCGGCCGGAAACGGAGACGCACGTGCACCAGTCCCCCCACGCGACCCTGCACTCCCACAAGGCCCGGCGACCCAGCCGCCGCATCGCGCTGATCGCCGCGGCCGGCGTCCTGGCCGGCGGCGGCGCGTCGCTCGCGCTGGCCGGCACCGGCAACGCGGCGGCGGCCCCCCGGCACGCGCCCGCCGCCGCGCCCGCCGCGGCGGGCGCGGGCCTCGCCGACCCGCACAAGAAGGAGATCGCGATGGAGCTGGTCTCCTCCGCGGAGAACTCCTCGCTCGACTGGAAGGCCCAGTACAAGTACATCGAGGACATCGGCGACGGCCGCGGCTACACCGCCGGCATCATCGGATTCTGCTCGGGCACCGGCGACATGCTGGAGCTGGTCCAGCACTACACCGACCTCGAACCCGGCAACGTCCTGGCGAAGTACCTGCCCGCCCTGGAGCAGGTCAACGGCTCCGACTCGCACTCCGGCCTCGGCTCGGCCTTCGTCAGCGCGTGGAAGACCGCCGCGAAGGACACCGTCTTCCAGCAGGCGCAGAACGACGAGCGCGACGGCGTGTACTTCAACCCGTCGGTGAACCAGGCCAAGTCCGACGGCCTCGGCACCCTCGGGCAGTTCATCTACTACGACGCCATCGTCATGCACGGCCCCGGCGACGACCCGGTCAGCTTCGGCGGCATCCGCAAGACCGCGATGAAGAAGGCCAAGACGCCGGCGCTGGGCGGCAACGAGACCACCTACCTCAACGCCTTCCTCGACGCCCGCAGGGCCGCGATGAAGACCGAGGACGCGCACGACGACACCAGCCGCGTCGACACCGAGCAGCGCCCCTTCCTCCAGGCGGGCAACCTCAACCTCGACCCGCCGCTGCGCTGGAAGACGTACGGGGACCCGTACGAGATCCTCACCCTGCCGTAGCACCCGAGGCGGCCCGGACGCGCGCGCCATCCCGCGCCCGGGCCGCTGCTAGGCTCCGGCTACGCCCGCAGAGGTCCGATGTCTGCGCCCCCGTACGAGTGAGGAGCCGCCGCTCATGCTGCGCTACCAGCTGACCCACCCGACGATTCTGGCCGCCCTGGCCTCCGCGGGCCACGGCTCCCGGGTCCTGATCAGCGACGGCCACTACCCGCACACCACCGGCGCCAACCCGGCGGCCGAGCGCGTCTACCTCAACCTCGCCCCCGACCGGCTGCTGGTCACCGAGGTGCTCGCCGCCCTGACCGACGCGGTGCCGATCGAGTCGGCCACGGTGATGACCCCGCCCGCCGACCAGCCCGAGCCCCCCGTCTTCGCCGAGTTCCGCACCGCCCTCCCCCACCTCCCGGCCCTCACCCCCCTGGACCGCTTCGCCTTCTACGACACCGCCCGCGGCCCCGACACCACCCTCGTCATCGCCACCGGCGACCGCCGCACCTACGCCAACCTCCTCCTGACCCTCGGCGTCCGCCAGGACTGACCCGCTACGGCGCCTCGTAGGACTCGCGGGCGGTGAGGAGTTCCTCCCAGTGGTCCGCCGCCCAGGCGCACGCCGCGTTCAGCGGGGTGAGCATGCTGCGGCCCAGCGGGGTCAGGGCGTACTCGACGCGGAGGTCGGGGTGCGGGTGGGAGGTGCGGGTGATGAGGCCGTCGCGCTGGAGGGTGCGCAGGGAGCGGGTGAGGACCTTCGGGGTGGCGCGGTGCAGCGGGACGCGCAGTTCGGAGAAGCGGCGCGGGCCGTCCTCCAGGCAGCGCAGGACCAGGGCCGCCCACTTGTCGCCGAAGCGGAAGGGCACGAGGGAGGACGGGCACAGC
Organism: Actinacidiphila cocklensis; assembly: GCF_907177275.1. Lineage (GTDB taxonomy): Bacteria > Actinomycetota > Actinomycetes > Streptomycetales > Streptomycetaceae > Actinacidiphila > Actinacidiphila cocklensis. The sequence continues at coordinate 10,368 of NZ_CAJSLV010000085.1, forward strand.
TCGTCGAACATGTCGGGGGCCAGCGGCTGCCGTTGCGTCATCAGGTCTCCTGCCTCGGCGGTATCCGGGTGGTAACCGCCCTCGCGGATACCTTCCCCCGGAGCATCCACTCCCCAGGAGGTATTCCGGCGATGAGCAGGTTCGTGGTTTTCGGTGCCGGCGGCCGCGCCGGCCGGCAGGCCGTCGCGGAGGCGCGGCGGCGCGGGCACGAGGTCACCGCGGTGGTGCGGGACCCGGCGCGCTACGCCGGCGAGGCGGACGGCGGTGTGCGGGTCGCCCAGGGCGACGTCACCGACGCGGCGGACGTCGCGGCCCTGGCGGCAGGGCATGACGCGGCGGTCCACGCGGCCGCGGTCTACGGCGAGGGCACCGACCCCGGCGCCTTCTTCCCCGCCGCCGCGCGCTCCCTGGTCGCGGGCCTGGGGCAGGCCGGGGTCGGCCGGCTCGTCGCCGTCGGGCTCTCGGTGCTGCTGCCGGGCGCCGACGGGACCCGGCAGATCGACGTGCTCCCCGCGGAGTTCCGCCCCTTCTGCCTGGCGCACGAATCCGGCCTCGACGTGCTGCGCGCCGAGGGCGGCGCGCTGGACTGGGTGTACGTGAGCCCCGCGGGCGACTTCGACCACGACGGCGGGCGCACCGGCCGCTACGGCGTCCGCGCCCACGGCGACCCCGCGGCCCGCATCTCCTACGCCGACTTCGCCGTCGCGCTGCTCGACGAGGCCGAGAAGGCGCGGCACTCCCGCAGCCACCTCGCGGTGTCCTGACGCGGCCGGGGCGTCAGGCCGACGGGAGGCGGATGCGGAAGGTCGCGCCCTTCCCCGGCGAGGTGTCCAGCTCGACGTGGCCGCCGTGCGCGGTGATCAGCGCCGCCGCGATGGACAGGCCGAGGCCCGCGCCGCCGCCGGCGGCCCGGGTGCGGGAGGCGTCGGTGCGGTAGAAGCGCTCGAAGACCCGGGCCGCCTGCCCGGCCGTCATGCCGGGTCCGCAGTCGGCGACCTCCAGGACGCCGTGGCCGTCCAGGGTGCCGACGCCGATGCGGACCGGGGAGCCCGGCGGGGTGTGGGCGACGGCGTTGCCGACCAGGTTGGCGACGACCTGCCGCAGCCTGGCCTCGTCCCCCAGCACGGGCGCGGGTGCGGGCGGCCCGGCGGCGCCGGGCCCGGTGAGGGTGACCGGGCGGGCCGGGTCGAGGGCGGTGGTGTCGTGCAGCGCGTCCACCGCGAGGGTGCGCAGGTCCATCGGGGCGAGCTGCACCGGCCGCAGCTCCTCGGTGCGGACCAGCGTGAGCAGGTCCTCGACCAGACCGCCCAGGCGTACGGCCTCGCTCTCGATCCGGGTCATGGTCCGCTTGACGTCGGCCTCGTCGGGCAGCGCGCCCATCCGGTACAGCTCGGCGAAGCCGCGGATGCCGGCCAGCGGGGTGCGCAGCTCGTGGCTGGCGTCGGCGACGAAGCGCCGCATCTGGTCCTCGGACTCGGCGCGGGCGGCGAAGGCGGACTCTATCTGGGCGAGCATGCCGTTGAGCGCCAGGGAGAGCCGGCCCGCCTCGGTGTGCGGCGAGCCGGCCGGCATCCGGTGCGACAGCGGGCGGCCTGCGGCTATCTCGGCCGCGGTCGCCTCGATCTGCCGCAGCGGCCGCAGCCCGGCCCGTACCGCGAACCAGCCCGCCACCCCGAGCAGCGCCACGACCACCCCGCCGATCAGCAGGAAGGCGGTGCGGAGCCGGTCGGTGGTGGAGGACACGTCGTCGAGCGAGGCGGCCACGACCACGCCCGCGGGCAGCGAGCGGGCGGCCGAGGCGGACGGAGCGCTCACCGGGACGATCAGCACCCGCCAGCGCCCGCCGCCGTGGTCGCTGGCCACGTCGAAGGGCATGCCCAGCCGGGCGGTCAGCTCGGCCGCGTCCATGGCGGGCCACAGCGGGCGCGGGTCGCCGGCCGCGACCGGCAGCCGGAACTGGTCGGAGACCCGGCCGTCGGCGGCGGCGAAGGCCACCACGAACTGGCTGGGCAGCCACGGCCGGTTGCCCGGGCGGATGTTGCGCGCCGGCGGGATCCCCTCGGTGCCCAGGCGCTGCGCGAGCGGGCCGCCGTAGCGCTCCAGTTGCTGGTCGACCCGCTGCACCAGCCGGCCGCGCACCGAGCCCAGCACGACGGTGTCGCTGACCGCGAGGCCCAGCAGCACCAGCACCAGCGACAGCAGCACCAGCCGGGAGCGCAGCGACAGCGCGGAGGGCCGAAAGGACCGCCGGAAGAACCGCCGCCGCATGAGGCGCAGGAAGGGCGGCGGGAAGGACGGAAGGCGGGCCATGTCAGCCTTGCGCCTGCACCGGGCGGCGCAGCACGTAGCCGACGCCCCGCACGGTGTGGATGAGCTTGGCGGCTCCGTCCGCGCCCGAGTCGACCTTGCGCCGCACGTACGAGATGTACGACTCGACGATGCTCAGGTCGCCGCCGAAGTCGTACGCCCACACGTGGTCGAGTATCTGCAGCTTGGAGACGACCCGGTCGGCGTTGGCCATCAGGTAGGCGAGCAGCTTGAACTCGGTGGGGGACAGCGACACCTGGCGCCCGGCGCGCAGCACCTGGTGGCCGACGGTGTCCAGCTCCAGGTCGCCGGCGACCAGCCGCCCGTCGTCGGTGCCGCCGCCGGTGCGGCGCAGGATCGCCCGGATGCGGGCGATCAGCTCCTCCAGGCTGAACGGCTTGGTGACGTAGTCGTCGCCGCCGGCCGTCAGCCCGCTGATCTTGTCCTCGACGCCGTCCTTGGCAGTGAGGAACAGCACCGGCAGGCGGTCGTCGGCGCCGGCCCGCGGGTGCGGCCCGGCCTCCTCGCGGAGCCGTCCGACGACCGCGAAGCCGTTCATGTCGGGCAGCATCACGTCGAGGACGACCAGGTCGGGCCGCTCACGGGCGACGGCGGCCAGCGCGTCCGCGCCGGTCGCGGCCGAGACGACCCTGAAGCCGACGAAACGCAGCGACGCCGACAGCAGTTCCCTGATGTTCGGTTCGTCGTCCACCACCAGCAGGCTTGCCTCGGGTGTGTCCATCCGGCGTCCTCCCGGCCCGGTCGTGCGGCCGTACGGTGCCGCGACGCGCTGTCGCCGGGCACCGTACGCCGCTGAGCTGTGAGCGGGACGTCAGTTCCCGCCGGCGCCGCCCGCACCGCCGAAGCCGCCGCCGGTCCCGATGCCGCCGCCGAAGCCCCCGCCGAAGCCGGTCGGGGCGGTGGCGCCCTCGGTGACGGTGGTGGCGGTGATGCCGCCGGAGGCGCCCTGGGTGCCGCGCACGGTCACCGTCTGGCCGGGCTTGAGGTCGGAGACCTTGCCGTCCTTGGACTCGGTGACCTTGGTGGACGCGCCGGTGGTGACCTTGACGATGTCGCCCTGGGCGTCCGTGACATAGATGGTGCTGCCGTCGACCAGCTTGACGGTGCCGAAGGTCAGCCCGCCGGCCGCGGCGCCCGTACCCGTACCCGTACCCGCGGTGGCGCCCGTGCCGCCGGCCGCGCCGCCGAAGCGGCCCGTCCCCGTACCGGCGCCCGCACCGCTGCGGGCGCCGGTGAGCCCGGCGAAGGGGTTGCCGGCGGACGCCGTGCCGTTCAGGTGGTGCTTCTCGACCAGCGCGCCGCCCGCGAAGGCGGCCGCCGCGACGATCCCGGCCGACAGCACCAGCGTCAGCCACGGCAGTTTGCGGCGCGGCGGTGCGGCCAGCTCCGCGGTGATGTCCCGCGCGTCCGGCGGCTCCGCCAGGACGTCCTCGGGCCGCTGGGCCGGCGGGCCGCCGTGCCCCTCGATCAGGTCGGAACCGCGCCGGATCTCGATCCCGCCGGTGCCCTGCCCAGGGACGAGCGGCAGCAGATCCGTGCCGGAGTCGTCCGCCTTGACCAGCTCGGAACGGCGTCGCGCCATCTCGGCTTCTCCCTTGTGTGTGAAAGCTGTGCGAATCACTCGTGCCGCAGGGCCTCGATGGGCCGCAGGCTCGCCGCCCGGTTGGCGGGGTAGCTGCCGAAGAACAGCCCGATGGCCACGGCGATGGCGAAGGCGCCCCACACCGATTCCGGGATGACCACCGGTTTGATGCCGACGATGGTGAAGTGCGAGCCGATGAGGCCGCCGACCACCCCGAGCCCGCCGCCGATGAGCGACAGCAGCGTCGACTCGGCCAGGAACTGCCCGAGGATGACGCCCTTGGGGGCGCCGATCGCCTTGCGGATGCCGATCTCCCGGGTCCGCTCGGTCACCGTCACCAGCATGATGTTGGTGATGCCGATCCCGCCGACCAGCAGCGAGATCGCGGCGACCGCGCCGAGCAGCACCGTGAAGGTCTTGTTGGTGTCGGACTGGGTGCTCAGCAGGGACTCCTGGCTGCTGACCCGGAAGTCCAGCGAGTTGGCGTCCTTGATGCCGTGCGTGCCCATCAGCACGGTGGTGATCTCGTTCTGCGCGGGCGTGGTGGCCCCCGCGGACTTCGCCTCGACCAGGATCTGGCTCAGCGAGCCGAAGCCGGTGAAGGCGTTCTGCACGGTCGGCAGCGGTGCGATCACCGTGTCGTCCGGGTCCTGGAAGCCGGTGCCGCCCTTGGTGGCCAGCACGCCGACCACGGTGAAGGGCGTACCGCCGATGACGACCTTCTTGCCGACCGGGCTCGCCGTCCCGAACAGGTCGCTCGCGGTGGTCGAGCCGATCACCGCGACCTTGCGGGTGTTGAGCACGTCGTCGGCGGAGAAGTAGTCGCCCTTGTCGACCTTGCTGTTGGACGCCTCGAAGTACGCCGGGTAGGTGCCGACGACCTGGCTGACGGTGTGCGAGGTGCCCTGGTAGATCGCCGTCTGCGAGGTGGTGACCTCGGGCGCGACCGACTCGATGTCGGGCGCGGACGCGGGGTCGGCCAGCGCGCGGGCGTCGTCCACCGTGAGCGGCTTGGTGCTGCTCGACGACGTCGACCGTCCGCCGCCACCGCCACCGCCGAAGGCGCTGCCGGAACCGGAGGAGATGGTCAGCGAGTTGGTGCCGAGCTTCTCGATGGAGTCCTTGACCGACTGCGACGAGCCGTTGCCGACCGCCAGCAGGATGATCACGGCGGCGACGCCGATCAGCACGCCCAGCATGGTCAGCGCGGAGCGCACCTTGTTGGCGGCCAGGCCGCCGACCGCGAAGCGCAGCGTCTCGAAGGGGTTCACAGCGCACCGCCTCCCGAAGCGCTCAGCGCCTGCGGTGAGTGCGCGGCGAAGATCCCGGGGTCGCGCAGCGCCGGCGGCGGCCCCTCGACGGGCGCCTGCCGCACGTCGGCGACCACCTGCCCGTCGACCAGCCGTATGACGCGCTTGGCGTGCCGGGCGACCTCGTCCTCGTGGGTGATCAGGACGACGGTGCGCCCCGACGCGTTGAGCCGGTCCACGATCGAGAGCACTTCCTCCGTGCTGTGGCTGTCCAGGTTGCCGGTCGGCTCGTCGGCGAGCAGCATCGCCGGCGCGGTGACCAGTGCTCTGGCGACCGCGACCCGCTGCTGCTGGCCGCCGGACAGCTCGTTGGGCCGGTGGTCGACCCGGTCGGCGAGGCCGACCAGGGCGAGCGCGGCCAGCGCCCGCCGCCGGCGCTCCGCGGTCCGCACCCCCGCGTAGGCCAGCGGCAGTTCGACCTGGGCCAGCGCGGGGGTGCGCGGCACCAGGTTGAACGACTGGAAGACGAAGCCGATCTTGCGGTTGCGCACCAGTGAGAGCTGGTGCTCGTCGAGACCGCCGACGTCGATGCCGTCCAGCAGGTAGCGGCCCGACGTCGGGACGTCCAGGCACCCGAGGATGTTCATCAGGGTGGACTTGCCCGACCCCGAACTGCCCATCACCGCGACCATGTCGCCCTGTTCGACCAGCAGGTCGACACCGGGGGACTCACCGGTCACCGGGTCGGGCGGGCCGCCGAGCGCCCGTACGGTCGCGTCGCCGTGGCCGTACGTCTTGCGCAGCGACCGCACCTCGATGACCGGTGGCGGACCCCAGGGCTCCTCCTGCGGCGCTTCCGGCTCGCCGCCTCCGCGGTGGGCGCCGTTCCTGCCGCCCAGGCCGAGCCTCATCCGCGCGCCCCACCGGCGCCTGTGCCGCGGAAGCCGCCCGCCGCGCCGCCGGCGCCGCCGAGGCGGTTCGTGCCGCCGCCGAGGCCGCCGGGGAAGGCGCCGCTGGGGAAGCCGTTGTTGCCGGCCGAGGCGACCGTCGGGATCTGCACCTGCTGGCCCTCGGTCAGGCCGCCGGTGATCTGGTCGGTGCTGTCGCCCTCGATGCCGACCGTCACCGCGGTACGGGTGGTGGACCCGTCGGCGTTGACGACCGTGACCGTGCGGCTGGCGCCGGTGCCGGACACCGCGGCGGTCGGCACGCTGAGCGCGTCGCTCGCCGAGCCGGTGGTGACCTGGATGCTGGCGCTCAGGCCGGTACGCAGGTCCGAGGTGTCGCTGGTGATCTGGAGCGTCGCCGCGTACTGCACGGCGCTGCCCGACGAGCCGGTCCCGGAGCCCGAGCCGCTGCTGACGGGGAGCGAACTCACCGACAGCACCTTGGCGTCGAGCACCGTGCCGGACTGGGCGTTGAGCGTGACGGTGGCGGTCTGCCCCGCCTTGACCTTGAGCGAGTCGGCCTCGGAGAAGTCCGCGGTCACCTGCATGCCGGCCGGGTTGGTCAGCACGATGAAGCCGGAGAGCGAACTGCTGGAGGACGAGGAGGAGTTGGACGACGAGCTGCTGCTCGAACCGGAGCCGGAGCCGGAGCCCGCGCCCGAGCCGCTGCCGCCGGTGCCGGAGACCGTGTCGCCCTTGGCCGCGGCCACCGAGGCGACCGTGCCGGCCACCGGGGCCTTGAGCGTGGTGCCGTCGACGGCGCGCTGTGCGGCGTCCACGGCGTTCTGCGCCTGCGTCACCTGAGCCTGGGCCTGGGCGAGTTGGGCGGCGTCGACGGTCGGGGTAGGCGACGGGGTCGGGGTGGCCGCTGCGGTGCCGCCGCGGCCCGAGCTGCTGGAGTCACCGCTGGAGTTGCCGGTGGACGCGGGCAGTTCGCCCGCCTCGACCTTGGTCAGGTTCGCCTCGGCCGCGTCCAGCGAGGCCTCGTCCTGCTGGAGCGTCGCCTTCGCGTCGGTGTCGTCGACCTCGGCCAGCACCTGGCCCTTCTTGACCTTGTCACCCGGCTTGACGCTCACCTTGGTGAGCGTGCCGCCCGTGGTGAAGTTCAGCCCCGCGTCGCTCGGCGAGGCGAGCGTTCCGGAACCGGACACGGTGGCCAGCACCGTTCCCTTGCTGACGGTCGCCACCCGCGCGGTGCTGCTGCCGGTGGACTTGCTGCCGTCGTCGTGCACGGCGGCGTAGGCGCCGCCGGCGCCCGCGAGGACGACCACGCCGAGCACCGAGTTGATCAGGGCGGCCCTGCGCCGCCGTGGAAGCACCTTCATGACCGGCATCCTGGCCGCCCACTCCTTTGAAGCCCTGGGAGGAAACTGGGAGTTCGCTGGGAGTGCATAGCCCGCATATACGGGCACAGGCCGCCTTCCGGGCGGGGCTGTGCCGTTTACGGGCGGCTGTGGGCGGTCTGTTCCCCGGAAACTCACAGCCGGTGCCCGGGCGGCGCCTACTTCGGTGGGGTTCAGTCATGGGCTGCCGCCCTGCGTTGGCCTCCATCCCCGCGCGCACGCGTAGGGCGGCACCACCGCCCACCACCTCCCCGAGGAGACCCGGCCATGACCTGGACCCCCACCACCGCACTGCGGGCAGGCGCGTCCGTCGCCGTCCTCGCCTCGGGGGCGCTCCTGCTCGCCGCGTGCTCCTCGGGGTCGTCGGGTACGCCGGCCGCAGGCGACGCGAAGCCGTCGTCCTCGGTGTCGGCCGGCGCGAGTGCCTCCGGCTCGATGACGGCGTACCGCGACTGCCTGTCGCAGCACGGCGTGGACCTGCCGAGCTTCGCGCCCCGCACCGGGCGCCCCTCGGGCCGGCCCTCGGGGCGCCCCAGCGGGGGCGGCGGCTTCGGCGGGTTCGGCGGCGGCTTCGGCGGCGCGTCCGCCGATCCCACGACGCAGGCGGCGATGAAGGCGTGCGAGTCGCTGCGGCCGCAGTTCTCCGGGCGTGGTGGGGCGGGTGGCGCCGGGGGCGCCGACTCCAGTGCCTTCCAGGCCTTCACGAGCTGCCTGAAGGACCACGGCGTGACCCTCTCGACGGCGTCCCCGTCCCCGGGCTCCACGGGCCGCCCCCGCGGCGGCATGTTCGGCGGCCTCAACACCTCCGACCCGAAGACGGCCGCGGCCTACAACACCTGCAAGGCCCTCCTCCCCCAGCGCCCTTCGCCTGCGGCGAGCTGAGCCGTCCCGCCGTGCGGCGCGCAGTTCCCCGGGCCCCTGATGGCTTGCCCTCTGCGCAGAGGGTGAGCGTTTTTCAGGGGCGCGGGGAACTGCGCGACCAGCCACCCACCGGGGGAAGGTCCCGGAGCCCGGGGGCGGGGCGCCCCCGGGGGGAACCGTCAACCGTAGCTGAGCTTGGAGCAGGGGTCCGCGTCCGCGCTGCGGGCCTGCTTGCTCAGGTCCGTCGCCGACGGGCTGGGCTTCGAGGACGCGGACGTACCCGACTTCGCGGCGGTGGCCGCGTAGTCCGAGCCGAGCACGACGTTGACCCCGGTCGTGTCGAGCTGGACCAGCTGCGCGCCAGGGAAGAGCTTCGCGACGGTGTCCGCGTGCGCCTTGGCCTCGGCGCCCGAGCCGTACTCGATCCGGGTGACCGTGTGGTCCCTGGTCTTCGCGTTGGTCGAGTTCATGACCGTGAAGCCGTCGGCCTTCAGCGCGTCGGCCGCCTTGCCGGCGAGGCCGCCGGTGTACGTGCCGTTGTAGACGGAGACCATGATCCCGGAGCCGTCGACCGTCGCGCTGGGCGTCGGCTTCGGCGCGGTCTTGCCGGAGGCGTTGACGCCCTCCAGCGTGCGGTCCGCGCGCAGTTCCGCGAAGAGGTTGTCCACGTCGGGGTGGACCAGGTCTATGCGGGAGCCGGCGTACTTCCAGGGCGCGGTGATGAACTGGATGTTCTTCAGGTCGATGCCCTTCAGCGACAGCCCGAAGTTCATCAGCTTCACCGCGCTGCCCAGACCCGGGTCCACCGTCAGCGACTTGGTCGCCGCGTTGGCCAGCGGCAGCAGCGTCGTGGGGTTCATGCCCTGGCCCTTGATCTTGCTGATCAGCGCGGACAGGAAGGCCTGCTGCCGCAGCATGCGGCCGACGTCGGAGTTGTCGCCGACACCGTGCCGGACCCGGACGTAGTCCAGCGCCTGCTGGCCCTGCAGCTTCTGCATCCCGGCCTTGAGGACGACCTTGCCCTTGTGGCCGAGGTTGGGGTTCATGTCCCCCTGGTAGATGTTGTTGGGCACGCAGACCTCGACGCCGTGGACGGCGGAGGTCATGGACGCGAAGCCCGCGAAGTCGATCACCATCGTGTGGTCCACCCGCAGGCCGGACAGCTTCTCGATGGTGTTCTGCGTACAGGCCGGGTTGCCCTTCTCCGTGTTGCCCATGGAGAAGGCCGAGTTGAACATCGCGGCCGGCTGGTCCGCCGACCACTTGCCGTCCGGCAGCAGGCAGGAGGGTATGTCGACCAGCGAGTCGCGGGGTATGGATATGCCCACCGCGTGTTTGTGGTCGGGATAGACGTGCAGCAGGATCGTGGTGTCCGAGCGGCCGATCGGTCCCGACTTGGACCCGCCGAGCTTGCCGTTCTCGCCCGCGCGGGTGTCGGAGCCGATGAGCAGGACGTTGACGGCCTTGTCACCGTTGGCGTCCGCCTGGGCCGCCGCGGGGCGGTTCTTGCTCAGTCCCGCGGAGTCGAAGGTCGCGATGTTCGCGTTCAGCTTGAGGTAGATCGCACCGGCGCCGGCGACGAGCAGCACGACGACCGAGGCGGCGATCCCGATGATCCAGCGCTTGCGGCTGCGCTTGCGTATCCCACGGCCGCGTTTACGTTCCGGCTTGCGCCCACGAACGCCCATTGCCTTACACCTTCGGTCCGGTGGCACCCGCACACATCACGACGAAGCCCCAACGTTTATCAGTTGCCCCGGCCGGGCCGTATGACGCCGGTCACATTGGCGCCGGGGGAGGGCGTTTGCCCAGCGAGACACTGTACGGCGTCAACATTTGGGTGACGTAAAGGCAGCATGGAGTGACGGCTTCCGTACCCGGGCGGACCGGGGGACGTCAGGCGCCCAGCGCCTCGTCCAGGGTGGGCACCGGGAGGAAGACCGTGTCGAGGCCGGTCATCGCCAGCAGCTTGCGGGTCGGCGGGTGGGTGCAGACCATCGCGGTCCGCCCGCCGCGGTCGATCACCCGGCGGCGGGCGCGTACCAGCAGCGCCAGGCCGTAGCAGTCGATGAACTCCAGCGGCCCGAGGTCGAAGACCACCAGCAGCGGCAGCGGCCACAGCGCGGCGGCGTCCAGGTGCGGGTGGATGCCGCGGGCGCTGCCGAGGTCGATCTCGCCGGCCAGCTCGACGACGGTGGCCTGCCGGACGCGGTACGAACGGGCGTACTCCGTCGGCGCCGGGATCACGTGGTCGAGCCGGTGGCCGGGCTCGGCACGGCCCTCGCGGCTCCCGGCGGCCTGGTCGCCGTTGACCCCCTCGTCCACCTGTGCCCCCCGTCCCCCTCGCGTGACCTGCGTAACCGTAGCGGCGCAGCAATGCCCGGGGGGAGACAGCCGGGGGTAAAACAACGCGATATTCACCCGTAGGGGTGAAGGTCCACAGAAAGGACCCGAAAGGTCACAACTCCCGCTGAAACGTGTTCAGCCAGTCGAGGGAGTCGGCAGGGCTCAGCGCGAGCCGGCCCAGCGCCGTCATGGCCTTGTCGTACTCGACGACCTCGTCGTGCTTGTCGATGTAGAGCGCGCCGGTCAGCTGCTCCAGATAGACCAGGTCGGGCAGGTCGGACTCGGGGAAGCTCAGCAGCGTGAAGGCGCCGCCGCCGGCCGCGTGGCCGCCGGTGGCGAAGGGCAGTACCCGCACGTCCACGTTGGGCGCCCCTGCGGCCTCCAGGATGTGCTGGATCTGGTCCCGCATCACCTGCCGGGTGCCGAACGGCCGGCGCAGCGCACCCTCGTCCATCACGGCGACGAAGTGCGGCGCCCGCTCCGAGACGAGCAGCTTCTGCCGCTCCAGGCGTAGACCGACTCGTCTTTCCACCCAGGAGTCGGCTCCTTCGGGGTGACCGAGCCGGATCACCTGCCTTATGTAGTCCTCGGTCTGCAACAGGCCGTGCACGAACTGCACCTCGAAGGTGCGGATGAGGGCCGCCGACTCCTCAAGACCGACATACGTCTGGAACCAGGTGGGCATCACCTCGCCGTAGCCGTGCCACCAGCCGGCCGCGTTGGCCTCCCTCACGAGCCCGAGCATGGCGAGCCGCTCACCCTCCTCGGTGACGCCGTACAGCGTCAGCAGATCGGCGACATCCCGCTCCTTGAAGCTGACTCTCCCCAGCTCCATGCGGCTGATCTTCGACTCCGACGCCCGGATGGAGTACCCGGCGTCCTCCCGGCTGATCCCCCGCGACTCGCGCAGCCTCCGCAGCTGCGCTCCGAGCAGCATTCGTCGCACGATGGACCCGCCTCCCGGCTGCCCTGCGCTCATAGGTCACGCTCCGCCCTTGGTTCATCAGCAGTCTGCCACTAATGGCTTGCGCGCAGTACCCATCCCGTCACTCTGAATCGTCACGTGCATCAATTCCTTGCAGATGCACGTGCAGACGCTCTTGCATCCCCGGGTGCCGATCCCTGAGCATGGTGCCCGTGCAGATACTTCGGGGGCACGCATGAAGGCAGAGGCCGCACCTGTGCTCGACCCGTTATGGCAAGGCGTGCTCGCGCCCGAGCGACTTGCCGCGGGTCACGGCGCCACGTGCGAACTGCCCGCCGCCCTGGAGTCGGTGCGAGAAGCGCGCCACTTCACCCGTACGACGCTTCAGCGCTGGGACCTGTCCGCGCTGCTCGACTCCATGGAGCTGGTCGCCTCCGAGCTGGTCACGAACGCGCTGCGCTACGCGGTACCCGTCGGCACGCCCGGTGCGCCGGTGCGGCTGAGCCTGGTGCGCTGGACCAGCCGCGTCGTCTGCGCGGTCCGCGATCCCAGCACGGTGGCGCCGGTCACCAAGGATCCCGACTTCGTGGCCGAGACCGGCCGCGGGCTGCACCTGGTGGACTCCTTCAGCGAGAACTGGGGATGGCACCCGCTGAGCGGTACGGGGAAGGTGGTCTGGGCGCTGTTCCTGGTCGCGCCGGCCGGCCAGCGACGGTGAGACGTGACGTGCCGGGGCCTCACGGCCCCGGCATCACCGGCATCAGATGGTCGAACTCGCCGGCCTTCACACCGATGATCATCGATTCGATCTCGGCTCTCGTGTAAATCAGAGCGGGACCGTCCGGAAAGCGCGAATTGCGTACGGCGACGTCCCCGTCGGGCAGTGCCGCGAACTCCACACATGTGCCATTGGCATTGCTGTGCCGGCTCTTCTGCCAGACCACGTCCGCCAGGTCTTCTGCGGCCATTCCATTGTGCGTCCGGCGCATCAGCCACTCCCCAAAAGTGCCGTGTGGTACAGGAGATGATAACTCGTGCTGCCAGCACGTGCATGTGCACGTGCAAGTGCACGTGCAGTCACAGGCCGTCATCATCGGGACCGCTCTGACCTGAACCTGTCCGGAATGCGAATGCGGGGGCGGGCATCCCGCTACGGTCCGATACGATTGACGGTCCGTAGATGAATTCCTCACTCCGCGCTACGAATTGGGAGCAGCCTGCAATGGCTCGTCACCTCATCACCTCTGCCCTGCCCTATATCAACGGGATCAAGCACCTGGGCAACATGGTGGGGTCCATGCTCCCCGCGGACGTCTACGCCCGGTATATGCGCCAGCGGGGGCACGACGTCCTCTACATCTGCGCCACCGACGAACACGGCACTCCCGCGGAGCTGGGCGCGAAAGAGGCCGGACTTCCCGTCGACGTCTTCTGCGCCCGCGCGCACGACGCGCAGAAGGCGGTCTACGACGGCTTCGCGCTGTCCTTCGACCACTTCGGCCGCAGTTCCTCCGCGCAGAACGTCGACATCACCCAGCGCTTCGCCCGCCGCCTCAACGAGAACGGGTTCATCGAGGAGCGCGCGATCCGCCAGGTCTACTCGCTGGCCGACGAGCGCTTCCTGCCCGACCGCTACATCGTGGGCACCTGCCCCCACTGCGGCTACGACAAGGCGCGCGGCGACCAGTGCGAGAACTGCACCCGGGTGCTCGACCCCACCGACCTGATCGAGCCGCGCTCGGCGATCAGCGGCAGCAGCGCGCTGGAGATCAGGGAGACCAAGCACCTCTTCCTCCTCCAGTCCAAGCTGGCCGCCGAGGTCGAGGCCTGGCTCGACGCCAACAGCGACGACTGGCCGACGCTGGCGTCCTCCATCGCCCGCAAGTGGCTCACCGAGGGCCTGCGCGACCGGGCGATCACCCGCGACCTCGACTGGGGTGTGCCCGTACCCGCCGACACCTGGCCCGAGCTCGCCGCCGAGGGCAAGGTGTTCTACGTCTGGTTCGACGCCCCGATCGAGTACATCGGTTCCACCAAGGAGTGGTCGGACGCGGCCCCCGAGGGCGAGACCCGCGACTGGCAGTCGTGGTGGTACGAGGCCGACGAGACGGTGCGCTACACGCAGTTCATGGGCAAGGACAACGTGCCCTTCCACACCGTGATGTTCCCCGCCACCCAGCTGGGCACCAGGGACCCGTGGAAGAAGGTCGACTTCGTCAAGGCCTTCAACTGGCTGAACTACTACGGGGGGAAGTTCTCCACCTCGCAGCGCCGCGGCGTCTTCACCGAGGCCGCGCTCGACCTGCTGCCCGCCGACTACTGGCGCTACTTCCTGATGGCCAACGCGCCCGAGTCCGACGACACCTCCTTCACCTGGGAGCTGTTCGCGGCCGGCGTCAACAAGGACCTGGCCGACACCCTCGGCAACTTCGTCAACCGGGTGCTGTCCTTCTCCCGCAAGCGCTTCGGCGACGAGGTGCCGGCCGGCGCCCCGGCCGGCGCGGCCGAGGCCAGGCTGGGCGAGCAGATCGCCGGGCTGCTCGCGGAGTACGAGGGCCACATGGAGACCCTGCAGTTCCGCAAGGCGGCCCAGTCGCTGCGCGCGCTGTGGAGCGCGGGCAACTCCTACCTGGAGGAGAAGGCCCCCTGGACGGAGATCAAGACCGACCAGGACGGCGCCGCCCTCACGCTGCGCACCGCGATGAACCTCATCCACCTCTACGCCGTCGTCTCCGAGCCGTTCATCCCGGCCTCGTCCGCCGCGATGCGGGCCGCGTTCACGCTGCCCGACGACGACGCGCGCTGGGTCACCGCCGACGAGGCCCGCACCCTGGCCTCGGTCCCGGCCGGTACGCCCTTCACCGTGCCGCCGGTGCTCTTCGCGAAGATCACCGACGACGAGCTGGCCTCCTACGTCGACCGTTTCGGTGGCGACCCGGACGCTTCCGCGTAGGGTCGGGCACCGCGCGCCCGGTCGCCGCCGAGTCGTCGGCCGGCACCGGGTGCAGCGGTCCCTCCTCCGGCAGCCGGGACCGCCGCACACCCGTCGCCGGGGTGCACGCCGACGCCAGGGCCGCCGCGAGGCCGAGCACCGCACCGCGCCGGCCGATCGGCCCGCTACCGCCGCCGCCGCCGGTCATCCGAAGTCCGCCGACCCGATCAGGTCCCTGACCCGCGCCGTCTGCGCGGCCGAGGGGTGCGACAGGCAGGCCACCGCCCACACCACCGTGCCCGACCCCGCGGAGCCGACCATCGTCCGCCCCATCTGCCGGGTGCCGGTGACCGCGAGGCAGGCCGAGTACGGGACCTCGTCCTCCAGCGGCAGGGCGAAGCCGCTGAACTTCTGCGCCTGGGCGGAGCTCTGCGTGAGGTGGAACATCACCAGCACCCCGTCCGAGGCCAGCACGCGGGCCAGCGGGGTGCAGAAGCCGTCCAGGGCGTGGGCGCAACCGCCCTCTGGCAGCACCAGGCTCTGCGACGACAGGAAGACGCTGTCGGTGTCCGGGTCCGGCAGGACCTTCCAGCCCTTCGGCGGCCGCAGCCGCAGCCCCTCCATGCCGGCCGGGCGGTAGCCGCCCGCCGAGGGCGGTGTCGTGCCCGGCCCGTTGGTCTTGGCGCCGCCCGCAGGCGTCGTCGCCACCACGGCGTGCCCGCTGGTCGCCACCACCGCGGGCGCCGAGCCGCCGCCCTGCGGGCGTACCAGCCCGGGAACCGCCACCACCGCCGCGACGGCCAGCACCGCGCTCACGGTGACCGCGGCCGTCCGGCGCCTGCGGCGCCGCCGCATCCGCATCCGCACCCGTTCCAGGCGCTGCGCCGGCGCGGGCAGCTGCGGCACCGCCCGCTCCAGCAGCACCCGCAACTCGTCCTCGGCGTCGTCCAGGTCAGTCACGGCAGTCACCCCCGTCCACGGTGACCGCGGCGGGCAGCAGCCCGCGCAACGTCCGCAGCGCCTTGGCCGCCTGGCTCTTCACCGTGCCTTCCGAACACCCCAGCGCCTCCGCGGTCTCGGTCACGCTGAGGTCCTCGAAGTACCGCAGCACCACCACGGCCCGCTGGCGTACCGGCAGGGCGCGTACCGCCGCGGCGAGCGCCTGCTCCAGGTCCACCCCGGCATAGGCGTCCTGCGGCAGCGCCCGGTCCGGCAGGTCGCCATGCGGCACCTCCCCGCGCCACCGCCTGCGCCACCACGAGGCGTGCGTGTGCACCAGCGCCCGGCGGACGTACGCCTCCGGGTTCTCCTCCGCGATCCGGTGCCACTTCGGCCACACCTTGGCCAGCACCGTCTGCAGCAGGTCCTCTGCGAGATGGGCGTCGCCGGTGAGCAGCCAGGCGACACGCAGCAGTCGTTGACCGCGTGCCGCCACGAACTGCTCGAACCCGCCCTCGCCCACGAATTGTCCTCCCCACACCTCTACAACGCCCCGGACCTCCGGTCCGGTTGCCCGGGGGGTGAGCGTGTTCAGGGGCGGGAGGGGCGCCCGCGGGCTACTTCTTGCGGAGCTGGATGTGCAGCTCGCGCAGCCGGGTCTCCTCGACCTCGGACGGCGCACCCATCAGCAGGTCCTGGGCGTGCTGGTTGAGCGGGAAGGCGATCGTCTCGCGGATGTTGGGCTCGTCCGCGAGCAGCATGACCATGCGGTCGACGCCCGGGGCGATGCCGCCGTGCGGGGGCGCACCGAAGTGGAAGGCGCGCAGCATGCCGCCGAACTCCGCCTCGACCGTCTCCCGCGAGTAGCCGGCGATCTCGAACGCCTTGTACATCACCGCGGGTTCGTGGTTCCTGATCGCGCCGGACGACAGCTCGATGCCGTTGCAGACGATGTCGTACTGCCACGCCAGGATGTCCAGCGGGTCCTTGGTCTCCAGCGCTTCGAGGCCGCCCTGCGGCATCGAGAACGGGTTGTGCGAGAACTCGACCGCCCCGGTGTCCTCGTTGCGCTCGAACATCGGGAAGTCCACGATCCAGCAGAAGCGGAAGACGCCCTCGTCGTACTGCCCGGCGCGCTTGGCGGCCTCGACCCGGACCGGCCCCATGATCTTCGAGACCTCGTCGAACTCGCCGGCCCCGAAGAAGATCGCGGTGCCCTGCTTGGCGCCGACCGCGGTGACCAGCGCCGCCACGTCCTGCTCGGTGAGGAACTTGGCGATCGGCCCGGTCAGCGCGTTGTCCTCGCCCACCCGGACCCAGGCCAGGCCCTTCGCGCCGAGCGAGACCGCGTAGTCGCCGAGCTGGTCGAAGAACTTGCGCGGCTGGTCGGCGGTGTCCGGCACGGCCAGCGCGCGGACGTGCTTGCCGGCGAAGGCCTTGAAGCCGGAGCCGGCGAAGACCTCGGAGACGTCGACCAGTTCGAGCGCGGTGCGCAGGTCCGGCTTGTCGTTGCCGTACTTGATCATCGACTCGCGGAAGGGGATGCGCGGGAAGGGCGAGGTGACCGTGCGCCCGCCGCCCAGCTCGGTGAACAGGTCGGTCATCACCTTCTCGATGACGCCGAAGACGTCCTCCTGCTCGACGAAGCTCATCTCGACGTCGAGCTGGTAGAACTCGCCGGGCGAGCGGTCGGCGCGCGAGTCCTCGTCGCGGAAGCAGGGCGCGATCTGGAAGTAGCGGTCGAAGCCGGAGATCATCAGCAGCTGCTTGAACTGCTGCGGCGCCTGCGGCAGCGCGTAGAACTTCCCTGCGTGCACCCGGGAGGGCACCAGGAAGTCGCGGGCGCCCTCGGGGGAGGTGGCCGACAGGATCGGGGTGGCCATCTCGTTGAAGCCCAGCGCGGTCATCTCGCGGCGCAGGAAGGAGATGACCTGGGTGCGCAGCATGATGTTGCGGTGCATGCGCTGGCGGCGCAGGTCGAGGAAGCGGTTGGTGAGCCGCATCTCCTCGTTCGCGCTGTCCTCGGGGAAGACCGGGAAGGGCAGCGGGTCGGCGGCGCCGAGCACCTCCAGGGAGGTCACCTCGACCTCGACCTCGCCGGTCGGCAGCTCCGGGTTGACGTTCTCCGCCGAGCGGGCCACGACCCGGCCGTCGACGCGGACCACAGACTCCTTGGACTGGCTGCTCAGCTCGTCGTAGACGGCCGAGCCGGGGCGGACCACCAGCTGCGTGAAGCCGTAGTGGTCGCGCAGGTCGACGAAGAGGATGCCGCCCAGGTCACGGCGATTGTGCAGCCAGCCGGACAGGCGGACGTCGGTGTCGACGTCGGTGGCGCGCAGCTCTCCGCAGGTGTGTGACCGGTACCGGTGCATCGTGGTTCGTCCAAGTCGTCAGGTCGTCGCGATGGTGGGGAACCAGCACAGCCTACCGGCGCCGGGGGCGCCTCCTCATCCGTGTATCCGTACCGCGCGCGGGCGCGGGCCGGGCAGGGTACCCGCAAGGCGCCGTCCAGGCATATTCGCCCCCGGCATGCGAAACCCCATAAAATGGGGCAATGCACTCCGAGGAGGTCCTCGCCGCGGTCGGTTCCGGCCTGTGGCAGTGGGACGAGGGCACCGACGACATCACGGTGGACGACTGCGCGGCACACCTGCTCGGCCTGTCGGGGGGAGCCGCGACGCACCGCTCCACCACGGTGCGCGCCTGCCTGCACGCGGCCGACTTCGTCTCGCTGAACGCCGCGGTCTCGCTCGCCGCGACCGAGGGCACGGTCGCGGAGTCGGTGGTCCGGGTGGTCGGCGAGGACGGAAGGGTGCTGCGGACGCTGCGGGCCAGGGCCGCGCCGCGCGGCCGGCTGGTCAGCGGCACGCTGCACGAGGTGCACGACGCGCCGGACGCGGTCGGCACGGCGACCGCCGACTGGCGGCGGGCCAGGGAGGCCTTCCTGCTGGACGCGGGCCGGGCGCTCGCCGAGGCGGACTCCACCACCGAGGTGCTGCGGGTCGCGGCGTCCCTGTCGATGCCCGGTTTCTCGCCCGACGGCCTTGCGGTCTTCGGCGTGAACGGCGACCAGCTCTCGGTCATCGGCCACCACGGCCAGGACGCCACCGACGCCGCCGTCTTCGACATCACGCTGTCCCCCGACTACCCGGCCGCGCTGGTGGCCCGCACGGGCCGCGCGATCTACCTGGACTCGCCCGAGGCCTACGCGGAGCGCTTCCCGGCGACCTGGCCGCTGGTCGAGCCCTACGGGCGGGTGTCGTGGGCGTACCTGCCGCTGGTCGTCGCAGGCAGCACCATCGGGACCTGGATGGCGGCGTTCCGCGAACCGGTCGCCTTCACCCCCGACGAGCGGGCGGTGCTCACCACCGTGGCGCGCATGCTCGGCCAGGCGCTGTCCAGGACCGGGCTGCACGAGACGGAGCGGGAGCTGACCGACGGCCTCCAGCGCACCATGCTTCCGGCCCGCAGGCCCGATGTCAGCGGCATGGCGGTGGCCACCCGCTACGTCCCCACCGGCGGCGGCCTGCAGGTCGGCGGCGACTGGTACGACGTGATCGGGCTGCCCTCGGGGCGTACCGCGATCGTCATCGGCGACGTGCAGGGCCACGACGTCAAGGCCGCGGGCCTGATGGGCCAGCTGCGGATCGCGCTGCGGGCCTACGCGGCCGAGGGCCACGGACCCGACGCCGTCCTGTCCCGCACGTCCCGCTTCCTGGCCGGGGTCGCCGACGAGCACGGCTCCGACGCCCGCTTCGCGACCTGCCTCTACGTCGAGATCGACCCGCTCACCGGCACGCTCGACGTGGTCCGCGCCGGGCACCCGGAGCCCGCCATACGCCTCGGCGACGGGACCACCATCGTGCGGCGCACCGCCGTGGGGCTGCCGCTGGGCATCGAGCCGGACACCGACTACCCCACCACCAGGATGGTCCTGGAGCCCGGCGAAGTGCTGCTGCTGTGCACGGACGGCCTGATCGAGACCGGCGGCCACGACCTGGAGACCGGCTGGCAGCGGCTGTCCAAGGCGCTGGCCACCGGTCCCGCGGGCGACCTGGAGGTCCTCGCCGACTCCCTGGTCCACGCCTCCCACGGCCCGGCCTCGCACCACCCGGCCGGTCCGCTCAGCGACCGCCGCGAGGACGACATCGCGCTGGTCCTGCTGCGCCGCGACCCCGACGGCCCGACCTGCGCCGTCCCGGTCCGCCGCACCGTCCTGACCGTCTCCCAGGCCGACCCCGGCCAGATCCGCTCCTGCCGGGAGGACATCCGCGCGCTGCTGCACGACTGGGCCTGCGACGAGCAGGTCGAGTCCGCCGTCCTGCTGGTCTCCGAGGCGGTCACCAACGTCCTGGTCCACACCGACGGCGACGCCGTCCTGCTGGCCCAGGTCACCGGCATGCCCGGCACCCGCCGCCTGCACGTCGACGTCGGCGACCCGTCGGACGACATGCCCCACCGCCGCTCCCCGGGCGAGCTGGCCTCCTCGGGCCGCGGCCTCCTCCTGATGGAGGAACTTGCCGACGCCTGGGGGGTCGACCCCCGCGGCGACGGCAAGTCCACCTGGTTCGAGCTGTACGAGACACCCGCCTCGCAGCGGCGCTAGAACGTGCCGTTCAGCTCCCACCACTCGCCGCTCTGCTGCACGGGCGACCGCAGCGCGGCCTTCCCCGAGCCGGTCCCGCGGTACAGCAGCTGCCAGCCGAGGTTCCCGGCGTAGCCGCCGATCTTGTAGCGGTCGTTGGTGACGGTGTTCAGGTCGTTCCTGCCGTCGCCGTCGGTGTCGCCCACGGCGAAGAAGGACTCCATCGCGTTCCAGCCGGTACCGATGAGCGTTCGGGCACCGAAGGTCCCGCGGCCGGTGCCCGGGTAGAGCCACAGCTTGCCGGAGGTGTCGCGGGCCAGCAGGTCCGGGTGCTTGTCACCGGTGAGGTCGCCGGGGCCGCTGAGCGCCGACATGACCTGCCACCCGCCGCCGACCAGCCTGCGCGCGCCGAAGTGGCTGTGCCCGGTGCCCGGGTAGAGCCACAGCTTGCCCGACCTGTCGGCCGCGAGCAGGTCGTTCCTGCCGTCACCGGTGAGGTCGCCGCCGGCCGTGACCCGGGCCATCGCGTTCCACCCGCCGCCGACGAACCGGCGGGACAGGTAGCCGCCGCGCCCGGTGGCCGGGTAGATCCACAGGTCGCCTGCGGAGTCCCTGGCCAGCAGGTCCTCGATGCCGTCACCGGTGAGGTCGCCGTGCCGCGTCATGGCGGTCATCGAGTTCCAGCCGCCGCCGATCAGCCGCCCGGCGCCCGTGCTGCCCGGGACGAACCACAGCCGCCCGGCCAGGTCCCTGGACAGGACGTCGGCGTAGCCGTCCCGGTCGATGTCGCCGAAGCCCGCCTTGACGGGGCTCTTCTCGGACAGCCACGGGCCGTACGGCGGTTCGGCGCATTCGCGCGTGGTCTTGACGAATTTCAGCGAACTCGTCGTGGCAGGCGCGGGATTCGAACTCCACGCTCCCGGGTCGTCCGGCCTCTCGTACCCGTAGCCGTCGGCGACAACGTAGTTGGCGTCCACATATCGGCACACGATGCTGGTCGTCCGGTTGGACACCGCCAGGATGCGGTTGTCCCAGGACCCCATGGTGGGCATGCTCTTGTTCGTCTTCATCATGCTGCCGGTGGCGTCGTCGCCGGTCCACCCGCAGAAGTAGCCCTTCGGGCACGCGTAGGCCCCGGTGGCCGCGTGCGCGGGCACCGCCGCGGCCAGCGCCCCGAGCAGAACCCCCGCCACCGCGGCGGCCAACCCTCTTCGTCCCACCCTGCGCATCGGCGCTCTCCCCTTGTCCGCGATCCCCCACCCCAGGAGACATGCGCTCGCAATTTACCGGCCCGCCCGGACCCGCGTCACGCGGGAAGGGCCAACCCGGCGACCACCGACTTCCCGCGGTACGGCCGCTGCACCACCCCCCACGCGGCGGCGAGCGCGTCCACCAGCAGCAGCCCGCGGCCCGACTCCGCGTCGGGCGGGGGCCGGTGGTCGAGTACGGGCTTGCCGTCCCCCGGGTCGGACACCGCCAGCCAGTAGTGCCCGTCGGCGGGCCACAGCACGAGTTCGACGAGGTCGTCGGCACCGGCGCCGTACCGTACGGCGTTGGTGACCAGCTCGCTGGTGATCAGCCCCAGCTCGGCGTGCAGTTGGCGCGGCAGCACCTCCGCGACGGCGTGCCGTGCCCGCGCAACGGACGCGGGGTGCGCGGGAAACCGCCAGAGGGCGGGCACGACGGGGATTTCGGGCATGGCGGAACTCCCTTGCGGAGGTGGCGGATTCGATACGCCGCCGGTGGCATGCCGCCCTGGTCGCAGGCGCACCCGTCCCAGGGCGGACGGGCGCACTTGCGCGGTGCGCTTCCGGCGAATAGCGCGTAGTAACGTGCGTACTACGGTAGAGCATCGGGAGTACGTGTGCCACCAGTTCGCTGACGACCCGTTGGACCGGCCGCTCCCCGCACGGCAAACTGAGCCTCACGCAGGGAAGGAAGCGCATGCCGCCGAGGAGCAACCCGACCGCACGCCAGCAGCGCCTGGGCGCGGAACTCCGCAAGTTGCGGGAGGACGCCGGGCTGTCCACCGAGCAGGCGGCCGCACTGCTGGACACCAACCGGACCGTCATCTCCAGCACCGAGGCCGGACGCCACGGCATCAGCCCCGAGCGGCTGCGGCGGATCGCCTTCGCTTACGAATGCACCGACCAGGCGCTGATCGACGCACTGGTCGCGATGTGCGCCGACAGCGGCCAGGGCTGGTGGGAGGACTACCGGAACGTCCTGCCCTCGACCTTCCTCGACATCGCCGAACTGGAGTGGCACGCCCGAGGCCTGCGGGTCAGCACGATGACCCACATGCCCGGCCAGTTCCAGACCGAGGCCTACGCCCGCGCTCTTTTCCAGGCCGCCATCCCGCCGCTGCCGGCAGACGAGTTCGAGGCCAGGGTCGCCCACCGCGTCCGACGCCACCAGGCCATCGACCGCCCGGACGCCCCACCGTACGAACTCGTCGTCCACGAGGGCGCGCTACGGACCGAGGTGGGCGGACGTGCGGTGCTACGGGACCAGCTCGCCCACCTCATGACCGCCGCCGAGCGCGCCAACGTCACGATCCAGGCGATCCCGTTCTCGGCGGGCGCCTTCCCGGGCTCGGGCCAGTCCATCCTGTACGCCCGCGCCCAGGTCCCCCGTCTGGACAGCGCCCTGGCGGACCGGGTGACGGTCGGGGAATTCGTCCATGCCGAGGCGCACTTGTGCAAGTACCGGCTCCAACTCGACGAGATGCAGCGCATCGCCCTCCCGCCGGGGAAGACGCTCGACCTCATGCACGCCGTCAGGTCCCAGCTCTAGGAGAGACCACCGTGGCCGACATCACCTGGGAAGCCCCCTTCTGCCAGGACGCCAGCAACTGCTTCCGCATCGGGACCGACGCGGAGGGCAACGCCTACATAGCCGTCGCGGGCCAGGAGGACCGCTACCTCACCGACTCCCGCGAAGCGCTCCGCGCACTGATCACCGACATCAAGTCCGGCAAGGCCGACCACCTGCTGTGAGCACCGCATCGCACTCGTCACGGCCTCCGACAGCGGCGCAGCCTCGGCGCTGAGAACCGTCATCCGCCGCGGACAGGCCCGGGGCGGCACGCCGTAACGACGTCGCCGCCCCGGGCCGGGAGGCCTCAGCGCCCGTAGGGCGAGTCCGCCGGGATCGTGCCGAGGCGGCCGGCCTGGAAGTCGTCGAAGGCCTGCGCCAGCTCCGCGTGGGTGTTCATCACGAACGGGCCGTACTGCATCATCGGCTCGCGGATCGGCAGGCCGCCGAGCAGGACGAACTCGAAGTTCGCCGAGCGCGAGTCCTGGGTGTCGGCGGCGCGGACGGTGAGGGTGTCGCCGGGGCCGAAGACGACCGCCTGGCCCATGGCGAACGGGCGGGACTGCGGACCCGCGAAGCCGGTGCCGGCCAGGCCGTAGGCGAGGGCGTTGAAGTCGGCCCGCCAGGGGAGGGTGACCGAGGCGCCGGCGTTGAGGGACACGTGGGTCATGGTGATCGGCGTGTGGGTGGAGCCGGGGCCGACGTGGCCGCCGAGGTCGCCGGCGATCAGTCGGATGAGGGCGCCGCCGTCCGCGGAGGTCAGCAGCTTCAGGCCGCCGGCCCTGATGTCCTGGTACTTCGGCGGCATCATCTTGTCGGCCTTGGGGAGGTTCACCCACAGCTGGAGGCCGTGGAAGAGGCCGCCGCTGAGCACCAGCGACTCCGGCGGGGTCTCGATGTGCAGCAGTCCGGACCCGGCGGTCATCCACTGGGTGTCGCCGTTGGTGATGGTGCCGCCACCGCCGTGCGAGTCCTGGTGGATGAAGGTGCCGTCCATGATGTACGTCACGGTCTCGAAGCCGCGGTGCGGGTGCCAGGGGGTGCCCTTGGGCTCACCGGCGGCGTAGTCCACCTCGCCCATCTGGTCCATCATGATGAACGGGTCGAGCTGGCGGTAGTCGACGCCGGCGAAGGCGCGGCGGACCGGGAAGCCCTCCCCCTCGAATCCGCTGGGCGCGGTGCTGACGGACAGGGCCTGGCGCGGCCGGCCGTCGGCGGGTGCGGTGACGCGCGGCAGGGTCAACGGGTTCTCGACGGTCACGGCGGGCATGGGGTGCCTCCTTGGGGGGATGTTCCTCCAATGTAGTTGAAGGCTGAACATCTAGCAACGCGTGACCATTCCCTCACCCGGCGAGGGGGCGAGCGGAGACCGCGGAAAGCGGGGGAAGCAGGGGAAGCAGAGAGGAAGGAGGCGCGAGCCTCAGCCGTACATCCGGCGCATCGTGAAGTCGACCATCTGCTCGACGGCCTTCGCGTCGAAGACCATCCGGTGCTGCCCGTCGATGTCGAGCACGAAGCCGTAGCCGGTCGGCAGCAGGTCGAGCACCTCGGCGCCGGTGATCACGAAGTACTTCGACTCCTTGCCCGCGTAGCGCCGCAGCTCCTTGAGCGAGCTGAACATCGGGATCACCGGCTGCTGCGTGTCGTGCAGCGCCAGGAAGCCGGGGTTCTCGCCGCGCGGGCAGTAGACCTTGGACGTGGCGAAGATCGCCTGGAAGTCCTCGGCGGACAGCGAGCCCGTGGTGAAGGCGCGTACGGCGTCGGCGAGCGACGGCGGCGAGGGCTCGGGGTAGCCGGACATGGGCGCGGCCCCGCCGGGGGCCGGGCCTGGGCCGGGATTCACGCTCTGGTCGTAGCCGTACACGCGCCCAAGCGTAACGGTGACGCCCGCGCGCCCGAGGGGGAACAGCCGCGAATGAGGCGCCGGGGGCGAGGAACCGGTCACATCCACCCGCCGGGGGTTGCTTGTTATTACTGACGGGTAGCATCATGTGGACACATTCTTGATGACTGCAGCAGCGATACGGAGCCGTCGCCATGGGCCACTACAAGTCGAACCTCCGCGACATCGAGTTCAACCTCTTCGAGGTGCTCGGCCGCGACCAGCTCTACGGCACGGGTCCGTTCGCCGACATGGACGCCGACACGGCCAGGGACGTCCTGGCCGAGCTGACCCGGCTGGCCGAGAACGAACTGGCCGAGTCCTTCGCCGACACCGACCGCAACCCGCCGGTCTTCGACCCCGACACCAACACCGCGCCGGTCCCCGACACGTTCAAGAAGAGCTACGCGGCCTTCATGGACGCCGAGTACTGGCGGCTCGGCCTGCCCGAGGAGATCGGCGGCACCACCGCGCCCCGCTCCCTGATCTGGTCGTACGCCGAACTGGTGCTCGGTTCGAACCCGGCGATCTGGATGTACTCCTCGGGTCCCGCCTTCGCCGGCATCCTCTACGACGAGGGCACCGAGCAGCAGAAGAAGATCGCCGCGCTCGCGGTCGAGAAGCAGTGGGGCTCGACCATGGTGCTCACCGAGCCGGACGCGGGCTCCGACGTCGGCGCCGGGCGCACCAGGGCGGTCCGGCAGGACGACGGCAGCTGGCACATCGAGGGCGTCAAGCGCTTCATCACCTCGGGCGAGCACGACATGTCCGAGAACATCATCCACTACGTGCTGGCCCGCCCCGAGGGCGCGGGACCCGGCACCAAGGGCCTGTCGCTGTTCATGGTGCCCAAGTACGAGTTCGACGCCGAGACCGGCGAGCTGGGCGAGCGCAACGGCGTCTACGCCACCAACGTCGAGCACAAGATGGGCCTGAAGGCGTCCAACACCTGCGAGATGACCTTCGGCGACAAGCACCCCGCCAAGGGCTGGCTGATCGGCGACAAGCACGACGGCATCCGGCAGATGTTCCGGATCATCGAGTTCGCCCGCATGATGGTCGGCACGAAGGCGATCGCCACACTGTCCACCGGCTACCTGAACGCGCTGGAGTACGCCAAGGAGCGGGTCCAGGGACCCGACCTGGCGCAGTTCATGGACAAGGCCGCGCCCAAGGTCACCATCACCCACCATCCCGACGTGCGGCGCTCGCTGATGACGCAGAAGGCGTACGCCGAGGGCATGCGCGCGCTCGTCCTCTACACCGCCTCGGTCCAGGACTCCATCCAGGTCGCCGAGGCCGCGGGCGAGGACGCGAGCCGGCTGCACGGGCTCAACGACCTGCTGCTGCCCATCGTGAAGGGCTACGGCTCGGAGAAGTCCTACGAGCAGCTCGCCCAGTCCCTGCAGACCTACGGCGGCTCCGGGTACCTCCAGGAGTACCCGATCGAGCAGTACATCAGGGACGCCAAGATCGACACCCTCTACGAGGGCACCACCGCGATCCAGGGCCAGGACTACTTCTTCCGGAAGATCGTCCGCGACCAGGGCCAGGCGCTGACCGGGCTGAGCGAGGAGATCAAGAAGTTCCTGGCCGAGGCCACCGGCGGGGCGGAACTGGCCGACGCGCGCGACCAGCTCGCCAAGGCCGCCGCCGACCTGGAGGCCATCGTCGGCACCATGCTGACCGACCTGGCGGCCACCGAGCAGGACGTCCGCTCGATCTACAAGGTCGGCCTGAACACCACCCGGCTGCTGCTCGCCTCCGGCGACGTCGTCGTGGCGTACCTGCTGCTGCGCGGCGCCGGCGTGGCGCTCGACAAGCTGCCGGCGGCCTCGCAGCGGGACACCGCCTTCTACACCGGCAAGGTCGCCGCGGCGAAGTTCTTCGCGACGAACATCCTGCCGGGCGTCGGGGTGCAGCGCGCGATGGCCGAGGCCGTCACGCTCGACGTGATGGACGTCCCCGAAGAGGCCTTCTGACCTGCCGGCCGCAGGTCCGCCAGGACGGCCCGTGCGCCGGGGGCCGCCACCACGTCGGTGGCGGCCCCCGGCGTTTCCTATGCTGGCCGGTATGAGCCCGTCAGCGCGCACCTTCGACCGCACCCACACCGACGACCTCGCCGCCTTCGTCCAGGCGGGACCGTCCCCGTACCACGTGGTCGCCGCCGTCGCGGCCCGGCTGGAGGCGGCCGGTTTCCGCCGGGTCGCCGAGACCGACGCCTGGGACGCGGAGGCCGGCGGGAAGTACGTGCTGCGCGGCGGCGCCGTCATCGCCTGGTACGTGCCGGCCGGCGCGCGGCCCGAGACGCCCTTCCGGGTGGTCGGCGCGCACACCGACTCGCCCAACCTGCGGGTCAAGCCGCGCCCCGACATGGGGACGGCCGGCTGGCGGCAGGTCGCCGTCGAGATCTACGGCGGCCCGCTGCTCAACAGCTGGCTGGACCGCGACCTGGGCGTGGCCGGCCGGCTCTCGCTGCGCGACGGCTCCACCGCCCTGGTCAACGTCGACCGCCCGCTGCTGCGGGTCGCCCAGCTCGCCGTCCACCTCGACCGCGGCGTCAACGACAACGGGCTCACCCTCGACCGGCAGCGGCACCTCCAGCCGCTGTGGGGCCTCGGCGACGCCCGCGACGGCGACCTCATCGACTTCCTCGCCGCCGAGGCCGACCTCGACGGCGACGACGTCGCCGGCTGGGACCTCATGGCGCACGACGTGCAGCCCCCCGCGTACCTGGGCCGCGACCGCGAACTCCTCGCCTCCCCGCGGCTGGACAACCTGCTGTCCGTGCACGCCTGTACGGCCGCGCTGATCGCCGCCGCCGAGTCCGGCGACCTGGACACCATCCCGGTGCTCGCCGCCTTCGACCACGAGGAGAACGGCAGCGAGTCCGACACCGGCGCGCAGGGGCCGCTGCTCGGCAACGTCCTGGAGCGCTCGGTGCACTCCCGCGGCGGCGGCTACGAGGAGCGGCTGCGGGCGCTGGCCGGCACCGTCTGCGTCTCCTCCGACGTCGGCCACGCCGTGCACCCCAACTACGCGGAGAAGCACGACCCGACGCACCACCCCCGCGCCAACGGCGGCCCGATCCTCAAGACCAACGTCAACCAGCGCTACGCCACCGACGGCACCGGCCGGGCGCTCTTCGCGGCCGCCTGCGAGTCGGCGGGCGTGCCCTTCCAGCACTTCGTGTCCAACAACGCGATGCCCTGCGGCACGACGATCGGCCCGATCACCGCGGCCCGCCACGGCATCACGACGGTCGACATCGGCGTCCCGATCCTGTCCATGCACTCGGCCCGCGAACTGTGCGGCGCCGACGACCCGGTCCACCTGGCGAAGGCCCTGAGCGCCTTCCTGACGGCGTAGGCTCCCGCGCTGCCCACGGCGTAGGCTCCCGCCCTGTGCGGGAGCCCGCACAGGGCTGCCGCGGCTGGTTCCCAGGGGTGGGAGATGCTGAGCGAGACGGTCTTCCGGAGTGAGGACCTGCCCAGGGCCGAGCGCTTCGACGCCTGGCAGGACCTGCTGAGCCGCACGCACGCGCCGATGCGCCTGCGCAGCGACCACGCGGGCGACTTCCGGGCGCACCAGCGACTGATCGCGCTCGGCGAGGTGTCGCTGTGGCCGGCCACCTTCCAGCAGCTGATCTTCCTGCGGACCCCGAAGCTCATCCGGCAGTCCGACCCGGAGTACTGCCACATCTCGCTGGTCATCCGCGGCGGCGCGGTGGTGAGGTGGGACCGGGAGGAGGCCGAGTACGGCACCCACGACATCTTCGTCAACGACAGCTCGCGGCCGTACGAGATCTCGACCGCCGCGGGGACGATCGAGACGATCGGCATCGAGGTGCCCAAGGCGCAGCTGGGCCTGTCGTGGGGCAGGGCGCAGCAGGTGCTCGGGCACCCGATACCGGGGCGCCAGGGTCTGGGCGCGCTGCTGGCGCAGTTCGTCACCCAGGTGTCGGCGGACAGCGGCGCGTACGGTCCCGCGGACGCGCTGCGCCTCAGCGGGATCCTCGGCGACCTGGCCACCGCGCTCATCGCGAGCGTCACCGACGCGGAGCCCGCGCTCCAGCCCGAGACGCGGAACCGGACCCTGGCGCTCGGCGTGAAGGCCTTCATCCGGCGGAACCTGCACGACCCGGAGCTGACCCCCGCCACCGTGGCCGCCGCGCACTACATCTCCACCAGCCACCTGCACCGGCTGTTCAGGACCGAGGGGACCACCGTCGCCTCCTTCATCCGCGACCAGCGGCTGCGGGCCGCGCGCCAGGACCTGGCCGACGAGGCCCTGGCGGCCACCCCCGTGCACCTCATCGCCGCCCGCTGGGGCTTCAGGGACCACGCCACCTTCACCCGCGCCTTCCGCGCCGCCTACGGCGCCGCACCCACCGACTACCGCCACCGGGGCGATGTTTCGACCCGCAGCGCCGGGTAGGCGGTCGGTGAGGACCCCTCAACTCCACCTCTGGAGGCGGACATCGTGGGTATCGGCGGATGCATCATCCTGATCGCGATAGGCGCGGTCATCACCTTCGCGACGGACTGGCACGCGAAGGGCGTCAACATGGACCTGCTCGGACTGATCATGATGGCCGTCGGCGTGATCGGCATGGCCGCCTACGTCAGCATCTTCAAGCGGCGCAGGATCCCGCCGACCGCGGACGGCGACGTGCCGCCCGTGGTCGAGGAGCGCTACTACACCGACCGGCGCTACTGAGCAGGCGAGGCGTCCATCCCGGCAAGGACCAGGGCCAGCCGGGTGTCCCCGGTGTCGGTCAGCCGGACCGGGACGCCCCAGTCCTGCTGGTGCACATGGCACGCCGGGTACTCGTTGGCCGGGTCGTCGTCGCAGGACGCCGCCATCGCCGAGACGTGCAGCACGCCCTCCGCCACCGACGGGTCGAGCACCAGGTCGCGGAAGAGGTCGGTGCCCTTCCCCTCGCCCTCCGCGAGCAGCTCCGGAGGGGTGGCGCTGACCAGCAGCCGGGTGGAGGGGCCGTAGCGCTCGTCCAGCTTCTGCCCGGCCGGGGCCGAGAAGACCACGTCGAGCCGGAAGGCGCCGGCCGCGACGTCGGTGGCGGCCCGCTGCGTGCGGTGGGCGACGGCCTCGACCCGTACCGCCTCCTCGGGCAGGTGCATCCGGGTCAGCCGGTGCCGCGCGGACTCCACCACGACGATGTCGCCGTCCACCACGGCCGCGTCCGACGGCTCGCGCAGGTCGGTGGCCAGCGTGCTGACCTCGCCGGTCACCGGGTCGTACCGGCGCAGCGCGTTGTTGTACGTGTCGCTGACCGCGACCGAGCCGTCGGGCAGGCCGGTGACGCCGAGCGGGTGCTGGAGCAGCGCCTGCCCGGCCGGGCCGTCGCGGTGGCCGAAGTCGAACAGGCCGGTGCCGACCGCGGTGCGCACGACGTAGCCGTCGCCGTCGGTGGCGCGCTCGACCCAGCGCAGCGCCGACGTCTCGGAGTCGGCGACCCACAGGCGCTCGCCCGCCGCCGCGAGACCCGACGGCTGGGCGAACCAGGCGTCGGCGGCGCGGCCGTCGACCAGGCCCTCGTTGGTGGTGCCCGCCGCGACCTCGACCCGGTCGGTCGCCGGGTCGTACGTCCACAGCTGGTGCACGCCGGCCATCGCGATCCACACCCGGTCCTCGAACCAGGCCACGTCCCACGGCGAGGACAGGTCCACCCCGCGCGCGGCGCCGCTGGTCGGCGAGCCCTGCCACCACTGCCGCCCGGTGCCGGCCACCGTGCTGACCCGGCCGCTGTCCAGGTCCAGGCGGCGCAGCGCGTGGTTGACGGTGTCCGCGACGATGACGCCGCCGTCCGGCAGCATGGCGAGCCCCTGCGGCTCGCTGAACTGCGCGGTGCCCGGGTCGCCGTCGGCGAACCCGCGCTCGCCCGTGCCGATCCGGCGGACCACCGTCTCGCCGTCCGCCGCCAGCTCCACCAGGGCATGCCGCGTCGAGTCCGACACCAGGTAGTGCCCGGAACCGGGCAGCGCCAGCATCTTCCCGGGGAAGCGCAGGTCGGTCGAAACGGGCTCCGGCGGTACGTACACGCCGTCGCCGCGGCGCAGCGTGCCCTTCGCGCCGTGCTCGACCTCCAGCTCCGCGACCAGCCGCTCCAGCGCGTGCGCATGGCCCTCGCCGGCGTGCTGCGCGACCACGTAGCCCTCCGGGTCGATCACCACCAGCGTCGGCCACGCCCGGACCGCGTACTGCCGCCAGGTCGCCAGCTCCGGGTCGTCGAGCACCGGGTGGTGCACCGCGTACCGCTCGACGGCGTCCACCACGGCCTGGTGCTCCGCCTCGTGCACGAACTTCGGAGAGTGAACACCGACGATCACCACGGTGTCACGGTGCCGCTCCTCCAGCTCGCGCAGCTCGTCCAGGACGTGCAGGCAGTTGACGCAGCAGAAGGTCCAGAAGTCCAGGATCACGATGAATCCGCGCAGGTCGGCGAGGGTCGGAGTGGCCTCGCCCGTATTGAGCCAGCCGCCCCTGCCGATCAGCTCGGGCGCCCGGACGCGTGCACGTGCAGTCATATCCCCATCCAACAGCATCACCGGGGGTAGGCATTCCCCCATGAAATACGTGGTGCAGGAGAAAATGTTCGCGATCGGCGACGACTACTGGATCGAGGACGAGGACGGCCGGCGGGCCTTCTACGTCGACGGCAAGGTGCTCAGGATCAGGGACACCCTCGAACTGCGGGACCCGTACGGCGGAGTGGTCGCCGTCATCCACAGGAAGCTGATGTCCCTGCGGGACGCCATGACGATCGAACGGGACGGCGAGATCCTGGTCACCGTCAGAAAGAAACGTCTCGCGCTGCTCCACGAGGTGTACCGGGCCGACCTCGCCTCCGGTGAGGAGCTGGAGATCCGCGGTGACCTCGTCGGCAAGGAGTTCGACATCGAGTACGAGGGCGAGCGCCTCGCGCGCGTCTCCCGCAGGTGGTTCTCCCTGCGGGACGCCTACGCCGTCGACGTCGAGCGCCCGGACGCCGACGCCGCGATGCTCATCGCGGTCGCCGTCTGCGTCGACCGCCTCGCGGCCAAGGAGGAGTAGCCCCCGGGGCTAACGGGGCGGCGCCCCGAGGACGCGGTCGCGCAGGACGGGGAAGTCGGCGCGGGTCGAGGCGACCAGGGCGGGGTCGAGGTCGACGGTGAGGGTCTCGGCGGGGGCGCCGGCCTCGGCCAGGATCACGCCCCAGGGGTCGACGACCATGCTGTGGCCGGCCTGCGGCACCCCCGCGTGCGTCCCCGAGGTGCCGCAGGCCAGGACGTAGGCCTGGTTCTCGACGGCCCTGGCCTGCACCAGCACCCGCCAGTGCGCCAGCCGCCGCGCGGGCCAGCCCGCCGGGACGACCAGCATCTGGGCGCCGGCGTCCACCAGCCCGCGGAACAGCTCGGGGAAGCGCAGGTCGTAGCAGGTCGCGAGCCCGAGCACGGTCTGCGGCAGGGCGGCCGTGACGAGGCGCGAACCGCCGGCCATGAGCACCGCCTCGCCCCGGTCGAAGCCGAAGCGGTGGATCTTGCGGTAGGTGGTGTGCAGCGCACCGTCCGGCGCGAAGAGCAGCGAGGTGTTGTACAGCTGCCCGTCGGGCCACGGGTCGCGCTCGACGACGGAACCGGCGTGCAGCCACACCCCGGCGTCCCGCGCGGCGGCGCTCATCGCCTCGGCGGTGGGACCGCCGCCGGCCTGCTCGGCGCCGCCCGCGAAGTCGTCGGACGCGAACGCGCCGACCGGCCACAGCTCGGGCAGCACGACCAGATCCGCACCCGCCTGGGCGCGGACGAGGGCGGCCGCACGGCGCCGCCGGTCGGCGGCCGTCTCGGCCGGGTCGACCTCGATCTGGAGAAGCGTTGCGCGCACCTGTACACCGCCCATACGTTGGGTCGTCGAGCCGGGCCTACCATCGTCATTCGAAAGCACTGCGTGGGCGCCCGCGCGCAGCGTAACTTAGGCGCCAACCACCACGACCGCGCACCGATCCGTCGAGGGGTCCCGTGACCGTCCACAGCAAGCTCCAGCCGTACATCGACGCCTGGACCCACTCCATAGAATCCATCAACGAAATGGTGTCCCCACTGGCCGAGGGGGAGTGGAACCGCCCCACGGAGTGCCCCTACTGGTCGGTCCGCGACATCGTCTCCCACGTCATCGGCTTCGAGTGCGAACTGCTCGGCGATCCTCGCCCGATCCACACACTCCCCAGCGATCTGCGGCACATCACCAGCGAGACCGCCCGCTACACCGAGGTCCCGGTGGACATCAGGCGGCACCACACCGCTCCGGAGATGACCTCGGAGCTGGAGTACACGATCATCCGCAGGTCCCGGCAGCTGCGCAACGAGTCGCGGCAGCCGGACGCCGAGGTGCGGGCGATCGGCGGCGGCGAGATCACGCTGGAGGAGCAGCTGTGGAGCCGCGTCTTCGACGTGTGGGTGCACGAGCAGGACCTGCGCAGGGCGCTCGACAAGCCCGGGAACCTGGCCTCCGCGGCGGCCGTGCTGGCCCGCGACTACGTGCTGCGGTCGCTGCCGAAGCTGGTCGCCCACGACGCGGGCGCCAAGCCCGGGTCCGCGGTGGTCTTCGACGTGCACGGCCCGCTGGAGTTCATGCGGACGGTGCGGGTCAACGCGGAGGGCCGCGGCTCCATCGACTCGGCGGTCTCGCTCGGCCCGGCGGTGACCTTCGCCCTGGACTGGGAGACCTTCCTGCGGCTGCTGACCGGCCGGGTGCGGCCCGCCGCGGTGGCCGACCGGCTCAAGATCGAAGGAGACGCGGCACTGGCCGAGACGATCCTGCAGCACATCGCCGTGACGCGCTGAGGCGGGCACGATCCCTGGACCCGGGCCGTGGCGGGCGGCCCGGGTCCCGCCCGCTCCCCGCTGAGCGGGCCTACTCGCCGCTGACCGCCGCGGCCGAGGTGCGGTGGACGCTCTCCACCCGGCTGACCGCGATCCGCTCGCGCTCCAGGCGCTCGCTGTGCCGGCTCAGCCGCAGGATCTGCGCGGTGCCGACCGCCTGCAGGACGAAGACGCTGCTCCAGGCCACCCGGTAGTTGTCGCCCGTGGCGTCCAGCAGCACCCCGATCGCCAGCAGCGTCAGCATCGACGCGGTGAAACCGCCGATGTTGACGATGCCGGACGCCGTACCGAAGCGCTCGGGCGGATTGGCCGGCCGGGCGAAGTCGAAGCCGATCATCGAACCGGGGCCGCAGGCGCCCAGCACCACGCACAGCACCACCAGCAGCCACATCGGGTCCTGCCCGCCCGGCCAGCCGAGCACCACCGCCCAGACGCCCGCGGTCGCCCCGATCACGCCCAGCGTCAGCGGCATCCTGGCCCCGTGGTGACGGGAGATCAGCTGGCCGAAGAGCATCCCGAAGACCATGTTGGCCAGCACCACCAGGGTCAGCAGGCTGCCCGCGGTGCCGCGCGACACGCCCTGGTCCTCGACCAGGTAGGGCAGGCCCCACAGCAGCAGGAAGACCATTCCGGAGAACTGCGTGGTGAAGTGCGTCCACATCCCCAGCCGGGTGCCCGGCTCCGCCCAGGACGCGGCGATCTGCCGCCGTACGTACGCCAGTCCCGCGTGCTCGGCCGGCGCGGGCTCGTAGCCCTCGGGGTGGTCCTTGAGGAAGAGCGCCACCAGCAGCAGCACGAAGGCGCCGCCGATCGCCGTGCCCAGGAAGGTCGGCGTCCAGCCCGCCGAGTGCAGCAGCCGGGACAGTGCGACCGTCGAGACCAGGTTGCCCGCCACTCCGAACAGGGCGGCGCCCTGCGCGATCATCGGCCCGCGGCGGGCCGGGAACCAGCGCGAGCCGAGCCGCAGCACGCTCACGAACGTCATCGCGTCGCCGCAGCCCAGCACCGCGCGGGCGGCCAGCGCCATGCCGTACGAGTGCGACAGCGCGAACGCCAGCTGGCCGCTGGTGAACAGCACCGCGCCCAGCATCAGCACCCGCTTGGTGCCGAGCCGGTCCACCATCAGGCCGACGGGTATCTGCATGCCGGCGTAGACCAGCACCTGGAGGATGGAGAACGACGACAGGGCGGACGCGCCGATGTGGAAGCGGTCGGCGGCGTCGATGCCGGCCACCCCGAGGCTGGTGCGGTGCACCACCGCCACCAGGTAGACCAGGGTGCCGACGCCCCAGACCAGGGCGGCACGCCGGCCGCCCGGTGGGTCGCCCGGCAGGGCCTTGGCGCTCACGACTCGCCCCGCGCCAGGGTGTTGACCCGCGACAGGTGGCGGCGCACCGCTGCCTCCGCCTGCCGGGCGCCGCCGTGCCGCAGGGCGTCCAGGATCTCGGTGTGCTCGGCAATGTTCTTGGCGACCCGGCTGGGCTCGGCGTGCATCGTGGCCACGCCCATCCGCAACTGGCGGTCCCGCAGCTGGTCGTAGAGCTGGGCGAGGATACGGTTGCCGGCCGCGCGCACGATCTCCGCGTGGAAGCAGCGGTCGGCGACCGCGAAGGCCGCCAGGTCGCCGGCGGCCGCGTGCCCGCGCTGCTCGGCGAGCAGCTCCTCAAGGCGGGCGACCAGCCGCTCGGGCAGCGCGCCCACCAGCTTGGCGACCGCGTGCTGTTCGACCAGCAGCCGCGTCTCGACGACGTCGGCGATCTCCTGCGCGGAGACCGGCAGCACCAGGGCGCCCTTCTTCGGGTAGAGCTTGAGCAGCCCCTCCGCCTCCAGCCGCAGCAGCGCCTCGCGCACCGGCGTGCGCGACACCCCGACGGCCTCGGCGAGGTCGCCCTCGGTCAGCAGCGTCCCTCCCTCGTAGCTGCGGTCCAGCACCCCTGCCTTGACGTGCAGATAGACCCGCTCGGCGGCGGGCGGCGACTTGACGGCGACCGGGGTCGCGACGATTGCTGCATCCATGATGCGCACATCATAGATACAACACCGGCCCGTCCGATACGCCGTCCGCAGTCCGGACGGTCCCGCGCCGCTCAGTCGGAGACGGCCTCGCCGCCGCTGTAGTAGCGCACGGCGTCGAGGACTTCCCGCGGCGACACGCCGTACATCGCCGTGAACAGGACCATCGGCGAGCCGTAGCGGTCGACCAGCGTGTCATGGAGGCGCCGCCTGCCCCGCGCGCCCTGTATGAACCCGTCCGGCACGAGCGGCAGCGGGTCGCCTTCCTCGGGTATCCGCGGCAGGAACACCACCACCCGCCGCCTGGCGAGCTCGACCCGCCGCAGACGCTCCCACGGCACCGCCGGCGCACCGGCGACGGTGACCCCTGCCGCGTCGATCCGCAGCACACAGCCCAGCGACCTGAGCCGGAAGGCCCGGATCCAGATGAGCAGCCCGGACGCCATCGTTCCGCCGACAAACGCGGTGAGTGGCGTGTCCCTCCCGAACGGTCCGAATATCAACTCCAGGACGGCTACCGGGAGGATCACCATCTGCACCGGCAGCACCGATCGCCAGCGCATCCGCACCTCTAAGCAGGCACCTTGCCCGGCTTCCTTCTCCCATGCCATCGCGCGCATCCCCCCACAGGACCGTGTCCCCGCACGGGGACGGCACATCATCCCACCGCGAGGGGGCGTCCTGCGGGGCGCTACTTCAGATCGTCACGGACGATGCCGTAGAGGTAGGCGTCGCGCCACTGACCGTCGCGGAAGACGACGCTGCGCATCAGGCCCTCCTGGGTGAAACCGGCCTTCTCCAGGGCGCGTTGCTCGGCGATGTTGTCCTTGTCGGTGTCCGCCTCGATCCGCACCACCGGGGTGTGGGCGAACAGGTAGCGGACCAGCAGCTGCTGCGCGCGGGTGCCGACACCGCGGCCACGGGCGGCCGGGAGCAGCATGATGCCCATGTTCCAGAAGTACGTGCCCGCGACGTCGATCTTGCGCCAGGACACGAAGCCGAGCGTCTCGGCGCCCGAGACCACCATGAGCATGCTGTTCTCCGGGCCGAGCAGGCCGTTCTCCGCGAAGCCGCGCGCCATCCTGCCGGGATCGCTCCAGCCGAACCACTGGAAGGGCGCCCTGACCTCGGCGCTGCCCAGCATCCCGTTCAGCACCGGCAGGTCGTCCTCCGCCACCGGCCGCAGCGCCACGTTGTCGACATCGTTCATCGGACCATCCTAGGGGCGGATGGTGCTCACCAGATCGGCGGTCGAGGCGACGGTGGACTGGATGGTGGGCGCCAGGCTGGAGCCGGCGAGGCAGAAGCCGAGCAGTCCGCAGATGATGGCGTGGCTGACCTTGAGGTTCTTGTTGTGCATCAGCAGTGCCGCGATGACGAACAGCAGCAGGATGACCGAGACATTGACGACCATGGGCCGATAGCAGCACAATTCCGCGCCGGAACGGGGGAAACACGCAGAAGCGGAGGCTCCCGGACGTATGTCCGCCGGGAACCCCCGCTCCACGCGGCTGCCAGGCCGTCGGGCCGTCGGGCCGTCAGGCCGTCAGGCCGCGGTCCTCCAGGCCCAGGTGATCAGGCCCAGGTGATCAGGCCCAGGTGATCAGGCGCTTGGGCTGCTCCAGGATCGCGGCCACGTCCGCCAGCACCTTCGAGCCGAGTTCGCCGTCGACCAGGCGGTGGTCGAAGGAGAGCGCCAGCGTCGTGACCTGCCGCGGCTTGACCTTGCCCTTGTGGACCCACGGCTGGAGCTTGACCGCGCCGAACGCGAGGATCGCGGACTCCCCCCGGTTCAGGATGGGCGTGCCGGTGTCGACGCCGAAGACGCCGACGTTGGTGATGGTCACCGTGCCGTTCTGCATGTCGGCGGGCGACGTCTTGCCCTCGCGGGCGGTGGCGACCAGCTCGCCCAGCGCCGCCGCCAGTTCCGGCAGCGTCCTGTCCTGGGCGTCCTTGATGTTGGGGACGATCAGGCCGCGCGGGGTGGCCGCGGCGATGCCCAGGTTGACGTAGGACTTGTGGACGATCTCCTGCGCCGCCTCGTCCCAGGCCGAGTTGACCTGCGGGTTGCGGCGGATCGCGACCAGCAGGGCCTTGGCGACCAGCAGCAGCGGGCTGACCTTGAGCCCGGTGAAGGCGCGGTCGTCCTTCAGCTCCTGGACCAGCTTCATGGTCCTGGTGATGTCGAACGTCACGAACTCCGTGACGTGCGGGGCGGTGAAGGCGCTGGCCACCATCGCCTGGGCGGTGGCCTTGCGCACACCCTTGATGGGGATGCGGGTCTCCCGCTCGCCCGGCGAGAGGGCCGGCGCTGCCCGGTCGGGCGCGGCGGCCGCCGGGAGGGGTGCGGGGGGCGCGGCCGCGGCCCGGATGTCGTCCCGGGTCACGACGCCGTTCGGGCCGGTCGGCACGACGGTGGCCAGGTCGATGCCGAGGTCCTTGGCCAGCTTGCGCACCGGCGGCTTGGCCAGCGGGCGTTCGGCCGTCGGCGGGGCCGGCGCGGGCGCCGGGGCGGCGGCCGTGCCGTTGACCGGCGCGGCGG
>NZ_CAJSLV010000086.1 GCF_907177275.1 Actinacidiphila cocklensis
CCCCGGCTCCGCGCCCGGGGCCGCGGCCGCCCGGCGCCACCTCACCCGGCGGCTCGCGTCCGTCCTGCGCGACGCGGGCGATCTGCCGCGGGCCCGCGAACTGGCCCTGTCCGCCCTGGCGGAGGAGCTGGGCGGCGGCGACGCGCCGGTCCCGGTTCCGGCCGTCGGGGGAGACGGTGCGGCGGGCGCGGGTCCAGGCGGTGACGGTCCGCCCGGGGGGCGCGGCGCGCTGCTCGCACGCTACGTCCTGGCCACCGTCCGCTGGCGGGAGCACGACTCGGCGCAGGCCCGAGCGCTCTTCGCCGACGCCGCCGAGCAGATCGGCACCCTGCCGGAGTCCGCACCCGAGCGCCCGGAGTGCCTGGAACTCCTGGCGATCACCCTTCACGCATGGCGCCGCGTCACCGACTGGCGCCGGCTGACCGCGACCCTGGCGCTGGCCGACCACCTGCGCCGCCAGACCGGCCGGCCCCGCCCGAAGCCGCTGCGGGACCTGGTCGCCCCGATCCTCGCCGCCGCCGCCCAGGAGCTCACCGCCGCCGAGTACGCCCGGGCCGTCCGCTCCGGTCCGGGGCTGCCCTGGCAGACCCCCCTGCGGCTGATCCCGTCCGACCCTCCGGCGCCGCCACCGCCCCCGGCGCCGGCCCCCGCCCAGGAGCCCGACGTCCCCACCGGCGTCGCGACCGCCCTCACCAAGCGCGAGCTGGAGGTCGCCCTGCTGGTGGCCGAGGGCATGACGAACCGCATCATCGCCCGCGAGCTGGGCATCGCCGAATGGACCGTGGTGAACCACCTCCGCAAGGTGATGCGCAAGCTCGGCTGCCAGTCCCGCGTCCAGGTCACCCGCCGCCTGTCCAGCCCCTGACCCCGCGGGTTCAGGGGCCCGACCGAGAATGGACCGCCTGGTTCACACCAGAGACCAGGGCGGGGCCGCCGGCGGGCGGTTCTGCGGCCGCATGAGTGGACCATGAGGTCCAGCCGGGTGCGACAATGGACCGCATGAACCGAGGTATCACCGCCAAAGGCCTGGCGACCCGGCAGCGCATCGTGGTCGCCGCCGCCCTGCTGGCACGGGAGAAGGGTGCCGCGGAGACCACGCTCGACGACGTGCGCGCGGCGACGTCCACCAGCAAGAGCCAGCTCTTCCACTACTTCCCCGACGGCCGCGCCGACCTGCTCGTGGCCGTCGCGGAACACGAGGCCGACCAGGTCATCGAGGCGCAGCAGCCCTACCTCGGCGACCTCGCGACCTGGGAGTCCTGGCAGGGCTGGAGCCGTGCGGTGCTGGCCCACTACGCGGAGCTGGGCGAGCGCTGCCCGCTGAGCAGCCTCACCTCCGAGCTGGGCAAGTCCTCGCCCGAGGCGCGTGCCGTGGTCGGTGCGCTGTTCGCCACGTGGGAGGCCGCGCTACTGCGCGGCACCATGGCGATGCTCCCGGACCGGGTGGCGGCCGTCCGGCAGGCCAGGAGCATCCTGGCGGCGGTCCAGGGCGGCGTCGCGATGCTCCAGGGTACGGGCAGGACCGAGTACCTCGAAGCCGCCCTCGCCGCCGCGATCGCCCCCTTGAAGACCGGGGCCGCGGCCTAGCCCAACTCTGGACTTGCCAGTCCAGTCTTTTTGGTGCACGGTGGTGTGAGGCAGCGCCGCGCCGGACCCGTCAGGGTCCGCGTCGGCCAGGCCCCACCTGTCCACCCGCGCTCGCGCCCCGCGGGAGCGCGCATCAGAAGGAAGCAGCCCGATGGCATCGGATTTCGAAGGCAAGCGCGCACTGGTCACCGGTTCGAGCAGCGGCCTCGGCGAGGAGATCGCCCGGCGGCTGGCGGCGGAGGGCGCGTCCGTCGTCGTCCACGGCCGGGACGCCGCCCGTACCGAGGCGGTCGCCAAGAGCGTCAGGGACGCCGGCGGGGACGCGTCGGTCGCCATCGGCGACCTCGCCACCGACGAGGGCGCGGACGCGGTCGCCGCGGCGGCGCTCGCCGGCGGCCCGGTGGACATCCTGGTCAACAACGTCGGCGTCTACGACCCCAGCCTGAGCTGGACCACCGTGTCGGCCGCCGACTGGGCCGACATCTACAACGTCAACGTGATCTCCGGGGTGCGCATGATCCAGCGCCTCGTGCCGGCGATGCGCGAGCGCGGCTGGGGCCGGGTGATCCAGATCAGCAGCGTGACCGGCCACCGCCCGCAGGCCAGCCAGCCCCACTACGCCGCCACCAACGCCGCCCGCAGCAACCTCGCCGTCTCGCTCAGCCGCGAACTGCGGGGCACGGGCGTCACGTCGAACGCGATCGCCGCCGGCGGCATCCTCGTCCCCAACTCCGTTGACCACCTGGTCTCCATGGGCAGGGAGCAGGGCTGGGGCGAGACCTGGGACGAGATCGAGCCGAACCTCGTCGCCGCCCTCGGGCCCAACGACGTCGGCCGCATCGGACGGATGGACGAGTACGTCGGCATGGTCCTCTTCCTGGCCGGCCCGGCGTCCGGCTACGTCACCGGCGCGAACCTCCACGTCGACGGCGGCTGGCGCGACGCCTGACCGCTCATCCGGCGCGAGGGGCTCGACGTCCCGGCGCCTGGCGGTGCCCCCCTGCCGGCGGGGCGGCACCCGCGCTCCTCCGGCTCGGCGCTTTCGCGCCCGCCCGCTCGTAGACCGTCACCCTCCGGCCGCGCACCTGCCTGTCGGCCACCACGACGAAATAGTCCCTCAGCACCGCCATCTTCGCCCTGTCCCGCTTCGTGACCACCGGTTGCGCCACCGGGACGGCGTCCGTCACCAGCAGGATCCGCTGCTGCGCGAGCATCGCGGCCCGTATGCGGTCGGGTCCCGCCTCCACGCCCGCCAGGGTCGCCGACCTCTCCGGGCTCTCGGCCAGCGCGATGTCGCGCAGGCCGGAGAAGGCGCCGGGGGAGACGGACGCGGCATCGCGGCGCGTCGACGGGACGAAGACCACCGCGTTGCCTTCCTCCTTCATCCGCTGCACGTCGGACGCCATGGCCAGGACGTCGTCCACCCGGCTGGCCGGGGACCGCTCGGCGCGCGACTGCGGCAGCAGCGCCGCCAGCGCCACGGCGACGACGCCGGGGAGAACCACCGCCGACACCCTCGGGAAGCGGGGCCGCGCCGCCCGTGCCGCCGAGTCGACGGCCCCGCCGATGAGCAGCGCAAGCCCCAGCAGGCTGAAGAGGACGTACCGGTCGAGGAACAGTGGCTGCACGAAGGACAGCCCCACCAGGCCGAGTTGCGGCACCGCGAGCAGCGGCAGCCCCACCGTGGCCACCGACACCCGTCCCGCCCGGGGCCGTTCCGCGGCGGCGCATACCCCGCCGATCAGCAGCAGGACAGCGGGGCCGATCATCATGTGCCAGGTCAGCGGCGGTATCCAGGCCACCTGCTGTGACTGCCCGCGGCTGAAGAGGATCAGCGGCAGCACGCCCGCCGCGGCACCCACGGCCGCCGCCCCCCACCGCAGCCGCACCCCGCGCCCGGCCCTCGTCCAGACCAGCGTCGCCAGGTGGGCCGGCAGGATCAGCAGCGAGAGCCAGTTCAGCAGCCCGCACGCCAGGACGGCGCCGCCGTATCCGACCCAGTGCGCGGTACGGGCCTGCCCTCTGAGCACGGTCACCAGCAGCAGGGTCGCGAGGGCGGCCCCGGCCGCGACCAGCGCGTAGGACCGGCCTTCCTGGAGGTAGAACTGCACCGGCGGGAGCAGTCCCAGGGCCGATCCGGCCGCCAGCCCCGCGGTCCGCCCGGCCAGCCGGTCGCCCACCACCGCCAGGCAGCCCGCCGCCCCCGCCATCGCGAGCACCGACGGCAGCCGCAGCGTGGTCGTACTGGCCCCGAACACCTCGAACACCCCGTGCATCAGCAGGTAGTAGAGCCCGTGCACGACATCGTCGTTCCCCAGCGTGCGCCATATCTCGCCGGTGGGCCGCTGCGCCACCAGCCAGGTGGCGGCCTCGTCGCGCCACACGCTGTTCTGCCGGGAAAGCCCCCACCACCCCAGGCCCGTGGTCCACAGCACGGGAACCAGCCAGACGGGCAGGGCGGGGCGCCGCCGGTTTTCCGGCGCGGCCGCCGGCGCCTTTCCGCTCCGCGAGTAACGGCGCGTCGGCCGAGAGGTGGTGTCTGAGGGCAAGTGGATTCCCGGGGCGGGTCATGGAAGAACACGGAGTGCCGGAGAGCGGGGTTCCGGAGAGCGGGGTTCCGGAAAGCCGAGTGCCGGAAAGCGGAGTGCCGGAAAGGCGAATGGGCCGATCCCTGAGGGCGAAGCGTACGTGTCGTTGCCTGTCCACGGCGTCTCCCTTTGGTGGTTGGTGTGTTCGGATGCAATTCCCCTTGCGGCAGGAGTCATTGACGCCATCCGCCGATCATCGGCATGAATTCGCAGTTCTGCGTGGTGATGCGGGCACGTCGCCGCAGCCCCGTCCGTGTGCTCTGCGAATTCCGTTTGCCGCTGGTGAACTCGCACGGGATTCATAGTGATTTCTCTCACCGGGCCGTATGTCAACCAAATGGCCGGGAGGCGCGTCAGCCTCTCAGTTCGGCGCGGCGCGTAGTAACGCGCGTCAACCGGCTTCACTTCGATCGGACTCGTAGCCACGGCAACCCCCGGGAGTAGCTGGAACACCCTCTTGCTCACTCAAAGCTATCGACTTGCTCACGCAGTGTCACTGCCTCGAACGGGTGATCGTACGTTCACGCGATTGCCGCCTCGCGGTGAGCGCGGTCGCCTCGCTCGGCGAGCGAGGCGCCGCGGACCGCCGTCCGCCAGACGGGTGGAACACGCACCCGACTCGTGCACGAGCATTGACATGGCCTCGCCATTCACGTTTGACTCGTCGCTCGTGCAGGCCTGGCAACGTTGTCATCGCTTCGCCCCAGCCTCCTGGGCCACAGAGGGCGAAACGCGTGCCGCCG
The DNA here is from genome assembly GCF_907177275.1 of Actinacidiphila cocklensis. Lineage (GTDB taxonomy): Bacteria > Actinomycetota > Actinomycetes > Streptomycetales > Streptomycetaceae > Actinacidiphila > Actinacidiphila cocklensis. Next base: position 4,919 of record NZ_CAJSLV010000086.1, read on the forward strand.
TTGCCGGCCGAGGACGCCATCAGTCCTCCCTGGGCACCCGTGCGCACGAATCGCGGAGGCAGTCTCGATGATTCCCTTGCGTCGCCCGGACCACCCTCGCCCCAGCGGCCGTTCCCGGACCGGCGGTGCCGCGCTGCGGCGGCTCGCCGTGGTCGGGTCCCTGCTGAGCCTGGCGGCCCTCCCGCTGCAGTCCCTGGAGAGCGCGTCGGCCGCCGCGGCGCCGTCGCCGGTCACGGACCCGGCGTCCCTCGTCAACCCGCTGATCGGCACCTCGGGCGCGGTCAACACCTTCCCCGGCCCCGACGTGCCGTTCGGAATGATGCAGTGGGGTCCCGACACGACCCCGCACCGCGCCCAGGGCGGCGGCTACGAGTACGACAGCACGAAGCTCTCCGGCTTCAGCCTCACCCACGTCTCGGGTCCCGGCTGCGACGTCGCGGGCGACGTGCCGATCCTGCCGGTCTCAGGGGCGCTGTCCGGCAACCTGTCCGACACCACTGCGCAGTTCGCGCACAGCGACGAGAAGACGGCCATCGGCTCGTACACGGTGACCGACGCCTCCGGCGTCACCACCGAGCTGACCGACACCACCCGCGCGGGCCTGGGCCGCTTCACCTTCCCCGCCGGCTCGGACGGCAACCTGCTGCTCAAGCTGAGCGGCGGCGCCACGCAGGTGGACGGGACGCGGGCCAAGGTGGTCAGCGACCGCGAGGTGAGCGGCTCGGTCGACAGCGGGCACTTCTGCGGTGCGGGCAACCGCTACACCCTCCACTTCGACATCAGGTTCAACCGCCCCTTCGCGGCCAGCGGCACCTGGGTCGGCAGCACCGTCAACCCCGGCGCGAAAGCGCTGACGGCGGGCCGTACCGCCGCTCCGGCAGCGAGCGCGGGCCGCAACGGCAGCGCGCTGAAGGAGCAGGGCTTCACGGTGCCCGCCTCGCCCTCCCCGGTCGTGCACCCGGCGGGAGCCAAGGGAACCGCGGCATCGGCGGCCGCCAGTGCCCCCGTCACCGGCGCCAACGGGATGTACCTGACCTTCGACACCGCGTCCTCAGCCGCGGTGACCGCGGCCGTCGGCATCTCGTACACCAGCGACGACAACGCCTCCGCCAACCTCTCCACGGAGATCAGCGGCTGGAACCTCGACAAGTTGCGCACCGCAAGCCATGACGCCTGGAACGGCGTCCTCGGCCGTATCGCGGTCGGCGGCGGCAGCCACGACCAGCAGGTGCAGTTCTACACCGCGCTCTACCACGCGCTGCTGCATCCGAACGTCTTCTCCGACGACAACGGCCAGTACATGGGCATGGACAACCAGGTCCACCGGCCGGCGAAGGGCCAGAAGGCGCAGTACGCCAACTACTCGGGCTGGGACACCTACCGCTCGCAGACCCAGCTGATGGCCGTCGTCGCCCCGAAGGTGACCGGCGACATCGTCACCTCGATGCTCAACGGCTACGACCAGACGGGCCTGTTGCCCAAGTGGGCCTCGAACAACGGCGAGAGCTACGTCATGGTCGGCGACCCCGGCACCTCGATCATCGCCGACGCCTACGCCTTCGGGGTGCGCAACTTCGACTCCGCGCACGCCCTCGAAGCCATGAAGCACCAGGCGACCACGCCCAACCAGGACCGCCCCGGCGAGGCCGTACGCGCCGCCAAGGGCTACCTCCCGCTGGACGAGAACGACTACGGCTGCTGCAACTTCTACGGCCCGGTGTCCACCCAGCTGGAGTACGACAGCGCCGACTACGCGCTGGCCTCGTTCGCCAAGTCGCTGGGCAGCACCGCGGACTACACGGCCTTCGCCACCCGCGCCCAGGACTGGATGAACGTCTTCAACCCGCAGACCGGCTACATGCAGGGCCGCAACAAGGACGGCAGCTTCGCCGGCGGCTTCACCCCCGGCACCTCCAACGGGTTCGTCGAGGGCACCTCGGCGCAGTACACCCCGATGGTCCCGTTCGACCTCAGCCAGCTGATCACCGCCCGCGGCGGCTCGGCGGCGTACGCCTCGTACCTCGACAGCCTGCTGGACGACATCACCGAGCCCGGCGGCACCGACGCGGACCTCTCCAACGAGCCGAGCCTGGAGATCCCCTGGGAGTACGACTACCTCGGGCAGCCTTGGAAGACCCAGGCCGCGGTGCGGCAGGCGCAGACGAAGCTCTACTTCAACGCCCCGGTGGGCTCGTTCGGCAACGACGACCTGGGCGCGATGAGTTCCTGGTACGTCTGGTCGTCGCTGGGCATGTACCCCGAGACGCCCGGCACGGACACCCTGGCGCTGGGCAGCCCGGCCTTCCCGGTCGCCAAGGTCACCTTCGGCAACGGCAAGCAGGTCACGATCAACGCCCCGCAGGCCGCGCCGGACGCCCCCTACGTGCAGGCGCTCGACGTCAAGGGCAAGGAGTGGAACGCCGCCTGGCTGACCTTGGACCAGTTCCGCTCGGCCACGTCGATGGACTTCGCGCTCTCCACGCAGCCGAGCACCTCGTGGGCGACCGGCCCCGACGCCGCTCCGCCGTCCGACACCACCGGCGGCGAGCGGGTGCTGGCCGCGACCGGCCCGACCAGCGACGGCCTCATCGTCGCCCCGGGCGCGAGCGGTGACGCGACGCTGCGGCTGACCAACCTCGGCAGCAAAGCCGCCACCGTCGACTGGACGGCGACCGCGCCGGACGGCGTGACCGTGGACACCTCCGCCGGCTCGCTGACCGTGCCGCCGTCGGGCTCCGCGCAGGCGCAGGTCCCGGTCACCGCGGGCGCCACGGAGGGCGCGTACTCCGTCGACTTCGCGCTCACCGACCACACCAGCGGCGCGGACCTGGGAGGCGCCACCCTGCGGGTGGCCGTCGCGCAGCCCGGCGCGCTGTGGCCTTACGAGTCGAACGAGGGCGTCTACGCCGACGGCACCCACTTCAGCGGCGGGTTCGACGACGGCGGCTGGGCGTACTCGCAGAACGCCCTGACCGCCGCGGGCGTCACCAGCGGCGGCAAGGTCACCGCGGACGGGATCACGTACACCTGGCCCACCACCGCCGCGGGCCGCCCCGACAACCTGGAGGTCAGCGGGCAGACCATTCCCCAGCCGGCAGGCTCCTCCGGCGCCTTCCTCGGCCTGCTCGGCGCCGCCGCCAACGCGCCGACCGACGGCAGCGGCGTCCCCGGCGAGCTGACCGTCACCTACACCGACGGCAGCACCGCCAAGGCGACCGTGGCCTTCTCCGACTGGACCCTCAACGGCGGTGCCCGCCAGCCCCTTCCGGGCAACACCGCGGCAGCCACCACCGCCTACCGCAACACCGGCAGCGGCGGCCGGGACACCGTCAAGGCGTACGTCTTCTCGGTGAAGGTGCCGCTCGACCCGGCCAAGACGGTGGCGTCCCTGACCCTCCCGGTCACCGGCGCCTCCGGCACGGTCCACCTGTTCGCCTTCGGCTACGGGAGCTGAGCCCCGCCGTACCGCCCGGGGCCGCGCAGGTCCCGGGCGGTACGGCCCCCGCGCGGCGAGATCCGCCGGACCTCGGCCGGGCGCGGTTGGCGGCGCAGGAATGGGTACGCGCACCGTATGACCGAAGCTGCGCACACGCACATGACCCCCGACCTCCCACCAGCAGTCAAGGCCCCGGACCTGCCAGGCGCCGTACGGAGCGACGGCGACCGCCGAAAGCGCAGACCGAGCCACGAGGACAAGCCCCCCGCACCCGCCAGGCGTCCCGCCGGCCCCCGGCCGACGTCCTGAAGCACCGCTGCCGGCGCCCGCCGCTGCCTCGTGGCGGCGGCGGGCGCCTGCTGTGCTGAAACGCCCGTCGGTCAGGCGCTAGTGGGAAGCCGCGGGTTCGTGGTGGCCGCGGTGGATGAGGACGGCGGCGTCGACCGCCGCGACGACGAAGAGCACCGCGCAGATCGCCGCGAGGATGGAGAGCGACGCGCTGCCGTCCGGGCCGGCGCCCGACGCCCACCAGGCCAGCAGGCCGGACGCGATGAGCAAGACCGGCGCGCAGATCAGGGAGAGCATGACGCGCGGGTCGCGGGCCGACTGGGCCTGCACGGGCTCGGTGCCCGAGCGGCGGTTGGCGGTTGTGGTCACGGGGCAGCTCCTTCGCTCCGGGGGCCGGGGACCGGCGCACCTCAGCTGGGCTCTGCTGGCGCGGACCGCAGACGGGCATCCCCGGGCGACGCGCCCTTTTTGCCAGGCTACGCCCGATTGGCGGCGCGCGTCCGCCCACCGGAACTGCCGGAGCCTACGGTGCCGCCTGCGCCTGCGCCTGCGCCTGCGGCCCGGCGACCGCGTCGGTGACGCCGAGGCGCAGGTGCTCGACGTGGTAGAGGGCCTGGTCGAGCAGCTGGGCGACGTGGTCGTCGTGGAGGGCGTAGACGACGGAACGGCCGCGCCGGGTGCCGGTGACCAGGCCGAGGTTGCGCAGTAGCCGGAGCTGGTGGGAGCAGGCGGACTGCTCCATGTCGACGGCGGCGGCCAGTTCGGTGGCGGGCAGCGGGCCTTCGCGCAGCCGGGCGAGGATCAGCAGCCGGGAGGGCGTGGCCAGGGCCTGGAGGGTGGCGGCGACCTTCGGCGCGTTCTGCGGGGTGAGCGCGGCGCGTGGTACGGCGTTCTCGGTCGGCGTGCTCGCTCCGTGGCCCATGAGCTCATTCTATGGATATGAACGAATGAATGGCTGTTCAAGTATTCCTGTACGGTGGGTGGCTCCTCCGGTCCGACGCACCGCACGAAGGGCTCGTCCTGCCATGTCCACCACCGAGACCAAGCCCCCCGAGCCCCGGCCCGCCCCGCCCCCGGCGCCCCGGCGGCGTACCCGGGTGCTGGCGCTGCCGGAGGCCCGCTGGGCGCTGGCGGCCCTGGTGCTCTTCCTGGCCGCCCTGCCGCTGGACCTGGCAGGCGCCCCGGCGTGGACGTGGGGGCCGCTGTACGCCGCCGCCTACGCCGCCGGTGGCTGGGAGCCGGCCTGGGCCGGGCTCGGAGCGCTGCGGGACAGGACGCTCGACGTCGACCTGCTGATGGTGGTCGCCGCGATCGGCGCCGCCGCCATCGGGCAGGTGCTGGACGGCGCGCTGCTGATCGTGATCTTCGCGACGTCCGGCGCCCTGGAGGCGCTGGCCACCGCTCGCACCGCGGACTCGGTGCGCGGCCTGCTCGACCTCGCACCGGCCACGGCGACCCGGATCAGCGACGGCGGAGCCGAGGAGGCCGTGGCCACCGACCGGCTGGCGGTCGGCGACACGATCCTGGTGCGGCCCGGCGAGCGGATCGGCGCCGACGGCCGGGTCCTGGACGGCGCAGGCGACGTCGACCAGGCCACCATCACCGGCGAACCCCTGCCGGTGGCCAAAGGCCCGGGCGACGAGGTCTTCGCCGGCACCCTGAACGGCACCGGCGCGCTGCGGGTGAAGGTCGACCGCGACCCCGCGGACTCGGTGATCGCCCGGATCGTGGCCATGGTCGAGGAGGCCTCCAGGACCAAGGCCCCGACGCAGCTCTTCGTCGAGAAGGTCGAGCAGCGCTACAGCCTGGGCATGGTCGCCGCCACGATCGCCCTGTTCGCGGCCCCGCTGCTGTTCGGCGCCGCCCTGCAGCCGACGCTGCTGCGGGCCATGACGTTCATGATCGTCGCCTCGCCCTGCGCGGTGGTGCTGGCCACGATGCCGCCGCTGCTGTCGGCGATCGCGAACGCCGGACGCCACGGCGTCCTGGTGAAGTCCGCGGTCGTCATGGAGCGGGTCGGGCAGGTCGACGCGGTGGCGTTCGACAAGACCGGCACCCTGACCGAGGGCACCCCGCGCGTCACCGACGTCCGCCCGCTGGCCGGGTCCGGCCTGGACGCGGCGGCCCTGCTGCGGCTGGCCGCCGCGGCCGAGCACGCGAGCGAGCACCCGCTGGCCCGAGCGGTCGCCGACGCCGCGCGCGGCCTGGACGTCCCCCCCGCCGCCGACTTCGCCTCCACCCCGGGCGTCGGCGTCACCGCCACCGTCGAGGGCCGGACCGTCGCGGTCGCCAACCCCGCCCGCCTGCCGGACGCGGCAGCGGGCCGGGCCGCCGCCGAGGTCGTCGCCGGGCTGGAGGACGAGGGCCGTACGGCGGTCCTGGTGCTGGTCGACGGCACGGCCGCCGGGGTGCTGGGCATCGCCGACCGGCTGCGGGAGGAGGCCGCCGGCACGGTGGCCGCACTGACCGCGCTGACCGGTACGAGCCCGTTCCTGGCCACCGGCGACAACCCGCGTGCCGCCGCCCGCCTGGCCGCCGAGGCCGGCATCGCCGACGTACGCGCCGGGCTGCTGCCGCAGGACAAGGCGGCCGCCGTCCGGGAACTGGCGGAAACCGGGCGGAAGGTGCTGGTGGTCGGCGACGGCGTCAACGACGCGCCCGCACTGGCCGCCGCCCATACCGGCATCGCCATGGGCCGGGCCGGCTCCGACCTCGCGCTGGAGACCGCCGACGCCGTCGTCGTCCGCGACGAACTGGGGACCGTCCCGACCCTCGTGAGCCTGTCGCGGGCCGCCCGGCGCCTGGTGGTCCAGAACCTGGTGATCGCCGGCGTGTTCATCACCGGCCTGGTCGTCTGGGATCTGGCAGGCCGCCTCCCCCTGCCGCTCGGCGTCGCGGGCCACGAGGGCTCCACCGTCATCGTCGGCCTCAACGGCCTGCGCCTGCTGGCCGACAGCGCCTGGCGGCGGGCCCGCCCGGCGTAACCGTCGGCAGGTCCTGCCCGTCAGGCGGCGGGCGCGCAGGCCCGCTGCTCCTCCTGCGCCTGCTGGCCGTTGCGCGCAACCTCCATCGTCGCGTCCAGCGCGTCGCGGGTACTGATCAGCAGCGCGATGTGGGACGAGAGCTTCTCGCGCTCCTGGGCCATCCGTTCGAGCGCGGCCCGCGAGTTCTCGATGCTCGGCGAGTCCACGCAGGGCAGCAGCTCATGGATGGTGCGGCTGGACAGTCCGGCGGCATACAGGCGCTGCAGGAAGAGGACCCGCCCGACGTCGCCCTCCTGGTAGTGGCGCTGCCCGCTGGGGCTGCGCTCGCTCGTCAGCAGGGCCTGCTCCTCGTAGTACCGCAGGGACCTGACGCTGACGCCGCTGCGCCGTGCGAGCTCTCCGATGCGCATTCCGCCACTCCTCGCGTGGTGCCGCTGTGACGTGCGCCACGCCACTTGCCTCTCACATCAATGTCAGGTTTTAGCGTAACCAGTGGCCCGGACATGGGAACCGAACACGAAGGAGTCCCTCATGACGACGCTGCTCAGCGGCTACCGCCTCGGCGAGCTGGCCCTGCCCAACCGCGTGGTGATGGCACCGATGACGCGGGGGCGCGCCACCCCTGACGGCCACGCCACGCCGTCCATGGCCACGTACTACGCCCAGCGCGCCACGGCCGGGCTGCTGGTGACCGAGGGGGTGCAGCCGAGCCTGATCGGCCAGTCCAACCCCGGCACCCCGGGGCTGCACACGGACGCGCAGACCGCCTCCTGGCGGCAGGTCACCGACGCCGTGCACACCAACGGCGGCCGCGTCTTCGCGCAGTTGATGCACGGCGGCCGCGTCTCGCACCCGGACACCACAGGCCTGCAGCCGGTCGGCCCCTCGGCCGTACCTGCCGCCGGCGCGGTGTTCACCCCCACCGGCCCGCAGCCCGCGCCGGTGCCGCGCGCCCTGGAGACCCACGAGGTGCCCGAGCACGCCGAGTCCTACGCGCAGGCCGCGCGGCGCGCAGTCGAGGCGGGCTTCGACGGGGTCGAACTGCACGGTGCCAACGGATACTTGATCTCGCAGTTCCTCTCCTCGAACGCCAACCTGCGCAGCGACCGCTACGGCGGCCCCGTCACCGGCCGGATCCGCTTCGCCGTCGAGGCCGCGGCCGCCACCGCCGACGCGATCGGCGCGGCCCGCACCGGCATCCGCCTCTCGCCGGGCGGCACCTTCTGGGGCGTCCAGGAGAGCGACATCCCCGAGCTCTACGCGGCGCTGCTGACCGAACTCGCGCGCCTCGACCTCGCTTACGTGCACATCGAGGCCACGGCGGACGAGCCGACGCTGGTGGCGCTGCGGCACGCCTGGCCCGGCGCGCTCATCGTGAACCCGGCCCTCCCGCTGTCCCCGAAGCAGGCCGACCGCGCCGCCGCCGACCACTGGCTCGGCCTCGGCGCCGATCTGATCAGCTTCGGCCGCGCCTTCCTCGCCAACCCCGACCTCGTCGACCGCCTCCGCACCGGAGCACCGATCGCCCCGGCCGACGAGTCCACCTTCTACACCGGCGGCGACGCGGGCTACCTCACCTACCCGACGCACCAGTACGCCGCGTAGCCGCAGCCTCTCGTGACGCAACGCCGACCGGCCTGCCGCCCGTCTTCCGCAGCGACGGCGGGGGGCCGGGCTGTCCCGGCCCCCCGCTTCGGCGTCGTGGAAGTCGCGGTGCGTCAGGGCTTCTTCGGCTCCAGGGTGATCGGCGGAATGCCGGGGGTGGTGGGCAGCAGACCGGGAAAGCCGTTGGCACCAGGTGTGACGGGGTCGGGCTTGCGGACCGGGCGGCCGGCGCTGTCGCAGACCTCAGGCGCGGACGGCGGGGCGAGTTGGGAGTACGCGACGCGCTTGGTCGGGAACGAGATCTGCTGGCCGATGAGCCCGCCGGTGGTGATGTCGGTCGGCAACTCCCGCTCGGTCAGCGGCTTGCCGACGTAGATCGCCCACATGTACCCGACGCAGGGGGTCGTGGCGCCGGAGGCCGCGCTCTTCGGCGCGTAGACGTTCCGCACCGACCGCCCGTCGACCCGCACCTGGCTCCGGGCCAGCGAGGCGGTGGTGAAGGCGTACTTCGGCGTGCCGCCGTCCGCCACGGAGCCGTTGCCGGCCGCCCGGTAGGTGACCTTCCAGTACTGCACCTGGACGGTGACCGGAGAGCACAGCGGCCCGTCGAAGCCGGCCGAGGACTTGTCGAACCGGACATGGCCCCACTTGCCGTCGGTCCAGGTCGTGGAGCCGATCTGCCCGAACTTCACCCATTCCGCCGCCTGCGTGTCGGACCACCCGCGGTCCTGGTGGCAGCCGCCGGGCCCGGTCGGGTACACGGGCGACGGCGGGGCGTGCACGGACGGCGAGGCGGACGACGCGGCCGCGGACGGCGACGCGGCCGTGACCGAGGGGTCCGGCGACGGTGCGGCGTCGTCGCCCCCGCCGCCCGAACACCCGGTCACCAGCAGCCCCGCCGCGACGAGGACGGCGGCTGGCAGGCCGCGGGCAGGGCCGTACAGCCGGTTCATGCGCATTCCCCCTGATACCCCCGGAAGCAGGCGGCCCCTCGCCGCCCGGCTCGTCTCACGCGCCCGCCCGCACGGCGGCGACCGGGTCCGGCCATTCTTCCATTCGCGCGGCGCCGCGCATGGCCCGAACTCACTTTGTGCCGAGCTGAATTGGGCCAGCCCGGCACACCGCCGCAGGCTCCCGGTCAGGCCTCGGGCACCCACTCCGTCGGCGGGGGCAGCCGGCTGTAGTGAACGCCTCTGCCGCTGTAGAAGGCGAGGTGCAGGGTCTCGCCGTCGAGCTCGATCTCCAGGGGCGGCGGGTTGGGCACCCCGGCGATCGGGTGGCGGACGCCGTCGACGTGGACGCGATCCCCCTTGACGTTCCAGGCGTCGGCGTAACTCTGGGCGCGTTCACGGGTCCAGGGCCGCCGCAGCTTGCGGGGAGTGGCCGGGTCGTGGTCGTAGCCGTTGAGGCCGCGGACGAGGCCCTCGCTGTAGACGCCCTTGACCCGGAAGTTCTCCAGGTCGTCGACGCGCAGGATCATGTTGACGTAGCGGCGGGTGTTCCCCCGGTGCCGCCCGACCGCCCGCACGCGCCGCCAGCCCGGGTCCCAGGGGACAGGCGGAATCCACAGCAAGGCCCCTGCCGCGAAGTGCTTGGTGCCCCGCTGGAGTTCCAGCCCGAACTCCCCGCGGGCGATCTCCTGCGACACATTGGCCACCAGGCACCACCCCAACAACCCGTCCGGTACGTCGTCTTCGCTCACCTCTGCGTCTGCCACGCGCAAATCATCGCGCCTGGCCAGGCACGTGCGAAAGCCGTTATCGCGCGTGTGAGCACCTGGGTGCGGAGAGCAGCAGGAGGAGAACAGGCCCGTCTGATCCGCGGGATGGGACAGGGTGCCCGCTGCCTCTCGACGCGAACGACGGACGTGATCGTCGCTCGGGACCGGTGAGGATCAGACTTTGATGACGGTGGCGTGCCCGTCGCACAGGGCCGCGAGGTCATCCGGGTCGGAGGTCAGAATCGTGACCGGGCCGGGGGCGGCGAGGGCGGTGGCGCTGAGCATGGCGTCGATGGCGTACTTGTGGCCGTGCAGCCCGGCGCCGGCGAGGAGGGCGGCGGCATGGCGGGCGACGGGCTCGGTGACCGGTTCGACGATGAGGCGGGCCAGCGTCCACTCCAGGGCCGGACGGTTGATCCGCGGGTGGACCACCTCCACCAGCGTGGCCGCCGACGTGATCACCCGGAGATCGTCGGCTCGGGCGAGTGCGAGCCATCCCGTGACGGATCGGTCACGCAGAACGGCCTTCGCGAGCCCCTCGCTGTCCAGGACCAGCGTGCCGCCGGGAGCGGCCGGAGAGCGGCTCACGCGGCGTTCGCCCCGCCCGGTGTCTGCTGCTGCCGGGCCTGATGGAGCTGGTCGCGCAACGCCTGGACCTCCTCGTCGGTGACGGGGCCGTGCTCGGCCTCGGCGACGCCGATGAGCTCGTTGAGGTTGTCGCGCTCGATCTGCCGGGCGACGGCGGCGGCGACATAGGCGGACAGGCCGGAGGGGCCGCTGCGGGCCTTGGCGGCCTCGGCGATATCGCGCGGCATGGTGATCGAGTACTTGCCGGTGGGCTCACTCATGCTACTCATCTTACCGCGAATCCTCCCGAGGCCGCGTTCCCCTGAGCGCGGAGGAGTTCCTCCGCGGGACAGCCGTAGTCTTCCCGGCTTTCGGCAGGTCCCTGCACGTCAGGGCTCCTCGTCGTCGAACTCCTCGACGCTCGGCGGCAACCACGACTGCCGCGCACGGTCCGCCCGCCAGGCCTCCTCCACCTTGGCCATGGCGGCGGGGTGTTGGCATTCGGCGGTGTGCGCGGGTATCACCACGTCGTCCGGCAAGGACTCGAACCCGCTGACCCGGACCGCGATCTTCGCCACGGGGTGGGCCGAGTGCCGAGCGGGGAGCGTCACCACGCGCCACCAGTACCGCCGCGGCACTTCCTTGGCCCGTGCGGGGACGATCGAGAGGTTCACCCACCGGTCGTAGTTGGTGGGCATCGTGCGCACTTCCATCCCGCACCTGGGACACCCGGCAGGCTCGATCCACCCGACGTCATCGGGATCGGGTTCGGGTCTCGGCGGGTCCGTGGCGTCGTCGATCTCCGCCAGCTCGTTGGCCAACCGGTTCCAACACCGGTCACACCGAACGACGTCCAGCGGTATGACCCCCCGCTCGTACGCCTCCCGTCCCGGGTCGCGGCACTCCTCGCACACAAGCTCCTGGTCGGTGCGTTCTCTGCCCATACGTTCGAGTGTGAGCACCTGGGTGCGGAGAGTAGTAGGGCGAGAACAGGCCCATCTGGTCCGGGAGATGGGGGCGAATCTCGTTCCGGGGCTCCGTCCGACCCCGTCGCACTAGGCGGAGGGGTTCGGCGCCCGGCATACTCGCGTGAGCGGCATGCCGCCGGCGGCGGGTACGGGGAGTGGTGCCGGGCCGACGGCAGGGGACGTTCAGCTGCGGTACCGGAAATCCTGCGGAGGGACCCGGCATGGGCATGAGGAACACGCTGCTCGACGTCGCCCCGTTACGGTCGTCACCCGCATTCAGGCGGCTGTGGGCCGGACAGGCCCTCTCCGGGTTCGGCAGCCAGATGTCGCTCGTGGCCGTGCTGTACCAGGTCTGGCAGAAGACCGGCAGTACGGTCTGGACCGGCGCTGTCGGACTGGCGCAGGCGCTTCCGCTCACCGTGCTCGGGCTCTTCGCCGGCACGCTGATCGACCGGGTGGACAGGCGAAAGTTCTATCTGGCCACGACGAGCGGGCAGGCCCTGTGCGCGCTGCTGCTGGCGCTCCAGGGATTCCTCGGGCACGTACCCCCGGGCGGGTTGCTGCTTCTGGTCACGGTGCAGTTCTGTTTCGTCGCCGGCAGCGGTCCCGCCTCACGCACCTTCGTCCCCCGGCTGCTCCCCGCGCACCAGCTGTCCGCCGGGCTCGCACTGAACCGCATCTCCTTCCAGAGCGCCATGCTCCTCGGGCCGGCCGCGGGCGGCCTGCTCATCGGCGGCGTGGGCGTCGGCGGCTGCTACTCGGCCGACGCACTCACCTTCGCCGCGGCGATCTACGGCGCCCTGGGCCTGCCCCCGATGCCGGCCACCCGCGACGCCACGCGGCCGGGGCTCAGCGGCGTCAGGGACGGTCTGGCCTTCGTGGTCCGCACCCCGGTCATCCGGGGAGCGCTTCTCACCGACCTCGCCACCACCGTGCTGTCGATGCCGGTCAGCCTCTTCCCGCTCATCAACGAGGAGCGCTTCGGCGGAAATCCGCGCACGCTGGGGCTGTTCCTGTCCGCGATAGCCGTCGGCGGGGTCGCCGCGTCCGTCCTCTCCGGAGCCTTCACCCGGCTTCCGCGCCCCGGCCTGGTGATGCTCGGCGGATCTGCCTCCTGGGGCGGCGCACTCGTGCTGTTCGGCCTCACACCGCTGGCCTGGCTCGGCCTCGGCTGCCTCGTGCTGGCAGGCGCGGCCGACACCGTCTCCGTGGTGACCCGCGGCGCGATCGTTCAGCTGCACACCCCGGACGAACTCCTGGGCCGGGTCGCGGCCGCCGAGCAGATCGTCGGACAGGCCGGACCCGACCTCGGCAATATGGCGGGCGGCCTCGTGGCGGCCGCCACGACAGGCGTGACGGCCCTGATCGGCGGCGGCCTGGCCTGCATCTGCGCCGTGACGTGGATCGGGACGGCCACGCCGGGACTTCGCAGGCTCCAGGCACCCGCTCCGCAGCCGGCGGCACCCGCCGACCCGCAGGTGGCGTGATCCGGTACCGCCGCCGGGCGTACGACCCGCGGGCAACTGAACGTGCCACGCCGCGTCCTGGCTGCCGGCCGGCACGACCCGCCGCCGGGGCCACCGCCCGCCAAGCCCGCCTGCCAAGCCCGCACGTCAAGCCCGCACGTCGACCAGAACCTTGCCCATCGTCTCGCGTGCCGCCATCGCCGCGTGGGCCGCGCCCACCCCGGCGAGCGGTACGACCCGGTCGATCCGGGCGGTCAGCAGTCCGCGGCTCGCCAGCGTGAAAAGCACCTGCGAGGCCCGCGCGAACACCGCAGGTGCCGCCAGGATCTGCCGCATCCACAGCCCGTGCACGCCCACGGACCTGCCGGTCAGGTCGTCGAGGGCCACCGTGTCGGAGGCCCCGCCGCGCGCGCCCACCGACACCAGCCGGCCGAACGGGGCCACGGCGGCCAGACCCGCCCGCAGCGCCGGGCCGCCGACCGAGTCGAGGTAGAGGTCGACGCCGTCGGGCAGCGCCTCGGTCAGCTCCTCGGGCCGGGCGACCGCCACGTGCGCGCCCAGGGAGCGTGCGAACGCCTGCTTCTGCGGGGTCGACGCGATGGCCGCCACCGGACCGGCGCCGAGCGCGAGCGCCAGCTGCACGGCGAGGTGCCCCACTCCGCCGGCCGCGGCGGTGACCGCCACGCTGTCACCCGGCCGCAGCCGCCCGGCGGTGACAAGGGCGCCGTACGCGGTGCACCCCTGCTCCAACAGGCCCACCGCCTGCATGTCGTCGATGTCCTCGGGGACCTCCACCGCATACGCGTCGCGTACGGCGGCCACCTGGGCGTACCCGCCGCCTTCGCGCAGCAGCGCGACAACCCGGCGCCCGTCGGAACGGCGCCGCCCGACCACGTCGGCGCCGAGAACGGCGGGGAGCCGCGGCGGCGCGTACACCCCCTCCCGGATCTCCAGGTCGGCGAAGTTGAGTCCGGCGAGGCTGACGTCGATGACCGACTCGCCCTCGCCGGCCTCGGGTTCCGGCACCGTCTCGGGCCGCAGTTCCTCGGGCCCGCCGAAGCCCCGCAGCACCACGGCCCGCATGGTCGTCCTCCTTCGGTCGTGGCGCGGACGCCGGGTCGCTCAGTAGTCGAGGTAGTCCTCGGGTCCCGAGCCCTCGCGCACGGTGTCGAGGGTGAAGCAGTGCAGGCCGCCGCCGAACAGCCGGCGGTGCCGGTGGCGCACCGGGACCACGGTGAAGCCGCGGCCTTCCAGGGTGCGGGCCAGTTCCGGACAGGCGGCGTTGACCATCACGGTGTCCGGCGACACCGACAGCACATTGAGGTCGATGTAGCGGCTGGTGAGGATGAGATCGCCGTCGTCGTAGTCCGGGAAGTTGTTGTCCTCGGGCTCGGGCGGGAAGATCATGTCCCATCGCTGGAGTGCCTTGGGAAGCTGCTCGGCGACATCCGGGGTGCGCACCAGCAGCAGACCGGGCCGCAGCGCCAGGACGGTGCTGTCGATGTGGCTGTCCGCGAGCCGGTGCAGCCGGTGGACGCGGAAGCGCCCCTCCAGGTGTCGTTCCAGCCAGTCGCAGCCCAGGGCGTGGTTGGCGTTGGAGACGTTGACGAACACGTCCCGGCCCAGCCGCAGGCACTGCGCCCCGTCGATCATCATCTCGAACCCGGTGTCGTACGGCGAGGGCCGGGGATCGGTGATGGTCTCGAAGAGGGAGCCCTTGTCCGCCTCGGCCACGTAGGACAGGTCGAAGGACGCGTCGGTCATCATCGGGCGGGGCATCACCGTCCAGCGTCCGCCGCGGCGGAAGTACTCGGCGTAGACGGGCTTGAGGAACTGCGTCTCGAAGTAGCGCGAACGGACCAGCGGAGGGGTCTCGATGATCTCGTCGCCGAACACGATGCTGTTGTCACGGATGTTGAGCGGCGGGACGACGGCGGCGGCGAAGGCGGGCGTGTGCACCTCACCGGTCGCGGCGTCGAGTGGCAGCGGACGGTGGACGGTGATCGAGAGCTGGGCGAAGGTGTCGGCCATCTGTTCGACGTCCTCGCGCAACTCCTCCACGTAGCGCTGCTTGATGGGTGAGCGCCTCCCCGTGCCCGCCCCGGGGCTGACATGGCGCGGGTAGTAGATACGGCTGTAGGGCGTCTCGTCGTGGAAGAAGAGGTCGAAGGACAACTCCCTCGCGTGCGACGTGTAGTTGTCGGCGGACCCGAGGACCACCTCGCGCAGCGGAGACCAACTGTCGTAGCTGTTCAGGAGCATGGTTCGGCCTTCTCTCGGCGTCGGTTGCGGGTGGGGGCGCGGTAGGGGGCGGTGCGGTACGCCTGCGGTGGCGGGCACGGTTTCGGCGGCACGGCTCGACGGGCGGGCGGCGGTCGGTGTGTTCAGGACGCGGCCTTCGCCAGCAGCGGCACCAGCTCCGCCTGCCGCGCGCGGGCTCCGGTGACGTCGTCGGCGATGACGCAGTACATGACGGCGCCGGTCAGCGGCCCGAAGGCGTTCACCAGGACCACGCCGGTGCCGGACGCCGGGTCGAAGCCGAGCCCGGCCTCTTCGAGCGCGGCGGCGGTCGCGGGGAAGGGCGGAGCCGCGCACTCACCGCCCAGCAGGACCCGCCGCCGGCGCACCGCGGGGTCCAGCAGCCGCCCCGCCATGGCGGTGTGCAGATGAGTGGACCCGGTGATCCTGCCGTTGGCCTCGCAGAAGCGGATCTCGCCCCGCACGGTGACGTAGGCGTCCGCGCTGATCGTGCCCCGGTAGCCCAGGGCGCGATACGCCTCGCACAGGTGCCGGCCGACCGCGGTCAACTCGGCCGTGGCCTCGCCCGTCAGCCGAGCGGAGGCCGGGACGATCTCACCGACCACCACCGGGTCCGTCAGCATCTCGCCGGTGCCGGTCAGATCCACCCGATCGTCGGCGACCACGAACTCCGCGTACACGGGCACGGCGCCGACGTGGTACTGCTCGACCACCAGCCGGTGCCGTCCGCCCTCGGTCAGCCACGGCCAACGGTCCGCCACGTACGCGTCGATCGCCGGGCCGTCGGGCAGCAGCACGGCGCGGGGGGCACCCGCGGGCTCGACCCCGGGCGCCGGCGTCAGGATCTCGTTCCCCAGCCCGCCGCCGCCGAACTCGCGCTTGGCGATGGCGCAGTGGCCCTCGTCGAGGAGGGTGGCGATCGCGCGGACCGCCTCGCCGCGGTCGTTGACCACCGTGCCGCGCGCGATCGGCACACCCGCCCCCGCCGCCACCGCGCGGAAGGCCGCCTTGCTGTTGACCAGCGCACTTCCGCCCTGGGCGTGGAACGCCCAGCCCGGCAGCGCCGCCTCGGCACCGAGACGCCGGGCGAGGTCGGCCACCGTGGCATCCGGGTAGACCGGCGTGATCCGCAGCCCGGTCGGGGCCGCGGTCCGGCCGTGTTCTCCGGGTCCGTGCAGCGCTTCGCGCAGCGCGTCCTCCAACGCGGGGTCCGCCAACCGGTCCGGCGTCAGCAGCCCGGAGCCCAGCCGGCCGGGGGCGGGGGCCAGTACCGTGAACGAGCCACGCGGTGTTCCGGTCAGCGCCGTGACGTAGTCGGCGAACGCCTCGTCGGGGAGGGTCGGCAGGACCAGCACATCGCCTTCACGTGCCCACCACAGCAGGCGGTGGGCACCGTGACCGGCGGCTTCGCGGGACTGCTCGGACAGCGCGGTGAGGTCGCCGACCATCTCCTCGGTGCGGGTGTTGCCGATCAGCACGGTCCTCACGCCGGCTCCCCGGGTACGGCCGAGACCGTCCGCAGCGGCCCGGGCGAGTCCTCGGCGAGGTCGGGAGACCCGCCCGGGGCGCCGGTGGCCGTGCCGGTCCCGGCGCCGGGACCGCGGCCCTCCGCCGCGCCGCCGGCACTCGCCCTGCACGGCACCAGGAAGCTGCGCTCGTAGACCAGCACCACCTCGCCGGTGGACTTGGTCCCTGTCGTCCGGCAGGACACGATTCCCTCGCCGGGGCGGCTGCGCGAGAGCCGTTTGGTGAGGACCTCGCTCTGCGCGTAGAGGGTGTCGCCCGCGAAGACCGGTGCGGGCAGCCGGATGTGGTCCCAGCCGAGGTTGGCCAGAGCCCGGCCGCTGGTGCTGCGCACCGTCATCCCGCCGACGATGCTGAGCGTCACGAGGCTGGAGACCAGCGGCTTGCCCCAGGGCAGCGTCGCGCAGTGGGCGGCGTCGATGTGCAAGGGGGAGACGTTCATGGCCAGCATGCTCATCAGTACGTTGTCGGTCTCGGTGACCGTGCGCCCGGGGCGGTGCTCGATGACGTCGCCGACGGTGAACTCCTCGTAGCAGAAGCCCACCGACTCGCGGTACCGCCGCTCGCCGATCCGCTCGTAGCCCGTGGGCGCCGCCGCGGCCGGGTCCGTGGTGCGTACGTCGTCCATGCGTGTCCTCTCAAGGGGAATCGACTCGCCGGATCGGGGCGGGTGCCCGGGGGCGGGACAACGGGTCCGCCGCTCGGTGCGGCGCGCCGGTGGACCGGCCTGGCGGGTCCGACCGGCCGGCCGAGGGTGGCGGGCCGGGGGGTGGCGGGTCGGGGGGTGGCGGGTCAGAGGGTGGCGATCACGTCCTTGACGCTGTCCGCGAACTCGTCGATCTTCTCGGCGCTCAGATCGGAGCGGAGCATGATGCGCAACCCCGCCTCGCCGCGCGGGACGATCGGGAAGAACACCGCCGAGCTGTAGAAGCCCCGCCGGTAGAGCTCGGCGGACAGCCGGACGGCGTCGTCGGCCTCCCCGACGGTGATCCGGCGGACGGGGAGCCCGTTGCCCGCGAAGGGCGTGGGGTAGACGCGGTCGAAGTGGTCGATGTTCTCGTGCAGGCGCCGCTGAAGTTCGCCCAGTTCGGGCGAGCGGTGGATCGCGGCACTGGCCAGCGAGGCGCCCACCAGCGGCAGTGACATGTTCTGCGACCATCCCACCGGACCGGCGTGCCGGTGCAGGAACTCGAACATCGCACGACTGCCGAGCATCGCTATGCCACCGCCGGTGCCGAAGCCTTTGCCGAGGCTGGCGACGATCACCGTCAGGTCGTTCATCTCCAACTGCGAGCGGACGAAGCCCTCGCCGTGCTCGCCGACGAGGGAGAGCGAGTGCGAATCGTCGATGTAGAGGAACAGCCCGTACCGGTCCTGGAGTTCCTTCAGCCCCGCGAGCGCTGTGGACCCGCCCATCGAGTACGCGCCATCGGCCACGTACGCGACCCGCGGATACTGGCGGCAGATCTTCTCGAGCTGGTCGAGGTCGTTGTGATCGCAGGTCAGGACCAGGGTCTCCTCCGCGCACACGGGCTTGACGTAGGACATGCAGAAGTGGCAGTAGCGGTCGAAGACCATCACCCGCGGCTGCCCGTCGTCGCCCAGGTGGCCCGAGGCGATCAGCGGCAGGATGCCCGCGGTCAGCGCGGTGCAGGAGGTTCCCGGCAGGACGTGCGCGCCGAACAGCTCGCCCAGCTCCTCCTCCATGCGGACCAGGAGGTTGTGCCGGATGCGGGTCGTCGAGACCACCAACCAGGTCGCCTGCGCCTCCTGGAGGGCGTCGATGGCACCCTGGATGACCGCCGGGTGGTGGTTGAGCCCCAGATAGCCGACCGAGCACATGTTGACGAATTCGTGGCCGGTCTCCGCGACCACCAGACGGTTGTTGGCGTCGGGGGTGTCGACGTGGATGCCGATGAGCCCGGCGTCCGACGCCTTGCGCCAGGCGGGGTCGGCGACCTCCAGCATCGAGGAGTTGTTGCGGTGCCGGTGCGGGCCGGTGATGTCGAGCGGGAGGCTCTGCGTCATGTCGGACAACTCCCTCGCGAGGTGCACGGATGGTTTCTCACAGCTGGTGCTGCGGGGCGCGAGGTCCCGAGAAGGACGGCCGGGCGCCCCGGGGGGCCGGGCGACGCCAGGACGGTGGTCAGCCGAACTCCTCGATCAGCCGCTGGGATGCCTCGAAGAAGGGCGCTCCGACCATCGAGCCGTCGACGACGGTGGCGTCCCTGCCGTTCTCCCGCCCCGCAGCGACGACTCTGCGCGCGTGCTCCAGCAGTTCGGGGCCGGGGGAGAACGCCTCGTTGACGACGGGAATCTGCCGGGGATGGACCGCCACCTTGCCGCTGAAGCCGAAGTCGCGTGCCGCGGCGGCCTCATGACGCAGCCCCTCGATGTCGAGGGCCTCGAAGTACGGGGCGTCCATGGCCTCGATCCCCGCTGCGCGGGCGCCGTTGACCACGGTGGCGCGCGCGTACGCCAGCGACTCCCAGGTGAGCCGGGCACCCACCGCGAAGGCGTAGTCGGCCGAGCCGAAGACCACGGCCTGCAGCCGGGACGAGGCGGTGGCGATGGCGGCCGTGTTGAGTAGGCCCCGCGGCGTCTCCACCACGGCGAAGAACTCCGTGTCCGGGCAGTTCGGGGCCAGCGCGTGCTCGACGATCTCGATGTCGCGCGCCGACTCGGTCTTGGGGATCAGCACGAGCGCCGGCTTGACCGGGTAGTGCCGCAGCGCGAGCAGGTCGCGCAGGCCGTCCGGTTCGGTCACGGCGTTGATCCGGATCGCCAGGCGCGCGGGGCCGCGGGGCTCCGTGAAGAAGTCCGCGGCCAGGCGCCGAGCCTCCTCCTTGCGCTGCGCTGGTACGGAGTCCTCCAGGTCCACCATGGCGATGTCGGCGCCGGAGGCATGGCACTTCGCGTACCGCTGTACGGCGGTGCCCGGTGTGGACAGGAGGGAGCGGCAGTACCGGGAAAACTTCATGGGGGGTCTCCCGACGAAGGCGACGCGCTCTTGAGGGCGGGAAGGGTACGGCCGGTCAGGGTGGACGGCGCCCGCTGCCACATGCCTACCTGATGTCGCGTTGTTCAGGTGTCCGCCGCGCGTCCTGAACAACAATCTCGAACAACGTCGAACACCCGGATCGCCGTATTGCATGTGATAAGCGGTCAAGTCGTCCGCCGTGAGGAATTGGCGAAATCAGCGATGCCGCCGTTCGTAGGCTTGTGCTTACCGTGTCAGGACGCTCTCTCGGATGCCGCACGAAATGCCACAGCAGATCGGTCGGACGTCCCCAGCATCGCCGCCTCCCGGGACGGACGCCGGGAAAGGGGTTCCGGTGCCACGTCAGGAGAGGCCGCTGGACGAGGGGGGCACCCCGCTGCTGCGGTTCGCCGCCGATCTGCGGCAGTTGCGGGCGAAGGCCGGCGCCCCCACCTACCGGCAGCTCGCCCTGCGCGCCCACACCTCCGCCGCCAGTCTCTCGGTGGCGGCGGGCGGGCGCAGGCTGCCGACTCTGGCGGTGACGATCGCCTACGTGGAGGGCTGCGGCGGTGACGTGGAGGCGTGGCGGCTGCGCTGGTACGACCTGGCCGAGTCGTACGGGACGGCGGAAGGACTCGCGGGGGCGGGGGGACCGGCTGCGGCGGGGGGACTCGTGACGCCCGCGGGACTCGTGACGCCCGCGGGGCTCGGGTCCGGTCCCGGCGCGGGCCCGGCGGCACGACGCGCCGGCGGTGGTCACGCGCCCCCGCCCCTCCGCGCCACGGCGGGGCAGCCGGAGACCGTGGGCGCCGTCCCCTATCCCGGGGCGGCCCCCTTTCGCACCGCGGACGCGCGATGGTTCTTCGGACGCGAGGCGCTGGCCGCCGACCTGCGAGAGCGGCTGCGCCACCGACGGGTCGTCACCGTCACAGGACCGTCCGGCGCGGGCAAGACCTCCCTGCTGAACGCCGGGTTGATCGCCCCGCTGCGGGCCGAGGGCCACGTGGGTCCTGTCGTCCTCCTCACCCCTGGCGCCGACGTGCTCCGGAACGCGGCACGGTGGCTCGCCAGGCTGGGCGGAGTGCCGTCCACGGGGTCCGGCGAGCCGGTGCTGGTGGTCGACCAGTTCGAGGAGCTGTTCGCCCCGGGGTGGCCGCCGGCCGAGCGCCGCCGGCTTCTGGACCTGCTCGGTTCCGCCGTGGCGGCCGGGCGGGTGCGGATCGTCATCTGCTCCCTCGTGGACGCCTGCGACCTCCGGCCGGGCCGGTCGCCGTCGTCCTCCGTCTTCTTCGACGACCCCCTCGTCGTCGGGCCGATGGCGCCCGAGGACCTGCGCCGGGCGGTGACCGAGCCGGCGGCGCGGGCCGGGTACTCGGCAGGGGAGGACCTGGTCGCCGCTCTGGTCGCGGCAGCCGCGGGCCAGCCGGGGGCACTGCCGCTGGTCGCCGTCGCGCTGCGCGAGGTGTGGCTGCGCCGCGACGGGGGAGTGCTGAGCCTGTCCGCGCTGCGCGCGATCGGCGGTCTCGACGCGGTGGCCGCCCGCTGCGCCGAGACGGCGTGGGCAGAGCTGCCCGAGGCGCTGCACGGCCGTGCGCGCTCCGTCCTGCTCCGCCTGACCGCCGCCGAGCCCCCGGCGGTGCGCCCGGGACCGGCGGCCGTCGCGCTGTCGGACCTGGACGACGATCCGGTCACCAGGATGGTGCTGGAGCGTTTCTCCCGCGCCCGTGCACTGACCCTCGACCGGCACAGCGTCCGGTGGGCGCACACGTCCGTGACCCAGGCGTGGACCCGTCTCGCGTGGTGGCTGGAGACGGAGGCCCAGGACCTGCGCGTGCAGCGCCGCCTGACGGAGGCCGCCCGCGCCTGGCACGAACGCGGGCGCCCGCACGAGAGGCTCTACCGCGGTGCGGACCTCGCCGACGCCCGCGTCCTCTTCGGCCGGGACGGCTACGAACCCACGCCGAGGGAAAGGGAGTTCCTCGACGCCGCCGCACAGGCCCGGCTCAGCCGGCGGCGCGCGGCGGCCGCGGAGCGGATACGGCTGCGCGGCCAGCGCCGGATCATCATCGTGCTCACGGCCGCCCTGATGGCGGTCGTGACCGCGGCACCGCTGATCGCACTGCGCTGAGCTCGAGCCCGTCGGGGGTTCTGGGCTGCACGTGAGTCCGGTGGCCGGTCTGGGTGGCCGTCCGCCCAGCCTCTGGCGTACGGCCAAGGCCTCAGGCCCATGCCGGACCTGCCGGCGTCCGCCCGCCCCCTCGCCGAACAGGACCATCCGCCGCGCTAACGATCGGTTCGCCCGGCACCGGCGTATCAGCACGCCAGACCGCAAGAGCGCCTGGACGAGGGGATCCGCCGCCGCACCGGCCGCCCGCCGCCCCGTCCACTCCTCGCGGCCCTCCTCCTGGAGCCCGACACCTCGGCGCCGGGCCGCGATGCCGGAGGCAGCGGGGTACCCGCGGGGCGGAGGCACGAAGAGGCACCCTCTCAGTGCCGGCGGAAGCTCGGGGACTCGATCCCCCAGAGGTCGTTACCGCTGAAAGGGTTTTGCGCCAAGCGCCCCTGGAAGGTGCGCACCAGGAACTCCACGATGCCGCAGTCGTAGCGGGTCCATGCCGGCTCGTCGAAATTGTGGTGTCTGCGGCAGGTGACGACGTGCCATCCGTCAGGCTCACCGACGGTGCTCCAGAAGGCGCTGTCGCCATCGGGGTTGTAACCCCACATGAACAGGCCGCCGTGCACCAGGTACTCCGGCTCGATGCCTTCTACGCCTTCTTGCATCTCGGCGGCGCTCTGAAGGATTCCGAAAATGTTCCCGATCTCGGAGGGACGGACCGGGGGCAGGATTCCGAGATAACCCGAGACTTCCCCCGGACCGTATGTCTCCATCAGCCAGAGATAGTCCGCGGGCAGCGCCGTTCCGTACCCGCGGACGATCTCGTCCCGGTTGGGGGGAACCCATTTCTCAGCGGGCGGTTCGAGTATCCGCAAGAGCTCATCTTCTGAAGTCATCGCAATCCCTTTACGCTCGGATGTCGACTACTGGCTGATGTTGACCCACGCGTTCCGGTTGGGGCTCCACATCTCATTCTGAATCGTGGCGCTGATATTGATGGGATTGTTCGTGCAGTTCGCAACGCACTTGGCCGTCATCTTGATGGCGTAAGGTATCACGTTGCTCCCGTCGTATTCCGGGACCACCACGTAGGCGACGGTTTGTTCCTGGGGGCCCGCTACGGCGGCCTTGATCTGGCTCTCGTAGGTCAACATGTTCGGGGTCAGCACCCGCACCCCGGCAATGGGGAAGGCGTTCGCAGCGCGGGTGCAGGTTACCAGGTTGTCGGTTCTGTCCCCCTTACCGCCGAGCTGGTCCCCTATCAGGTGGCACGCGTTGATCGTAAAGGACACCGGAATGGGGTCGAGCGCCTCGGCCCGGTCCCGGCCGTCCTGGTAGCCGGCCACGTCGTAGCGGGTGCTGTCGGTCCCGGAGCCCTTGGCCAGCGGCTTGGTCAGGCAGGCGACGCCGATGGTGGCCCGGCCGCCCGGCCCGAGCGGACCGTAATCGATCTCCCCGGGCTTGACCCGCCCGCCGCACACCTGGTCCAGGTTGTGGGACAGATCCTCCAGCGCCTTCGCCTTCTGCAGCTCCTTCAGAAGCTCCTGCATCTCCTTCAGGGTCTGCTTGGCCTTCTTCACGTCCTTGATGAACTTGGCGATCTTCGGTGACAGTTCGACGAGCTTCGCGACGAGGTCCCCTGCTTTGAGCAGCTTCGTGACCGGGACCAGATCCACCAGAGTCCACACGCAGCCCTCGACATCGCCCTTGTCGAAGCAGGCCTCCACATCGTCCACGCCGATGAAGTCCAGGATCAACTGGCCCCCGTTGTCGATGATGAAAGTCTGGAGGTCGGTGCCGACCAGGGCCTGGGCCTGGTTGTAATTGTCGACGCATGTCTGGCCGCAGCTTGCCAGCAGCAGCGCCTGATCACTCGGGTCGAGCGCCGGCTGACCCGATGCCGCCTGGGCCGCTGCCGCTTGCTGGGCGGCGATTCGGTTGGCTGCCTCCTGGGCGGCTTGGTCCGCCTCGGCGGTCGCGGCGGCGGTTTGCGCCGCATCCGCGTCGGACTGTGCGGTGGCCGCGGCAGCGTTGGCGCTTGCCGCGGAACTCGCCGCGTCATCCGCGTGGTTTTGGGCATCGGCCGCGCTCTCGGCAGCGCCGCTTGCAGCCGCGCCGGCCGACGCTGCATCAAGCTCGCTCGCTGTCGCCGCGGCCTGGGCTGCGGCGGCGGAGATACCCGCCGCCGCCGCGGATGCGTGGGCGTCGTCCGCATCGGCCTGGGTTTGGGCGTCAATCGTGTGAATCCGGCCCGCCGTGGCCTTGGTGGTGGCCGCGTCGGCCGCAGCCTGCGCGGCGGAGGCCATCGCCGCGGCCGCGGAGTGGGCCGCCTGCGACGCCGAGGTCGCGGCGTCGGCCGCGGCCTGCGCCGCCAGCTTGGCGTCGCCGGAGGCGGCGGCCGCCGCGGCCTGCGCCGCCGCCGCGAGAACCGCGGCCTGCGCCGCCTGGGCCGCTGCGACGTCGGATTGCTGCTGCGCCATGGTCTTGGCCGCCTCGGAGGTCAGGGACGCGAGCCCGGCCGCGGAGTCGCGCGCCGCGTACGGCGCCGCCAGGTCGATGGCCTCGTTCGCCGGTGCGGCCACCGTCGCCGCCTCCGCCGCGGCCGACTGGGCGGCCTGTGCGGTGGCGAGCGCCTGGCCGGTGGCCGTCGCGGCGTCGGAGGCCGTGAGAGCCGCCTCGGTCTGCGCGCCGTCGGCCGCCACCTTGGCCTTGTCGGCATCGGTCTTCGCCTGCGCCGCGGAGGCCTGGGCGGCGTCGGACTGCGCCGCCGCTATTCCGGCCTGGGCGATGGCGTCTGCGGCCAGTGAATCGCCCTTCCGTGCCGCAGCATTGGTCTGCTCGGCGGCCGCGTCCGCGGTGACCGCGTCCGAGTTCGCCGTCTCCGCGGCGGACCTTGCCCGTGTGGCCGCGGCCTGCGCCGCCGCGGCGGCATTGGACGCCTGGGTGGCACTGGCGTTGGCCTCGTCGGCCGCGACGCCCGCCGCGTCGGCGTCCGCCTGGGCCTGTTGGGCGGCTGCGGTGGCCCCCGCGGCGGCGTCGGTTCCCTGATTGGCGGCGGCCACAGCGGCCAACGCCTGCGCCTTGGCGTCAGCGGCGTGCTTGGCCCGCTGTGCCTCCTCGGCGTTGGCTCGAGCTGCGGCCGCGGTCGCCGCCGCCTGCTGCGCCGTGGCGTTGAGACCCTGGGCAGTGCCGGCCGCCGCGGCGGCGGCGGCTTCCTTGGTCGCCGCCGTGGCGGCCTGCGTCTGCGCGCTCGCGTCGGCCGCGGCGGCGTTGGCGCGCTGGGTCTCCGCGGTCGCCTTTGCATTCGCGGCGATGGTGGCCTGGTTCGCCGCGTCCGCCGCGGCGGCGTCCGCCTTGGCCAGCGCGGCCTTGGCCTGCGTCTCCGTAGTGGCGGCGGCGGCCTTGTCAGCCGCAGCCGCGGTGGCCGCGGTGGCCGCCGCGGCGGCCTGATTCGCCGCCTGAGTGGCGAGCGCCGAAGCCTGCGCCGCGTTGTCCTGCGCAGTCTGCCGCAGGTACAGGGCGCGAGCGGCGTGCGCCTGCGCACTGGCATTCGCCAGCAGTGTCGCGGAGTCGGCCAGCGTGGAGTTGGTGGCCGCCACCGCCGTCTTCATGGCGTTGGCCGTCGCCTGCGCCGCGGCCGCGGCGGCGCGGGTCACCTGCGCCGACTGCAGCGCGTAGGACAGTCCTCTGCCTTCCGGCAGGCCGGACGCGGTGGCGGTCGCGTACGCCGTGTCGCGTGCGGCCTCCGCCTTGGCGGCCGCGTCCTGGGCGATCAGCGCCTCGTTCTGCGCGGCCGACGCGAGTGCGACAACCTTCGCCCTGATCAACCCGAGGTCGTGCGTCGCGTGCGACATGTCCACGCTGGACCAACCGGACTGGTTGGCGGTCTTCTGGCCCTGTGCCCACAGGATGCCGCCGGCCGTCCATGCGTAGTCAAGGCCGTCGTGCATCGTCTCGGCACTGGCCTGGAGCGCTTCCAGGGCCTGCATCTCATCGGCGAGGATGTCGGCGCGGGGCTGCGCCTGGGCGTTCAGTTCGGTCTGCCACTCGGCCCAGGCCGTTTCCTCCACCTCGATCAGCACGTGGTCGGGATCGAACGGGTTCGACGGATCACCGGAGGCCCAGCGTGCCTTGAGGGACTCGACCTCGACCCGGAACTCCTGCGTCCCGGCGACCGGTGCCACCGTGGGATAGCCGTCGTACTGAATGAACCGGCGGACGTCGTCGGCCGAACCCTGGTTCGCCTGGTCGCGGTAGAAGTTCCAGTACCACGCCTTGCTCGGATCCGCCGCCGCGTGGGTGGCGGCGATGGCCGTCACCTTGTCCTGCGCGGCCTGGTCTGCGTGCGTGATCGGCAGATTCGCGGTCATCGCCTGGCCGGCCAGCCAGAACGTCGAGTCCCTCGACATGAAGTTGGTGACGTCGGCGTCGAAGTCGGGCTGGGAGCCGTAAGCGCCCATGGGGTAGGCCGACAGGAATCGGCTGATCCCGTCCGTTCGCTGCCCGCGTGCCTGGTCCGCGATGGCTGCCTTGGCGACATCCTGGTCAGCAGGGGTATTCGGGGCGTTCTCCCAGTTCTCGCTCACGTAGTCCGACCAGGGCTCGTTCAGGGCGCTGTCCGGGCCGGCCAGCGTCTGGGCGATGGACGTCCGCACCCCGATCCCGCCTGCGTGCAGCAGCATCGCGAGATGCGCACGGGTGTCCCGGGCAGTCGCCGCCTCGTCCATCGCGGCTTCGCGGGCGTTGATGTCCCCCGTGCCTGCCGGGAGTGTCGACGACGTCGCCGCCACCGGGCCGACGAAGGTGTGTGAGGCGTGAGGGATGTCCCACACCTGGGCGGTGGTGTTGCTGCAGGTGTAGAGGCGCAGCTGCGTGCCGTTGGCCGTCGACTGGTTCGGATCGTCGAGGCAGCGCCCGGTGTTCGGGTTCAGTAGGAGCGGTCGATTGCTCGTGTCGTACCCGACCGCCCATTGCTGGTCGAGGCTGCCGCCGCACTTCGTCAACTGCACCAACGCGCCGTTGGCGGTTCCGGCCTCCCCGCCGGCCACGGCTAGGCAGAGCCCGCCGGCCGTGAGGGTGCCGTCGAGGTTGAGCTTCCACGGCAGCAGCGGACCGGTGGTGTAGCCCACGCCGCAGGTGTAGAGCACGACCGCGGTGCCGTCTGCCGGCGCAGCGAGGGTGGATGCGGGGATGGCGCACTTGTTCATTGTGGCGTTGGTGATCGGGCCGCTCGGCGGTTCGGGGGTCGCCGGCGGGGAGAAGTGCTGCGCAAACGTGTCGTTGCAGGTGTAGATCTGCAGCGCGACGCCGTCGGCCGTCGACGCGTTCGGCGTGTCCACGCAGCGGCCCGACACGGGGTTGTACAGCTGGACGCCGCCGGTCTTGTCGTGCCGGAACCGCCACTGCTGGCTGCGCCAGCCGTGGCAGTCGAACAGTTGGACCGGGCGGCCGTTGTCGGTCTCGGCCGTGAGGTCGCTCTCGGTGAGCCAGTTGGTGGTGCCTATCCCGACCCGGGCGGCGACAACGCCGGTGCTCAGAATGACGGCCTGGACACCGTTCGCTCCAGCGGCGATCGACGGATGGAAGATATCGGTGTCGACGAGGCCACTCTCCCTCGTCCACCCGTTGAGTGCGATCCCCTTTTTGGCGTCGGCATAGCCGCTCGCGTCGATCACCATCTGGGTGCCGTCGGAGCCGGCTGCGAGCACGGTCCTGCCGTGGTAACTGACGGGGTCGACGATCGGGTCGCTCTCCCTCGTCCAGCCGTTCAGCGCGATGCCGGTTCTGGCATAGACATCGCCGTTACTGCCGAGGAGCATCTGGACGCCACCGTTCGTGGCGATCGCCAGGGCGCCTGGGGCTTGTTCCTTGGTCCAGCCGGTGGAGGACCCGATACCCGAGCGCGCGTAGACGGCTCCATCGCTGCCGATCATCATCTGGGTGCCGTCGGAGCCCACGGAGATCGCCTTCGCCCCGGTGCCGCTCTCCGTGGTCCAGCCGGTGCTCGAGCCGATCCCGCTGCGCGCGTATACGGTGCCGTCACCGTCGAGGTAGAGCTGAACGCCGCCATTGGTGGCGATCGCCTGGACGGATGAGCCGCCCTCGCTGGTCCAGGGGGTCGCAGCGATGGTGTTGCGTGCGTAGACGGTGTTGTCGAAGCCGATCATCATCTGGGTGCCGTCGGAACCGGCCGCGATCTTCTGGACGCCGGTGTCGCTTTCCTTTGTCCAGCTGCCGTCCAGGGCAATCTGGGGGCTGATGCCCGACCCGCCGGCGGGTCCGGTCACATTCCTGGTGTCCTTCGCATACACCTCGCCGGACGTGGTCAGCAGCATCTGCACCGTGCCGCCCTCGGCGACAGCCTTCGCTGCACCACCGTTGGCGCTGGTGACGTCGAGGCATTTGCCCGGCGCGCCGGTCAGGGTGAGCGTCCCGTGGACGCCGAGGTCCCAGTCGTAGTCCTCGCTCGGGGTGAACGTCCAGTCCTGATTTGCCAAGCCCGTGCACGCCGAGGAGTCGACCGTCGAGTGATTGGTCGTACTGCCTGAGAGATCGTCGAGGCACTTGCTGAGGCCGTCGTTGCGCACGGCGCCGTCGGCCGGGGCGTTGAGGTCCAAGATCTGGGAGGCCTCGGTGTTGCCCAGGTTCCAGTCCGCCGCGGCCTGCGCCGCCGAGGACGTGGCCGCCGAGAACACCAGGGAGAGCACTGCCACCAGGGTCGTCGCCCCAGTGGCCCTACGACTGAACAAGTGCTTTGAGGCTCTCGAAGAGCGCACGACTACAGCACGCGACGACACAATTCCCCCACCCGAGTCCCCTGCTCCATGAGGACCCGGACAGCGGAAAGCATGCTCCGCCGCGGGACCCCCCCGGGCGAGAGGTTAGCGAGGCGGCGTCGTGCACGACAAGGGCGCTTTTCAACCGCCAACTGGCCGACTTTTGCGAGTATGTTGCCCAGTTGGGATCATTCGAAGGGGTTTGTTGTGGCGGACAACTGCTGGAGCTACTCCACCGCCACGGACCGGGTGGACCGGCCCGGCCTGCGAAATGAGGCCCCGTGGCGGCAGATCATCGGCAGAGCTACTGTCAGGTGATGTCGTGGCGGATCATGCCGCCCTGCTCCCTGCGGCTGGCGTGGTCCGTCCCGTCGAGAGTGACGTAGTACAGGGCGCTGAACTGGGCTCCCGCCTGCACAACCTGGCCTTGACCGGGTGACGCAAGGGAGGCTGGGCAGCGTCAGTCGATTATTGGGCCGGCAGCCGACCAGCGCTGGCCAAGGGGCCTCTGATGTCCGGATTCCAGCCGAGTACCGCTCGCATCGACGACCGCATAGTCGACAACGATCTTGCATGGGTCGCCGTCCTCATATAGCCAAACGGTGACGCAGCCCTTCGAGACATACGTGTCGAACCAGACATCGGCACCCTCCGCGTCGGAACGGACTGTCAGTGCGTCCCCTGGTTTCATCCAGTAGTCCTCGCAGTACGGTTCGATGAAGAGACAGAGCTCGGTGTCGCCCCGGTTCTCTATCGGCATGCTGTTGCGACCCACTGGATCCCCCCCCAGATCGATGCTCCTCGGCCCCCGACACGCTAGCCGATGGCGTTGTCACGCTACTTCGGGCGGACTTCACTGTCGCCTTGCGGGACAAGTCATAGAAGCACGGCTACGCAAAGTGCCTTAGCCGCTTTTCCGCCTATTTCTACTTGAAAGTTCGAAACGTTCGAGTTCGGCAAGAGATTTCTTTTCGAATGCTCGTGACAGGTTCATACGGGCGGGATGACGGGGATAGGCGGGGTAGAAAAGCAATCGACAAGAGTGCTGTCGCTAGGGCTGTGAACTGGCCTCGAACGCCTCCCGGACCAGGACTTTCAGTTCCGCGTCGCGCACGGCACGCGCCGAGGGTGGGCGGGCCTTGGCTGCGTAGTAGGTGGACGGGCAATACCGGGCTCGGTCAGCACGGTGCAGATGGGCTCGACGCCGCCGAAGGGGTCCCGGTACTCGTCGATGAACGTCACGAGCGAAGATCGGCCGGTCGAGTTCGGCCGCGAAGAAAGGCGAGGCCGCCTTGAGGATCTCGTTCGCCCGCCGGAACTCGGCGACTTCCTTCATTCAGGGCCTTGAACTGGGCTGATTCTTCCGTTGTCGTCCCCGGCCGGGAACCGGAGTCGATCTGGTCCCGGCGGACCCACTGGCGCACCGTCTCGGCCGCACCGATGCCGAGCTTGCTCGCGACAGCGTTCGTCGCGGCCCACTCGGTCTCGTGGTCGGGGCGCACCTCGGCGACCATGCGCACCCCGCGACGCTGCAGCTCAGCGGGATAAGGGGAGGGACGTGCCATAACTCGAACCTCTCAGAGAATCGAGCCTCCACTGAACCCGGAACCGTTCATGTTCCCCGGCAGGACGAACCTGCGCACACGGCTCTGGAGGCTGGGGAAGCTGTTGTTCGCCCCGAGTGGTTGACCTGGGCGCTCGGCGTCCTGGGGGCTGGGGAACGGCTTGATCATAACGCCCCTATGCCGTGGGCAAGCCAGCTGGCTCGGTGCATCACCGCTCAGCGAAGGTGCCACCAACCTGCGGGAGTCCTTGACCCTGGCCGGTCGGGAGAGCGACGTCCCCTACCTGTGCGCCGACCTCAACGCCTTCGGGCAGGGGTACGTCGAACTCGGCCGCGTAGCCCCGGACACGGCCGGACGCCTTGCGGAACACCTCCGCCGTGGCCTCGCGTTCGTGAGGCCATTGACGGTCGCCTTCGAGCGTGATGGTTGCTGTACTTCGCTGCGGTGCAGAATCTGGCGGGGATGCTTAAGGCGGTGTACCAGGCAGTGCCCGACGCCCTACGAGCGAACAGGCGAGCAGGATTCGGAAGCCCACTGGTCCGCGCGTCCGCAGCACGCCACCGGGCCACCGGCAGCGCTTGGCCTCGCTGGGATGACCAGCCGTACAGCCGCGGGGCGACGGCAACACGGGCGCGTTCATTAGGCCGCCTCGCGTATCTCCGTGGACCACCAGGCGTAAATCGGAGAGGCGGCCGGGACTGCCGGTGGCCGAATGGGCACTTCTTGCCTGACCTCCTGCCTCACGCGTACGCGGCCCCTGACGGGGGCGGGCGCTCTCGGCGGGCGCGACTTCCAAAGGAGTGACATGCTCAGCCGCAAAACCCTCGTCCGGACCGCCCAGGTGCTCGGCATAGGCACAGCCGCCGCGCTGTCGTCGGCCGCGCTGGCCACCCCCGCTTCGGCCGCCACGCTGCCCGTGGCCTGCAGTGCGACTGCCCTGCAGAGCGCGATCAACACTGCGAACAGCACCCCGGGCGGTGACACTCTCATCCTGGCACCCGGATGCACGTACCGCCTGACCACAGAACTGCCCGCGATCACCTCCCCGATCGTCATCAACGGCAACGGCGACACGATCACCCGCCAGACCGGGACCTTCCGCATCCTCACCGTCAACGGTGGTGACCTCGACCTGCGCTCAGCCGTCATCACCAACGGCGATGCGACGGGCAGCTCCGTACAGAACGGCGCCGGCGGCGGCATCGTCGTCACCGGGAACGGCACCCTGACGGTCAACGCCAGCGTCATCCGCAACAACCACGCCAACTTCGGCGGCGGACTCAGCGTGTTCAACGGTTCCCAGGCCCGAGTGAACGCCTCCCTCGTCAGCGCCAACAGCGCAGCCCAGAACGGCGGCGGCATCGTGAGCGACGGCACCCTGACCGTCAACGCCACCGTCGTCAGGGGCAACCAGGCCGGCAACGCGGGCGGCGGCATCGCCAACATCGGGACACTGACAGTCAACGCCAGCACCATCCTCGGCAACTCCGCGCCGAACGGCGGCGGCGGCCTCGCCAACGGCGTGCCCGCGGCCCCCGGCGGCACCTCCACGCTGACCGCCAGCGTCATCAGCAACAACACGTCCAGCGGGACGAACCCCGGCGGCATCTACAACAACCAAGGCACCGTAACCCTGCGCGTGACGGTGGTCATCGCCAACAACCCCAGCAACTGCCTCAACAGCCCGACCGCTGTCCCAGGATGCATCGGCTGATAACCCGGTGCCCCCGCCAACGAGCCGCCAGCGGTGCGAACCCCCCGGTGGCTCGTTGGCCCACGTCTCCTTGCGTCCGACGTGACGCCCTTCGCCTCAGAGTCAGCGGTGGGGAATCGGAGAAGCGCTCACAGATGAGTGCGCACTCCCAGCCGATTGTCCTCGACGGTCAGCGGAAGCGTCCGCTTCCTTTCGAAAGGCCCTACTGGGCAGGCGAGCGTCCGGCCGACATCATCCGCTGGCCGGACCGGGACGAAGAACCGTACGCGCTGCCCTTCCACCCTCGGGAACTGGGCGAAGACGCCTTGCGAGGTCTCTGCGGCTTCATCCTGGAAGGCCGGCCTGAGCCGGACGACGTCGACGCGGACACCATCCGACTGCACGGATTCCAGGTGCGGGACCCGCACGGTCCCGACCCTGTGGAGCAACAACCCGGACGAGCTCGCGGCCCGGCTGCGTATTCACGGCTGCTATAGCGCAGCCGGCAGGATTCGAACCTGCGCAAGCCGGGCCTCGACCCTTCACAGACGCCGGATGACCAGTACGGCAGCGTCGTCGAGGTGGTCCACCGCGTCCGCCGCATCGAGGACCCGGTCGGCGGTGGCTTCGGTACCGAGGCCCTCGTTGAGGGCTTCGGCGGCCAGCGTTCCCGCTCGGTCCAGGCCGGCGTCCAGCGTTAGTCCCGGTCCTTCGACCACCCCGTCCGTGACCAGGACCAGCGCGCTGTCGTGGTCCAGCGTGAAGGTCTCCTCGGGGTAGTCGGTGTGAGGAAGAACCCCCAGGACCAAGTTGCCGGGGAGATGGAGTACCTCATGCCTGCCATCCGTGCGTGCACACAGAGCAGGGGCACGTGGCCGGCGCTGGTCCCGGTGACCCGGCCGTCGCGCGGATCGATGTGCAGCATGGTGCAGGTGGCGAACCGTGCGGCGCCCATCGTGACGAGGAGTTCGTTGGTGCGTGACAGGACGGTCCCAGGAGCCGGTTCGTCGGCTGCGATCGCACGCATGGATGCGCGTACTTGTCCCATGAAGGCCGCGGCGTCCACGTCGTGTCCTTGAATGTCGCCGATCTCCACCGCGACCGCGCTGTCGGGCAGGACGTAGGCGTCGTACCAGTCGCCGCCGATGTCGAGACCGTCCCGACTCGGGCGGTAGCGGGCGGCGACCTCCAGGCCTGGAAGATGTTCGGGCAGCGTTGGGAGCATGCTCTGCTGGACGGCCTTGGCCAGTTCAAGGTGAACCTGCTGTGACTTGACGCGTCCCAGCGCCTGTCCCGCGAGGTTGGCCAGCGTGCCCATGAGGGCCAGCTCGTCCGGAGACGGCTGATAGTCGCGATCGAATATCACCGCCCATGCCCCGAGCGGCTGATCGTCCGCCCGGCCGAGTGGTGTGACCAAGGCGGCGCGACCGGAATCGGGCAGGTCGAACCACGACAGTGCTGCCCCGTGTGGCCAGTGCTGGAGGTAATCCTCCTGGCTGCCGATGAGCTGCGGCTCGCCGGTGCGGATAGCAACGGGTAGCGGATCCGGGTCGCCCAGGGACATCCCGTGCAGGGCGTCTGCCTCCTCGGTGGACACACCCGCGTCGGTAGAGACGTGCAGGCTGTTGTCTTCGACGAGCGCGAGGACGGCCCCGGTACCCTCGAAAGTTGTCGCGAGCCGGGTCAGGACGACCTGCTGAAGCCCCTGCTCTGTGGTCGCGGTGATCAACGCTGAGGAGAAATCGGCGATCAAGCCCGCGCGTTCCTGCTCAGCGACCAGTGCGGCTTGCATGTCCGTTTTCTGTGTCTTCTGCTCGGTTTCGTCGCGGACCACCCCGAAGGTCAGCTGGGGGCCGCCGTAGCCGATGTCGATGCGGCGGGCCTGGCAGACCAGGTCGTGCCAGTCGTCGTGGACGGTGTGGAACCGGATCTCGATCCATGGAGACTGGGCGGTCGTCGGCCGCAGCAGTCGCCTCAGCGCCTTCTGGTCATCTGGGTGCACTCGCCTCATTGCCCAGGACAAGGGCATCGCGGCCTTCGGGAAGAGTGCGGCCATCGCAGGTGCGCCGCCCATCCATTCCAGCTGGCGATCGGAGGGGGAGTACATCCACACGCCGAGGCCGGCGGCTTTGGCTGCGAGCCGGAAGGGGATCAGCAGGCTGGCCAGGTCATTCTCCGCGCCAAGTGAGTGCACCCACACCAATCGCTCATCGCTCTCGGACTCCTCCACCAGCTTCGCCTCGACCAGGAAGACCAGGGACGCGGAGCCGGGCCCGGGGAACTCGAGCACGTTCATCGCGAGTCGCTTGCCCGTGGCTCCCTGCGCCACCAGGCGTTCCGCAGAGACCCGCTGCCCCGACGGCAGCAGTTCGGCGAAGTCACGGCCCGCACACTGCTCGGCGGTCCTGCCGAGCACTGTCGCCATCGCGGCGTTGAGGCGGCGGATGACACCGCCGGTCGTCACGAAAGCCGAGGGATAAGGTTGGTGGAGAAGTTCATCCAAGGCGTCCATCTGCGGCTTCCTGGAAATCGTAGATTGCCACACCCCTTCCTCAAGCGTATTCCCGACGTTTCCTACGTGCGCGGGACGTTTTGCGGGAGGGCCTCGAACCATCTCGACCTATGGCCGCCGCTGAGGCTCAAGGCAGACATGCGGCACGCCCATCCGGAACTGTCTTGACGAGGCGATCGCAGCGCTCTGCAACTGAACTTGATCGGGTGATGTCGGGCTGTTGGCCGGACAGCGCGCAGGGGGCCTCGGTAGTCCTGGGGCGGTGAGATACGCGCAGGGTGCCGGCTTGACCGACGTCGGCCCGGAACCCGGCCGGCACCTCGTCGGCGTCGTAGCCGCCTGGGTAGGACATCATCCCGGTGTCCAGCTCCCACGCGGCCGGGCCGCCGGGCACGCTGCCGCCGCCGAGGTCGACCAGCACCGGGTGCGGGCCTGCCGACCGTGCGTCCAGCTTCTGCTGAGCCATAAGCTCTGGCGGGCCGTCAGCGGTTCCTGTGGCTTGCGGGGCTGTCGCCAGGCGGAGGTGTCGTGAGCTTGGAAGTCGGACTGCCGGTCGGCCTCTGGACGGGGCCCAGGTGGTTGTCCTGGGACGGCCGCAGCTTGTCAGTTTGGCGAACATCGAGTTCCAGTTGGTCGGCCCAGGACTCGATTGCGGAACGCAGGCGGGTGACGGCTTCGGCGTCGAGGCAGTACTTCACGTAGTCCTCGTCGTCCCAGCGCCTTGAGGCGCGCAATGCTTGGGCGAACATGCGGCGGTCGAAGCCCGGATCGCGTTCCTCCGCCAGGCGCAGGAGGTCCTCGGCCGAGTAGCGTCCGCTGGTGAGGGCGGCGTGGACGTCGACGTAATCGCGGGCTTCTGCGCGGGAGTAGAGGGCGGAGACCTTGTTGGCGACCGCGTCGTCGGGGTGCAGGACCGGGCCGATTCCCATCATGACGGGCGGCTCGGCACGCCAGTCGTAGCCCATCTCCACCTTTGTCTGCCGACCGTCTTCATCGGTGACCAGCAGGCGCGCGAAGGAGTCTCCGGATCGCATCAGCTCGACCGTCAGTCCGTCGGAGGCGTAGGCGTCCCGTACTGCGTTCACCGCGGCGTCGAATCTTTGCGGATCGCCCTGATCGGTGAAGAGGTCGACGTCGTCGGAGACGCGGTTGAGAATGCCGTGGGCCTGTACGGCGTATCCGCCGGCGAGTACGAAGCCGTCCCCGGCTGCGGCCGCAGGGCGAGCCGGGTCAGACGGACGTGGAGGTGGTCCATGCGGATCACACTATGCGGCGGCAGCGGACCTCAGCTGGGGGAATCTCTCCTGCCACAGCGATTTCGCACGTACGGGCAGCCAGAGCGAGGGCCACAGGTGCAGCAGCAACCCTCCGTCAAGAAACCGCCGCAGTTCGGAGACGTCCATGGCTTCGCGGATGACTGTCTCGTAGAGGCGACGCCGGTCCTTCTCGATGGTGAGGTCGTAGCGGCGCTGCTGGGACCAGTCCAGGCTCAGTGGCAGGCTGACGACCCCGCTCGTCGGCCCGGCCAACTCGCTGAGCGACTCGGGAACCGTGTACGGGCGGATGTCCGCGTAGCGCGCCCCTGGGTGCATACAGGCAGTATGCCCCGCGCGGCTGGGGAGAC
The DNA here is from genome assembly GCF_907177275.1 of Actinacidiphila cocklensis. Taxonomy (GTDB): domain Bacteria; phylum Actinomycetota; class Actinomycetes; order Streptomycetales; family Streptomycetaceae; genus Actinacidiphila; species Actinacidiphila cocklensis. The sequence continues at coordinate 41,002 of NZ_CAJSLV010000086.1, forward strand.
GCGACCCTGCGGAGACAGTCCTGCATGGCGTTGGGCTGTAACGGTTAGCTATTGGACTTTCGCCAGTAGATCGTTTGGTCGGCGGATCCCGGGTGAGCGGCACACCTCCCTCGCGATCGTTGAACAGGTACAGAGACGGCGAGCGTCATGCGGAATGAGGTCGCTGCCCGCGCGGGGAATTCGGGCGGCACGTTCGCGCGAACCCCGGAGCGAAGCCCAAGGACATCGCAGCGCTCCCGGACATCGACGCGGACACCATCCGCCGTACCTGCTCCCGCATGGCCGACGGCGGCCAGCTCACCAAGGACGGCAGCGGCCGGTACTACCCAGAACACCGACACCCGCACCGACCCCGGACAGGGGGTGTCCCAGGTGTCCGACTGTCCGGTTACCCCATCGGACCAGCACGAACGACCCGGACACCCACAAGAGGCACTGTCCGGCCTGTCCGACCTTCCGCCCACCGGCGCACAGGGGAGGCACTGAGCATGAGCCGGGAAGAAAAGCTCACCATTGCCGAGATCATCGAGGATCTCGGGGTTCCCCCGTCCACCTTCCACCGGTGGCGCGCCACCGGTAAGGGGCCGCGCGCCATCAAGCTGCCGAACGGCGCGGTGCGTGTCCGCCGGTCCGAGTACGAACGGTGGCTCGCCACCTTGGAGGAAGCCGCGTGAGCACGTCCGAAGAACTCCCGGGTCGGCCCGGGAGGGCTACTCCCTCGACGTACGGCTGTGGAAGGTGACCAAGACCGGCAGGAAAGCCCGGCCCTACCGTCTGCGGTGGGTCGTGGCCAACCAGGTCCACGGCAACACCTTCACCACCTCCGCGCTCGCGGAAAGCCGCCGCTCTGAACTGTGGCTGGCCATGAAGCGCGGCGAGGCGTTCCACGTCGAATCCGGCTTACCTGAGTCGGAAGTGAGGGCCGCGGAAGAGGCTTCGGCGGAAGCCGCCGCGGCTGCCCCGGTGCGGTGGTTCGAGTTCTGCCGGGAGTACGCAGAGGCCCGGTGGCGCACGAGTGCGGCAAAGGCCCGCGAGAGCCTCGCCGACAGCTTCGCCGCGGTATCGCTGGCCATGGTGACGCGCGGGGAAGGAACGCCCCCGGATACGGAACTGCGCCTCGCGATGCGGTGGGCCGTTGTTCCGGCTCACCGTGAGGACGAACCCCCGGCGAACCTCAAAGCCGCCTATGAGTGGCTGCGCACGTCCGACCGGCCGGTCATCGACCTGTACGACCCGAAGGTGTTCCGGGAAGTGCTCTACCGACTCGGCTACCGGCTCGACGGCAAGCCGGCGGCCGGAGACACCGTGAAGCGGCGCCGCCGGGCGCTGAACACCGCGCTTGAGTACACCGTGGACGCGGGAATCCTCACGGAAAACCCACTCCAGCGCAGCAAGGGCAAGCGTGCTGGCTCCACTGACGCGGTGGACCGGCGGGTCCTGGTGAACGCCCTGCAGGGACGCCAGTTGCTCACCGCCGTGTCGTACATCGGGTCATGGCACCGCAACCGCGGCCGGCGACTGGTGGCGTTCTATGCGGTGATGCTGTACGCCGGTCTGCGGCCCGCTGAGGCAGTGGGGCTGCGGCTGTCTGATTGCTACCTGCCGGAGGCGCCACAGTGGGGCACGCTGACCCTGCGGGAGACACGTCCGGTGTCCGGGAAGCAGTGGACGGACACGGGGGAGCGGCACGACCGCCGGGGACTCAAGGCCCGTGAGGCGGCCACCGACCGGCGGGTGCCGATCCCGCCTGTTCTGGTGGCCATCCTGCGGGCACACCTGGCGGAGTTCGGTACCGCCAAGGACGGCAGGGTCTTCGGCAACGAGCGAGGTGACGTGGTGGGCAGCTCTACCTACTGGCCGGCATGGGAGGATGCGCGGCCCTACGCGCTCCAGCCCGATCGGGTGGACTCGCCTTTGGCCGGCCGACCGTACGACCTGCGGCACGCCTGCATCACGCAGTGGCTGAACGCCGGGGTGCCCATCGCGGAAGTGGCCCGGCGGGTGGGCAACTCCCCGGAGGTGATCCACCGCCGCTATCACGGCTGCATTGATGGCCACGAGGAAGCGGCCAACGCCAAGATTGCGAAGTCGCTGGAGGAAGACGGCGACCCGGCATAGCCGCACTCCGCGCCGATCGCGTTATGCGGCAAGGGCTATCCAGCTATCCGGGAACGTATCTCTAGAGTACTGAAAGGGGAGCCTTTGTGGAATTCGACATTGGCGGAAGTGAAGCGCTGACTGGATTTTTCGGGTGGGTAGGAGGCCGCGGAAAGGTGCGATTGTATTCTGGTGCGTTGGCGGGAACGGTGGCCCGAATTCGCGCGACACGCATTGTGGTGCGCTTAGTGTTCCTGTTCGTCGACCCACGCGATGGCCTCAAGGCCAAGGCGACGAAAGTGTGGCCACCAGAGCCTCCTACCCGCTCCGCGACTCCGTTGACGGTCTTCAATAACGTCCATGCCATGTGGATAGAGATCGGCGAGCACAGGCCCCCATTCCTGCAAAACCAAGTCCTTCTCCACAAAGCCTTCTTCGACGTATAGGCCGAGGATATCCAGCATGGCGATAGCGCCTGATGCGAGCCGATTTTCTTCCTGGTATCGTCGGCGGAGGTATTCTGCTGACTTGGGCGAGTTGACTCTCTCTCTAAGGATCCCGCGACCACGAATCTGGTCCACTGATGAAAGCCTCTCGTGGAGCGACAGGAACAGGTCGCGCTTGTTCAAGTTTTGGGTCTGTCGCTCTGTCCGCTTGCGCGTATCCGCGCTGAAGCGATAGGCCTTGTATGCCACAAGGCACGAGATCAGGACCGCGACGGCAGTGATCCCGGAAACGACAAGAGCAGCGACGGCCATAGCGAAAACCTCACCATGCTTCAGCGGTGGAGGCCAAGTCGATGCGTCCAGACGGATGCAGTGCGGTTGGCCGCCACTTTCGGCTCACTGCCATTTGGATCTCGCACGCTCATGCAGTCGACTGTCAGCGGTGACTTGCGAGGTGACGATTGCCGACGAACGGCCGCCCAAGCGACGGACCGCTCCAAGGGTGTGTCGGAGGTGTGTCGCGACCAGTGAGTGACAGCGAGAGAGGGCGGGAGTCAGTGAGACTGACTCCCGCCCTCTCTCCATGGCATTCGCCCTGGTCAGCGGACTGTTCACGCTAGTTGTCGGCGAGTGCCCCCGGCAGGATTCGAACCTGCGCACACGGCTCCGGAGGCTGGGGAAGCCGTTGCCCCTTCCGGGCGGCTGACCTGGACGCTCGGCGTCCTGCAGGCCGAGGAACGGCTTGATCATTACGCCCCTATGGCGTGGGGAGCCAGTTGGCTCGATGTCTCACTACTCAGCGAAGGTGGTCTCCCCGAATGGCGTGAGTTCCCATCCGCCGAACAGGTCGTCGTTGACGCGGACCGCGAGTAGGACCGCGCCAGCCGCGGGACCGTCGCCCGAGCCTGCCTCTGTGTCGGTCCCTGCCGAGCCGAGGTGGAAGGCGACGACGGGAGTCCTGCGGTCACTGGTGGCGTAGCTGAGCGTCTTGGGACGGTCCGGGTCTGTGGGGCCGAAGGTGACAGACGGCGGACCGAACTCGGCAATGATCTCGTGCAATGAGCGGTCTTCCCCCGACCAGGTTGCGGAACTGTCCACGATGTCGGAGTGCTCAGCCGCCGTCAGTGTGCGGTCGAGGCGGAGCCAGCCCCGGCGGTGTGCATCCTCACCGTACTGGGATGCAGTGACATGGATTTCCGGTGCGGGGAAGCCCTCTCTCAGCATCATCGAAGGGGCCAGACGGGCGTTGGTATCGGGAATCCACACCTGCTCCCCGCCCCGCCCGTCCCTCGCTGCGAGCAGGTCAAGGAGACGCACCACCTCTCGCAGGCGAGCAATTGTCAAGAGTTGTGGATTGACACGCTGCCGGGTTGGCGAGGTGGGGTATTGCTCGATGCGCCGAGCATCGGAAAGTTCGCGTGAGGCCGCCAGCATTGACCGTCGCTCACGAACAGGCTCACCGACGAAATCGTCGCGGTGACGGGCAGCCGGTCGGCCAGTTCCGCCTCCACCTCGTCGAAGATCCGGGATGGCTGCCCATGGGCGACGGTCAGGTGCGGGATGACCTCGGCAAACTGTCCCCCGTAGGGCGGCGCCTCCGGCCATCGCGTGGCAATGGACTCGGTCAGCGCGCGAAGCGGCTGGTCTGGGGTCGGCGCCAGGTAGAGCACGTCAGGGAAGCGGCCACACTCGTCGAACCGGACCGCGAAGGAGTCATGCCCGGCGATCAGGGTCGTGAGATCACCGATGACCGCGGCACTGATGAGATCGACGTCGAGGAACGGGAAGAGCACCGTCACGTGGGCGGGAATCCCGGCCGCTGCGGAGGCGTCGAATCGCCGACGCCAGTGCTCAACCAGTGGTTCGGCTTCCGCCACCGTGGCAAGCAAGGCGGTCTGACCTGCTCGGTAACGTCCTGACTCGGCTTGGGACACGGTTGGATGTTCTCGGACGGCTTCCGTTCGCGCCACCGGTTTCAGGCAGCGTTGACCTCCTCGCGCTCGACCAGGACACCGTTCTCGAACCTCGCCCCGGAGCGGACCAGAGCAACAAGCTGAGCCCCAGTGATCGCCCGCCAGCGAGCCTGGGCCGACTCCACCAGCTTGAACACCATCGCCAGGGCTGCGGCCGGGCTGCCCGCGCCGCGAGTGACCTTCGTGCGGAGCTTGACCGTCGAGAACGTCGACTCGATCGGGTTCGTGGTCCGAAGATGGATCCAGTGCTCGGCCGGGAAGTCGTAGAACGCCAGCAGTTCGTCCTGGTCATCGGTGATCTTCGCGAGGGCCTTGGGGAACTTGGCGCCGTAGGTCTTCGCGAACGCCTCGATCGCCTTCTCCGCGTGGGCGCGGCTCTCGGCGTTGTAGATCTCCTGCATCGCCTTCGTGGCGCCCGGCTGTGCGGACTTCGGCAGGCAGTTCGTGACGTTGCGGGCTTTGTGAACCCAACATCTTTGCTGCCGGGCAGCGGGAAACACCTCGGCCAGTGCCCGCCACAAGCCCATGGCACCGTCGCCGACCACCAGCTCGGGGTCACGCATACCGCGTCGCCGGCAGTCGCGCAGCAGGTCGGCCCACGACTCGGTGGACTCGCGTAGGCCCTCGGCCAGCGCGATCAGCTCCTTGGTGCCGTCCAGGCGCACCCCGAGCAGGACCAGGACGCACGAGTGCGTCTGGCCGAGACGGACCTTCGGGTGCACCCCGTCGGCCCACACGTAGACGAAGTCCCGGTCGGACAAGTCCCGGTCCTGGAAGGCGGCGTGGTCCTCGCCCCACTGTTTCGTCAGCCTGGTCACGGTCGCCGGCGACAGACCGGCAGCGCCGCCGAGGAACTGCTCCAGCGCGGGCACGAAGTCTCCGGACGACAGTCCGTGCAGGTAGAGCAGGGGCAGCACCTCCGAGATCTTCGGGGACTTGCGGCACCACGGCGCCAGGATCTTCGACGAGAACCGCTTGCGCTCGCCGGTGGCCTCGTCCACGCGGCGGTCGTTCACCCGGGGCGCGGTGACCTCGACCGGACCTGCCGCGGTGACCACGGTGCGGGGGTGATGGCCGTTGCGGACCACCAGGCGCCGCCCGTGATCGTCGGTCTCGGCGGCCAACTCGGCTATGTACTGGTTGACTTCCGCTTCCAGCGCGGCGGCCAGCATGCGGCGGGCGCCCTCGCGGACGATCTCGTCGATCAGGGAGCCGGATTGGGTGGAGCCCTCGTCGGTGACTACGCTCAGCACAGGCGTGCCTTCCCGACCCGCGCTACGAACGCGGGCCTACTCGGAGACCATCACAGGATCATCGGGAAGGTACGCCCTCCGCATACCCTCTCGGGCTGATCCACAAGTCCTGAGCATTGCTCCTCGCAGGCCGCCGAACTCCGCAGGACGGCGCACTGCCTGGTTGAGTCTTTTCAGCAGACGTTCACGGTCGCTGACGTTGTCACCGGCCATTGCTGTCAGGCCCGTATCGGGCATCGCACCACGCGCTGGAACGGGTGACGAAACGTCAAGCGTCATACGACCAGTCTGCCAGCGCCTGGCATAGCCCAACGAACGCGGCCTGAGCAGCCTTGTTGTCAGTACCTGCGGCTACGGTGCGTCCCATCAACGGAAGCACTCTGGGGGAGGGGCCGTGGGGGCCAAGACGGGACTGCTGGTGTACGCAGACGGCGACGTGGCGGAACTGCTGCGGCAAGTGGGAATGGCAGGTGTTGATCAGACCGCTGCCACGATGCGGCGGCTCTATCCGGGTTGCGAGGTCGAGGAGTGTGAGGGCTCGACCCTGGGGGACGGCGTCTACCCGCCGAAGGGGACGGTGTATGCCGCCTCGTGGCCCGGCGTGGAGGTCATCGGCGATCAGAGCGTGATGATCGACTTCCCCTCCCAACTTCCGGAGCACTTCGTTGCGGCAAGTGCCGGCCGCCGACTCGTCCTGCACGCCATGCACAGCGTTGTGGACTGGCTCGCGTTCGCGGTGTGGGAAGACGGCCGCCTCGTCCGCTCCCTGAGCCTGTCCCCGGATAGCGGCATCATGGAGAACATCGGCGAACCGCTTCCTTTCGAAAGACCCTACTGGGCAGGCGAGCGTCCGGCCGACATCATCCCCTGGCCGGACCGGGATGAAGAACCGTACGCACTGCCCTTCCACCCCCTGGAAATGGGCGAAGACGCCCTGCGAGCGCTCTACGGCTTCGTCCTGGAAGGCCGGCCTGAGCCGGACGACATCGACGCGGACACCATCCGACTGTACGGATTCCAGGTGCGAGACCCCCACGGTCCTGACCTTGCGGAGCAGGAAGCGGAGCTGCGCAGGGCCATGGAAGCCATGGGACCGCCCCGCTTCTACAGGCTGGGTCCCGACGGCTCGTTGGTAGAGAGCGAGGGCATCTAGCACGCGGCTTCTTCGTCCTGAAAGCAACCCGGACGGGCTCGCGGCCCGGCTGCACATTCAGGGCTGCTGTAGCGCAGCCGGCAGGATTCGAACCTGGGCACACGGCTCCTCCGCCTGGGTGTGCTATTGATCCACCCAGGCGCTGAGCTGGGCGCTCATAGGCGGGGAGTCCTGGAACGGCTTGATCATTACGTCCCTGTGACGTGAAGGGGGCCTCCCCGTGAGTGGTGGACACGCTGATACTGGATCTGCTTGATCCGGAGGAAGCGAGAAGACCGCCGATGGCGATGAAGGACTACTCGGACGAGTTCAAGGCCGAT
>NZ_CAJSLV010000087.1 GCF_907177275.1 Actinacidiphila cocklensis
GCGCAGGAACCTGCGGCCGTACGCGGTTCGCGTCGGGCGCGGGACTCGGTGGCGCCGCGTCCGCGTCCGGCGCCGCCGCCGGGACTTCCGCCGTGCGGCGCGCCGACGGCGGAAGGTGCGGGTCGGCGGGACCGGTCAGGCGGGTGGCGGGGTTCGGCGGCGGGGGGACCGGGCGGTGGCGGGGCGGCGGCGGGGTCGTGGCCTCGCCGTCCCGCGCCTGTGGCTGCTGCTGCCGGGGGTGGAGAGTGGGGAACGGAGACGCCGGGGGTTCTCCGTTGTCCACTCCGGTGCTCACCCGGCGCCCCCTCGTATGACCTGTACCTGCGCGGCTTGCGCGTCACTCTACGGGGTAGCTGGGGCCTACGGTTCCCACGGGCCGCGCACCGCGGCCCTACCGCTCGGTAGGACCGTTCTGGCAAGCTGCCGCACATGTCAGAGCGCGCAGCCGACCGCACCCGGTACGACCGGGCCACCGCCCACCTCGACGCCCCGCTGGCCGTCGTCGACCTCGCGGCCTTCGACGCCAACGCCGCCGACCTGGCGCGGCGGGCCGCGGGCAAGCCGATCCGGATCGCGACGAAGTCGGTGCGCTGCCGTGCCCTGCTGGAGCGCGCCCTCGACCACGACGGCTTCTCCGGGCTGATGTCGTTCACGCTCGCCGAGTCGCTGTGGCTGGCCAGGGCCGGCTTCACCGACGTCCTGCTCGCCTACCCCTCGGCGGACCGCGCCGCCTACGCCGAGCTGGCCGCCGACCCCAAGCTGGCCGCCGCGGTCACGGTGATGGTGGACGACGTGGCGCAGCTCGACCTCATCGACGCGGCCCGCGGCGCCGGCACCGAGACGGTCAAGGTCTGCCTCGAACTCGACACCAGCCTGCGCAAGCTGGCCGGCCGGCTGCGCATCGGGGCGCTGCGCTCCTCGCTGCACGACCCGGAGCCGCTGGCGGCGCTGGCCCGTACGATCACCGCCCGGCCGGGCTTCCGGCTGGTCGGCATCATGGCGTACGAGGGGCACATCGCCGGGGTCGGCGACGCGGTGCGGGGACGTCCTGTGCGGTCGCTGGCGATACGGCTGATGCAGTCCGCGGCCCGTAAGGAGCTGGCGGCGCGCAGGGCCGAGGCGGTACGTGCGGTGCGGGCCGTCGAGCCGGGCCTGGAGTTCGTCAACGGCGGCGGCACCGGAAGCGTGCAGAGCACCGCCGCGGAGGCGGCGGTCACCGAGATCGCGGCGGGTTCCGGCCTCTATGTGCCGCGGCTCTTCGACAACTACACGTCTTTCCACGGCCGCCCCGCCGCGCTCTTCGCGCAGCCGGTGGTGCGCCGCCCGGGCGTCGGGGTGGTCACCGTGCTCGGCGGCGGCTACCCGGCGTCCGGAGCGCCGGGCAGCGACCGGCTGCCGGTGCCGTACCTGCCCGAGGGGCTGCGCTACGACCCCCAGGAGAGCGCCGGCGAGGTGCAGACCCCGCTGCTGGGGTCGGCCGCGGACGACCTGCTGATCGGCGACAAGGTGTGGTTCCGGCACGCGAAGGCCGGGGAGATGTGCGAGCGGTTCGCCGAACTGCACCTGATCGACGGCGACGAGGTGACGGCGGTGGTGCCGACCTACCGCGGCGAGGGCAAGACCTTCCTGTGACCAGGACCGGGTCCGCCGCCGCCGCGGCAGTGGCGACGGCGGGACTCAGACCCCGGTGCCGGTGCCCCCGGAGCTGCCGCTGCCGTGGCTGGTGTCGGACTTGATGCCCTGGGTGATCTGGTCCATCACCTCGACGCCCGGCGCGTCGGCGGTGATGTCGAAGCCGAAGCGGACCAGTACCAGTTGCTTGGTGGTCGGAGAGGGGAAGACCAGCGACTCGACGTAGCCCTTGGTGCCGGACGCGGTGACGACCTTCCAGCGCACCATGTAGCCCTGCTGGCCCGCGACGGTCACCGGGCCGGCCTTCAGCTGCTGGTGCGAGGTGGTCGCACCGTAGGTGTCCTTGCTGTAGGAGGCGGCGGCGTTCTTCGCGATGTCCTGCTTGGCCGCGTCCTCCGCCGTGGTGGCGGTGATCCCCTCGCCGATCGTCGGCTCCGCCGAGACCCCGCCGAGGGAGCAGTTCCCCGGTGTGGTGCCGGGGCACTTGTAGCTGCCGATCGACAGGCTGGCCCGGTCGTCGCCGGAGCTGCCGGTCCAGCCGTCGAGCACCGGCAGGCTGACCGCGTCGTAGCCGTCGACGGCGGACTTGCCGTCACCGCGCGGCGAGTCGTCGGAGCCGCCGTCGTCACCGCCGCTGCCGCCGTCCGACGGCTGGGGCGCGGGTCCCGGAATCCTGCCGCCGGTGTGGGTGGGCGCCGGCGACGTCTTCGCGTCGTCGCCCTTGTTGTCGTCCTTGCCCAGGACGAGGACGCCGGCGACGATCGCGCCTATCAGGACCAGCGAGGCGACCAGGGCGATCACCACCGTCCCGGTGCGCTTGCCGCCGGAGCCGCCTGTGCCGTCACCCGGGTAACCCGGGTATCCCGGATAGCCGGGGTTGGCCGGGTCGGACGGGTAGCCGGGGTACACCTGCGGGGCTGCCGCCGGGACCGGTGCGGTCCTGGTGTACTCCGTCCACACCGAACCGTCCCACCAGCGTTCCATCGCCGGGCCGTTGCCTGTGTGCCCGGGTTCTGGATACCAGCCGGGCGGGGTCGTCGTCGTCACGGCGGTCACCCTATGGCCCCCGCATGAGAATCCCGTAAGTGGGCGGGTCCGCGAGGTCCCGCCCTAGTCACGGGGTGCCGGACGGCGGGTCAGGCCGAGCAGGTCACGGGCCGGTCCTGCCGGGAGGTGCCCGGCGGGCCACACCGCGCGCAGTTCCCTGCGCAGGTCGAGCCCGGCCACCGGGACGGCGACCAGCCGGTGGGCGGACAGCTCGTCGGCGACGGCGAGTTCGCTCAGCACGGCGGGGCCGGCGCCGCCGACGGCCGCGGTCTTCACCGCGGTGGTGGAGGCCAGCTCCAGCAGCGCCACGGCGTCGCCGCCGTGCGCGGCGAGGCCCGCGTCGAGCACCTGCCGGGTGCCGGAGCCCTTCTCGCGCAGCAGCAGCGGGGTGGCGGCCAGTTCGGCGGCGGGCAGCGGCCTGCGGCGGGCCGCCCACGGGTGTCCCGGCGCGACGACGACCAGCAGCCGGTCGTGCCCGATCACGGCGGCGTCGAGGTCCGCGGGCACGTCGAGGCCCTCCACGAAGCCGAGGTCGGCCTCGCCCGCGGCGACCTGGCGGGCGACCAGGACGGAGTTGCCCGCGGCGAGCGACACGGCGGTGCCGGGGTGCCGCACGTGCAGTGCGGTCAGCCAGCCGGGCAGCAGGTACTCGGCGACGGTCATGCTCGCCGCGACCCGCAGCCGCGAGTCCCGCCGCCCGCGCAGCGCCCGCGCCCCCGCGTCGAAGTCCGCTGCGGCCTCCAGCACCTTCCGCGCCCACTCGGTGACCAGCGCGCCCGACTCCGTGAGCCGCGACCCGCCGGGCGAGCGCCGTACCAGCGCGACTCCGAGCTGCCGCTCCAGCGCCCGCATCCGCCCGCTGGCGGCCGGCTGGCTGATCCCCAGCTCCCGCGCGGCCCGCCCCAGGCTCCCCAGCCGCGCCACGGCGACGAGCAGTTCCATCCCCCCGAGATCCGGCACCCTCCCGGCCAGTCCCCCGGCCACCCGGCCTGCGGAGTCGGCGGCGTCCCGGCCGGCGGCGGGGCTGTCGCCGGGGAGCGGGAGCGGGGACCGGGTCATAAGTCCAGCTTATGAGGTGATCGTCGGGAGGGGCCTACCGGGCAGGGGCGGGGCGGGTGATCGTGGTGGGCATGGTCACTGTTGTCTCCGCCCGGCCGGGCGTGCGCACCGCGGGCGTCCGCTTCTCCTCCAGGAACGTCGGGCCGAACTGGTACGCCGCCGTCATGGGGACCTCGATCGTCGGCAGTGCGGGGGCGGCGGTGCCCGGCAGCCCGGGGTGGCTGCGGGCGGGGTGCACCGGGGTGTGGGTGCTGGCGGCCGCACTGCTCGGGCTGGTGCTCGCCGCACGCGCCGCGCACTGGGCCGGGCACTTGGACGAGGCGCGGCGGCAGTTGCTCGACCCGGCGGTCGCACCCTTCTACGGCTGCCTGCCGATGGCGCTGCTCTCGGTCGGCGGCGGCGCCCTGACGCTGGGGCCGCGGGTGATCGGCGAGCACGCCGCCGTCACCGCGGACGCGGCCTTGTGGACGGCGGGGACCGTGAGCGCGCTGCTCGTCGCGGCGGGGGTGCCGTATCTGATGGTGACCCGGCACCGCATCGGCGCGGCGGACGCCTCGCCCGTATGGCTGCTGCCGGTGGTCGCGCCGATGGTGGCCGCCGCGCTCGGGCCTGCCCTGGTGCCGCACCTGCCGGCCGGCGCCCGGCAGGCCCGCGAGGCGCTGCTCCTCGGCTGCTACGCGATGTTCGGCCTGAGCCTGCTGGCCACGCTGATGCTGCTGCCGCTGGTGTGGGGGCGGCTGCTGCGGTACGGGCCGCTCCCGGTGGCGCTGACGCCGGCGCTGTTCCTGGTGCTCGGGCCGCTCGGCCAGTCCACGACGGCGGCCGGTGCGCTCGCCGACGCAGGCCCGTACGCGGTCGCGCCGCAGTATGCGACGGCGCTGCGCGGCTTCGCCGTCCTCTACGGTGTGCCGGTCATGGGCTTCGCCCTGCTGTGGCTCGCCATGGCGGCGGCCATGGCGCTGCGCGCGGCCCGCAGGGGCCTGCGGTTCTCGATGACCTGGTGGGCCTTCACTTTCCCCGTCGGCACCTGCGCGACGGGCGCCGCCGCGCTGGCCCGGCACACCGGGCTGCATGCCGCGTCCTGGCTGGCGGTGGTTCTTTACGTCGCCCTGGTCGCCGCCTGGGCGGCGGCGGCCGCCGGCACCCTGCACGGCCTGCTGACCGGCACGCTCCCGGCCCCCGCCGCGGCCCCCGCTCCTCAGCCCGCGGTCGCCGCGGCAGGCACGCCCCAGCCCGCGCCCGCCGACGGTCAGCCCGCGGTCGCCGCGGCCAGTGCGGCGGCCAGGACCGTGGGGGCGGTCGCCAGCGAGGGGCCGTACCAGGTCAGGTGACGACCGCTCATCAGGGCGGCGGGCACTCCGGGGAAGGCCTCGGGGCCGTCGTCCGCGGTGAAGCGGTAGGGCTCGTCGGGGAGGACGACCATGTCGGGGCGGGCGGCCAGCAGGTCGGGCAGCGGGATGCGCGGGTAGCGCTCCGCGTGGCCGGCGTGGACGTTGGCGACGCCGAGCCGCGCGAGCAGATCGCCGGCGAAGGTGTCGCGGCCGAGCACCATCCAGGGGCGGCGCCAGATCGGTACGACCGCGCGCAGCGGCCGCGCCGGCGGCGCCGGCGCGTCCCGCCAGGCGGCCTCGGCGGCGTCGAGCCAGTCCGGGCGGGCCAGGCCGCAGCCCTCGGTGAGCACCCGGTCCAGCTCGGCAAGGGCCTGCGGCAGCGACCGCACTTCGGTGACCAGGACCTCGACCCCCGCCGCGCGCAGCGCGTCCAGGTCGGCGGGGCGGTTCTCCTCCTCGTTGGCGACCACCAGGTCGGGCGCGAGTGCGGCGACGGCCGCGACGTCGGGGTTCTTGGTGCCGCCGATCCTGGCCACGTCCAGGCCGGCCGGGTGGGTGCACCAGTCGGTGGCGCCGACCAGCAGCTCCGGCGCGGTCGCGGCGACCGCCTCGGTGAGCGACGGCACGAGCGACACGACACGGCGTACGGCGCAGCCGCGCCCCCGGTTCAGGTGAGCCATCGGCCCACCGTACGGGCCGCTGTCGGTGGTGCGTGCGATGCTTTCGCGGTGACCGACCAGAAACAGGGCGGCAAGTTGCTGCTGCTCGACACCGCGAGCCTGTACTTCCGCGCGTATTTCGGCGTTCCCGAATCGGTGAAGGCGCCCGACGGCACCCCGGTCAACGCCGTGCGCGGGCTCATGGACTTCATCACCCGGCTGGTCACCGACCACTCCCCCACCGACCTGGTCGCCTGCATGGACGCGGACTGGCGCCCGCAGTGGCGGGTGGACCTGATCCCGTCGTACAAGGCGCATCGCGTCGCCGAGGAGGTCGAGGGCGGCGGGGACGTCGAGGAGGTGCCCGACACCCTGTCGCCGCAGGTGCCGGTCATCGAGGCGGTGCTGGACGCGCTCGGTATCGCCCGGGTCGGGGTGGCCGGTTACGAGGCCGACGACGTCATCGGCACGCTGGCGTCCGCCGCCGCGGGGCCGGTCGCGATCGTCACGGGCGACCGCGACCTCTTCCAGCTGGTGGACGACGCGCGCGGGGTGCGGGTGCTGTACCCGCGCAAGGGCGTCGGGGACTGCGACGTGATCGACGAGGCCGTGATCGAGGAGCGGTACGGCGTACGGGCCGGGCAGTACGCCGATTTCGCCGCGCTCAGGGGCGACCCGAGCGACGGCCTTCCCGGCGTGAAGGGCATCGGCGAGAAGACCGCGGCGCAGCTGGTGACGGAGTACGGCGACCTGGCCGGGGTCCGGGCGGCCGCGGGCGAGCCCTTCTCTCGACTGACGCCGGCGCGGCGGCGCAACATCATCGCCGCGGCGGACTACCTGGACGTCGCACCGAAGGTCGTCGCCGTCGCGAAGGACGTCCCGCTCCCCGCTTTCACCCCGGCCCTCCCCCGCACCCCTGCGTCGCCCGCCGACCTGGACGCCCTGGCGGCCCGCTGGGGCCTCGGCGGCTCCCTCACCCGCCTGGTCGACGCGCTGGCGCTCAGGGGCTGACACTCCACCCGAAGAGGTAGGTATCGGCGCAGTTCACCCGCTATACGCGGCATGTATAGCGGGTGTGTAGAGTGACCATCCGCACCCCACGGCGCACAGCGCTCACACAGTCGACGCACCGACCCCCGGAGGTTCCGCCATGCCGAAAACGTCCCGTCCGGTCCGGCGGACCGCACTGACCGCCGGGCTCGCGGCGGCGGCCCTGGCCTTCACGCTGACCGGGTGCGCGACCTACGACGCGCAGACGCCGAAGAGCGCGCGGGAGGCCGCGTACAAGGCGGCCGACGACGGCAAGGCGGGCGCCGGGAGCCAGGGGGCGCTGCCGGCCGGGGCGGTGGACTGCCGCGAGGCCAAGTGCATAGCCCTGACCTTCGACGCCGGGCCGAGCGAGCACACCCCCGCCCTGCTGAAGATCCTGGCGGAGAAGAAGGTACGGGTGACCTTCTTCCTGCTCGGCCACAACCACGTCGACAAGTACCCCGACCTGGTGCGGCAGATGGGGCAGAACGGCAATGTGCTGGGCAACCACACCTGGACCCACCGCCGGCTGACCGACCTCAAGCCCGCGGAGATACGCACCGAGCTGGACCACCTGGACACCGAGGTGGAGAAGCTGACCGGCAAGCGGCCCACGCTGATGCGGCCGCCGCAGGGGCGCACCGACGAGAAGGTGTCGAAGGTCTGCAAGGAGCTGGGCCTGGCGCAGGTGCTGTGGAACGACACCGCGAGCGACTACGCCACCACCGACTCGGCGCTGATACACAAGCGGATACTCAAGGACGCCCACCGCGACGGCATCATCCTGCTGCACGACCTGTACAAGGGGACGGTGCCCGCCGTCCCCGGCATCATCGACGCGCTGCGGGCGCAGGGCTACACCTTCGTGACGGTGCCGGAACTGCTCGCACCCGCAGCGCCCGAACCGGGCAAGGTCTACCGGCCCTGACTCCTCTCCCCCGCACCGCGGTTGACGGCGGCGAGCACCGCACGCACGGACGCGGTCAGCTGCGAGGTGTCGCGCCCCGCACCCCAGGTGACGGCGTCGCCGGTCCTGCACCTGGCGTAGGCGACGGCGGGGCTGTCGGGTCCTGAACCGGTGGCGTGCTCGGCGTAGTCGAGGATGTCCACCGCGATGCCGGCCCCGGCCAGCGCGGCGGCCAGCGCCGACAGCGGGCCGTTGCCCGCAGCGTGCAGATCGACGGGCGGGCGGCCGTCGCGGCGCAGCACGCCGCGGAAGTCGTGGGCGCCCGGGGCGGTCTGCGCGGTGTGCCAGTCCGTGACGGTCAACGGGCCGTCGGCCGGGGCGAGATAGGCCTGCTCGAACAGCTCCCACAGCTCCTTCGCGGTGACTTCCGCGCCGCTGGCGTCGGCGGCGCGCTGCACCGTGCGGGAGAACTCGGCGCGCAGCGGCGCGGGCAGGTCCAGGCCGTGGTGGGTGGCCAGCAGGTAGCCGATCCCGCCCTTGCCCGACTGGCTGTTGACCCGGATCACCGCCTCGTAGTCGCGGCCGATGTCCGCCGGGTCGATCGGCAGGTACGGCACCGCCCACGGTGCCTGGCCCGCGGGCACCCCGGCCTCGGCGGCCCGCCGGGCGTGCTCGTCCAGGCCCTTCTTGATGGCGTCCTGGTGGGTGCCCGAGTAGGCGGTGTGCACCAGGTCGCCGACGTAGGGGTGGCGGCCCGGCACCGGCAGCCGGTTGCAGTGCTCGACCGTGCGGCGGATCTCGTCGATGTCGGAGAAGTCGAGCATCGGGTCGACGCCCTGGGTGTGCAGGTTGAGGGCGAGGGTCACCAGGTCGACGTTGCCGGTGCGTTCGCCGTTGCCGAACAGGCAGCCCTCGACGCGCTGCGCGCCTGCCAGCACCGCGAGTTCGGCGCACGCGACGCCCGTACCGCGGTCGTTGTGCGGGTGGACGGAGAGGATCACCGCGTCCCTGCGCTCCAGTTGGCGGTGCATGTACTCGATCTGGTCGGCGTAGACGTTGGGGGTGGCGATCTCCACGGTGGCCGGCAGGTTGTGGATGACCGGCCGGTCGGGCGAGGCGTCCCACAGCCTGGTCAGCCCGTTGCAGACCTCCAGGACGTAGTCCGGCTCGGTCAGGTTGAAGACCTCGGGCGAGAACTCGAAGCGCACGCCGGGCTGCCGCTCCGCCAGCCGGGCCATCCGCACGGCCGACTCCTCGATCAGCGCCCGCAGTTCGCGCCGGTCCCGGCCCAGGACGACGTCGCGCCAGACCGGGGCGGTCGCGGTGTAGAGGTGGACGACGGTACGCGGCAGGCCGCGGATCGAGGCGAAGGTCGTCTCGATCAGGTCGGCACGGGCGGCGGTGAAGACCACGACGGTCACGTCGTCGGGGACGGCGCCGCTGTCCGCCAGATGGCGTACGAACTCGAAGTCCGTGCGGCTGGCCGAGGGGTAGCCGACCTCGGTCTCCTTGTAGCCCATCGCGACCATCAGGTCGAACATCCGGCGCTTGCGGGCCGGGTCCATCGGCTCGGCCAGCGCCTGGTTGCCGTCCCGCAGGTCGACCGGCACCCACAGGGGCGCCCGGTCGATCCGCCGGGTCGGCCACCGGCGCGCGGTGCCCGCCGGGATCTCGACCCGCTCGTGGGCGGGCCGGTAGCGGTGCGACGGCATCGCGCTGCCGCGCTGCGGGTTCCACCGGGGTGCGCCGGGCGGCACCGGGCCGCGCGGGGTGCGCAGGGTGGGGAAGGCGGTGGCCTGGGGTGGGGTGCTCATGGGGTGTGCGTCCGTTCCTGGGTGCGTGCCGGGACGACCGGCAGCACCGAACCCCGCGGCGGGGTGCCGGTCGCTTCAGGCCCCGCCACGGCATCCGAGAAGGAGACCCCGCTGCGTCATGGCGGGTAGAGTAGCCATGAAACAAGTCCTCAGACAACCTGAGAGGTGAAACGGCCATGCCGCTCGGTTCACTGCGGCCAAGCCCGCTGGTCGAACAGGCCACCGAGCATCTGCGCGAGCAGATCCTCGGCGGGCAGTGGCCGGTGGGCACCCGGCTGCCCGGCGAGACCGCGCTCGCCACGTCGCTGGGCGTCGGGCGGTCGACCGTGCGCGAGGCGGTACGGGCACTCGCGGAGGCCGGCCTGGTCAAGTCGCGGCAGGGCGCGGGGGTCTTCGTCATCTCGACCGAGCCGCAACAGGACTTCGGGGCCAGGCTCCGACGAGCGGCTCTCGCCGAGGTCTACGAGGTGCGGGCGATGCTGGAGGTGCAGGCGGCGCGGCTTGCCGCGCACCGGCGCACGGACGAGGACGTCGCCGTGATGGTCGCCGCGCTCGCCGCGCGGCGGCTGGCGTCCGGCGGTGACGACGCGGCGTTCGTGGACGCGGACATCGCGCTGCACGCGGCGATCGTGGCGGCGGCGCGCAATCCTGTCCTCACGGACCTCTTCGCCGAGTTCGCGCCCGTCCTCCGGGAGGCCCTCGTCGACCTCGTCGACCTGCTCGCCCTGCGGGCGGCCGACCCCGCCACGGGTGAGGCGGCGCATGCGTCACTGGTCTCGGCGATCGCCTCCGGCGAGGCGGAGGAGGCTGCCGGCATCCTCGACGCGGAACTCTCCGCGACGCTCACCCGCCTCCGCACGTAGCCCCTGCGGGGAGCTCGCAGGAGGGTGCCCCTTGCTGTGACGGTGCGCCTCTCCCCCGGTGGTGGGTTGCGCACGCAGTTCCCCGCGCCCCTTCGGCGATTGCCCCTTGCGGTGCGTCGCTGACCTGCGGCTGCGTCGTGGCCGGTCGCGCAGTTCCCCGCGCCCCCGGGTGATTGCCCCTTGCGGTGCGCTGCTTGTCTGCCGCGCCAACGTGGCTGAGCGCGCAGTTCCGCCCCCAGAGCTTCGCCTGGGGGTACCCCCAGCGCCGCCTGAAGAACGGTCACCCTCTGCACAGAGGGCAACCCACAAGGGGCGCGGGGAACTGCGCGACCAGCCCGAACGGCGGGAAAGAAGCGACGCCACGGCAAGGGGCAATCACCTGGGGCGCGGGGAACTGCGCGACCAGCCACAGCGCACCGGAGGATGCGAGCCCACCGCAGGGGGCAGGACCCCCCGAAGCCGCGCAGCGCCGCGCAGGGGAAGGGCCGGGCTGGGTGCCCGGTCCCTTCCCCCGGGAGGGGGCTAGTCCTTCAGGAGGGTGAAGTCGGCCGTGGTCGTGGCCGCCTTGACGATGCGAATCGTCGTCGTGGTCGGCTGGAAGCCGTCCTTGGCGATGATCAGCTGCAAGGGGTTGTTGCGGACGTCGAGCCAGAGCGCGTACGTACCGTCCTTGGCGGTCTTGAGGGTGTAGTGGGTCGCCCACGTGTTGATCTGCACCGTCGCGCCGCTCAGCGGCGCACCGCCCGCGGACACCGTCCCGGTGATCTTGCCCCAGGTGGCCGGCGGCTTGACGGTGAGCGAGACGCTCACCGGCGGGAGCGGGTACGGCGTGTCGGAGCCGAGCCCGAGCGCCGCGGTGTACGTGCCGGGCTGGCTGATGTCCGGCGCCGACGCGTCGAGCGTGACCGTGACGGTCGCGCTGGCACCCGGCGCGAGGGTGACCGTGTCGGTGCTCTCGGTCAGCCAGCTGACGTCCGCCGTGTCGACCTGGTCGTAGCCGGGCAGGACCTCCGCGGTCTTCGCGGGGGTCTGGCCGGCGAGGCCGCCGACGGCGTAGAAGCCGGTGGCGCCGCCGCCGCGGTAGAGGGAGGCGGTGGCGTTGGGCAGGGCGGTCCAGGTGTTGTCGTCGGGCTGGTAGGCCCAGGTCTGGTTGGTGAGTGCGGCGCCCCCGTTGATCGCGCCGCCCTTGACCAGCAGCAGCCCGTTGGCGGAGGTGTACGCGGCGCCCCACGCGTCGGTCGGCTGGTCGGCGATCGGCGACCAGCTGTCGGCCGCCGGGTCATAGACGTAGCCGTGCGTGAGGGTGCCCGCGTCGATGGTGCCGCCGGCGCAGTAGAGCTTGCCGCTGATGGCACCGCAGGACTCCCAGGCGACGTCCTCGGGGTAGGAGGCGGCGGTGGACCAGGCGTTGGTGGCCGGGTCGTACGCCGTCACGTCCGTGGTGCCGCAGGCGTCGGCGGTGCAGCCGCCGACCGAGTAGAGCTTGCCGTTCAGCACCGCGGTGCCCGCACCCGCGTAGGGCTTGGGTGTACTGGCCCCGGTGCTCCAGGTGTTGGTGGCGATGTCGTAGATCTCCAGCTTGGCGTCGGGGTTGCCGTTGGCGCCCCAGCCGCCGGATGCGTAGAACTTGCCGTTGATGATGCCGTGCGCCGGCGCCTCGCGGGTGTCGGCGGCCGAGGCCAGCTTCTTCCAGGCGCCGCTGTCCGCGCTGTACGCGTACAGATCGCTGGTGTCGGCGAGCCCGGTGTAGCCGAACGCCGAGTAGACGGTGCCCTGGTAGCTGGCGACCGCGTTGTCGCCGGTGGAGACCGGCAGGTCGGGCACCGGCTGCCAGGCGTCGCCCGCGGCGGGCTCGGCCGCGGCGGCGGCCCTGGAGGTGGCGCCGGCCTTGGTGCCGTGTGCGGCCAGCGACAGCGGCGAGTAGTCGCCCTTGACGAGGTTGAGCGGGGCGCCCGCCTTGGCGACGACGACTCCGCCCGGGGTCTCGCCCAGGGTCAGCGTGGCCGGTGCGGTGCCGGTGTTCTTGACCGTGACGTTCTGGGTCGTGCTCTTGCCCCAGGCGACGGTCTTGTCGATCGCGGCCGGAGTGACCTTCAGCCGGCCGGCCTTGAGGCTCAGGTCGCGCCGGACGGTGCCGTCCGGCGGGATGTCGGCGGTGGCGGAGGCGGCGGTGTAGTGCGAGGCCGCCGCGCTGACCGGGTGCTTGCCGGTGAGGTGCGAGAAGGTCCAGTAGAAGCCGTCGGGCTCGTTCGGGTCGTCAGGCGTGGCCGTGGTGGTGGTGTGGTCGGCCGGCCGGTCGGTGCTGGTGACCGTCGCGCCGTTGACGCCGGCCTTGGTGTTGGCGTCGGTGACGGTGCCGACCACCAGGCCGCCGGGCACCGGGTCGTAGGTGCGCTTGCCGACGAAGACGTTGTCCAGCTGCCACCAGTACGCCCAGGTGCCGGTGTAGTGGAAGCGCAGCCGTACGTCGCTCTTGCCCGCGTAGTCGGTCAGCGGGATCTCGACGTGCGCGGGACCGGACACCGACGTGGTGGTCTTCTTCCACACGTTGGACCAGGTGGTGCCGCCGTCGGCGGAGACGTCCACGGTGGCGGTGGAGTTGGAGAACTCCTTGTAGTCGGTGTCGAAGCCGAGGATCGGCGCGCTCTGGCCGGTCAGGTCGTACGACGGCGACAGCAGCGAGGTGTCCTGGTGGAGGCTCTGGCCGATGTCGTCGCTGTCGATGATGGCGAAGCCGCCGCTGCCGCCGGTGCGGTTGCCGCGGCTGCCCGGGTCGTCGAAGGCCCAACCGCCGCTGGTGCCGTCGGCGTTGACGACGCTCCAGCCGGTCGGCGGGTCCGTGGTGGAGGTGAAGGGCTCGGTGGCGCCGGCCAGGTTCACCGCGTAGCCGGGCGCCTCGGTGGACGAACTGTCCACGGGCACGACCACGTTGAGGGTCTGGTCGGCGGCGGCGACCTGCACGGTCTTGCTGACCGCCTGGTAGCCGGGGTAGTTGGCGGTGACGTGCAGGGTGTAGTCGGCGTTCTGCGGCAGCGTCAGGGTGTACGCGCCGGTCACCGGGTCGGTGAAGACCGGGCCGCCGGGGACGCCGTCCGCGGTGATGGTCGCGTAGAGCGGCCAGCCGTGCCCTGAACCGTCGTTGACCCGGCCGGAGACGGTCCTGGTCGGGACCGCGTCGAGGGCGAAGGACTCGGTGACGGTGGCGCCGTCCGCGAGGTCGACCGCGGTCGCGCTGCCGGTCGCGTAGCCGTACGCGGCCGCCGTCAGGTCGTAGCTGCCGGGCGGTACGTCCAGGGTGTAGGTGCCGTCGGCGCCGGTGGTCGCGCTGTGGTCACCGGCCTTGACGGTCGCGCCGGCGATCGGGGCGCCGGTGGCGTGGTCGGTGACGGTGCCGGTGAAGACGCCGTGCGGGCCGCTGGTGAAGGCGGTGAGCCCGTTTGGCGTGCCGAGGCCGGTGGGGCCGTCCCAGCCGGGACCCGCGGTGCACAGGGCGTCGGGGTCGCAGGAGCCGTTGTCGCCCTCGGTCACGTCGTTGAGCGCACCGGGCTTGGCGTACGGGTAGGCGTTGGGGTACGTGCCCGCGCCGGGGGGGCCGGCCGCCGCGTAGACGCCGGCGATCAGCGGGGACGACGCGCTGGTGCCGCCGTACACCGCCCAGCCGTCGTTGCCGTAGGTCTGGTAGACCGCGACGCCGGTGACCGGGTCGGCGACCGCCGCGACGTCGGCCTCCGCACGCTTGCCGCAGGCGGTGTCGGTCTGGAAGGCCGGCTTGGGCTCGTAGAGCGAGCAGCCGGAACCGGGGCCGCCGTAGGCGTTGTTCCACACCGACTCGCTCCAGCCGCGGGAGCTGCCGGTGTCCCGGGTCAGCGCGGTACCGCCGACCGCGGTGACGTACGGGGAGACGGCCGGGTAGCTGACGCCGTAGCCGTCGTCGCCGCTCGACGCGACGACCGCGACGCCCGGATGGTTGTAGTACGGGTCCATGCTGGTGGCTTCCGACGGGTCCTCACCGCTGCCGGGAGTGCTGTCGTAGCCCGTGCCGTAGGAGTTGGAGACGTACTTCGCGCCCAGCACGACCGCCTGGTCCACGGCGGCGCCCAGGTCGTCGAAGTACGCCGAGTCCGCCTCGACCAGCAGGATGTGCGCCTTGGGCGCGGCCGCCGAGACCATGTCGAGGTCGAGCGAGATCTCGCCCGCCCAGTCCGGGTCGGGGTCGGGGAGGTCGCTGCCGCCCCGCTGGCTGACCTTGCTGAAGCAGCCGTTGGCGGTGGTGCACTCCGGCAGCCCGTACTGCTGGCGGTAGACCGCGAGGTCGGCCTCCGCGGTCGGGTCGTCGTAGGCGTCCACGATGGCCACGGTCTGTCCTGCGCCGCCGTCCGGCGGCAGTGCGTACGCGCTCTGCAGATCGGTGGCGCCGAAACCGTCGGGGGTGGTCGCGAGCGGCTGGACACCGGCCCTGGCCGGAACGTCGGTCCTGCGCAGCGCGAAGCAGGAGAACTCCCCCGGCTTGGCGTCCGCACACTGGCGTACGACGTCCGGGCGGCTCGACGGTGCGGCCGACGCCGGGGCGGCGGTGGGCAGTTGCAGGCCTACGACGGCGAGGGCGGCCGACGCGAGTGAGGCCACCACACCGGCGGTGCGGCGGCTGCGTCTGGGAACGGGTATGCGCAAGGGGTTCTCCCTGGGGGCAGTGACGCACGGGGACCGCGGCGCGGCGGCGGCCGCGGCGGGTCGCGGTCGATCGGACCGCTGGCGTATACCTGTGCCACACAAGCACCAAGGATTCGTCAAACCGTTGTCGAATACCTGACATCGGGGGTCCCGCTGTGCGGAGTCGCCTTCCCGTCATCCGGACGGCCGGCGGGCGTCTCCCCCCGGATGACCGCCGGGTACGCCGGGTAACTCGCCCGGCAGATCGTCGAGCCAGCCGTGCCGGGCGGCGTGCCACACCAGCTGGATGCGGTTGTCGACGCCGGCCTCGCGCTGCATCGCCGCGACGTGCCGCTGCACGGTGCGCACCGCCACGCCGAGCGAGCGGGCCATCGCCGCGTCGGTGCTGCCGCTCACCAGCATGGCCAGGATCCTCGACCGCAGGGCGCTGCGCGGCTGTTGGGCGTCCGGGCGGCGCACCAGCGGTACTCCGCCCGCCCACACCGCGTCGAACAGCGCGGTCAGCGTGTCCAGCAGCGGGCTCGGCAGCACGACCAGCATCACCGGGTCGGCGTCGTCCCCGTCGGGCGGCGGCAGCAGGGCGACCTCGCGGTCGGCGATACCGAGGCGGGCCGGCAGCCGGCCCGCCACCCGGGCCGACATCAGCGGGTCGCCGGGCGGCCCGAACGCCCCGGCCGCTTCGAGCCCGGCCCGCTCGAACACCACCCGCCGCCGTACGCCGCCGGGCAGCGGCTCGCGCGGCGCCACCGCGGGTCCCGGCACGAACGAGGCGACCTCGTGCCGGGCCGAGCCGCGGAAGTCCTCGACCCTGCGCCGGATGGCGGCCGCCCCCGCCACGACCTGCACGGCCTCGTCGGCGCGGTGGCCCTGGTGGACGCGCTGGTACTCGACGTCGAGCCGGTCGAGTAACTCCGTTCCGAGCCGCAGTTGTTCCTGTGCGCGCGACAGCAGCGGCCGGAATCCGGCGTGCGGCGCGACGGGATACCACTGCCCGTCCCGGCCGCGGCGGGCCAGGCCGCGGGCCGCCAGCTCCCCGCAGGCGGCCTGCCCCCGGTCCGCCGACACGCCCATCTGGCGGGCCAGTTCGGCGGCGGCCACGCCCCGGGTCGACACCAGGAGCGAGTACGCCCGGTCCGCGTCCGGGCTCAACCCCAGGGCCTCAAACGGACGTTCGGTCATGTCAGCGCACTGTAGCGCCTCCCGCTCGGGTGCACCCGGACGTCGGCGCAAGCCACCGCCTGCCGCGGAGGGCAGGCCACGAGGGGCGCGGGGAACCGCGCGCGGCAGTTCCCCGCGCCCCTGGGGGCGCCCCTTGCGGAAGGGGCGCCCCCAGGGGGGCGTTCAGTTCAGGGAGGCCAGCTCCCGGTCGACCGCGGCCTGGTGGAGTGCGGCGTCCTCGCGGGCGCGGCGCGGGCTCCAGCGGCCGGCCATCAGGAAGACGAACGGCAGGAAGAGCACCTGCCCGCCGACGCAGATCCACCACCAGGTGCGCCACTGCGACGGCCCGTCGTGCGCGGCCTTCTGGACCTTCGTGCCGTACTCCTGGAGCACCGCCAGCTGCGGCTGGGCTTTCTGGACGGTGGCCAGGTCGGCCGGGCCGACCTCCTGGACGGCGCGGGCCATGACGTCCGCGGGCGCCTTGCCCGCGGGGTACTTGCCCAGCTCCGCGAAGACCTCCGGGTGCGCCCCGACGATCGCCAGCGCCGGCGCGGCCTGCGTCTGCGCCGCGGCGACCTGCGCCCCGTGGTCGACCAGCGGCGTCACCGAGGTGACCAGCACCGGGATGAAGGCGGCGGAGACCGCGACCACGATCCGTATCGTCCAGCCCCACACCGCCAGGCCGGTCGCCGTGGCGGCCGGGTTGTGCTTCTCCACGGTCTCGGTGAAGCCCGCCATCCACGGGCCGTAGGCCACCCCGCTGAAGACGCCGATGCCGACGAAGAGCCAGGCGAAGGTGTAGTAGTCGGTGGTCGGATGGGTCGCCCGGGTGGCGAAGACCGCCGTCATCACGATCGAGCCGACCGCTCCGACGATCATGAACGGCTTGCGCACCTTGAGCCGGTCGGACAGCAGGCCGACCACGACCAGGGCGATGGCGTTGGCCGCCCAGTACCAGTTCGCGACCGCGTTGGCCCGCTGCTCGCTGTAGCCGTAGGTGGTCGCGAAGTAGACGACGAAGTTGCCGACGGCGGCGAAGTACAGCAGCAGGAAGAGGGCGATGGCCAGGCCGGATCCTGCGATGTCCACGCGCAGCATCTGCCGCCACTCGCCGCGCCGTGCGGCCTGCGGGTCGATGCCCTTGGCGCGGGCCTCGACCAGGGCGCGGTCCCGCAG
This sequence comes from Actinacidiphila cocklensis, assembly GCF_907177275.1. GTDB lineage: Bacteria > Actinomycetota > Actinomycetes > Streptomycetales > Streptomycetaceae > Actinacidiphila > Actinacidiphila cocklensis. The sequence continues at coordinate 17,347 of NZ_CAJSLV010000087.1, forward strand.
GGTGACCATGATCTGGTCGCGCAGCCCCGGGGACAGCTCGCGCAGCGCGAAGATCGCCACCACGAAGACCACCAGGCCGGCGATCGCGGAGTAGCGCAGCTCGTCCTGCCAGCTGGAGGTGTCCAGGGTCTGGCTGGTGACCGTGGTGACGACCAGGCTGCCGACGACCGGCCCCATCGTCCAGGCGCCCATCGCGGTGGCCCGGCCGAGCTGCGGCGAGAAGTCCCTGATCAGCGCGGGCGTTGCCACCAGCACGATGCCCTCGACGATGCTGACCAGCGCGAACAGCACCAGGTAGACGCCCTTGCTGCCGGCGCTCGGCAGCCCGAAGAAGACCAGCAGCGAGGCGATCAGCAGCCCGTAGACCACCATGTTGGCCCGGCCCCAGCGGTCGGCGAGTCCCGCGACGAGCGAGGCGAAGGCGCCGACCGCGTTGCCGATCACCGAGACCCACACGAAGTAGCGGTAGGTCATGTCGAAGTGGGTGATGATCGACGTGGCGACCGCGTACTGGATGTAGAGCATGTAGTAGAGCACGACCGTGGTGACCACCACGATGGCCAGGTACGCCATCCGGGGGCCGGTGGCCGGGTAGGCGGCAAGGTCGCGGCGGTAGAGCCGCTGCAGCAGTGTGGGGGCGTCGCCACCCGCGGCCTGTGGTCCCGGTCTGTTGGCGTCGAACGACGTCGGTGTGGCGGACATGCGGCTCCTCCTGGAGGTACGGGAAAACCGGGTGGAGTGACGGAGTGTGGCCAGAGGTTAGTACCGACCGGTCGGTATGCCTAGGGGTCTGCACGAGGTCATTCACACGGAAGCCGGCGGACCCCCTGGTGGGAGTCCGCCGGCGTCGTACCGCGGTGGAGGTGGGGCAGGTGTCAGCTGGCGGTGCAGGTCAGCGTCGGTGCGCCGACCGTTCCCGACGAGGTGCCCTGGAGGCCGAAGCTGGTCGAGGCGGCGGGCGCGACCGCCCCGTTGTAGGAGAGGTTCACGGCGGTGACCGCGGCGCCGGACTGGGTGATGGTGGCGCTCCAGCCCGAGGTCTCCTGCTGGTTGCCGGGCCAGGTCCAGGCCACCTTCCAGCCGGTGGTCGCCGCGGTGCCGGTGTTGGTCACCGTGACGGTGGCCGTGAAGCCGGCGTCCCATTGGTTGTCCACGTGCAGGGCGGCGGTGCAGCCCTTGTTCCCGCCGGTGCCGCCGGTGGTGCCGGCCGACGTGCCCGTACTCGTGCCCGTCGAGGTGCCGGTGGACGTGCCCGTCGACGTACCGGTGCTCGTACCCGTGGAGGTCCCGGTGGACGTACCGGTGCTCGTACCGGTCGACGTACCCGTGCTCGTACCCGTCGAAGTGCCGGTGGACGTACCGCCGTTCGTGCCGCCCGTCGAGCCGCCGAAGGTCGGGGCCTTGATGCTGCTCAGGTAGCCGTCCTTGACGGTGTCGACGGTCTGCCAGTCGTCCTTGAGGATGCCGCCGGTGTCACCGGAGTCGGGGTTCCAGGACCAGAAGGTCCAGCTGATGCTGTTCCCGCCGTTGCCCGAGGTCGGCTGCATGTAGCTGACCAGGGCCTTGAGCCACTGCTGGTCGATGGTGGACTGCAGGGTGGTGCCGAACTCGCCGACCCACACGGGGGCGATGTTCTGCTTGAACAGGTAGCCCCAGTACTTGTCCCACAGCGCCGGCATGTTCGCCGGGAAGGTCGGGTCGGAGAACCAGGTCTGCTGGGCGACGCTGGTGGCGTAGTCGTGGGCCGAGTAGACCACCCGGTTGGCCACGTTCAGCTCCACCGGGTACTGCCCGGCGCCCATCAGGTTGCCGCCCCACCAGCCGGAGGTGCCGTTGAAGGTCTGGATGCCCTCGACGAAGATCAGCAGGCTGGGGTTGACGCCCAGGACCGCGTTGCCCGCCCGCTCGGCCGCGAGCCGCCAGTCGATCGTGGTGTCGCCGCAGCCCCAGCAGGCCGGGTCGTGCGGCTCGTTGTGCAGGTCGATGCCGACGACGGCGGTGTTGCCCTGGTAACGGGTCGCCAGCGCCTTGAGGTTGGTGATCCAGGTCGACTCCGGGACGCTGCTGGTGTACCACAGCGCGGACTGCGCGCTGGAGTCCGGGCGGTGCCGGTCCAGGATCACCCGCAGGCCGACCGAGCCCGCGTAGTTGACGATCTTGTCCATGATCTGCAGCGGGGCGAGCCCCTGCAGGTCGGTGTTCATGTTGTAGAAGGTGATGCTGTTGGCCGTCGCACCCGGCTTGAAGATGTCGTCGCTGTAGGGCAGCCGGATGGTGTTGTAGCCCAGCGTCTTCATCTGGTCGATCATGCTCTTGTAGTCGCGCGACCAGAGGCCGTGCACCACTTCGTTGGAGGTCTCGAAGCCGAACCAGTTGATGCCCGCGATGCGCACCGCCTGGTTGTTGGAGTCCAGGATCTGCCGGCCGCTGGTGTGCCAGTAGCCCGTACCCGCGTCGGCGGCGGGCGCCGCGGCGGCGTCGGCGTGGCTCTGCCCCGCGAGCGACAGCAACGCGAGCATCGCCGCCGCGACCACGGCGGCCAGCACCACGCGCAGCCGGGCCAGGCCTCTCAGCGGACTTCGGACGTCCGGATTGGGAACCACGGTGCGCTTCCTCTCGGTGGGGGGATGGAACGCTTCAGTTCGTGGCGTGACGGGTGGTCAGGAAGCCTGTGGGAGCGCTCCCATTCGCAACTGTATGGAAGCGACGACACCCGAGGGCCGTCAAGGGGTCGCGCAGCCTTCAAGTTGTGAAGCGGCGAAATCCCGTGGCGCGGAACCCCTCGATTAGGCTTACCTAAGTACGATCGAGGGGCGCACGTCGACAGCGGTGCGACAAGGACCGGCGGCCGTACGAACGCGGCGGCAGAGAGCGGGGCTCATTCATGGCGGACTCGGCGGACAGGGCGGATCGGCCCGCGCGCAGGACTCCCACACCCCGGCACGCCACCGTGGTGCACACCGAGCGGCTCACCCCGCACATGATCCGGGTGGTGCTGGCGGTCGGCCCGGACGACCGGCCGGAGATCGGCGCCTACACCGACCACTACGTCAAGCTGCTCTTCGCACCGCCGGGCGTGGCCTACCCCGAGCCCCTGGACCTGGAGGCGGTACGCCGCGACCTGCCGCGCGAGCAGTGGCCGCGGACCCGCACGTACACGGTACGGGCCTGGGACGCGGCGACCGGCGAGCTGACCGTGGACTTCGTCCACCACGGCGACGAGGGCCTGGCGGGGCCGTGGGCGGCGGCCGCACGGCCGGGCGACGGCCTCTACTTCCTCGGTCCCGGCGGTGGTTACGCCCCCGACCCGGCGGCCGACTGGCACCTGCTGGCGGGCGACGAGAGCGCGCTGCCGGCCGTCGCCGCGGCCGTGGAGCAGTTGCCGCCCGGCGCGGTGGCCAGGGTCTTCGTGGAGGTCGCGGGACCTGCGGAGGAGCAGAAGCTGCTGGTGCGCGGCGACGTGGAGGTCGTCTGGCTGCACCGGGCCGGCCGGCCGGTCGGCGAGGCGCTCGTGGCGGCGGTCACCGCGCTGGACTTCCCGCCCGGTGACGTGCAGGTCTTCATGCACGGGGAGGCGGGCTTCGTCAAGGAGCTGCGCCGCTTCGTCCGGCTGGACCGCGGTATCGCGCGCGAGCGGCTGTCGGTGTCGGGCTACTGGCGGCGCGGCGCCGACGAGGACGGCTGGCAGTCGTCCAAGCGCGAGTGGAACGCCGAGGTGGAGCGCGAGCAGGAGGCCGGCGGCCCGGCGTAGGGCGGGTCCACAAGGTCCCGCCCTGGCGACGGCCGTTACGGACGCGGCGGCCGGTCACCGTACGAGGTGACCGGCCGCCGGGCTCACACCGACTGCTGGTAGGAGCGGAAGGTGCGGGTGGACAGCCACACCGCGGCCACCGCGAGGGCCAGCAGCGCCCCGCCGCGGCTGAGCACGTCGCCCCAGTCCGGGTCCGCCGACATCGCCGAACGCCCCGCGACCAGCGCCCAGTTGACCGGGTTGCCGTCCGCGACGTGCCGCATCCAGGACGGCATCAGGCCGGGCGCCATGAAGGCCGAGGACAGGAAGGTCAGCGGCAGCAGCAGGAAGCTGTTGATCCCGATGATGCTCTCCCGCTGCCTGACCAGCATGCCCACCGCGTTGGAGGCGGCACCGAAGACCGTGCCGAGCAGCACCGACGCCAGCAGCAGCACCAGCAGCCCGCCGATCCCGCCCGGGTAGTCGGCGCCGCCGAGCTTGCCGAGCAGCACGATCAGCACCGACTGGGCCGCGGTGCTGCAGCCCTGCTGCATCACGTTGGCGTTCATCAGCGCGGTCCGGCTGACCGGGGTGGTCAGGAACCGGTTGAGGGTGCCGCGTTCGATCTCCTCCAACGTGCCCATGCCGGCCCACATGTTGGAGGACACCGCGCTCATCACGACCACGCCGGGCACCAGGTAGTCCAGGTACGACCCGGCGCCGAAGCCCGGCAGTTCGACCACCTTGCGGAAGAGCGAGCCGAACAGGAAGAGCCAGATCACCGGTTGGACCAGGGTGACGACCAGGAAGACCGGCTGCCGCAGGATCGCCATCAGCTGGCGCTGCGTCATGTACCAGGTCTGGTGCAGGGTTTCGGTGCTCATCGGGCGCCTCCCGCGCTCGCCGCCGGCTGGACCGCCGTCGCGCCCGTGCCGCCCGTGCCGGTGTCCGCGTCGGCGAACCGCCGCCCCGCGTACCGCAGATAGACGTCGTCGAGCGACGGCCTGGCCACGGTCACGGACGCCACCGCGGCGCCCTGCTGCTCCAGCACCGCCAGCACGTGCGGTACGGCGGCGGGTCCGTCGTCGGCGCGGGCGCTGAGCCGCCGTCCTTCCACCGTCACCTCGCGTACCGCGGCGAACTCGCCGAGCGCGGTGGCCAGCAGCCGGGCGTCGACCTCGTCGGGGGTGTCGCGCAGCTCCACGTGGACGGCGTCGCCGCGCAGTTCGCCCTTGAGCTCGTCGGGGGTGCCCTCGGCGACGACCCGGCCGCGGTCGACGATCGCGATCCGCTCGGCGAGCCGGTCGGCCTCCTCCAGGTAGTGCGTGGTGAGCAGGATGGTCAGGCCCTCCTCCCCGGCGAGCCGGGAGATCTCCTCCCACATCGCGGTACGCGCCTCCGGGTCGAGCCCGGTGGTCGGCTCGTCGAGGAACAGCACCTGCGGGCGGTGCATCAGGCCGAGCGCCACGTCGAGGCGGCGCTGCATGCCGCCGGAGTACGTCCGCACCAGGCGGCCGCCGGCCTCGGCGAGGTCGAAGCGTTCGAGCAGCTCGTCGGCGCGGCGGCCGAGCGCGGCACCGCGCTGCCCGTACAGCCGCCCCTGGAGCAGCAGGTTCTCCCGGCCGGTGGCGACCGGGTCGGCGCCGGACTTCTGCGCGACGACGCCGATGGCGCGGCGGACCCGGTCCGGGTGGCGCAGGGCGTCGTGCCCGGCGACCAGGGCGGTGCCTGCGTCCGGGCGGGCCAGGGTGGTGAGGATCTTGACGGTGGTGGACTTGCCGGCGCCGTTGGGGCCGAGCAGCCCGAAGACGGTGCCGGCGGCGACGGTGATACCCATGCCGTCGAGGGCTCTCACCCCGCCGGGGTAGGTCTTGGTCAGGCCGTCCGCCTCGACGGCGGGCGCTGCGGTGGTCATGGTGGTGGTCCTCCGGGTCAGGTGTGCCGGGCGTGCCGGGTCACCGGAGCGCCTGCGGGGAGGAGCCGGGCTATCGTGGGTGTGCCGCACCTCGATCGCCCGACGTCCGCTGCCGCGGGTGTCCGGTCGGTGGTTCGCGTTCCGGCGTCCGCTGTTGCAGCAGCGGGCGCCGGTGTCTTTCCCTCTGGTCAGGTCGTACTGCCGGGGCGGTCCTCCTTCTCGGTGGAGGTGACGGGTACGGCCGGCTGCCCGCCGTCGGCGGTCGCCGCGGGGTCGGAAGCGGGGTCGAAGGCGGGGAACCGCTCCTCCAGCTCGGACCAGCCCTCCGGCATGTCGCCGGTCTCGTGCCAGCTGCGCCACTCGTCGGCACCGGTCAGGCGGCCCGCGGCCACCTCGTCGAGCAGATGGCGCACCCAGCCGGCCTCCGCCTCGACCATCCGCGCCCGGTAGTCGGTCTCCAGCATGAACAGCCGCGGCAGCTCCGCGTCGAGCTTGGCCAGCACCCCGCGCAGGGCGGCGGCTTGGATCTCCAGCGCCGCGGCCCGCTCGGTGAGCAGCTCCACCGCCTCGTCCGGGTGCAGCGCCCCGATCAGCGAGAGCCCGGCCTCGAACGCCGGGTACTCCTGCGCCGGTACGGCCACCACGTCGGCGAGCCAGTCGTGCATCTCGACCCGGCCCTCGTCGGTGAGCCCGTAGAGGGTGCGCTCGGGGCGGTTGCCCTGCCGCTGGACGTCGGCGACGGTCACGAAGCCGTGCTTCTCGAGGTTCTGCACCACGGTGTAGAGCGAACCGTAGTTGATCTTGATGCTGTGTTCCTTGCCGCGCTGCCGCAGCACCCGGGCGATCTCGTACGGGTGCATCGGGCGCTCGCCGAGCAGCACCATGACCGCCAGGGCCAGCGGGTTGGAGAGCTTGCGCCGCTTCGCCACAGTCCTCACCCCCGTCATTCCTCGCTGGCGTATATCCGTGGCCGAACATATCGCGTCTCGTCGGGCAGGGCAACCGCGATGTATCGCGAAATTGCGAGGCTGCGTGAGCACTTCGGCCCGCGCCCGACATGGCCGCGTCATTCAGCCGAAACACCGGCTCCCTAATTTCTGTCGATCGACAGGAATACCTGACCCAGGGGGGCCGGCCCATGACCGCCACCGCACCATCGGACGCCCGTTCGCAGCCGCCGGACCAGCACAGCCCCGAGGACACCGCGGGGCTCGCCGACTTCGGCTACCGCCAGGAACTGCACCGCAGCCTGGGACGCTACGCGTCCTTCGCGGCCGGATTCTCCTTCATCTCGGTGCTGACCACCGTCTTCCAGTTCTTCGCCTTCGGCTACTCCTTCGGCGGTCCGCGCTTCTTCTGGACCTGGCCCGCCGTCCTGATCGGCCAGCTGCTCGTCGCCGCCTGCTTCGCCGAACTCGCCGCCCGCTACCCGATATCCGGCGCCATCTACCAGTGGTCCAGCCGGCTGAGCAACGCCGTCTTCGGCTGGTACGCCGGCTGGATCATGGTGCTCGGGCAGATCGTGGTCGTCGCCGCGGCCGCGCTCGCGCTCCAGGTCGTCCTGCCCGCGGTCTGGTCCGGCTTCCAGCTGATCGGCACGGACACCTCGCCGGTGTCCTCCGACGGCGCGGCCAACGCGGCGCTGCTCGGCATCGTCCTGCTGGTGCTCACCACCGTGGTGAACCTGCTGGACAACAAGGTCATGTCGCTGGTCAACCGGATCGGGGTGACCGCGGAGATCGCCGGCGCGGTCCTCATCGTCGTCCTGCTGCTCACCCACGCCGACCGCTCCCCCGCCGTCACCGTGCACACCGGGGGCGGCGGGTCCGCCCTGCTGGTCGGCTCCTTCGCCGCGGCCTACGTCATGATCGGCTTCGACAGCGCGGGCGAGATGAGCGAGGAGACCCGGCATCCGCGCCGGGTCGCGCCGCGCACGATCCTCACCGCGCTGGCCGCGGCCGGGGTGCTGGCGTCGCTGCTCGTGCTGGCCGCGGTGCTGGCCGCACCCAGCCTCACGGACGGCCGGCTCGGCACGGACGGCCTGTCGTACGTCCTCACCAGCCGGCTCGGCAGCGGGCTCGGCCGCGTCCTGCTCTGCGACGTCGCGCTGGCGGTCGCGGTGGCCACGCTGGCGATCCAGACGTCGGCGACCAGGATGCTCTTCTCGATGGCCCGCGACCGCGCGCTGCCCTTCTCCGCCACGCTCTCCCGGGTCTCCCCCCGCACCGGCCAGCCGCCGGCGCCCGCGCTGGTCGTCGGCGTGCTGTCGGCCGCGCTGCTGCTGATCGCCTTCACCTCGCCCGAGGCGTGGCTGGCCATCGGCACGACCTGCATCGTGATGCTCTACCTCGCGTACTCGATGGTGACCGGACCGCTGCTGCTACGCCGCCTGCGCTCCCCCCTCCCGCCCGCCACCGACGAGTCCGGCGCCCCCGTCTTCTCCCTGGGCCGCTGGGGCGTCCCCGTCAACGCGGCCGCCCTCCTCTACGGCCTGGCGATGACCGTCAACCTCGCCTGGCCGCGGGCCGCGGTCTACGACCCCTCGGGTTCCCACTGGTACTTCCAGTGGTTCTCCCCGCTGTTCCTGCTGGTCACGCTGGTCATCGGCTTCTCCTGGCGGACCGTGCGGGCGCGGCGCGGCCGCTCGGCGCAGGAGGCACTCCCGCCGTCGGCGCTCCCGTCGCCGACTCCCTAGGGACCCGCCCCAGGGCCGGCGCGAGTTTTGCCGCTCCCCCTGCGTGGGATCACGCAGGGGGAGGGGATCACATGGACACATCGGACCTCATCGCCGTGGTCTCGGGCGTGCTGGGCAACCTGATCGCCGTCGTCATCGCGGTACTCAGCCTGCGGAGGTCGGACAAGGCCCTCGCCCAGGCCCGGAGCGCGACCGAACAGGGCCTGCGGCGGGCCGATCTCGCACTGGAGCAGGCACAGGAACTCGCACGGCAGGCCTCGGAGGCGCACTGGCGGGTCGAAGGGGGCGCGACGTCGATCGCCTGGCGCGAACAGGTCTTCGCCCTGCACGACCGCGGCCTCAGCCCCGGCCAGATACGGCGGATCATGCACCTCGAAGACGGCGGCGACGAGTGGGAGCAGGGCAACGGGCAGATCGACGAGATCGTCCGCGACCTCACCCGCCCCCGCCCCGCTGCGGACGGTGCGCCCGCGCCGGCGTAACCGGTCCCGGTCCGTTTCTGCTCCACCGAGGGGACCCTCTACGGTGGGACACGGACGAGAGGACTGCTGCCCCATGAACACCTTTCCCACCGACCGGACTTTGCGGATCGGCACCCGCAGCTCACCGATGGCGCTGGCGCAGGCCCACCTCGTGGCCGACCTCCTGCGCAAGGAGGAGCCGGGCCTCCAGGTCGAACTGGTGCCGGTCACCACCGAGGCGGACCTGTGGCAGGGGGACCTGGCCAAGCTCGGCGGGAAGGGGCTGTTCGTCAAGCAGATCGACGCGATGGTCCAGCAGGGCGACGTGGACATGGCCGTCCACTGCATGAAGGACGTGCCCGGGGACGTCGCCGTGCCCGAGGGCCTGGTCTTCGCCGCGTTCCTGCCCCGTGACGACGTACGGGACGTCCTGCTCTTCCCCGAGGGCTCCGCGCTGCGGACGCTCGACGACCTCCCGGCGGGGGCCGCCCTGGCGACCTCGGCGGTACGCCGCAAGGCGCAGGTCGCCCGCATGCGTCAGGACCTCGAGGTCGTACGGGTACGGGGCGCGGTCGGGACGCGGATCGACAAGCTCGACGGCAGGAAGCCGGTCGACACCGTGCTGGACGCCATGATCGTGGCGACCTCGGGGCTGGAGCGGCTGGAGCTGACCCACCGCGGCCGCCAGGTCTTCACCGTCGACGAGATGCTGCCGGCCGTGGGAGCCGGAGTGCTCGGCCTGGAGTGCCGCGACGGCGACGGCCCGATGACGGGGCTGCTGGCGCGGCTGAACCACGGCAGGACGATGGCCGAGGTCACCGCGGAGCGGGCGATGCTCCACGGCCTGCAGGGCCACTGCAACAGCCCCATCGCCGGGTACTGCGTCACCGGGCAGGACGGTCGGCTCTCGCTGCGCGGCATGGTCTTCTCCGAGGACGGCTCGGCTTTCGTCCGCGCCCACGTCCGGGGCGAGAGCAGCGACCCGGCGGCCCTCGGCGCCCGGGCCGCGGCCGAACTGCTCGGCCAGGGCGCACGCGAGATCATCGACGGCATCCCCCACTGACCTCCTGCCGGAGGGTCAGGCGCCCGCCAGCCGCAGTGCGGCGTCGGCGGTCGCGGACGCGATCCGCGGGCTCGGGCGGGGAATGAGGATGACGGCCTCGATCAGGGCGAAGAGCAGGTCCGCCCGGACCGCCAGCTCGTCCGCGGGCAGCGCGGCGCCCGCCTCCGTCGCGGCCAGGAGCGCGGTGTACGCGGACTTCAGGTCGGCGCGGGCGTCGCGGAAGGGCGCGAAGCGCTCGGCCCGCACCTCGGGCAGGAGGTAGAGGACGCCGAGGTTGTACGGGGCGGCGCACAGCAGCTCCACGTCCGCCCGGCACAGCTCCCACAGCCGCCGCTCGGCCGGTCGCGAGGTGTCCGCCAGGAGCGTGCGGGCGAGCGCGAGGGACGGGGTGACCGTGCCCTCCAGCAACTCGGCGAGCAGATCCTCCTTGCCGCCGACGTAGTGGTACATCGACGCCTGCCGCATACCGGCGCGTTCGGCGACCGCGCGGGTCGTCGTCGCGGTGTAGCCGCGGGTGGTGAAGAGTTCGGCGGCCGCGGTCAGGAGCTCCTGCCTGGGACTCATCCCGCTGTCGGGCCGCTGCTGCGCCCTGGGCCGCCCGACGCGCCGTCCGCTGGTATTCACCCGGCGATCGTCGCACAGTGCCGGACGCCGCCCACGCCGGGCGGCACCGGTGAGCGGCCGGTAACCCGCGCGCAACACCCGTGCAACCGCCCGGAATCCGCCGCCGCCTAATTTCTGTCGCACGACAGAAATAGGAGGTGCACGGTGGCGACAGGGACGACGTACGGCGCCCGGGACCATGCCCGGGCGCAGGACGGCAAGCGTGCGGCCGCGATGCCGCTGGTGCCGGCGCCCGACGGGCTGGTGTGGGCCGAGACGGTCGCCGGCGGCAACTACACGCACAAGTCGCTCGCCCGCGGCACCGAGTTGCGGCTCGCCGACCCCACCGGCACCGCGTGCGCGCACCTGCTGCTGTTCGCCGAGGGCCGCCCGTGGGAGCGGCTGAACGTCGCGGACACGGTGAAGGTGCAGTGGAACGCCTACCTGGGCGCCGGCCGGCTGCTGCTGTCCGACCAGGGCCGGGTGCTCGCCTCGCTGGTCGCCGACACCAGCGGCCGGCACGACACGCTGTGCGGCACGTCGTCAGCGGCGCGCAACACCGCGCGCTACGGGGACGGTTCGCCGCAGGGCGGCACTCCGGCGGGACGCGAGCTGTTCGTCCTGGCCGCGGCCAAGCAGGGGTTGGAGCCGCGCGACCTGCCGCCGTCCCTGTCGTTCTTCCAGGGCGTGCGGGTCGACCCGGACGGCTCGCTGGAGTTCATCGGCTCGGCGGGTCCCGGCACCGCGGTGACGCTGCGGGCCGAGCAGCCGCTGACCGTCCTGCTGGCGAACGTGCCGCACCCGCTGGACCCGCGGCCGCAGTACGTGTGCGGACCCCTTGAGGTCCGCGCGAAGGCCGGGGCGCCGACCGGGCCGCAGGACCCGCTGTGGGACGCCACACCCGAGGGCCGCAGGGCGTTCCTGAACACCGCCGAGCACCTGACCGCCAGGGGGCTGTGATGACCACCGTGACCGTACCCGCACGCGCCCCCTGGTCGGCGGTGATACCCGCCGGCGGCCTGCTCACCGTCACCGACCTGCACGGCAACCAGGCGGTGGACTTCCTGGTCTACGACGCCCACGACACCGCCGTGCGCTACAGCGCGCCCGACACCATCCAGGCGCAGGGCAACATCTTCCTGACCACCGGCAGCGTGCTGCTGTCCACCGAGCACACCCCGCTGATGACGGTCGTCGCCGACGGCTGCGGCGGGCACGACACGATCGCCGGCGCCTGCTCGAAGGAGTCCAACACCCTGCGCTACGGCCACCACACCTGGTCGCAGCACGCCTGCGTGGACAACTTCCTCGCCGAGGGCGCCCGTTGGGGGCTCGGCAAGCGCGACCTGGTCAGCAACATCAACTGGTACATGAACGTGCCGGTCGAGGACGACGGCACGCTGGGCATCGTGGACGGCCACTCGGCGCCCGGCCTGGAGGTGGCGCTGCGGGCCGAGACCGACGTGCTGGTGCTGGTCTCCAACTGCCCGCAGATCAACAACCCCTGCAACGGCTTCGACCCGACTCCGGTACGGATGACGGTCGTCACCGGCGAAGCGGCGGACACGGAGGCCCGCGGATGAGCTTCGACACGCTGCTGGTGGCCAACCGGGGCGAGATCGCCGCCCGGGTCATCCGCACCGCCCGGCGCATCGGCCTGCGCACGGTCGCCGTCTTCTCCGACCCCGACCGCGGCGCCCCGCACGTGCATCTGGCCGACACCGCGGTGCGGTTGGGACCCGCGCCCGCCGCGGCCAGCTACCTGGACGTCGACGCGGTACTCGCGGCCGCCGGGCAGACCGGTGCGGGTGCGATCCACCCCGGGTACGGATTCCTGTCGGAGGACGCGGACTTCGCCCGCCGCTGCGAGGCCGCGGGCCTGGCCTTCGTCGGCCCCGAGCCGCAGCACCTCGACGTCTTCGGCGCCAAGCACACCGCGCGCGCCGCGGCCGAGGCCGCCGGGGTACCGCTGCTGCCCGGCACCGGGCTGCTGCCCGACCTGGACGCGGCGCTGGCCGCCGCCGACGGGCTCGGCTACCCGGTGATGCTCAAGGCGACCGGCGGCGGAGGCGGCATCGGCATGCGCGCCTGCCGCTCGGCAGCCGAACTGGCCGCCGCCTGGGAGCCGGTGCAGCGCGCGGCAGCCGCCGGATTCTCCTCCGCCGGGGTCTTCCTCGAACGGCTCGTGGAGCGCGCCCGCCACGTCGAGGTGCAGGTCTTCGGCGACGGTCGGGGACGGGTGGTCGCGCTCGGCGACCGCGACTGCTCCCTGCAGCGCCGCCACCAGAAGGTGCTGGAGGAGGCCCCTGCGCCCGGCCTGCCCGCCGCGGTGCGACGCCGGCTGCACGACAGCGCACGGGCGTTGTGCGCCTCGGTCGGCTACCGCTCCGCGGGCACCGTGGAGTTCGTCTACGACGCCGAGCGCGCCGAGGCGTACTTCCTGGAGGTCAACACCCGACTCCAGGTCGAGCACCCGGTCACCGAGGAGACCTACGGCGTCGACCTGGTCGAGTGGATGCTGCGGCTCGCCATGGACGGCACGGCGCCCGCCGAGCCGGGCGAGCCCGCGGGGCACGCCGTCGAGGCGCGGATCTACGCGGAGGACCCGGCACGCGGGCACCGCCCGAGCGCCGGGGTGCTCACCCGGGTCGCCTTCCCGCCCGGGGTGCGCGTCGACACCTGGGTCGGGACCGGCACCGAGGTCACCACCTCCTACGACCCGATGCTGGCCAAGGTGATCGCGCACGGCGCCGACCGCGACGAGGCACTGGCCAAACTCGCCGACGCGCTGGCCGCGACCCGCGTCGACGGCATCGAGACCAACCTCGGGCTGCTGCGGGCCGCCCTGACAGACCCCGACCTGCGGGCCGCCACGCACAGCACCGCCACCCTGGACGGCGTCACCGACGGCTCGCGGCGGATCGACGTGGTCCGCGCCGGCACCATGACCACCGTCCAGGACTGGCCGGGCCGCACCGGCCTGTGGCACGTCGGGGTGCCGCCGTGCGGGCCGATGGACGACCTGTCCTTCCGGCTGGGCAACGAGGCGCTGGGCAACGACGAGGGCGCCGCCGGGCTCGAATGCACCCTGCAGGGACCGGCGTTGCGGTTCAGCCACGCCACCACGGTCTGCGTCACCGGAGCGCCCGCTCCGGTCACAGTCGACGGGCTGCCGGTGCCGCAGTGGGAGCCGGTGACCGTGCCGGCCGGTGCGGTGCTGGACGTCGGGGCGCCGCAGGAGGCCGGCCTGCGCACGTACGTCCTGCTGGCCGGCGGGCTCGACACGCCCGAATTCCTCGGCAGCACCGCCACGTTCACCCTCGGCAGGTTCGGCGGGCACGGCGGGCGGGCGCTGCGGGCCGCCGACGTCCTGCACGGCGGCGGCACCGCGGACGGGCGGCCCGTACCGCCCGGGCGGCGCCCCGCGATCGGCACCGAATGGGCCATCGGCGCCGTCGAAGGGCCGCACGCGGCACCGGAGTTCTTCACCGAGGACGACATCAGGGACTTCTACGCGGCCGCCTGGAGCGTCCACTTCAACTCCGCCCGCACCGGCGTGCGCCTCGTCGGCCCCAAACCGCGCTGGGCACGCGGCGACGGCGGCGAGGCGGGCCTGCACCCGTCCAACATCCACGACACGCCCTACTCGGTCGGCGCCGTCGACTACACCGGCGACATGCCGGTGCTGCTCGGCCCCGACGGCCCCTCGCTCGGCGGCTTCGTCTGCCCGGCCACCGTCGTGACCGGGCAGCGCTGGAAGCTGGGCCAGCTGCGGCCCGGCGACACCGTCCGCTTCGTGCCGGTCACCGACGACGCGGCGGCCGCGCTGCGCACCTCCCCCGCGACCGCGCCCGTGCCCTCCAGGCCGGTGCTGGGCGACGGCGGTGTGCTCGACCGCTCGGCGGCCACCGCGGCACGCCCCGCGGTGACCTACCGCCGCAGCGGCGACGACAACCTGCTGGTCGAGTACGGGCCGATGCAGCTCGACCTCGCGCTGCGGATGCGGGTGCACGCGCTCGCCGAACACCTCGCCGCCCAGCGGATGCCGGGAGTCGTCGACCTCACCCCCGGCATCCGCTCGCTGCAGATCCACGTCGACCCGGCGGAGCTGCCGACGGCCAAGCTGCTCGACCTGGTCCACGAGGCCGAGGACGCGCTGCCGCCGACCGGCGAGCTGGTGGTGCCCAGCCGCACCGTCCACCTCCCGCTGTCCTGGGACGACCCGGCCACCCGGGAGGCCATCGCCCGCTACATGGCCGGCGTCCGCGACGACGCCCCCTGGTGCCCGTGGAACATCGAGTTCATCCGCCGCATCAACGGGCTCGACTCCGTCGAGGACGTCTACCGCACGGTATTCGACGCGGAGTACCTCGTACTCGGGCTGGGCGACGTGTACTTGGGCGCACCCGTCGCCACGCCGCTCGACCCGCGGCACCGGCTCGTCACCACGAAGTACAACCCGGCCCGCACCTGGACCGCGGAGAACTCCGTCGGGATCGGCGGGGCGTACCTGTGCATCTACGGCATGGAGGGGCCGGGCGGCTACCAGTTCGTGGGCCGTACGGTCCAGGTCTGGAACGGCCGAACCGACCGCGAACAGCCGTGGCTGCTGCGCTTCTTCGACCGGATCAGGTGGTATCCGGTCGGCGCGGAGGAACTCCTGGACCTGCGGGCCGACATGGCGGCGGGGCGCCTGCGGCTGAAGGTGGAGGAAGGGGAGTTCGCGCTGGCCGACCACCAGCGGTTCCTCGCCGAGAACGCGGAGCCGATCGCCGAGTTCCGGCAACGGCAGTCCGCGGCGTTCGCCGCGGAGCGGCTGGCGTGGGAGGAGGCCGGGGAGTTCGCCCGGGCCGAGGCGGTCGCGGCGCCGGCCGCCGCGCCCGACGCGGTGCCCGTCCCGCCGGGCGGGTGCGCCGTCGAGGCGGAGTTCGCCGCCGGCGTCTGGCGGCTCGCGGTCCGCCCGGGCGACACGGTGGAAGCGGGCCAGAACCTGCTCACGCTGGAGGCGATGAAGATGGAGTCGCCGGTCCTCGCGCCCGTGGCCGGCCGCGTCTCCACGATCCACGTCACCCCGGGCGACCAGGTCTCCCCGGGCACGGTTCTGCTGACGCTGGCCCCATGAACACCGCCTGCGGCGGGGCGTTTTGGGGGGTGCCACTTGCCGTGGCGGCGCCTTTTCCGGTGCGTGGTGGCCGGTCGCGCAGTTCCCCGCGCCCCCTGGTGGGTGCCACATCCTGTGGCGTTCACGTTCCGGTCCGCCTTGGCCGGGCGCGCAGTTCCCCGCGCCCCCGGGTGGGTGGCCTCTGCGCAGAGGGTGAGCGTTTTCAGGCGGCGCTGGGGGTACCCCCCGGGCGATGCTCTGGGGGCGGAACTGCGCGACCAGCCACGACGCAGCCGCAGGCAAGCAATGCACCGCAAGGCGCAATCACCCAGGGGCGCGGGGAACTGCGCGACCAGCCACGACGGCGCCGGCGACGAAGCACGCACCGCGGGGGGCAGGACCTCAGGGGCGCGGGGAACTGCGCGACCAGCCACGACGGCGTTGAAGGCGACAGGCCACCGCAAGGGGCAAAGCGCAAGGCAGAACCGCAGGGTTGAGGAGGGCACGGACATGGGTGACGCGGAGCGTCGGGTGGACGCGGCGTACAAGGAGATCGCCCGGGCCGGGAGGCCGGAGGTGTGGATCGCGCTGCGGCCCGAGGAGGAGGTCGCAGCCGAGGCGCGGGAAGTGGACGCGCGGGTCGCCGCAGGCGACCCGCTCCCGCTGGCCGGGACGCTGCTCGCCGTGAAGGGCAACATCGACGTCAAGGGGCTGCCGACGACCGCGGCCTGCCCTTCGTACGGGTACGAACCCGAGGCCGACGCCCCGGCCGTGGCCGCGCTGCGCGCGGCGGGCGCGATCGTGCTGGGGTCGACGAACATGGACCAGTTCGCCACCGGCCTGGTCGGCACCAGAAGCCCCTACGGCGCGGTGCGCAACGCCCTCGACCCGGAAAGGGTGAGCGGCGGCTCCAGCTCGGGCTCGGCCGTCGCCGTGGCGCTGGGCCTCGTGGACCTGGCGCTGGGCACGGACACCGCGGGCTCGGGCCGCGTCCCCGCGGCCTTCAACGGCATCGTCGGGCTCAAGCCGACCCGCGGCCTGGTGTCCACGCAGGGCGTCGTGCCGGCCTGCGCGAGCCTGGACTGCGTGAGCGTATTCGCCCGTACGCTCCCCGCGGCCCGCAGGGCGCTGGCGCTGCTGGCGAGCCCGGTGCCACCGCCGCGCCGCCCGGGGCCGTGGCGGGTCGCGGTGCCGCCGACCGCGCAGCTCGGCGAGCTGGACGACGGCTGGGCGGCGGCGTTCGAGGCGACGAAGGCGCGGCTGGTACAGGCAGGCGCCGAGCTGCGGACGATCGACCTGACGCCCTTCAGTGAGGCGGCGTCGCTGCTCTACGACGGCGCCTTCGTCGCCGAGCGCTACACCGCCGTGGGCGAGTTCGTGGACCGCGGCGCCGCGGACCTGGATCCGACCGTGGCCCGCATCATCCGCGCGGCCCGCGACCTGCCGGCGCACCGGCTGTTCGCGGACCGCGAGCGGCTGGCGGTGCTGCGCGAACGCGCGACGACGGCGATGGCGGACGCCGACGCGCTGCTGCTGCCGACCGCGCCCGGCCACCCCACCCTGGCGGAGGTCGCCGCGGACCCGGTCGGCGCCAACACCCGGCTCGGCCGCTTCACGAACTCGGCGAACCTGCTCGACCTGTGCGCGGTCGCGGTGCCGGCGGGCGAGGTGGCGGGGCTGCCGTTCGGAGTGATGCTGCTGGGCGCGGCGGGCAGCGACGAGCGCGTCGCGGAGATCGCCGCGCTGCTCGATCCGCCGCTGCGGCTCGCGGTGGTGGGGGCGCACCTGTCGGGGCAGCCGCTCAATCCGCAACTGCTCGCGCTGGGCGGCCGCCTGGTGGCGGCGACGACGACGGCGCCGTCCTACCGGCTGTACGCCCTGGACACCGTGCCGCCCAAGCCGGGTCTGGTGCGCGTGGCGGAGAAGGGTGCGGCCGTCGAGGCCGAGGTGTGGGAGCTGGCGCCCGCCGCGCTGGGCGCGCTGCTGGCCGCGCTCCCCCGCCCGATGGCCCTGGGCAGGGTCGCGCTGCGCGACGGCTGCGAGGTGACCGGCTTCCTGTGCGAGCCGGAGGCGCTCGCGGGCGCGGAGGACATCACCGCGTTCGGCGGCTGGCGCCGCTACCTGGACCGCGACCGCACCTGAACCCGGGGGTTCGTACCGCGGGTACGTACACTGGCCCGCACCACAGACCCACGGGGAGAGGACCACCGCCGCATGCGCCACCGCACGATACTCACCGCAGGCGCGCTCACCGCCGTCCTGGCGGCCACCGCGCTGTCGGGCTGCTCGTCGGACAAGAAGTCCGACGACGCGGCGTCCAGCCCGCCCGCCTCGACCGCCACCGGCGGGACGAGCACGGCCGCGGACGGCGGCGGCAGCGCCCCTGCGAGCAGCTCGGCCGCGCCCTCCAAGCCGGCCGGCAAGGTGGAGGGGCACCTGGACTTCACCGGTGACGACACCGGCGGCGCCGACTTCACCGGCGGCGTCAAGTGCGAGATCAAGGGCGGCAAGCTGATCGGGGTGACCACGCCCGACGTGCTCGCCAAGACGCAGATCTTCCCGTCGTTCATCGCGACCACGGCCGACAGCCCCACCCAGGTGGCGCTCTTCGCCGCCCCGGACAAGAAGACCTACTCGGGTCGGGTCTCCAAGTCCGAGGGCGTGACCGCGCAGAAGGACGGCGGCACCTGGACGGTGAAGGTGCAGAACCTGAAGATCGCCAAGGACTACGGCGGCTCGGGTGGCGTGGTCACCCTGAACGGTTCGTTGACCTGCACGAACACGAACGGCTGACCACGCCCCCGCTCACCCGACCGACGAGTACGCCACGACGCCCCGCAGCAGCCCGTCCACGGCCTTGCGCGCATTGCGCCGAACCGGGCTGGCGTCGGGCGCCGCGTTGCCGATCTGGCCGAGCACGTCGATGAGCTGCTTGCACCAGCGCACGAAGTCACCGGCCGGCATGTCCGCGTCGGTGATGACCGCGTCCAGGCTGTGGCCCGACGCCCAGCGGTAGGCGGGCCACGCGAAGCCCAGGTCGGGCTCGCGCTGGCCGACGCCCTCGGTCTGGTTGATCTTGTGGTCCTCCTCCAGGGCGTCGAGGCGGCCCCAGATCCGTACCATCTCGCCCAGTGCCGCCCGTGCGTTGCCGCTGGGCAGCTTGGGCGCGGCGGCGTCGTCGGCCTGCCGGGACTCGTAGACCAGCGCCGAGGCACAGGCGGCCAGCTCGGCGGGGCCGAGGCCGTCCCACACCCCGTCGCGCAGGCACTCGCTGGCCAGCAGGTCCAGCTCGCCGTAGAGCCTGGCCAGCCGGCGGCCCTCGGGGGTGACCTGGTCGCCCTTGAGGTAGTCGAGCTCGGTCAGGACGGCGCAGACCCGGTCGAAGGTCCTGGCGATGGTGTTGGTGCGGCCCTCGATGCGGCGCTCCAGCTGCTGGGTGTCGCGGCGCAGCCGGTGGTAGCGCTCGGCCCAGCGGGCGTGGTCCTCGCGGTCGTCGCAGCCGTGGCAGGGGTGGGCGCGGATCGCGGCGCGCAGCCGGGCGATCTCGGTGTCGTCGGCGGCGGCCGACCGGTCCTTGCGGTGCCGGGAGGGTGCCGCCCAGCCGGCGGTGCCGGCCTTGCTGCGCATCGCCGAGGCGAGGTCGCGGCGGGACTGCGGGCTGCGCGGGTTGAAGGACTTGGGGATGCGCATCCGGTCGAGCGCCTCGACGGGCACCGGGAAGTCCATCTGGGCCAGCCGCTTGACCTGGCGCTCCGCGGTGAGCACCAGCGGGCGCGGCCCGTCGTGGTATTCGCCGTCGCGCGGGTGGTGGCCGCCGACCCGGCCGGCCGGCACCCCGGGTTCCAGGACCAGTGCGAGGCCCGCGTACTTCCCCGCGGGGACGTGGATGATGTCGCCCGGCTTGAGCTTCTCCAGCGCGTCGGACGCGGCGGCCCTGCGCTGGACCGCGCCCTGCCGCGACAGGTCGGCCTCGCGGTCCTTCAGCTCCCTGCGCAGCCGCATGTACTCGTCGAAGTCGCCGAGGTGGCAGGTCATCGACTGCTGGTAGCCGTCGAGTCCCTCCTCGTTGCGCTGCACCTGCTTGGAGATGCCGACGACCGAGCGGTCCGCCTGGAACTGCGCGAAGGACGTCTCCAGCAGCTCGCGGGAGCGGTGCCGGCCGAACTGCCCGACGAGGTTGACCGCCATGTTGTACGACGGCTTGAAGGACGAGCGCAGCGGATACGTACGCGTGCCGGCCAGGCCCGCGACGGCGCCGGGGTCGAAGGCGCGCTGCCACAGCACCACGGCGTGGCCCTCGACGTCGATGCCGCGCCGCCCGGCGCGGCCGGTCAGCTGGGTGTACTCGCCGGGGGTGATGTCGGCGTGGGTCTCGCCGTTCCACTTGACGAGCTTCTCCAGCACCACCGAGCGGGCCGGCATGTTGATGCCGAGCGCCAGGGTCTCGGTCGCGAAGACCGCTTTGACCAGGCCCTTGACGAACAGCTCCTCGACGACCTCCTTGAAGGTCGGCAGCATCCCGGCGTGGTGGGCGGCGATGCCGCGCTCCAGGCCCTCCAGCCACTCGAAGTAGCCGAGGACGTGCAGGTCCTCGTCCGGGATGGCGCGGGTGCGCTCCTGGACGATGGTGCGGACCCGGGCGCGGGCCTCCTCGTTGTTGAGCCGCAGTCCGGCGTGCAGGCACTGCTGCACGGCGGCCTCGCAGCCGGCCCGGCTGAAGATGAAGGTGATGGCGGGCAGCAGGCCCTCGGAGTCCAGCCGGTCGATGACCTCGGCGCGGCTCGGCGTCCAGACCCGGCTGCGGGCCCTGCGCTCGCGCTCGCGGTCGGCCTCCCTGCCGCGCTTGGCCCGCGGGTGGTAGCTGCGCTGGTTCTCCATCCGGGCGAGCCGTTCGAGGTCCGCGTTGACCTCGCGGCGGCCGCGGTTCGCGGTGGACCCGGCCTTCTCCTCGAACAGGTCGTACATCCGGCGGCCGGCCAGGACGTGCTGCCACAGCGGGACCGGGCGGTGCTCGGAGACGATCACCTCGGTGTCGCCGCGTACGGTGTCCAGCCAGTCGCCGAACTCCTCGGCGTTGGAGACGGTCGCGGACAGTGACACCAGCGTGACGGACTGCGGGAGGTGGATGATCACCTCTTCCCAGACGGCGCCGCGGAAGCGGTCGGACAGGTAGTGCACCTCGTCCATGACCACGTAGCCGAGGCCGTCCAGGGCGGCGGAGCCCGCGTAGAGCATGTTGCGCAGCACTTCGGTGGTCATGACGATCACCGGTGCGTCGCCGTTGACACTGTTGTCGCCGGTGAGGAGGCCGACCTTCTCGGCGCCGTACCGCTTGGCCAGGTCGTTGTACTTCTGGTTGGACAGCGCCTTGATCGGGGTGGTGTAGAAGCATTTGCGGCCCTCTGCGAGGGCGAGGTGGACGGCGAACTCGCCGACGATGGTCTTGCCCGATCCGGTGGGCGCCGCGACCAGGACGCCGCTGCCTGCCTCCAGGGCCTGGCACGCCTCTATCTGGAACGGGTCGAGGCCGAACTCGTACAGCTCGCGGAACTGGGCGAGTGCGGTGGCGTTCTCTGCGGCGCGGCGACGGCTGGCGGCGTAGCGCTCGGCTGGCGACATGTCTTCTGTCATCTCGTTGACGAGCCTACCCGGCGGCACTGACACACCGCGTGATCTTTAATTTCTTCGGGGGCAGCGTTGCCAGGCGGCGACCCGGCTCAGACCAGCAGCCGCAGCGCCCCCGGCACGGTCTCGGCCTGCACCGGCAGCGGGCCGACCCGCTCGCCGTCGGCGTACGCGGTGACGTCCTCGGCGGCCAGCCGGACCCGGGCGGCGCGGTGCACGGTGACCACCGGGTGCCGGGGGTGGGAGCCGCTGTAGACCAGCGGGAAGACCCGCAGCAGGGTGCGGCGGGTACACGGGCCGACGACGCATACGTCGAAGAGGCCGTCGTCCATCTCGGCGTCGGCGCACATCCGCATGCCGCCGCCGTAGGAGGAGCCGTTGCCGACCGCTATCAGCGTGGCCTCCAGCTCCCGCTCGGGCGCGTCGTCGAACTGCACGCGGTAGCGGATCGGGCGCAGCGCGGCCAGCTCGACGAGCATCGCCGCGTCGTAGCGGAAGCGGCCCTTGGGCCAGCTCATGCGGTTGCCGCGGTCGTTGACCCGGGAGTCGAAGCCGGAGGCCATGACGGTGCCGAACCAGCGCTCGCCGATCCTGCCGAGGTCGAGGCGGCGGGTGCGGCCGTCCGCCAGCGCCTCGGCGATGGTGGCGCCCGCATCGGCGGGCCTGCGCACCGGCAGGCCGCTGACCCGGGCGAAGTCGTTGCCGGTACCGGCCGCGACGATGCCGAGCGGGGTGTCGGTGCCCGCCACCGCCTGGAGGGCGAGCGCGACCATGCCGTCGCCGCCGACCGCGACCAGTGCGCCGGTGCCGCCGTCGACGGCCTTGCGTGCACGGTCCAGGGCGTCGGCGGCGTCCGCGCCGACGACGGTGCGGACCGTCAGGCCGGCCGCGCGCAGGGCGTCGGCGGCGGGCGCCGCCGCCCGCGCACCGCGGCCGCGGCCGGCGGTGGGGTTGACGAGCAGGGTGATGTCACTGGTCACAGGTGCGGGCCGGCGGCGTCAGGTCGCGTCGTCGTAGTCGTCGCCGCGCCCGTCGTCGAGGGCGGAGTCGGCGTCGACCTGCTCGGGGATGTGGTCGAGGGTGGAGGCCTCGTCCGGGTCGAGCGCGGAGTCCGGGTCGGCCGCACGGCGCCGGGCGCGGCGGGAGTCGTTGAAGAAGCAGATGCCCAGGGCCATGAAGTACAGCAGCACGATGGGCGCGGCCAGCAGGCACATGGTGAGCGGGTCGCCGGTGGGCGTGGCGACGGCGGCGAAGACGGTGATGCCTATGACCATGCCGCGCCACCAGCCGAGCATGCGCTTGCCGCTGACGATGCCGGTGAAGTTCAGCAGCACCAGCACCAGTGGCAGCTCGAAGGCGAGCCCGAAGACGATGATCATCCGGACCACGAGGTCGAGGAAGTCGTCCAGCGGCAGCAGGTTGGTGGTGTCGTCCGGCACGAAGCCGATCATGATCCTGGCGGTCTGCGGCAGGATCTCGTAGGCCAGGACCGCGCCGCCGAGGAAGAGCGGCACGCCCGCGCCGACGAAGCCGAGGGTGTAGCGCTTCTCGTTCTTGTGCAGGCCGGGGGCGAGGAAGCCCCACAGCTGGTAGAGCCAGATCGGCGAGGCGCCGACCACGCCGGCCATCAGCGAGACCTTCAGCGCGATGGAGAAGCCGCCCATCAGACCGCTGACGGTCATCTGGGCGCAGGCCTGGGGGTCCTTGTCGCCCGGCGAGCTGCCGTCGAGACAGCGGACGTTGTCCGGGATGCGCTGCTGGAGCAGGTGGATGATCTGCTTGTAGAAGAAGGCTGCCACGATGGTGATGACGATGATCGCCAGCACCGACTTGAACAGCCGGTTGCGCAGCTCACGCAGGTGGTCCGCGAGCGGCATCCGCCCCTCGGGGTCCTTCTCCTGCTTGCGGGCAGTCTTGAGCACCCACGTCCTCGTCTCGTACGGGCAGCCGTCGGCAGCGTGTCTCGGCTTGGTCGATCGCCTGGGGCCTGGCGACTACCGGCGGGCCGCCGGTAACCGGTGGCCGGTCAGCTGGTGGGGGTGCGCTCCTGGTCGGCGACCGGGCGGGCGCTGGCGGTGTCGCCGGGCGCGGCCTGGATGGTGCGGGCGGGCGCCTGCTCCTGCGCGGCGGTGCCGGACTTGGCCGGAGGCGTCGGGTCGTCGTTCTTCATCGCCTTGGCCTCGCTCTTGAGGATGCGCGCCGACTTGCCGAGCGACCTGGCCATGTCGGGGAGCTTCTTGGCGCCGAAGAGGAGGATGACGACGAGAAGGATCAGGACGAGCTCAAGGGGCTTGAGGTTGCCGAGCATGATGTGTCTACCTTCTCACCGGGTTGGCGGCGTGGTCCGTGCGGTACGTCTGCGGCGAGCGTGATCGGAGGAATTCCGGCCGTCGCACACGCAAGGATCGTATCGTGCACCGGTGAACGCCGGAATATGCCCCGGAATCCACCAGGTTGCGGCCCTATCGCGGTCCGCTCCTGGCGGTGCCGGGAAGACGCAGGTCGCCGGGTCAGCGTACCTTCACCTGCGTTCGGGCGGCAGGCTCAGCGGCGGTTGATCTCGCCGGCCCGCTTCGCCACCGGGGCCGCGGCCCGCTGCAGCCGGTCGCCCGCGGCGGCCAGCGCCTCGCTGCTGGCGGCCACCTGGGCGGCCAGTTCGCGTACCGCGGTGAAGACCCGGGCGGCGAACACCGCGAGCACCAGGAGTCCCGCCGCCGCCAGGCCGACACTGAGGAAGATCCACCACATGGACCGGCAGCCTACCGCTGGAGCCGCATCGTACGGACGCCGCCGACGGTCAGCAGCTCCACGATCCGCTCCCCCGCCGGCTTGCGCACCGCCTCGCCGCACTCGGGGCAGGTGAAGGAGTAGAAGGTGGTGCGCGCGCTGCCGCCGATGGCCAGCCGCAGGTCGTCCGCGCCCAGCTGGAAGCTGGTCCTGCAGTGCGGGCAGCCGGCCCGGAAGACGACCGGGCCGGCGGCGGGCGGTGGGCAGATCGCCGTCATCGTCGGTCCCTCACTCACCGTAGGCGGCCAGGGCGAGTACGGCCGCGTCGCGCGCGTCGCCGGCCAGCGCGGCGGGCGACACGATCCGGCCGTCGCGCCCCAGCCGCAGCGCCAGCCGGCGCAGCGAACCGGGGTCGGGGGTGCGCAGCGTGATCCGCAGGCCGCCGTCGGGCAGTTCCTCGGCGCTGTCGTGCGGGTAGTACTCCGCGACCCAGCGCCCGCCGGGCCCCACCTCGATGACCACCTCGGGGTCGTCGCCCGCGGGCTGCACCAGGCCCTGCGACAGGTCGCGCGGCTCGATCCGCGGCGGGTCGGACGGCTCGTCGAGCAGCCGGATCTCGGCGACCCGGTCGAGCCGGAAGGTCCGCCGGTCCTCCGAGAGGCGGCACCAGCCCTCGACGTAGGTGTGGCCGACCGCGAACAGCCGGATCGGGTCGACCTCCCGCTCGGTGAGCGTGTCGCGGGCCGGCGAGTAGTAGCGCATCCACAGCCGGCGGCGCTCGGTGATGGCCCGGTCGACGGTCGCGAAGACGCTGCCCTCGGACTCGAAGGTCACCGACAGCTGGGCGCTGGCACCGGCCGCCTCACCGGCCGCGGCCTCCAGCTTGGTGCCGGCCCGCAGCAGCGCCTGCCGGTCGCTGTCCCGCAGGCCGGGCAGGTTCGCCACCGCGCGGGCGGCCACCAGCAGCGCGGTGGCCTCGTCGGCGGCCAGCCGCAGCGGCTGCGCGACGTCGTCGGCGGTGCCGGGGTTGTGCCACCAGATGCGCTCGCCGTCGGTGTCGATGTCCAGCAGGTCGCCGCCGCGGAAGCTGGTGCCGCACAGCGGCAGCACGTTGAGGTCGCCGATCAGCTCGGCCTCGCTGACCCCGAAGGCCCGCGCGACCTCGCTGACCCGGGCGCCGGGCCGCTCGCGCAGATAGGTGACCAGCGACAGCATCCTGCGGGTCTGGTCGATCGCGTTGCTCATTCGGTGTCCCGCCTGCTCATGCCGTCCCCTGTGCTGCTCATCCCCGGCCCCCGCTCAGCCCTTGGCCACCGCGCGCAGCCGGTCGAGCACCTCGGTACGCAGCTCTTCCGGTGCCATCACGACCACGTCGGGGCCGAACTCCGCGAGCCAGGCGTCCAGCCCGTGCCCGTAGGGCACCTCCAGCTCGTCCCAGTCGGCGTCGACCGGGGTGGTGGCCACCGCCCTGGCCCGCAGCGGGTAGCCGCTGTCGCGGCGCAGCCGGATGGTGGCGGTGGTGGTCGCGCCCTCGCCGGCCCAGCGCGCGACGGTCTCGCGGACGTCCACGTGCGCGGGCACCTCGGCGGTGAAGGCGCCGCGCGCCTTGACCCGGCCGCTGATCCGGGAGAGCCGGAAGACCCGCACCGCGCCGCGGTCCCGGTCGTAGCCGGCCAGATACCAGTGGCCGCGCCAGCACTCCAGCGCCCACGGCTCGACCTGCCGCGGCTCCGGGCGCACCGCGTTGGCCTTGCGGTAGTCGAAGGCGACGGCCCGCCGCTCGCGGGTGGCCAGCATCAGCGCCTCGAACGCGGGCTCCGGGGTGGGGATGCGCGGCTCCAGCGCGCTGTGGGTGTCCTCGTACGGCACACCGGCCGCGCGGAGCTTCTGCAGCGCCCCGCTGGCCGCCTCGGCGAGCCTGGCCTGCTGCCAGACCTTCGCGGCCAGCGCGAGGGCGGCGGCCTCCTCGGGGTCCAGCGCGATGTCGGGCAGCCGGTTGCGGTCGCGGCGCGCGAGGTAGCCGTACTCGCCTTCGAGGTTCTCCACGGTGTCGATGACCAGGCCCAGCTCGCGCAGGTCGTCCTTGTCGCGCTCGAACATCCGGTTGAAGGCGTCGTCCGAGGTGACCTCGTGGTAGGCCTCGATGGAGGCACGCAGCTCACGCTTGCTGACCGGCCGCCGGGTGTTCATCAGGCACAACGCCAGATTCATCAGCCGCTCAGCCTTGGCGATCGCCACACCGCACCCCTCCCACTCGCACACGAACCGTATCGAAAAGCGGTCCCCCCGGTGGTGTCCGGGGGGACCACTCCATCAGACAGCGACCAGGTCGCAGACGAAGATCAGCGTCTCGCCCGGCTTGATGGCGCTGCCGGCGCCGCGGTCGCCGTAGGCGAGGTGGGCCGGGATGGTCAGCTGGCGACGCCCGCCGACCTTCATGCCCTGGACGCCCTGGTCCCAGCCGGCGATGACCTGGCCGACGCCCAGCTGGAACTTCAGCGGTCCGCCGCGGTTCCAGCTGGCGTCGAACTCCTCGCCCGAGGAGAACGCCACGCCGACGTAGTGGACGGAGACGGTGTCCCCCGCCTTGGCGACCGGCCCGTCGCCCTCCCAGATGTCCTTGATCTCCAGGTCGGCCGGCGGCTCGCCGCCCGGGAAGTCGATCTCGGGCTTCTCGATGCTCACTTCGATGCTCCTTGTGCGGTTGCGGGCAACCGGGACAGTCTTACAGAACCGCGATGATGTCCACCGAGAAGACCAGTGTGGCGTTGGCCGGCACCGGTCCGTTGGCCTGGTCCTTGTACGCCAGGGCCGGCGGGGTCACCAGCATCACCCGGCTGCCGA
The DNA here is from genome assembly GCF_907177275.1 of Actinacidiphila cocklensis. Taxonomy (GTDB): domain Bacteria; phylum Actinomycetota; class Actinomycetes; order Streptomycetales; family Streptomycetaceae; genus Actinacidiphila; species Actinacidiphila cocklensis. The sequence continues at coordinate 44,111 of NZ_CAJSLV010000087.1, forward strand.
CCTTCTTGCCGGTCAGGCCCTGGGTCCAGCCGGGGATGACGCTGGACAGCGGGAACTGCGTGACCTGGTTGCGGGAGTAGCTGGAGTCGAACTCCTTGCCGCCGTCCCACAGCACGCCCTTGTACTGGACGACCAGCGTGTCACTGGCCTTGACCGCCTTGCCGTCGCCCTCCAGCACGTAGTTGGAGACCAGCTTGGTGGGCGCCTTGGTCTTGGGTACGGTGACCGACGGCGCCTTGCCGTCGGTGTTGGTCCCGACCTTCGGCAGGTTCGCGTCGGTCTGCGGCACGACGGTGCCCTTCGCGGAGTCCTTGCCGGTGTAGACGTTGAGCACGTCGATGACGAAGACCAGCGTGTCGGTGCCCTTGATGCCGGCCTGGGCGTTGCCGGAGGTCCCGTAGCCGAGGGCCGGCGGGATGGCGGTGATGACCCGGCTGTTGGGCTTGGCGCCGGCGACGGCCTGCTCGAAGCCCGGGATGACCGCCTGGCTGCCGGTCTGGAAGGCGTACGGGGTCTTCCCGAAGTTCGTGTCGAACACCTTGGCGGTGCTCCACACCTGGCCGAGATAGTTCACCTGAACGATGTCACCGGAGGCCACTCCCGCGCCCTTGCCCGCGATCAGCGTCTTGACGGCGAGGTCGGTGGACGGGGTGCCGGTGCCCTTCGCCACGGTCGGCTTGCTGTTGAACGCGGTGCCGCTGGTGACTGCCGGTACCGGGCCGCTCACGATCTTGGTGCTGGGGGTCGCGCTGGGCGTGGCGCTCGCGGACGCGCTCGGCGTCTCCGAGGGCGAGGAGGAGCTGGAGGCCGCTGAATCGCTCTTCTTGGTGTCCTTGCCGCAGCCGGCGGCGGTGAGCATGAGCGCGGGCACGGCGAGCAATGCGGAGCGTCGGCGCACGGATTCCCTCGGTTCGAATAGGAGTCGGGGTCGGAGTGTCTTGATACCGCCCCACACCCTACGGCGTGCCGCAGGCCCCGTACGAGTTCCGTACGGGGCCTGTGGGTCTGCTGTGACGGCCCGGACTTGACGGCGGGGCCGCCGGCGGGCACCCGGGCGCCTACATCCCGGCGATCAGCTTCTCCACCCGGTCGTCCACCGACCGGAAGGGGTCCTTGCACAGCACGGTCCGCTGCGCCTGGTCGTTGAGCTTGAGGTGCACCCAGTCGACGGTGAAGTCGCGGCGCTGCTCCTGCGCACGGCGGATGAAGTCGCCGCGCAGCCGCGCCCTGGTGGTCTGCGGGGGCACCGACTTGGCCTCGAAGATCTTGAGGTCGTTGCAGATCCTGGCCGCCTGCCCCTTGCGCTCCAGCAGGTAGTACAGGCCGCGGCGGCGGTGGATGTCGTGGTACGCGAGGTCTATCTGCGCGACCCGGGGGTGCGACATGGTGATGTTGTCGCGGTTCCGGTAGCGCTCGATGAGCTGGTACTTCATGACCCAGTCGATCTCGGTGCCGATCCTGCTCAGGTCACCGCTGCCGATGGACTCCAGGGTGCGGCCCCACAGCTCGAGCACCTGCTCGATGACGCCGCTGCGGATGCCGCGGCGCTCGCAGAACTCGACGGCCTTGGAGTAGTACTCCTGCTGGATGTCCAGCGCGGACGCCTCGCGGCCCGACGCCAGCCTGACCTTGCGGCGGCCGGTGATGTCGTGGCTGACCTCGCGGATGGCCCTGATCGGGTTCTCCAGGGTCAGGTCGCGCATCACCGTGCCGGCCTCGATCATCCGCAGCACCAGGTCGGTGGCGCCGACCTTGAGCAGCATCGTGGTCTCGGACATGTTGGAGTCGCCGACGATGACGTGCAGCCTGCGGTAGCGCTCGGCGTCGGCGTGCGGCTCGTCCCTGGTGTTGATGATCGGCCGGGAGCGGGTGGTGGCCGAGCTGACACCCTCCCAGATGTGCTCGGCGCGCTGGCTCACGCAGAAGACGGCGCCCCGCGGGGTCTGCAGCACCTTGCCCGCGCCGCACAGCAGCTGCCGGGTGACGAGGAAGGGAATGAGGATGTCCGCGAGGCGGGAGAATTCCCCGTGCCTGGCCACCAGGTAATTCTCGTGGCATCCGTAGGAGTTGCCGGCCGAGTCCGTGTTGTTCTTGAACAGGTACACATCCCCGGCGATGCCCTCTTCGTGCAGCCGGCGTTCCGCGTCGACCAGAAGGCCTTCGAGGATGCGCTCGCCTGCCTTGTCGTGGGTGACCAGTTCGGTGACGTTGTCGCACTCCGGAGTGGCGTACTCCGGGTGCGAGCCCACGTCGAGATAGAGGCGGGCACCATTGCGGAGGAAAACATTGCTGCTCCGGCCCCATGACACGACACGGCGGAAGAGGTACCGCGCCACCTCGTCAGGGGACAGACGCCGCTGTCCCCTGAACGTGCATGTGACGCCGTACTCGTTCTCCAGCCCGAAAATGCGGCGGTCCATGTCTGAACATTACGCCTGATGCGTGGTGCTGAAACGGGGTTCGACGGCACGGTTCGGATCTTTTTCCTGCCGGGTTTCGAGGTTTGACGCCGTCAGGAATCGGCCGGTCGACAAAAGTACGGCCGTGGCGACGACCGCTCCGGTGCCCGCCACGGCGAATCCGGCGGCCGCCCCGCCGTGTTGCGCGGCCACTCCGGCGGCGGCGGTGCCCAGGGACGCGCCGACGCCGACCGCGGTCACCATCCAGGAGAAGGCCTCGGTCACCGTGCCGGCCGGGGCGTGCCGGTCCACCACCAGGAAACCGCAGGCCAGCGTGGGGGCGAGGAACAATCCCGACAGGACGGCGAGCAGCAGCATCCAGGGCACGCCGGGGACCAGGATCAGCGGCGGATAGCAGGCGGCCAGCGCCACGCTCAGCACCCGCATCCGCCGCTCCGGCTGCCCGGGCCAGTTCCTGGCCCCGTAGGTCAGCCCGCCGGTCAGCCCGCCCACGCCGTTGGCGGCCAGGACGTACGCGGCCACCGATCCGCCGCCGTGCGCGTCGCCGTAGACCACGGCGGCCAGCGAGATCGCGCCGAGCGCGACGCCGACGAAGAAGAACGCGCAGAGCAGCACCGCGAGGCCCACCGAGCGCAGCGCGCCCAGCCAGTGCGCCTCGCGCTCGGCGGCCCGCCAGCGGCGCGAGGGCGCCGATGTGACCACCACCAGGGTGCCGGCCACCCCGAGCAGCCCGGTGACGACCACGGCGGCCGCGTGGGAGGCGGCCGAGACGAGCAGCGTGACCAGCAGCGGGCCGAGCGCGAACAGCACCTCCTGGGCGGCGGCGTCCAGCGCGTACGCCCGCTGCACGCGGTCCTCGCGGCCCAGCACGTCAGGCCACAGCGCCCGCAGCCCGCCTTCGAGCGGCGGGGTGGCGATCCCGGCCAGCACGACCGCCGCGGTCGCCAGCGGCAGCGGATCAGGGCCGGTGGCGACGAGCAGGGCGCAGCCGGTGGCGGACAGCAGGGCCGCGCCCGCCATCACCCGCGGCTGCCCCCGCCGGTCGACCGCCCGCCCCAGCAGCGGCTGCCCGACGGCGACGGAGCAGCCGTACACCGCGGACAGCGTGCCGGCCAGCCCGTAGCCGGCTCCCTGCGAGCGCAGGAAGAGCACGATCGCGAGCGCGGCCATGGCGTTGGGCAGCCGCCCCAGCAGGGTGCCCCCCAGCAGCCGGGCCGCGTGGCGCGTCCGCAGCAGGTCCGCGTACCCGGTGGCCATTGCCGCCCCCTCCACCCGCACTAGTGTTACGTATAACGTCCGCGCACATACGTACCATGTCGCCATCCGCCCGGTCCACCCGGCCGCCGCAGAAAGGCCACCGCCGTGCCCGCATATGACGCGAATCCGCACTCCGGCGCACAGCGGGGCGCCGCGAGGCCGGGGCCTGCCGGCG
>NZ_CAJSLV010000088.1 GCF_907177275.1 Actinacidiphila cocklensis
GGCGAGCACCGGCCCCGCCCGGCCGCCCGCCCCCGCGGCCCAGCCGGCCGAACCCGCGCCCGCCGCCGGCCGCTCCCCCGCGGCCAGCAGCCGGTCCACCGCCTCGACCAGCTCGCCCGCCTGCCAGGCCTCCTCGATGACGTCCTCGGGCTGCGGCGCCCCGCGCATCACCCGTTCCGACTCCGCCACCAGCCGTGCCGCGTCCATCTCGCACCCCCTCGACCCGGCGGTGGTGACCCCTTCACCACCTGCCGACATCACTCAGCGTGACACAGTCTCAGCTCACGGAAAGGGGGGAGTCCCGGCACCTGTGGATAACCCCGCGCCTGTGGACAACCACGACAGCCCGGTCACCCGGCGGAGGGACCTGCCGGGCGGTCAGGCCGCGGGAAGCGCTCCTCGTTCCTGTCGATCTTCGCCGCGAGCGCCTCCAGCACGTCGATCTCCAGCACCGCGCAGAACTGCAGCAGATACGCCAGCACGTCCGCGACCTCGTCGCGCACCCGGTGGGCCGAGCCGGGGTCCGCCATCACCGCCGACGCCTGCTCGGGGGTCAGCCACTGGAAGATCTCCAGCAGCTCCGCCGCCTCGACGCTCAGCGCGGAGGCGAGATTCTTCGGGGTGTGGAAGGGCTGCCAGTCACGGGCGGCGGCGAAGTCGACCAGGCGGCGCTGCAGGGCCGCCAGGTCGGGTGGTTGTCCGGTCACCCCGACGTGTCTACCGCATCGTCGCAGCCCTCCTCCGCCCGCCCCGCCTCCTCGGCCGCGCGCCTCGCCCCTGCCGTACCGGCACCCGCGCCGGCACCCGACCCCGCCGTACCGCGTTCCGCCTCGCCCGTGTCCTGCGCGGGCACCCGGCGTCCCTCGCCGAGCCGCGCGACCGTCACGCCGCCGAGGCCCTCCGCGCAGTCCGGGTCCTGGACCGTGCCGAGCAGCCGGATGTGGCCGCGCGCGGCAGCCATCCCGGCGAGCCGCAGCAGCTCCCGCAACTGCCGCCGGTCCAGGCCCAGATCGAGCCCGTCACCGAGCACCGTGAGCACCTGGCCGGCCGGCAGCAGCTCCGTACTGGTGTCGACGTCCAGCACACCGGGGCCAGTGAGCAGCACCAACGCCAGTGCCACGAAGCGCAGTTCACCGTCACCGAGCCGGTCGACCGGCACCACGCCCAGCGGGCCTCGGTCCACCGCGGCGATCACCGCGTCCAGCGGCGCCCGCCCGTCGCCCCGCGGCAGCACCGCCGGCAGCACCGTCAGTCCCTCGACCGGCGGACTGCAGACCGCGCGCACCGCGTTGACCAGCGCCGCGTGCCGCGTGGCGCACTCGCCCTCGGTCCTGGCCAGCACCGCGGACAGGTTGTCGCACGCGGTCCGCAGCCGCCCGTCGCCGTGCGGTACGGGGGCGCGCATCAGTTCGGGCCTGGGCGCGACGGGGAAGACCCCGCGCAGCGCGACCACCAACTGCTCCGCGGCGGCCAGCACCAGCCGCTGCCCGTCCGTGCGCCCGGAGACCCGCAGCGGCAGCAGCGCGCTGGCCAGGACGTTGTCCGGCAGCGGCGCCCGGGTGACGGAGACCTCGCCTGCGGTGTGCCAGGCGGCCTGCACGGTGCGCCTGGCCGGATCGCGCAGCGCCGTGGTCAGCAGCGTCTCGCCCGCGCCGGTCAGCCGCTCGCCGACGATCCGCAGCGTCGGCTCGGCCTGCACCGCGACGTCCAGCCGCACCGGGCCGACCGGGCCGGTCACCGTGCAGCCGATGCGGAAGCCGCGCCGCCCCTGCGCGTCGGGCTGCGCACCCTGCGGCACGCAGGCCGCCGCACCGCCGCGCACCGCGGTTCCGAAGACCTCGGCGAGTTCTGCGCCGCAGGCCAGCCGGCCGAGTGCCGTGAGCCCTTCGAGCACGCTGGACTTGCCGGTGCCGCTCCCGCCGGTGAGCAGGGTGAGCGGACCGAGCGCGAAGGTCGCCCCGCGGTGTGACTTGAAGGCGGACAACCGCAGTTCGGTGACGACGGGGCGGTCGTGGCCGGTGTCCTCGGGGGCGCTGGTGCTCATGGCCGCGAAGGTAGCCAGGGTCGGCCCTGCCGAACCGTTCCAGCGGCCCCGGGGTAACTCGAACGAGGGACATCGCGCATGATCTGCGGATATCCGGAAATCAGATACGCCGCTCACCGCCACAGCCCTTCACGCAGGTGAACGTCGGTACGGGTGCATGTCAGTGCCGGCGGCTACGGTGGCAGGCGTGACCACGACCAGCACCAGATACGTCGCACTGCTGCGCGGGATCAACGTCGGGGGCAGGGCCAGGGTCCCGATGCAGACCCTGCGCGAGCTGCTGGCCGCGATCGGCGGCACCGGCGTCCGTACCCACCTGCAGAGCGGCAACGCCGTCTTCACCCACGAGGACACCGACCCGCAGCGGCTGGCGGACGCGCTGCAGCAGGCGCTCGCCGACGAGTTGGGCCTGACCGTCACCTGCATGGTGCGCACCGCGGAGGACCTGCGGCGGGTCGTGGCGGCCAACCCGTTCGACATGACCGGGATCAACGGCTCCCGCTTCCTGGTCGTCTTCCTCGCCGGCCCCGTCCCCCTCGACCGCCTCGCGGCGATCGAGCAGGCGGACCACGCGCCGGACGAACTCCGGGCGGGCGAGCGGGAGGTCTACGCCCACTTCCCCGACTCCATCCGCGACTCCAAGCTCGCCGCCCGCCTGACCGACCGCGGCCTGGGCCTGCCGGCCACGGGCCGCAACTGGAACACGGTCACCAGACTCCTGGAGCTGGCCGACGCATGACGGCCTCGGCCGGCGGTCGCCCGGGCCTCAGTCCTTGTTCATCACCGGCTCGGCTCATCCACCCGAGGCCCACACGTCCGGTCACGCGTCGTCCTTACGGATTCGATGCTGCGGTGCCGGGCGACGCCGTGTGCGAAATCGGGTACCCCTGATGTGCCCTCGCGCAGGTCGTCCAGGAACTGCCGGTAGGCGTGAGCAACCGTGTAGGCCGGCGCGTCGGCCCGGGCGTCCAGTTCCGGAACACGAACGTACGACTGCGGCACCGTCATGGGAGCGACTACGGTGGATGTTCCGCGGCCGCCTTCGAGGGTGAGCGGGCTGAGCTGGGGGTGGCCGATCGGGGCGGTGAGAACGAGGTCGCCCTCGGAGCCGTTGATCTCCCAGCGGAAGTTGGTTCCCCGGGCCATGCCTCCGCGGTAGTGGAAGGTGGCCACCGCGCCGCTCGGCAGCCGTCCCGAGGCCACCACCTGGTCCGCGGCGGTCATGGGCACGGGCTGTCCGCTCTCGGTGTCCACGGCCGACGTACGCCGCGACGCCAGTTGAATCCGCAGTTCCTCGGGCTCTCCCAGGACCGACGCGAGTCCGTCGAGGGCGTGGCTGAAGGGAACGGTCAGCAGCGTCGTGCCGTTCGCGGCGTCGAGCACGTAGTGATCGCCGGGGCCGACGGTGGCACCCCAAGCGCCGCCGGAGCCCACAACCGACGTGGACAGCACCTCCCCCACGTAGCCGTCGGCCACGAGGTGCCGTACGTAGGCGAGCGCCGGGTGCGACCGCGCTTGGAGTCCGACGACGGTCGGCACGGCGCGACTGCTCGCCAGCTGCGCCATGTCCTCGGCCTCCGCGAGCGCGTTGCCCAGCGGCCACTCGCACAGCACGCTCTTTGCGGCGCTCAGCGCCGTCTGCACCAGTTCCCGGTGGTGAGGCACCTTCACCGCCACGACCACGAGGTCGACCTCGTCGCAGGCAACCAGTTCGGCGGCCGTCCCGAAGGCCCTGGATACACCGTGCTTCTGCCCGGAGCGCTCCGCCGACTGTTTCGAACTCGTACTCAAGGCCCTCAGCTCATAACCCGGGACAGCGCGCAGGGCGGGCAGGTGGGAGCGCTCGGCCCAGCTACCGTGCGCCCCGAGTCCGATGATCCCTACTCCGATCGGCCTCTCGGACCGGGCCAGTTCGGCAAGCAGTGACTCAGATGTGTTCATACTCGTCCCCTGTTCTTTGTGTAGATGGCACCGACGTCACTCGCTGTGGCCGTGAACCGCATACGGGAGTGCCCATCACAGAGCCCCGTCACGAGAGGCGGGGCCGCGCGTCGAGCAGGCGCCGGCGTGGAGGATTCACGCACAGTGGGTGCGGGGTCAGCGGGTGATGCCGCGGACGGGCGTGCAGGACACGGTGCTATTGCAGGTGTCGCGGAACCTCTGGCTCGGTTCACCGAGCATGCTGGCTGAAGACCGTCTCGGTAGAGGACGCGCATACTTGACCGTCGGCGGTCAATCTCACGTGCTTGCAGGGGACTTCGGGCCGCGCTCGCTGTCCAGCAAAGCCATAAGGGGTGCGGCGTACCGGGTTCCGGCCACCGCGTCGGCCGGGATGGCCTCGTCGATCGCGCCAAGGTCCGCGTCGGTCAGTGTGACGTCGACCGCGGCCAAGGCCTCATCGACGCGGTGAGGTCGGCGGGCGCCCAAGACGGCCACGATGGTGCCGCGCTCGCGGCTTTGGGCAATGACCCAGGCGGTGGCGAGTTGTGCGACGCTGATGCCGTGTGCGTCGGCGAGCGGCCGCAGCCGGTCGACCAGGGTGAGGTTCGCGGCGAGGTTGTCGGGGTGAAAGCGGGGCAGCCAGTGGGCGCGTGGGTCGCCTCCGGCGGACTGTCGGTAGGTGCCGGTGAGCAGGCCGTGTGCGAGGACCCCGTAAGCGGTGACGCCGATCCCCAGCTCGCGGCAGGTGTCCACGATGCCGTTTATCTCGGGGCCACGGCTGAACAGGGAGTATTCGATCTGTACGTCGCAGATCGGGTGCACGGCGTGGGCGCGGCGGATGGTCTCCGGCCCTACCTCGGACAGCCCGATGTGGCGGACGTATCCGGCCTGGACCAGTTCGGAGATGGCGCCGATCGTGTCCTCGATCGGGGTGTCGGGGGCGAGGCGGGAGGGGCGGTAGATGTCGACATGGTCGGTCCCGAGGCGACGCAGCGAGTAGGCGAGCGCGTTTTTCACATGGGCGGGACGGCCCTCGATGCCGACGAAGGCTCCGTCGGGGCTGCGCAGACCGCCGAACTTCACGCTCAGGAGAACCTTTTCGCGATCGCGGTCGTGGAGCGCGCGGCGGATGAGGTCCTCGTTGTGGCCCATGCCGTAGAAGTCGGCGGTGTCGAGGAGGGTGACGCCGGCAGCGAGGGCCGCGTGGATCGTGGCGATGGCGTCAGCTTCGTCAGCGGGGGCCGTCCGATCGGACATGCCCGCGCAGCCCAACGCGAGAGGAGTGACCTGCGGGCCACCGGTTCCAAGGGTTCGGGTTTGCATGGATCCTTCTGCGGGGTGAAAAAGGTGGGCGAGGCCGACGGGGGCCGGCGAGGCGGCAGCCACCTGCTATTGTTGACATCTCAACACTAAGAACGGGTGCGTTGATATGTCAACACCGGATCGCGGAGATCACGAGCCGGACGAGCCCATGGGCAAGGCCGCACCGGATCCGGTCGACCTCTGGTCCGCCTTCAAGCGCGCCCACGAGATCGTCCGAAGCCGTGTGATCGCGGACGCCGCCGAGGCGGCGGGCCTGTCAGAGCCGGACTTGACGATCCTGGTCAACCTGAACAAGGCAGGGGGGTCCTTGCGTCAGAGCGAGCTCGCCGCGTCGCTCGCCTGGGACCGCACCCGCATCTCCCACCAGCTCACCCGCATGAGCAAGCGCCAACTCGTCACCCGCGAACGCGCCGGCGGTGTCGTCGTCACCCTCACCGACGCCGGACGGCAGGCCATCACCGCCGTGCACCCCGGCCTGGACGCTGCGGTACGCCGCCACTTCACCGACAAGCTCTCCGCGCAGGAGATCGAAACACTGAGTTCCGCCCTCCGCCGGTTGTAGCCGCCGGCACAGAAGCCGAAAAGCACAGGGCGCGATCACCGATCCCCGGCCAGATGAGCCCAGCACCCTTGAGCCGCCCAAGAAGCCACTGCGCTGCGGACGCACCACGGCACTTCCCGCATCCGCGCCGGAGGGTGCGCTACGAACACGATGCCCTCGGCCACGTCACCCCTCCGCCGGATGGCCCGCCTCTCCCGCGAACCCGACACACACTCCATCCTGTGGCGCTCACCCGGGGCACCGCGACCTGACCCCTTTGCGCCGGAAAGTGCCCCTACGCCGGTTGTCAGGGTCAGCACTGCCGCCAGAACAGGAGGAAAAAGAGAAAACAGCAGGTCAGCCGTTCTTCTTGACCGGCGCCAGTACCGCCACGCACTCCACGTGGTGCGTCATCGGGAAGAGGTCGAAGGCACGCAGGCCCACCGGGCGGTAGCCCTCCTCGGCGAAGTAGGCCAGGTCGCGGGCCAGGGCCGCCGGGTCGCAGGCGACGTAGGCGATGCGGCGGGCGCCGAGGGAGGCGAGGTGGCGGACGGTGGGGCGGCGGGCGCCGGTGCGGGGCGGGTCGAGGACGATCAGGTCGACCTCGGTGATGCCGGTGCGGGGCAGGACCTGCTCGACCTTGCCGTGCTCGATACGGACCCGGTCGAGGTCCTGGAGGTTGTGCCGGGCGTCCTGCGCGGCACGCTTGCCCGACTCGACGCCGAGGACGGCGCCGCGTTCGCCGACCCGCTCGGCCAGGGCGCCGGCGAAGAGGCCGACACCGCAGTAGAGGTCGAGCGCCATGTCGCCCTTGCGCGGCATCAGGCCCTGCATGACGGCCTCGACCAGCAGGTCGGCGGCCTTCGGGTGGACCTGCCAGAAGCCGCCGTCGCCGACCCGCCAGGTGCGGCCCGCGGCGCGCTCGCGGACGAAGTCGCGGCCGTGGACGCGGTGGACGGCCTTGTCACGCTCGCCGATCCGCAGGACGGACACCGGCTTGTCCAGCTCCACGATCGGCAGCCGGCCGCCCGGCCGGGGGGTCAGCACGACCTGCCGGTCGCTGGAGCCGGTGGCGGCGATCGCCTCGACCGCGGCGATCTGCGGCCAGCGGCGGGCCTCGACGCCCAGCTCGCTGACCTCGGGTGCGGCGATCATGCAGTGGTCGATGACCTCGACGTCGTGCGAGCGGTGCCTGCGCAGCCCCGCGCGTCCCTCGTCGTCCACGGCGTACTGCACCCGGGTGCGCCAGGCGGGGACCTCGCCCTTGGCGACCTTGTCGCCGGGGGCGGGCTCCACCGTGCCGTCCCAGCCGGCCTCCTCGGGGGTGATGCCGGCGAGCCTGGCCAGCTGCTCGGTGATGACCGCGGCCTTGAGGCGGCGCTGGGCGCCGGGGGCGGCGTGCTGCCAGTCGCAGCCGCCGCAGCGGCCGGGTCCCGAGAAGGGGCAGGGCGCCTCGACGCGGTCCCTGGACGCGGTCAGGACGCGGACGGCGTCGGCCCGCAGGAAGCTCGCACCGACCTCGCCGTGGGTGACCCGGGCGACGACCCGCTCGCCGGGCAGGGTGTGCCGGACGAAGAGGACCTGGCCCTCGGCGGTCCGTGCCAGGCAGTGGCCGCCGTGCGCCACCGCGCCGATCTCTACCTCGTACTCCTGGCCGACCAGTGACGGGGCGGGCTCGGTCTGCATGTCGGTGGTGCTCCTGGGCTCTTCTCGGGGTGCGCGACAGCCCACTCTACGGGTCCGCGGCAGGTCCCGGCCGCGCCCTCAGTGCTCGCGCTGGTGCTCGCGCTCGCGCTGCTGCGGCCCGACCGGGCCGCGGCGGATGGAGCCGGGCGCGTTCCAGTCGGCACGGCGGCGGGCACGGGCGCGGGCGACCTCGGAGGACTCCAGCTGGTAGGGCACCGAGGTGACCATCACACCGGGGGTGAAGAGCAGCCGGCCCTTGAGCCGCAGGGCGCTCTGGTTGTGCAGCAGGTGCTCGTACCAGTGGCCGACGACGTATTCGGGGATGTAGATGCTGACCACGTCCCGCGGGCTGTTGCGCCGCAGCCCCTTGACGTAGTCGATGATCGGCCGGGTGATCTCGCGGTAGGGCGAGTCGAGGACCTTCAGCGGTACGTCGATGCCGCGCCGCTGCCAGTCGGCCTGCAGCGCCTTGGTGTCGTCGGGGTCGACGTTGATGCTGAGCGCTTCGAGGGTGTCGGAGCGCACCAGCTTGGCGTAGGACAGCGCCCGCAGGGTGGGCTTGTGCACCTTGGAGACCAGGACGATGGAGTGCACCCGGGAGGGGCGCACGTAGTCGTCGCCCGGCTCGTCCTCGGCGGCGATCTCGTCGGAGACCCGGGTGTAGTGGCGGCGGATCGCGGTCATGGTGGCGTAGAAGACGACCATGCCGAGCACCGCGACCCAGGCGCCGTGGGTGAACTTGGTGAGCAGCACGATGACCAGCACCAGGCCGGTGAGGAAGGCGCCGAAGGTGTTGATGGCCCGGGAGCGCACCATGTGGCGGCGCTTGGCCTGGTCGGTCTCGGTGCGCAGGTGCCGGTTCCAGTGCCTGACCATGCCGGTCTGGCTGAGCGTGAAGGAGACGAAGACGCCCACGATGTACAGCTGGATCAGCCGGGTGGAGTCGGCGCCGTAGATGTAGACCAGGACGCAGGCGAAGCCGGCCAGCAGCACGATGCCGTTGGAGAAGGCAAGCCGGTCGCCGCGGGTGTGCAGCTGGCGCGGCAGGTAGCGGTCCTGGGCGAGGATCGAGCCGAGCACGGGGAAGCCGTTGTACGCGGTGTTGGCGGCCAGGAAGAGCACCAGCGCTGTGACCGCGGCCAGGAAGACGAACGGGATCGAGTTGTGGCCGAAGACCGCCTCGGCGACCTGGGCGATCACCGGGTCCTGGGTGAAGCCCGAGCCGACCGGTGTGCCGTGGTTGAGCAGGTCGGTGGCGGGGTTCTCGGCCATCCGCACATGGGTGTTTATCGCCAGCGCGATGATGCCGCAGAACATGGTGACGGCGAGCAGGCCCATCGCCGCCAGCGTGGTGGCGGCGTTCTTGGACTTGGGCTTCTTGAAGGCCGGTACACCGTTGCTGATGGCCTCGACGCCGGTGAGGGCGGCACATCCTGAGGAGAAGGCGCGCAGCAGCAGGAAGATCAGTGCGAAGCCGCCGATCCCCGAGGACTCGGCGTGGATCGTGTAGCCCGCCGTGGGCGCGTGCATGTCATGCCCAGTGGCGATCTTGAACACGCCCCACGCGATCATGCAGAAGACGCCGAAGACGAAGGCGTAGGTGGGGATCGCGAAGATCGTGCCGGACTCGCGCACCCCGCGCAGGTTCATCAGCATCAGGATGACGATCATGCCGACCGCGCCGACCACCTTGTGCGTGACGAAGAACGGCACCGCCGAGCCCAGGTTCTCGATGCCGGAGGCGACCGACACCGCAACCGTGAGCACGTAGTCGACCAGCAGCGCGCTGGCGACGGTGAGCCCCGCCCTCGGCCCCAGGTTGGTGGTGGCGACCTCGTAGTCACCGCCGCCTGAGGGGTAGGCGTGCACGTTCTGCCGGTAGGAGGCGACCACGGTGAACATCAGGACCACGACGGCGCCCGCGATCCACGGGCTGAAGTGGTAGGCCGACACTCCGGCGATCGACAGGACGAGCAGTACCTCGCCCGGCGCATACGCCACGGACGACAGCGGGTCGGAGGCGAAGACAGGGAGCGCGAGCCGCTTGGGGAGCAGCGTCTCGCCCAGCTTGTCGCTGCGCAGCGCCCGGCCGATGAGGATCCGTTTCGGCAGGTCGGTCAGTTTGGACACTCCGCGATGTTAAGGGATCGGCCATACGTGCGGGTGCCCCAGTCCCTTATGGAGTGTGGCGAACTTGTGAGGCCGCCACGACGCAACCTTCTGCGGTGCGACGCGCGTGTGTAGCTTTGGCCGCGGTCTGAGACGCTTGGAACGACCTCTACGACTCAGCACACAGTCTCAGTCGATAACGTTGACAGCCGGAAGGACGGTCGTGCACGTCGTGATTATGGGATGCGGGCGAGTGGGCTCCACTCTCGCGCACTCCCTCGAACAGCAAGGTCATACGGTCGCGGTGATCGATCAGGACCCCAAGGCGTTCCGCCGCCTGGGCTCCGGGTTCGGCGGGCGCCGGGTGACCGGAGTCGGGTTCGACCAGGACACACTGCGTGAGGCCGGTATCGAGGAGGCGGGCGCCTTCGCGGCTGTCAGCAGCGGCGACAACTCCAACATCATCGCGGCCCGGGTGGCCAGGGAGATGTTCGGCATCGAGAACGTCGCGGCCAGGATCTACGACCCGCGCCGGGCCGAGGTCTACCAGCGGCTGGGCATCCCGACCGTGGCGACCGTGCGGTGGACCGCCGACCAGATGCTGCGGCGGCTGCTGCCGTCCGGCGCCGAGCCGCTGTGGCGCGACCCCAGCGGCGGGGTCCAGCTCGCCGAGGTGCACACCTCTCCGGCGTGGATCGGGCACAAGATCAGCAGGCTGCAGGAGGAGACCGGCGCCAGGGTGGCATTTCTCACCCGGCTCGGCGAGGCGATGCTGCCCACCGCGCAGACCGTGCTGCAGGAGGGCGACCTCGTCCACGTGATGCTGCGCTCCGACGAGGTCGCCGACGTAGAGGCGGCCTTCGCCAAGGGACCCGAGGAGGACCACTCATGAGGGTGGCCATCGCCGGGGCCGGCGCGGTCGGCCGGTCCATCGCGGCCGAGCTGCTGGAGAACGGGCACGAGGTGCTGCTCGTCGACAAGAACCCCACCTCCATCTCGGTGGAGCGGGTGCCGCAGGCCGAGTGGCTGCTGGCCGACGCGTGCGAGATCACCTCGCTCGACGAGGCCGCGCTGCAGCGCTGCAACGTGGTGATCGCCGCGACCGGCGACGACAAGGTCAACCTGGTGGTGTCGCTGCTCGCCAAGACGGAGTACGGCGTGCCGCGGGTCGTCGCCCGGGTGAACAACCCGAAGAACGAGTGGCTGTTCAACGAGTCGTGGGGCGTGGACGTCGCCGTCTCCACACCGCGGCTGATGTCGGCCCTGGTCGAGGAGGCGGTGAGCGTCGGCGACCTGGTCCGGCTGCTGCGCTTCAGCCAGGGTGACGCGAATCTCGTCGAGTTGACGCTGCCCGAGGAGGCCGCGCTGGTCGGCACCCGGGTCGGTGACGTGGAGTGGCCGCAGGACACCTCACTGGTCACCATCATCCGCGGCAACCGGGTGCTCACCCCGTCGAAGGACGACGCGCTGGAGGCCGGCGACGAGCTGCTGTTCGTGGCGGCGCCGCACCGTGAGGAGCAGCTGGAGGACCTGCTGTCCGTCCAGGACGGCAGCAGCGGCTGACCTGCCCGGCAACGGCCGGGCAGGCCGGATCTACTTGACCGTCTGCCCGGCCGACGTCTCGTCGGCCTTGGCCCGTTCCTTCTCGGCCTTGCGCTCCTGCTCGGCCGCCTCCATCTCCGCGATCACGTCGATCGGGGCCGGCGCCTTCACCAGGAAGATCCAGGTCAGGTACACCGACAGCAGGAACGGCGGGATGCCGAGCGCGACCTTCACCCAGCCCAGCTGCGTGGCGTTGCCCCACCAGTACAGCGGGAAGAGGATCGCCGACTTGGCCAGCAGGATCAGGCCCCAGGCCCAGCTGGCCTTGGTGTACGCGCGCAGTCGCCCCGGATTGCGGGTGCGCCAGGACAGGTTCTCCTTGAACACCGGGCCGAGGATCAGGCCGAGCAGCGGGAAGCCCGCCAGCGCCGAGACCACGTAGGCGACGCCGAGGCCCAGGGTGTAGAGCATGCCGGGCAGGTAGAAGTTCTTGGCATTGCCGGACATCATCGCGAACAGCGCGCCGAAGGCGATGCCGAAGACGCCGCTGAAGGCGTGCTTGAGGGTGTCCCTGCGGGCCAGCCGGACCACGCCGAGCACCACCGACAGGCCCAGCGCCGCCAGCGCGGAGGACTTGATGTCGTGGTTGACCGTGTAGATCACCACGAAGATCAAGCCGGGCACGGTGGTCTCCACCATGCCGAGGATGCCGCCGAAGGCGTCCAGCAGTGCGGCCTCGGTTGCCGCCCTGACCTCGGCTTCGTCGCCCGCCTGCCCCTGCGGGCCGGCCGATTTCTCGTGGTCCGTGTTGTCGATCGACGCCACCAGCTACTCCTGTCCGACCGGACGCAGTTCGTACTTGGGGTTGAACAGCACCGGACGGCCACGGTTCATGGAGATCCGGCCGGAGGCGATGATCCGGCGGCCGGGTTCGATACCGGTGATGCTGCGTCGGCCGAGCCAGACCACGTCCAGCGCGGCGGACCCGTCGAACAGCTCCGCCTCCAGTGCGGGCACGCCCGCCCGGGGACGCAGCGTGACCGTACGCAGCGTACCCGTGACGGACACTATCTGGCGGTCGGAGCAGTCCTTGATCCGCGTGCAGCCGACGGCCCTGGTCTCCTCCTGCAACTCCTCGGAGTGCAGTTCCTCCTGCGAGGAGGACAGCCGGTCGAGCATGCGGCGGAAGCGACCGGCAGGTCGCTCAGAACGGATGGCACCACTCATACGGTCCAGCGTACCGGCCGGACCTCACGCCTCGAAGCGGTAGCCCATGCCGGGTTCGGTGATGAAGTGCCGCGGCCTGGCCGGGTCGGCCTCCAGCTTCCTGCGCAGCTGGGCCATGTAGACCCGCAGGTAGTTGGTCTCGGTGCCGTACGCGGGTCCCCAGACCTCCTGCAGCAGCTGCTTCTGCGAGACCAGCCGGCCGGGGTTGCGCACCAGCACTTCCAGCAGGTGCCACTCGGTGGGGGTGAGCCGCACGTCGGCGCCGTCGCGGTGGACCTTGCGGGCCGCCAGGTCCACGGTGAAGGTCTCGGTCTCCACCGCCGAGGCGTCGTCGTCCGAGCCGCTCGGCGTGGCGCGGCGGACCGCGGCCCGCAGCCGGGCCAGCAGCTCGTCCATGCCGAACGGCTTGGTCACGTAGTCGTCGGCGCCGGCGTCCAGTGCCTCGACCTTCTCGTCGGAGGCGTGCCGGGCCGACAGCACGATGATCGGCACCCGGGTCCAGCCGCGCAGCCCGCGGATCACCTCGACGCCGTCCATGTCGGGCAGCCCGAGGTCGAGCACCACCACGTCGGGGTGCCGGGCCGCGGCCACCCGCAGCGCAGCGGCGCCGTCATGGGCTGCGTCCACCTCGTAGGCCCGTGCCCGCAGGTTGATCACCAGCGCCTTGACGATCTGCGGTTCGTCGTCCACCACCAGCACCCGGTACATCCGCCGCCCTTTCGTGTCCCCCTGCGCGCCGGCACCCGCCGGCTCCTGCCCCGCCGCCCGGCTCATGTGGTCGCCGTCGCGGGAAGGCCGGGGCGGGCCGGCCGCCCGTCCGCCGCGGCCCGCAGGGTGAGCACCATCGTCAGGCCGCCGCCCGGGGTGTCCTCGGCGACCAGGGTGCCGCCCATGGCCTCGGCGAAGCCGCGGGCGACCGCGAGGCCGAGGCCCACACCGGTGCCGCGCGGCGCGTCGCCGTACCGCTGGAAGGGCTCGAAGATCTGTTCCTTGGCGCTCTCGGGGACTCCGGGGCCGCGGTCGGCCACCCGGACCTCGACCCGGTCGCCGAGCGCGCTGGCGGCCACCAGGACGGGTTCGCCGGGCGGGCTGTACTTGACGGCGTTCTCCACCACGTTGGCGACGCTGCGCTCCAGCAGGCCGGGGTCCACCGCGACCATCGGCAGCGACTCGGGGATGTCCAGGGTGACGCTCGGCTCGGGGACGCCGCCCAGCGCCATCGGTACCACCTCGTCGAGGTCCAGTTCGCGGATCAGCGGGTTGACGGTGCCGGTCTGCAGCCGGGACATGTCCAGCAGGTTGCCCACCAGGTGGTCGAGGCGGTCGGCGCCGTCCTCGATGCCGGCCAGCAGTTCCGCCTCGTCCTCCTCGGACCAGGCGACGTCGGCGGACCGCAGCGAGGACACCGAGGCCTTGATGCCGGACAGCGGGGTGCGCAGGTCGTGCGAGACGGCCGCGAGCAGCGCGGTGCGTATCCGGTTGCCCTCGGCCAGCTCCCGAGCCCTGCCGGCCTCGTCGGCGAGCCGCTTGCGGTCGAGGACCACCGCGGCCTGCGCGGCGAAGGCCGACAGCACGCGGCGGTCGGAGGCGGGCAGCACCCGGCCGAGCAGCGCGAGCGAGAGCCGGTCGTTGACGGCCACCTCCACGTCCGCGTCCTCGGGGCGCATGCAGGGCCGGCTGCCGACGGCCGCGGCGCACTTCCAGAGGGCGTGCTCGCCCTCCCGCTCCAGCAGCACCACCGACTCCATCCCGAAGGTCTCCCTGACCCGCTCGAGAAGCGCCTCGAGCGAGCTCTCGCCGCGCAGCACGCTGCCGGCCAGATGCGACAGGATCTCCGCCTCCGCGCGCAGCCTGGCGGCCTGCTGGGTGCGCCGGGCGGCAAGGTCGACCACCGAGGCCACGGCCGCGCCGACCAGCACGAAGATCACGATCGCGACGATGTTCTCCGGCTCGGCGATGGTGAAGGAGTGGATGGGCCGGGTGAAGTAGTAGTTCAGCAGCAGCGAGCCGACCACCGCGGACGCCAGCGCCGGCAGCAGCCCGCCGACCAGGGCCGCGGCCACCGTGAGCGTCAGGAAGAGCAGCATGTCGGTGGCCTGGCCGGGGCCGGGGTGGAAGCGGGTGAGCAGCACCGCGAGCAGCACGGGGCCGGCCACACCGGTCAGCCAGCCCGCCACGACCCGGGAGCGGCCGAGCGTGGCGCCGCGGGCGGCGGGCAGGCCGCGGCCCTTGGCCGCGTGCTCGTGGGTGACGATGTGGACGTCGATGTCGCCGGACTCGCGGGCGACCGTGGTGCCGACGCCCGGCCCGAAGGCGTACTGCCAGGTCTTGCGGCGGCTGCTGCCGAGCACGATCTGCGTGGCGTCGGCGCCGCGGGCGAAGTCCAGCAGCGCGTCGGGCACGTCGTCGCCGATGACGTGGTGGAAGGAGCCGCCGAGGTCCTCGACCAGGGTGCGCTGGACGGCCAGCTCCTTGGCGGACCCCGACACCGGCCCCTCGCTGCGCACGATGTGAACGGCCAGGATCTCGCTGCCCGAGCCCTTGGCGGCCATCCGCGCGGCCCGCCGGATCAGGGTGCGGCCCTCGGGGCCGCCGGTCAGGCCGACGACGATCCGCTCGCGGGCCTTCCACGCGGCGGATATCCGGTGCTCCGCGCGGTACTCCCGCAGGTACTCGTCCACCCGGTCGGCGGTCCACAGCAGGGCCAGCTCGCGCAGCGCGGTCAGGTTGCCGGGCCTGAAGTAGTTGGACAGGGCCGCGTCGACCTTGTCGGGGGCGTAGATGTTGCCGTGCGCCATGCGGCGGCGCAGGGCCTGCGGCGACATGTCGACGAGTTCGATCTGGTCGGCCCGCCTGACCACCTCGTCGGGCACGGTCTCGCGCTGCCGGACCCCGGTGATGGACTCGACAACGTCGCCGAGTGACTCCAGGTGCTGGATGTTGACGTTGGACACCACGTCGATGCCCGCCTGCAGCAGCTCCTCGACGTCCTGCCAGCGCTTGGCGTTTCGCGAGCCCGGCACGTTGGTGTGGGCCAGCTCGTCGACCAGCGCCACCTCAGGTGCCCTGCGCAGCACCGCGTCGACGTCCATCTCGGTGAAGGCGGTGCCGCGGTAGTCGTGCTCGCGGCGCGGGACCTCCTCCAGGCCGTGCATCATGACCTCGGTGCGCGGCCTGCGGTGGTGCTCGACGTAGCCGATGACCAGGTCGCTGCCGCGCTCCACCCGCCGGTGGGCCTCGGAGAGCATTGCGTAGGTCTTGCCGACGCCGGGGGCCGCCCCCAGGTAGATCCGCAATATGCCGCGTGCCATGTCTACGACCTTAGAACGGCCGAAGCGGACACATCAGACTCGGCCGTCCGTCCGGGGACACCTTGACGCCGTCTTGACGGCGAAAATCGCCATGACGTGGCCATGTACCGGGTAAAACACCGGCACCGGACACCGTCGGTCATGTACGGCGACTTTGCGTCACCGCGGCACGCGCTCAGCTGTCAGCGACGATCCGGCCGTCGCGCAGTTCGAGGACCCGGTCGGCCAGGGCGAGCAGCTGGTTGTCGTGGGTGGCGACCAGGGCCGTCACCCCCTCGCTGCGGACCACGGCCCGCAGCAGCTCCATCACGGCGAGGCCGGTGTCGGCGTCGAGCTGGCCTGTGGGCTCGTCGGCGATGATCAGGTCGGGGCGGTTGGCCAGCGCCCGGGCGATGGCGACGCGCTGCTGCTGGCCGCCGGACAGCTCGCCGGGGCGCTGGGCCGCGTGGTCGGCGAGGCCGACCAGGGCGAGCAGCAGCTCGACGCGCTCCTCGCGCTCGCGCGGCGGCGTCTTGCGCAGCCGCATCGGCACCCCGACGTTCTCGGCCGCGGTCAGGATGGGGATCAGGCCGAAGGACTGGAAGACGAAGCCGATCCGGTCCCTGCGCAGGGCCAGCAGGTCGTCGTCGCCGAGCCCCGCCAGGTCGGTGCCGTCCAGCGATATGCGTCCGCCGTCGGGGGTGTCCAGGCCGCCCACGAGGTTGAGCACCGTGGTCTTGCCCGACCCCGATCGGCCCTTGAGCGCCACCAGCTCGCCGCGCGGCACCGCGAACGACACCCCGCGCAGCGCGTGCACGGCCGTCTCGCCGCTGCCGTAGGTACGCCGCAGGTCCTCGACCACCACCATCTCGCCGGTCTTCGGCGACGTCGCCACGGCCGTGCCGGACTGCCCGGTCATCCCTGCTCCCCCATGCTGGTCGGTCATCCTTCGTCCCCCTCCTGGCCGCCCGCGCCGGGAGCGGCGTCCTGCCCGTCCTGTGCCGGTTCCTGCCCGGCGCCCCGGTCCGGCCACACTCCGAGGTGGTCGGGTTCCGCGGTCAACCGTACGCGGCGGTGCAGGCCGTACCGCTCGGTGTACTCCCGCGGCAGCTGCAGCCGCCCGACGCGGTCGAGGACGGCGTACTCCTGCGCGCCGCCCGCGTCCTGCCCCGCCCCGCCCGCGGACGGGCGCAGCACTTCGGTCGCGGTACGGCCGTCGCGTATCCGTACCGTACGCCTGACCTGCTCCGAGACCGCGGGGTCGTGGGTAACGATCAGGACGGTGACGCCGAGTTCCGCGTTCGTACGGCGCAGGGCGGCGAAGACCTCCTCGCCGCTTGCGGTGTCCAGCTCGCCGGTGGGCTCGTCGGCGAAGAGCACCCGGGGGGTGTTGGCGCCCGCAACGGCGATGGCCACGCGCTGCTGCTGGCCGCCGGACAGCTCACCGGGGCGGCGGTTGCGGCAGTCGGCGATGCCCAGCATGTCGAGCAGTTCCATGGCCCGCCCGGCGCGTTGTGCGCGCGGGATGCGCGCGTAGCCCATGGGCAGCGTCACGTTCTCCAGCGCCGTCAGGTACGGCAGCAGGTTGCGCCCGGTCTGCTGCCAGACGAAGCCGACCGTGCGGCGCCGGTAGTCCAGGCGTTCGCGGCGCTTCATGGTGAGCAGGTCGTGCCGGGCGACCCTCGCGCGGCCCGCGGTCGGCAGGTCGAGTCCCGACAGGATGCCCAGCAGGGTGGACTTGCCCGAGCCGGAGGCGCCGACGACGGCAAGCAGCTCGCCCTCGTCGACGGTCAGGTCCAGCCCCTGGAGCGCCTGCACCTCGACGCCCTCGGTGCGGTAGACGCGCACCAGGTTGTCGCAGACGATCAGGCCCTCGTCCGGCTCGGGCGCGGACCTCGCCATGGCGCGGGCCTGCAGGACGGCGAGGTCGGTCATACGGTCTCCCCGTGGTGTGCCGGTGGTCCGGTCCTCGTGCGGCGGGCTGTTCATACGGAGTCCCCCAGCCGCAGGACCGTGCCCAAGCCGCGGCGGCGCCCCGCCCAGGTCTCGGCGGCGACGGCTGCGGCCACCAGGGCGACGAGGCCGACGCCGAGGCCGGCCGTCAGGGCGTAGTCGGTGTGCACCGCGGGCGCGGCGGGCCCGCCGGTGAACTCGCGCAAGGTCAGCGCGGGCCCCAGGAAGCCGGGCAGCAGCAGACCGAGCGCCACACCCCCGGCGGCCGCGGCGAGCGTCATGGGCAGCAGCTCCAGCAGGTCGAGAGCCGCGATACCGCGAGTCGGCAGGCCCAGAGTGCGCAGACGGGAGGCGGTACGGCCGCGGTCGCGGGCCGAGAGCAGCATCTCCAGCAGCAGTGCCACCAGCGCGAACAGCACGGCGAGCGCAGTGGCCGCCGCGTACGTGCGCCGTACTCCGCGCAGCAGCCCGTCGTGCGCGGCGAGCGACAGCTCGTCGGCCTTGATCCGGACCTGGCCGGAGGGACCGGCGATCCGCCCGCCCTCGGTGCGCAGCACGTCGCCGTCCAGATGCGGACCGTAGAGCAGCACGGCTGCGTTGTCGTACTCGTCCGGGCCTAGCATGCCCAGTTCGGCGGCGTCCACCAGCAGCAGCGGGCCGCCGGCGGCCACCGCCGTACGGCTGTCGCCTCCCTCACCGCGCCCGGCGTCCCGCTGGTCGACGCTCAACAGCGGTCCGAGTGCCGGGTCGCGCCGAGCGGCGTCCGGCAGCCGGCCCACGACGCGGACGGAGACCGTGCGGTGCCGCAGGACGGTGGTGTATGTGTCGCCGATCGTGCCGCCCGCGAAGTCGGCGCTGGCCAGGGCGGGCAGGACGTAGTGGCCGTTGACCGGTGCGGGCTCGGGCCTGCCCGCGAGGCCGGCGGCGGTGAGCGCGCGGGCCGCGGCGGAGTCCGGGGCCTGGGCGGCGACCACCCCGGCGTCGAGGCCCGCGAGGCGGGCCGTGGTGTAACGGGCGCCGTCCGTCGCGCTGGTGAGCTGGTCGACCAGGCTGCGGACGACTGTGGCCCGGCGGACGCCCTGGACCGTCGTCAGGGCCTTGTCCACGGTGCCGTCCCGGCCCGCGCCGATCACGACCGCGTCGGCGCCCGAACTCCACACCGCCGCGGTCGCACTGCCATCGGCGACCGTACGGGACACCAGGCCGCCGAAGACCGCCGTGGACAGCGTCATGACCAGCACCAGCAGAGCCAGCGCATGCCCGGGCGCCTCCCGGGCCGCACGCGAGAACG
The DNA here is from genome assembly GCF_907177275.1 of Actinacidiphila cocklensis. Classification (GTDB taxonomy): domain Bacteria; phylum Actinomycetota; class Actinomycetes; order Streptomycetales; family Streptomycetaceae; genus Actinacidiphila; species Actinacidiphila cocklensis. Next base: position 18,948 of record NZ_CAJSLV010000088.1, read on the forward strand.
CGATCAGCGGCACGGTCCCGCGGCGGCCGCGCGCGGCACGGGACACCAGCCGCAGCGGCAGCGGGTAGAGCCGCACCAGCAGCACCACGGCGGCGGCCCCCAGCAGCGCGGGCACCACCGCGAGCTGCACGTCCAGCCCGCCCGCCCCGGCGCCGTGGGCGCGCACCATCAGCACCCCCGCGACGGCGAGCAGCAGCACCGTTCCCTCGACGGCGAGCCGCCGTACCGCCGCAGGACGGCTCTCCCGTCCGCTCCGGTCGCGGGCCGCGGCCAGTGTGAGCAGCGGCAGCGTCAGCCAGGCGGCAGCGGCGACCACGAGCGCCGGCAGCAGGCTGCCGTGCCCTGTGCCCCCCGCGGGCGTGGACAGGATGGCGGCGCCGATGCCGAGCACCGTCCCCAGCAGCGCGGCGGGCGCGGTCTGCACCAGCCGCACGAGTGCCAGGTCGGTCGCGGAGGCGCCGCGGGCGCGTTGCAGGGCCTGGGCTGCGGCCCTGCGGTGGACCGCCAGGCGTGCGGTGACGACGACGGTGGCGAGGCCGACCGCGATCAGACCGGCCAGGGCGAAGGACTCCAGGGTGCGAGCCTGGTCGCGGGCCCGTGCGAAGGGCACCAGCACGTCGGGCACGCCGTCGTCGGTGGTGAGCGGGGACGTCGGGTAGAACCCCAAAGTGCAGGAGTTGGCCATGTAGTCCTCTGCGGCGGGGCAGTAGACGTCGCCGACGGCAGCCGCGAAGCTGTCGGCCGCGTCCCGCAGCGTGCGCAGCCCCCCAGGGGTCGCCATCCGGGTCGCCTGCCCGGGCGTCATCCGGATCGAGTCGCGCCACTGCACGGTGACGCGGGGGTCGTGCCCCCGGCTGCCTTGCAGCAGCGCGTCGATCGAGGCCGCGTCGACCACGGCCTGGGCGCGCCACCGGCCCTCGGTGCGGATCGGCCGGGCAAGCAGCGCCTCCTCGTGCCAGAGCCGCGGGGCGGCGCCGGTCGGCGGCGCGAAGAAACCGCTGACGACGGCGTCGGTGTCGTTGCCGCCCACGTCCGGCCAGAGGTGGAAGCGCTGGCCCACGCTGAGGTGCAGGACGTCGCGGGCGGCGGTGGAGAAGGCGACCGGGATCGGAGAGGTCGCAGTCGCCGGGCCGGGCATGGCGCCCTGGGTGTAGGCGGACCTCGGCGGTGCGTCGTCCGCGTACAGCAGCCCGACCTGGAGGGGGCCCGCGGCGGTGACAGCGGCGAGCTGGGGCACCTCGATGCGGGTGGAGGCGTGCACGAGCACCGCGTCCAGCGGCGGCTTGGCCGCGGTGAGCAACTCGTCCCCGGTCTGGCGGAGGTCATGCGCGAGGGTGGAGCCGGAGGGATCGTCGGCGGGTACGGCGTCGTTCCCCTTCAAGCTGAGGCTGTGCCGGATCTCACCGTCGTTCTGCTGGGCGACGGCAAAGCGGCTGCGCAGCGCGTCTGCCGCCCACCGGTCGAGCAGCGGCGGCCCGGCGGCTGTGACCAGCGCGAGCATCGCGACGACCAGGGCCAGGCACGCCAGCAGCGGCGCCTCCGCCCACGCCTCCCGCCGCACCCCCGGATCCCGCACCCCGCTCCCCGGCCGCAACCCCCGCAACCCCCGCAACACTCCGAGCCTGCTCACACCCGTCCCCCCGACCCGCCGTGAAAGAGCGTCCGCCCTGCCCTCAGGCCCTCGGCCGGGAGGCCGCACGCCACTGCCGGCCCCCGGGCATACGCACGGCGTATCCAGTCCCTGTTGCCGCGCGGCGCGCGGCGCACCGGCCTCATCCCTCGTCACCCGCGCGCAGGACGCGGACCAGGTCGACGCGGGCGAAGACCCGGGCCAGGGCGGTGACCACGGCGACGATCAGCAGGGCGGTACCGAGAGCGACCGCGGTGACCTTCAGCCAGGGGACGCTCACGGCGAGGCTCGGAACGATCGGGGCGCCGGTGGCGTCCACGCTGACCAGCGGGGTGATCGCGGCCGCGAGGAGGGCGCCCAGCGCGCTGCCCACCACGACGGCGAGCAGGGCGAGGCCGAGTTGCTCCGTCCACAGCAGCGCGGCCAGTTGGCGTCTGCGGACGCCGATGGCGCGCAGCAGAGCGAACTCGCCGCGCCGCGAACGGGCCGACATCGCGGTGTGCAAGGTGAAGCCGATGACCGCGAAGGCCGGGGCGAGCACCAGGGCCAGCACCAGGGCGGCGCGGGTGCCCCTCTGCAGGGGGTCGTCGCGGATCTGCCGGGCGGCCTGCCGCACGGTGGTACCGGTGCCTGCCGCCGGATCGGCGCGCAGGGCGGCCGCGGCGGCGGTGGCGTCGCCATGCCGGGCGGACAGCAGCCAGAAGTCGTCGAGCGGCGGTTCGTTGCCCGACGCGACCACGGCGGCGGCGAGTGCACGCGAGTCGACGAGCAGCCGGCCCTGCGAGCGGTCGACGCCGGGCACTGCGGTGATCCGGCCGATGATCTTCACCTTGACGGAGTCGCCGTCCCCGGCGTCCAGGGCGACCACCGCCCCGGTGTCGAACTCCCCCGTGGCCTGGAGCGCGGCGTCAGCGAGTGCGGGCACGGGTGGCTGGTGGGGCGCCGCGACGGGGCCGAGGGCCATGTCCCACTGCGGCGGGACGGATCCGGGCGCGGGGCCGCGGAAGGTGCCGGAGAAGAGCGCGCCGGGCGTCCGCGCGTTGGCGCACAGGTGCGGATTCGCCGTCGTCTCGGAGTCGACGGTCTCGAGGTCACACCCGGCGGGGTCGTAGACCGGGTCGGTCAGGTCCCGCCACAGGGCGCCGCGCGGCGCCGCTGCGGAGTCGATCCGCAGGTGGTACGTGCGGCGCTCGTAGGGGAAGCGGATACTCACGCCGAGCCCGATGACGCGCAGCGGGTAGCGGCGGGCGGCCGGGGCTCGCCCGGTGAAGCCGAGCGGCAGCCGCACGGTGTACGGCGTGCCGTCGGTGACCGGCAGCGAGGTGGCGAGGTGGTCGGGAAGCCCGTCGGCGTCCTCGGTCGTGAGGGTCAGCTCCACCGGCGCGTACGGCCCCTCGCCGTCCGCCGACAGCCGTACGGTGACCGTCAGTTCGTTCGGGCGGCCGGGGAGGGTGAAGCCGTGGTCGGGGACCGCGGCGCCGAGGCCGGCGAGCAGGTCGGCGGCGGGCCGGTCGGTGAGGTCGGAGCGCAACGCGGGCACAGGCCCGGTGTCGGCGGACGTCTGGGTCGCGAGGATCGCCGCGGTGTTCACGCCTTCCACGGTCAGGATCTGCTCGCCGCGGCTGACCCCCAGGTCGGTGACCGGGGTGACGGCGGTGGCGCCGGGCAGGGCCGCATAGACGTCGTGCCGCTGGGCGGTGGGCGGCACGCGCCCGAGGGTCTGCAGCGGCGGGGCGACCCGCAGGTCGCCGCCGACGCCGAAGGCGGCCTGGTCGGTCGCCCCGCGATCGAGGATCGCGAGCGAGGTCACGCCGAGCGAGCCGACGGCGAGAGCGAGCGTCATGAGAAGCGCGGGCCCGGTGTGCCGAGCGGCTCGGCGGCCGATCTGCCAGCCGCCGAGCGGCAGGACGAAGCCGGCGGCGCGGCGCGCGGCCCGGTCGATGAGCGGCGCGGCGAGCGGCAGCAGCCGCAGGCTCAGCAGCGTGGCGGCCGCGGTCATCAGCACAGGGGTGAGGATCAGCACCGGGTCGACGGAGGTGCCGCTGACACCGCCGCCGACCACCGGGCTGCGGTAGCGGCGCAGTTCGAGCCAGCCGGAGACGGCGATCGCGGTGAGTGCCACGTCGGTGCCGGCCCGCTGGAAGGCGGCGGCGCGGGCGCCGCGCAGCCGCAGCCGCGTCCCCGCCCGGCGGTCGGCGGCCGTGCGGGCGGTCGGGAGCAGTACCGCGGCGCCGTGCACCGCGAGGGCCAGCAGGGCCGCGGTCCAGCCGACGGCGGTCGCGCCGGACGCGGGCAGGGCGCCGTGCAGCAGACCGGCGCGGTGCAGGCCGGCGAGCAGCGGGCCGGCCAGGAAGGGCGCGGCCACCGCGGCGGGTAACGCGACGACTGCCCACTGCCCGGCGGCCGCGCCGACCAGCCGGCCCGTTCCGGCGCCCCGTGCACCCTTGAGGGCGATCTCCGCAGCCCGCGCCTGGGCGAGCTGACGGGCGGTCAGCACCAGGGCCGCGGCGGCGAGCGCGGCGAGCAGCGCGGCGGGGATGTCGATCCCGGCGCGTGCGACGGCCATCGGCGCGGACAGGGCCGCGAGCGTGTCGGGCAGGCGCGAGAAGGTGTAGACGCCCCCCATGGCGGGCGGCTTGCCCTGGAAGACGGAGACGGCGGTGTCGCTGCCGGCGAAGCGAGCGGCGCGGTCGTGGAGCGGGCCGATCGCGCCGAGGCTCAGCCGGGAGCTGTCGGGGGCACCGATCCAGGCGGCGAGCGCATCGGCTGCGAGCGCCGGCTGCGCCGTGAAGGCGCTGGGGGCGACGACCGCGAGGCTGTCGGTGGTGCCGGAGGAGCTACTGAGTCCGGCCAGGACACCGGGGTCGCCGGGCGCGGGACGGTAGGTGCCGGTGAGTCGCACAGCGAGGCGATGCGGGCCTACCTGGAGCTGGAAGCTGTCGCCGACTCGCAGGCCGACACGGGCGGCGGCGGGCTGGCTGAGGGCCATCTGAAGGCGGGCTCCGGGCCTGCCCGCGGCGGCTTGCGGCCAGCCTCCGGCGGTGAGCCGGGCATGCGCGGCGGGGTCGGGCAGGGCGACGACCACGGACGATGCGCCGCTGAGATTGCCGTCGGCGCGGATCAGGGAGTATTCGGAGCTCGTCGAGGCGGGGGAGCGCAGCGCGGTGTACGTGCGGTACGGCACCTCGCCGAAGACCCGGTCGAGCGCGGCGCGGGCTGCCTTGTCTCCGTCGGCCAGGTCCTGCGGCCGGTACTGGCCGAAGATGTCGACGCCGGTGTCGGTGTCGTCGGACAGCCGCTGCTGGACAGCGCTCTGCACGGAGCGGTCCGCGAGCGCGGCGAGGGCCGACAGCACAGTGGCGGACAGCAGGATCGCGAGGGCCGCGGCGAGTAGTACGGCGAGGTGGTGGGTGCCGCCGCGGACGGCGGCGGGCGCGGTGGGGCCGCCGGCTCTGCGGCGCACACGCCCGGGCCGTAAGTCCGTTGCCATATGCCGATCCCCCCGCGCTGCGGGCGACCGAGCGTGCCCGGCGGTGACGCTAGTCCCGTAGATGGCACTGCGCAAGACTTTTCAGATAACCGGAGGGGATTTTTCCGGTTGATGCAATATTTTTGCGCAATCTTTGCGGAAATGCCGTGGTGCGCCAGGCACGTATACCGGTCCCGCTCCTCGGCGCGTCGCGGGTGCGGGTCCGGATACGGCAGTTGCCGGTTCCGGACCCGCGGGCACCGCTCGTACGGCGCGCAGCGCCCCGGGCATCAGTGCAGCTCGGTGATCTCCGGGCCGCGGCGCATCGGGTCGATGCCGTCACCGAACTTCGACGGCTCCTGCTCGGGCGCGGTGCCGTCCGGCACCATCTGGGCGTCGTTGGGCAGCTTGAGCACGATCGGGTCGCGCGGCGCCATCGGGGAGTCGCCGCGCAGCACCACGGTGTCGCGGAAGACCGACTCCAGCACTCCCGCGGCGGCGGGCTGCACAGCGCCCTGCCCGGAGATCACCCCGCGCAGGAACCAGCGCGGCCCGTCGCAGCCGACGAAGCGCACCAGCTGTACCCCGTTGGTGCCGTCCGGCAGCTGCACGGGCACCTGCGCCCGCAGCTCCCAGCCCAGCGGACCCTCGACCTCGTCGACGACACCGCCCTGCTGGGTGATGCCGGACGCGATCTCCTCGCGCACCTCGCCCCAGATCCCCTCGGACTTGGGTGCGGCGAACGCCTGCAGCTGGACGGCGCTGTCCCGCAGCACCACGGTGGCAGCGACGATCGACTCGCCCGCCACCTCCACCCGCAGCTCCATGCCCTCGACCCCGGGCACGAACAGTCCGCCGAGGTCGACCCGTCCTTCGCCGGGCTCCCTGACCTCGCTCACATCCCACGGGCCGTCGGGCCGCGGCGCGGGCGGAAGGTTGTACCGGTTGGAGTCACCGGAGTCGTCCGACTCCTCGACGTCTTCGGCCAGCTCGTCTTCGGCCTCGACGGCCTCATCGAGCTCGTCGAGGGCGTCTTCGCGCTCCTTGCGACGACGGAACACGGTCACTGTCCTTCCCGGTCTGCTACGACCGATGCGTATCCGTATCTGGACGTGTCAGCCTGCGGCGTCTCCACCGCGGCATGACCCCCCGTGGAGCCGAAGCCCCCCGCGGCCCTGGCGGAGCCGGGCAGCTCCGCCACTTCGTGGAACCGGACCCGCTCGACCTGCTGGACGACCAGTTGGGCGATCCGATCGCCCCTGTCGAACCGCACGGGCTCGCGTGGGTCCAGATTGACCACGATCACCTTGATCTCTCCACGGTACCCGGCATCCACCGTTCCCGGGGCATTCACCAGTGCTACTCCGCAGCGCGCGGCAAGGCCGGAGCGCGGGTGCACGAAGGCCGCGTAGCCGTCGGGCAGCGCGATGGAGATCCCGGTGGGCAGCACCGCCCGCTCGCCGGGCGCCAGCTCGGCGGCCTCGGTGGTGGTCAGGTCGACACCGGCGTCCCCGGGATGCCCGTAGGAGGGCACCGGAACCGACTCGTCGAGCCGGCGCAGCAGCACGTCCACCGGGGGCCGGGTCACGGGTTCACCTCGAAGGCGCGGGCGACCTTGACCTGGTCGGGGTCGTCCATCGCGGCCTTGATCTCCTCGGGCCTGCCGTTGGCCGTGAAGTGGTCGAGCTTGACCTCGACGAAGAGCGCGTCGGCGCGGACCGCCACCGGTCCTTCGGGGCCGCCGATCCGGCCCACGGCGCTGCTGTAGATCTTCCGGCCGGCGACCGCGGTGCAGCGGGCCGTCAGATGCAGGGTGGCGCCGACCGGCACCGGGCGGACGAAGTCCGACTCCAGCCGGCCGGTGACCGCGATGACCCGCAGCAGCCAGCCAAGCGAGCCCAGCGTCTCGTCGAGGGCGGAGACGAGCACTCCGCCGTGCGCGAGCCCGGGAGCCCCCTGGTGGGCGGGCTGCACGGTGAACTCCGCGGTCACGCTGACGCCTTCGCCCGCCCTGGCCGCCAGGTGCAGTCCGTGCGGCTGCGCATCGCCGCAGCCGAAGCACTGGTCGTAGTGCGCGCCCAGCAGTTCGCCCGGCGCGGGCGCGTCGGGGTGCCGTACCGGCTCGGTGGCGTCGGACGGCGGCGTCAGGCTGGGCCGTCCCGCGCCGGAGGGTGTCGTGGCTGCACTCACGCCCGAGACCCTACCCTCCTGCGCTGTGCCTTCCCGCCGTGCCCGCGGCCGTCCCGGCGGCACATGGCAGTCTGGTGCCATGCAGCCTTACGACGAACGCCTCACCGTCCCGCGTTCCTGGTGGTTCCTGGCCATCGCCGCGGGCGTGGCGGTGGCGCTGATCCTGCTTCCCTTCGGCCCGCTGCCGCTGCTGGCCGGCCTGGTCGGCGGGGCGGCCCTGTCCATGATGGCGGTCAGCTCCTACGGGTCGGCCCGGATCAGGGTGGTGGCCGGCTCGCTGGTCGCGGGCAAGGCGAGGATCCCGGTGGAGGCACTGGGTGCGGCGACCGTGCTGGATCCGCAGGAGACGGTGGCCTGGCGGTCGCACAAGGCGGACCCGCGGGCCTTCATGCTGATGCGCTCGTACGTGCCGACGGCGCTCAAGGTCGAGGTGACCGATCCGGCGGACCCGACGCCGTACGTCTATCTGTCGACGCGTTCTCCGCAGCGGCTCGCGGCGGCTCTCGACGCGGTCAGGACCGTGGACGCCGGCTAGAGCCTTACGGTCCGGCTTCGCCGTCGCCGGGGGCTCCCGGGTCCTCGCCCCGGTCGCCCGCGGCCGCGCCGGGCGCGGGATACGGTCCGGGGCCGGCCTCGGCCACCGGCAGGTCCGGCCAGGGGAACTGCGTCGCGCGCAGGTCGCGGCGGACCCGCTCGGCGAGTTTGCGGGTGTCCCGGCGGTTCATCACCGCCCCGACGGCCGCGCCGATCATGAACGGGGTCAGGACGGGTGCGTTGCGCAGTGTCCTGCGCAGCAGCCGCTGCCGCATCTCGCGTTTCATGCTGCTGCCCAGCGCGACATTGACGGTGGACAGCTTCAGCACATCGATACCGCGCTGCTCGGTCCAGGACCACAGATAGGCGGTCGCCCGCTCGCGGGCGCCGCCGGGGACGCGCAGTCCGTAGACCTCGTGCAGCTCGGCGATGAGCTTGTACTCGATGGCCGCGACGCCCAGCGTCTCGGTCACCAGTTCGGCCGGCATGGCCGGCGGGGTGGGCAGCATCGCGGCGGCGCCGACCCCGGCGCCGACCGTCATCGTGCCCTTGACCGCGGTGGCGATCAGCCGGTCCGCGATCGCTTCCGGGCCGAACCCGGGAAACTGCCGGCGCAAGGTGGCCAGGTCCCGCACCGGAATGCGGGGTGCCACGTCGATGAGCCGCTCGGCGACCGAACCGATCCCGGCCCGCGCGACGGTGCCGCCTTTGCGGGCCCCGCCGCTCACACCGCTCACGCCGTACCTGACGCCCCGGCCGAGGCCGCGGGCGGTCGTGGCCGCGAGCGAGGCCGCACGGCCTCGCTCGGCGCCCTCACGGCCCTCCGGCGTACCGGTCACACCTATCAGGCCGCGCAGTCGCGGCAGATCGGGTTGCCGTTCTTCTCGGAGGCGAGCTGGCTCCTGTGGTGGACCAGGAAGCAGCTCATGCAGGTGAACTCGTCCGCCTGCCTCGGCAGCACGCGGACCGACAGCTCCTCGTTGGAGAGGTCGGCGCCAGGCAGTTCCAGTGACTCGGCCTGGTCGAACTCGTCGACGTCGACCGCGGAGGTCGACTTCTCGTTCCTGCGTGCCTTCAGTTCCTCGATGCTGTCCTCGTTGACGTCATCGTCGGTCTTGCGTGGGGTGTCGTAATCCGTAGCCATTTTTCGCTCTCCCCCTGTGGGTGTCTGCGGTGTCTCCAGCGCACGTAACGCGCGGGAGGCCGGACTTGTGCCCGACCTGAGGCGGAGATTTTGCCTCACATCAAGGCCTGTTACTCAATCGACACCCAGCTACGCCCCCGAAGGGGTGATCGCACGGGTGGCCGATCATGGTCTCCGTTGGCCGGGATCGGTTCCGCCGCGGCCACCAGTCTGTGTACTTCCCGTGATCATGACCTGCGGAAACATGGATTTTCCGGTCTTTTCCCCAATGTCTTGATCACTGAGTGTAGGCGATGGGGAAATCGTGTGTGCGATCGATCACAACTCGCTCGGACGCGGCACAGACCGCAAAATTACTCCCAAAGCGAACAGGGCTCGGGCGGGCCGCCACGGCCGGTGATCATCGGCGTGACGCGGTTCACACCGCACTTGGGCATCTTCGCGCCGCCGGTCAGACCGGGATGGCGACCCTCATGACCAGGCCACCGCCGTCGCGCGGCTCCGCGGTGATCACCCCGCCGTGTGCCCTGGCCACCGAGCGGGCGATGGAGAGGCCGAGTCCGACGCCCTTGTCGCTTCGGGTGCGCTCGGTGCGCAGCCGCCGGAAGGGCTCGAAAAGATTGTCGATCTCATATGCCGGGACGACAGGTCCGGTATTCGCCACCACGATCAGCGCGTGGCCGTTGCGCACCTCGGTGCCGACCTCGACCCAGCCGCCCTCGGGGACGTTGTACCGGACCGCGTTCTGCACCAGATTCAGCGCGATGCGCTCCAGCAGCACGCCGTTGCCCTGGACGACCGCGGGCTCCAGGGCGGCGCGCAGCTCCACGCCCTTTGCCTGGGCCTCGCCACGGGTCTGCTCCAGCGCCTGGGAGGCCGCCTCGGCCAGATCCACCGGCTTGCGGTCGATGATCTCGTTGTCGCTGCGGGCCAGCAGCAGCAGGCCCTCCACCAGCTGCTCGCTGCGCTCGTTTGTGGCCAGCAGGGTCTTGCCGAGCTGCTGGAGGTCGGCGGAGGCCTCCGGATCGGAGAGCTGGACCTCCAGCAGCGTGCGGTTGATCGCCAGCGGGGTGCGCAGCTCGTGCGAGGCGTTGGCCACGAAGCGGCGCTGGGCGTCGAAGGAGCGCTCCAGCCGGTCCAGCATCTCGTCGAAGGTGTCGGCCAGCTCCTTGAGCTCGTCGTCCGGGCCGTCCAGCTCGATCCTGCGCTTGAGGTCGGAGCCGACCACGCTGCGGGCGGTCCTGGTGATCCGGCCCAGCGGGGCCAGCACCCGGCCGGCCATCACGTAGCCGAAGGCGAAGGCCACCACCGCGAGGCCGATCAGGGCCAGCAGCGAACGCTTGAGCATGGTGTTGAGCGCCAGGTCGCGCTGGTGCTGCATGCAGCTGTTGATCGCGGCGGTGAACTCCTGCTGGGTGCTCTGCCCGCTGGAGGGCAGCGCGGCGCAGTCGATCGGCTGGATGCTGCCGTTGATGATCTTGAAGGGCAGCTCGCTGCCCTGCCGGATGGCCTGTGCGGCCAGCAGGTAGATGATCCACAGCAGCAGGACGCCGGCGATCAGGAACATGCCGCCGTAGAGCACGGTCAGCCGTATCCGGATGGTCGGCCGCAGCCACGGCGGCTGGCCCTCGGCGGACTGCGGGTCCCACGGCGGGCGCGGCGGGGCGTTCGGGGCGGGGGGCGGCGGGGAGGAGGGGGATGCGGTGGCCACGTGATCAGATCCGGTAGCCGGAGCCGGGCACGGTGACGATCACCGGGGGCTCGCCGAGCTTGCGTCGCAGCGTCATCACCGTGACGCGCACCACGTTGGTGAACGGGTCGGTGTTCTCGTCCCAGGCCTTCTCCAGCAGCTGCTCGGCCGAGACCACCGAGCCCTCGCTGCGCATCAGCACCTCGAGCACGGCGAACTCCTTGGGCGCCAGGTGCACCTCTGCGCCGTCCCTGGTCACCTCGCGGCGGTTCGGGTCGAGCCGGATGCCGGAGCGCTCCAGCACCGGCGGCAGGGCCGCGGTCGTACGGCGGCCGAGCGCGCGGACCCTGGCGGTGAGCTCGGTGAAGGCGAAGGGCTTGGGCAGGTAGTCGTCGGCGCCCAGCTCCAGGCCCTCGACCCGGTCGCTGACGTCGCCCGCGGCGGTGAGCATCAGCACCCGGGTGGGCAGCCCCAGCTCGACGATCTGCCGGCACACGTCGTCGCCGTGCACGACCGGGAGGTCACGGTCCAGTACGACCACGTCGTAGTCGTTGACACCGATCCGCTCCAGGGCGGCGCCGCCGTCGTAGACCACGTCGACGGCCATGGCCTCGCGGCGAAGGCCGGTGGCAACCGCATCTGCGAGCAGTTGCTCGTCCTCGACGACCAGTACGCGCAAGGCGCTGTTCCTTCCGTGAGCTGTGGGAATGCTCCTCCATCCTGCACCGGGCACCGGTAAATCGGCGGTAAGTGCGCCGCCCGCGGAATTTCCTTCGTACCGATGAGGTTTCCGCTCCGGGCATGGCGGGGAGGACGACTGCACACCCACCCACCACGCCTGTCGCGCGTTGCCGCGCGTGGCATCTGGCTTGACACATTCCCCGTGTCAACGGAGACGACGAGGGGGCGCAATGGACGCGTTCACCACCGGAATCCTGCAGCGCATACACACGACGGAGTCCGACCTGCGGAAGGCGCGGGAGACGGGCGACGAATTCCTCGCCGAGGTCGAGCAGGGCGAGCTGGACGACCTGCGCAGGCTCGCAGCGGAGCACGGCGTGGACGTACGGCCCAAGGTCGCCTGACCCCCAAGCCGCACGCCCCGGCCCCAGGAGGGAGCCGGGGCGTTCGCATGCCCGCCGCCTGTACGGACCGGGGTCGGGTCAGTCGTGCCAGGCGCCCAGCGCCTCCAGGTGCTGCTGGAGCGGCTCGAAGAGCCCCGTGGGGGCGGCGACCGTGAGGTCGCCCGACGCACGCTCCCCCGGCCGCCCGCCGGTGAGCGCACCGGCCTCGCGGGCGAAGAGGTCGCCCGCGGCGAGATCCCAGGGGTTGAGCCCGCGCTCGTAGTACGCGTCGAGCCGACCGCAGCCCACGTCGACAAGGTCGATCGCGGCCGACCCGCCGCGCCGGATGTCGCGGACCTGCGGCAGCAGCGTGCGCACCACCTCGGCCTGCGCGGCACGCCGCTGGGCGACGTAGCCGAAACCGGTGCCCACCAGCGCGTGGGACAGCTCCGGCGCCGGCCTGCGGCGCGCGGGGGCGCCGTTGACCAGGGCGCCGCCGCCCAGCACCGCCTGGTAGGTCTCGCCGCGCATCGGGGCCTCCACGACGCCCACGACCACCTCGCCGTCCCACTCGGCGGCGATGCTGACCGCCCAGGACGGCAGGCCGTAGAGGTAGTTCACGGTGCCGTCCAGGGGGTCGATGACCCAGCGCACCCCGCTGGTGCCCGCGCGGCTCGCGCCCTCCTCGCCGAGGAGGCCGTCGTCCGGGCGGAGCCGGCCGATGTGGTCGGTGATCAGCTTCTCGGCCGCGATGTCCATCTCGGTGACGACGTCGACCTGGCTGCTCTTGGTGGCGGCGACACCGAGGTCGGCCGGGCGGCCGTCCCGCAGCAGGGCGCCGGCCCTGCGGGCCGCGTCGAGGGCGACCCCGAGCAGCTCGGCGTACTGCGCGGTGCGGTCGGACGGTGACGCATGGGTGCTCACGTGACTCCTCACTCCATTCCTGCGGCGGCGGGCAGCGGGTTCCTTGCGGGGCAGCAGCCCGCGGGGCAGATGTCGTGGCTCGGGCCGAGCGCGCCGAGCGCGCACCGTACCGGGGCCGCGCCGCGCTCGGTGGCGGCCCGCTCCAGCACCAGCTCGCGCACGGCCGCGGCGAAGCGCGGGTCGGCCCCGACGGTGGCGGCCCTGCTCACCGGCAGGTCCAGCTCCGCGGCCTTGGCGGCCGCCTCGGTGTCCAGGTCGTACTTCACCTCCATGTGGTCGGAGACGAAGCCGATCGGCACCATGACGACGGCGGGCGCTCCGTCGGCCTGCGCCTCTTCCAGGTGGTCGCAGATGTCGGGTTCGAGCCACGGGATCTGCGGAGAGCCGCTGCGGGACTGGTAGACCAGCTCCCAGGGGCGCTCGACGCCGTCCGCGGCCCGCACCGCGTCGGCGACCAGCCGGGCGGTGTCCAGGTGCTGGGCGACGTAGGCGCCGCCGTCGCCGTGGCCCTCCACGGGACCCGAGGTGTCGGCCGAGGCGGTCGGGATCGAGTGGGTGGTGAAGGCGAGCCGCGCGCCGGCCCGTACCGCGGGCGGCAGGGCGGCGAGCGCGGCCAGCGTCGCCTCGGCCATGGGCTCGACGAAGCCGGGGTGGTTGAAGTAGTGCCGCAGCTTGTCGACCTGCGGCACCGCACGCCCCTCGGCGGCGAGCGCGGCAAGGGCGGCGGCCAGGTTCTCGCGGTACTGCCGGCAGCCGGAGTAGGAGGCGTAGGCGCTGGTGGCCAGCACGGCGATCCGGCGGTGGCCGGCGTCCGACATCTCCCGCAGGGTGTCGGTCAGGTAGGGCGCCCAGTTGCGGTTGCCCCAGTGGACCGGCAGGTCGAGGCCGTGCTCGGCGAAGTCCTTGCGCAGCGCGTCCAGCAGGTCGCGGTTCTGCGCGTTGATCGGGCTGACGCCGCCGAAGAGGAAGTAGTGCCTGCCGACCTCCTTGAGGCGCTCGCGCGGGATGCCGCGGCCGCGGGTCACGTTCTCCAGGAACGGCACCACGTCGTCGGGTCCCTCGGGGCCGCCGAAGGACAGCAGCAACAGCGCGTCGTAGGGGGCCGGATCGGTGCCCGGCGCTGCGGTCCCCGGCACGCGGGCGTCGGTCTTGGGTGACTGCTCTGGCATGGCTCCGATCCTGCCACCAGCCGGCGAGCGCCCCCGACCGGCCCCGCCGCGCGCGAGGCGTTTAACCGGTTGCCAGGGTTCGTAAGCTGTAAGGACCCACCAGAGTCCTTACCGGGAGCGCCTTCGTGACCAGCCCTTACCGCGCGATCTTCGCGGCGCCCGGCACCAGGGCCTTCTCCGCCGCCGGCCTGGTCGGGCGGATGCCGCTGTCGATGCTGGGGATCGGCATCGTGACGATGATCTCGCAGACCACCGGGCAGTACGGGCTCGCCGGCGCGCTGTCGGCGACCGTGGCGCTTTCCGGCGCCGCCATGGGGCCGCAGGTGTCGAGGCTGGTGGACAGGTACGGGCAGGCGCGGGTGCTGCGGCCGACCGCGGCGGTCACCGTGCTCTCGGTGCTGACGCTGCTGGCCGCGGTGAAGGGCGGGGCGCCGCGCTGGCTGCTCTTCGTGTGCGCGGTGGGCGTCGGCACCACGCCGAGCCTGGGCGCGATGGTGCGGGCGCGCTGGTCGGCCATCCACCGGGGGGCGCCGGAACTTCTGCACACGGCGTATTCGTTCGAGTCAGTGGTGGACGAGATCGTCTTCATTCTCGGCCCGATTCTGTCCATCGGACTGTGCACGGTCTGGTTCGCCGAGGCGGGGCCGCTGCTGGCCGCCGTCTTCCTGGGCATCGGCGTGCTGCTGCTGACCGCGCAGCGCCGCACCGAGCCGCAGCCGCATCCGCGCGCCGACCACGCGGGTGGCTCGGCGCTGCGGGCTCCCGGCATGCCGGTGCTCTTCGGGGTGTTCGTGGGCACCGGGATGGTCTTCGGCGCGGTGGACGTGATCACCCTGGCCTTCGCGGACGAGCGCGGCCACAAGCCGGCCGCGAGCCTGGTGCTGGCGACATATGCCCTCGGCTCGTGCCTGGCCGGACTCGCCTTCGGCCTGATCAGACCGCGTGGGAGCGCACAAGGGCGGTTCCTGCTGGGCGTGTGCCTGATGGCGGTGAGTATGATCCCGCCACTACTGGTCGGAAATCTCGCGTTCCTGGCCATGGCGCTGTTCTTCTCCGGTCTGACGATCGCACCGACCATGGTGACGACGATGAACCTGGTCGAACGGCTGGTACCGCGGGCACGGCTGACCGAGGGCATCACGTGGACCTCCACGGGGCTCGCGATCGGCGTCGCCCTGGGGGCCGCGCTCGCCGGGCGGGTGACCGACGCGCACGGCGCCTCGACGGCGTTCGCGGTGCCCGCCTGCGCGGCGCTGTTCGCCGCGACGGTGGCAGGACTCGGGTATCGCCGGCTGCGTCCGGCGGCGGAGCGGGAGGAGCCGCGCGGTGGGCACGACGACAGGCACGGCACGATCGACGCGCACGACGCGGTCGACGGACACGAGGGTGTGGCGTAACTGGGCGGGCAACGTCGCCGCGCGCCCGGTGCGCACCGTGGCGCCGGCCTCGGCCGGTGAACTGGCCGAGGTGCTGCGGGCGGCGGCCGCCGACGGCCTGACGGCCAAGGCGGTCGGCTCGGGCCACTCCTTCACCTCGGCCGCCGCCACCGGCGGGGTGCTGATCCGCCCCGAGCGGCTGACCGCGATCCGCTCCATCGACAAGGCCGCGGGCACCGTGACCGCCGAGGCCGGCGTGCAGCTCAAACACCTCAACGCGGCGCTGGCCGCCGAGGGCCTGTCGCCGACCAACATGGGCGACATCATGGAGCAGACGGTCGCCGGCGCCACCAGCACCGGCACCCACGGCACCGGGCGCGACTCCGGGTCGATCGCCGCGCAGATCACCGCGCTGGAGATCGTCACGGCGGACGGCTCGGTGCTCACCTGCTCGGCCGACGAGCGGCCCGAGGTCTTCGCCGCGGCCCGGGTCGGCCTCGGCGCGCTCGGCGTGATCAGCGCGGTCACCTTCGCGGTGGAGCCGGTCTTCCTGCTGACCGCCCGCGAGGAGCCGATGCCCTTCGACCGGGTGATGTCCGAGTTCGACGCGATGGCCGCGGAGAACGAGCACTTCGAGTTCTACTGGTTCCCGCACACCGACAGCTGCAACACCAAGCGGAACAACCGCAGTCAGGGTCCTGCGGCGCCGCTTCCCGCGGTCCGCGGCTGGATCGACGACGAACTGCTGTCCAACGGGGTCTTCCAGGCCGCCTGCGCGGTGGGCAGGGCCGCTCCCGCCGCCATCCCGGGCATCGCCAGGATCTCCAGCAGGGCGCTGTCGGCCCGCACGTACACCGACATCCCCTACAAGGTCTTCACCAGCCCGCGCCGGGTGCGCTTCGTGGAGATGGAGTACGCGGTGCCGCGGGAGGCCGCGGTGGACGCGATCCGGCAGCTCAAGGCGATGGTGGAGCGGTCCTCGCTGCGGATCAGCTTCCCGGTGGAGGTGCGGGTCGCGCCGGCCGACGACATCGCGCTGTCGACGGCTTCCGGCCGGGACAGTGCGTACATCGCGGTGCACATGTACCGCGGCAGCCGATACCAGGAGTATTTCACCGCGGTCGAGAAGATCATGACAGAGCGGGGCGGCCGGCCGCACTGGGGCAAGATGCACACCCGGGACGCGGACTATTTTCGGACGGTCTATCCGCGCTTCGCGGAGTTCACACAGCTCCGTGATCAATTGGACCCTGGACGGCTGTTCGCCAACGACTACCTCCGGCGGGTGCTTGGTTCGTAACCCTTCGCCCCTTTTTGCCCCCGGTGCGCGTCACGAACGAGTGAGCCGGGTCACTCAACTACCGCTCCGCGCACCACATTCGGCGGCGCGGCAGCCGCCCCCCGCTGGCCCAAATGGAGTACCGTGACGAATCCGTGCTCCCGGTTGCCCGTCCGGTCGCCCGGACGAACGGGAGGAAGCCTCGACGGCACTCGTCCCGGTGTGCGGCGATCGGTCACACTGAGTGGCCAATCGACCACCGTCCCATAACGGCGTGTCACCAGGCAGTGCCGACACGCCGGGTAACTCTGCAAGGTTGTGGCACGCTGCACCCGGGCAGGCCACACTCGTCCAACGGGAGCAGCGACGCAACCGACGTCGGCAGGCACCACCCGGGAGGTAACCGTGCCCGAACTGCGCGTCGTGGCCGTCAGCAACGACGGCACACGACTGGTGCTCAAGGCTGCAGACAGCACGGAATACACGCTCCCGATCGACGAGCGGCTGCGCGCCGCGGTCCGCAACGACCGCGCCAGGCTGGGCCAGATCGAGATCGAGGTCGAGAGCCACCTGCGGCCCCGCGACATCCAGGCGCGGATACGCTCGGGTGCCTCCGCGGAAGAGGTCGCGCAGATGGCCGGCATCCCGGTCGAGCGCGTGCGCCGCTTCGAGGGTCCCGTGCTGGCCGAGCGCGCATTCATGGCCGAGCGGGCCAGGAAGACCCCGGTCAGGCGGCAGGGCGAGAGCACAGGCCCGCAGCTCGGCGAGGCGGTGGCCGAGCGGCTGCTGCTGCGCGGCGCCGAGAAGGAGACCGTGCTCTGGGACTCCTGGCGGCGCGACGACGGCACCTGGGAGGTGCTGCTGGTCTACCGGGTGGCCGGTGAACCGCACTCGGCGAGCTGGACGTACGACCCGCCGCGCCGGCTGGTACAGGCCGTCGACGACGAGGCCAGGTCGCTGATCGGCGAGACCACCCAGGCGCAGTCGCAGGCGCAGGAGCCGAGCTTTCCCTTCGTGCCCAGGATCGCCCGGCTGCCGCGGGACCGCCCGCTGGACCGGGCACTCGACCGGCAGTTGGACCGCCAGGACCGCGAATCCGCCCGCGACGCCCGGGAGGCACGGGCCGAGGAACGGGCCGCGGCGGCCGTGGAGCCGGAGGAGCGCGACTCGCTGACCAGCCTGCTGGAGGCGGTGCCGAGCTTCCGCGGCGACATGGTCGTACCCGCGCCGCCCACGGCTCCGCCGGACCCGGTGCCGGCCGAGCCGGCGGCCGAGGCCGAGCAGGAGACGGCGGCACCCGCGGCAAGCGCGGGGTCGGCCTACGCGGACGTCCTGATGCCGCGGGCCGTCGCGGGCCACCGCGACCGGCTGGTCGGCACCACCGACCGCCAGGCCGAGGCGGACGGCGTCCGGCCGGGCCGCAGGGCGACCGTCCCCAGCTGGGACGAGATCGTCTTCGGCAGCCGCCGCAAGAAGCAGGAATAACTTCCTGCCGTGAGCCACCCCCGGGTCCCCCGGGTGGGGGTTCCCTGCCCTGCCGGGCGAGCGTCCCCCAGGGTGCCCCTGCGGTGCAGAGCTCCTTCGGGGTGCCCTGCCGCGCCCGGTTTCGCCGGAGTGTGCCTGCACCTGCCTGCCGGGGGCGCCACCGCGTCGGTGGGTGCCTCTTCCCTGCCCGGTGGACTTTTCCGGGTGCCACCGCGTCGGTGGGTTCCTTACCAGGGGCGCGGGGAACTGCGCGCTCAGCTCGCCAGCGGCCGGTGGTCCGTCTCCGACAGGGACAGCCCCTGCGGGTCGGTGACGACCCGCGCCCCGGTGGTGGGCCGGTCGCGCGGTTCCCCGCGCCCCTGAGGTGGCGGCGGTCCGTCCGCGCGGGACGGTAAGCGGGGCCTGAGCCCGCAGTTCCGCCCCCGGAGCCGCCCGGACGTGGTGGCGGTCCGTCGCCGCACCGCGGTCGTTTGCAGGCTGGGCGCGCCCGCGCGGCGCCGGCCGCACATCAGGCGCGGCCTCGCGCCCCTGGGGGCGCCGTCCTGGCGCGGGGGCACCCGGCCCGGGCTCTCAGTCCGGGCTCGGGCCCGTGGCGATGGGACGGGTGGGGTCGGCGACCCATTCGCTCCAGGAGCCCGGGTAGAGGGTCGCGGGGATGCCCGCCTCCGCGAGGGCGAGGATCTGGTGGGCGGCGGAGACGCCGGAGCCGCAGTAGACGCCGACTTCCGTGCCGGGTGCCACGCCCAGCGCGGCAAAGCGGGCGGCGAGGTCCGCGGCGGGCAGGAAGGTGCCGTCGGGTGCCGCGTTGGCCGTGGTGGGGGCGTTGACGGCGCCGGGGATGTGGCCGGCGACCGGGTCGATGGGCTCGACCTCGCCGCGGTAGCGCTCCGCCGCGCGGGCGTCGAGCAGTGTCCCCCGCCGGGCCAGCGCGGCGGCGCCCTCCGCGTCCACCATGGGCATGGCGCCCGGCTCCGGTACGAAGTCGCCCTCCCCCGGCACCGGTTCCTCGGCGCTCAGCGGCTGCCCTGCGGCCCGCCAGGCGGCCAGGCCGCCGTCCAGGACCCGGACCCGCCGGTGACCCGCCCAGCGCAGCAGCCACCAGGCACGGGCGGGACCCCAGCCGTTCCAGTCGTCGTACACGACGACGTCGGTGTCCGCGCCGACCCCCGCGCGGCGCATTGCCGCGCCGAACCCGGCCGCGTCGGGCAGCGGGTGCCGCCCGGCCGCTCCCGGCGGCGCGGCCAGTTCCGCGTCCAGGTCGACGTAACGCGCCCCGGGGATGTGGCCCTTGGCGTATTCGCCGTGTCCGGGCGGGCCGCCCATCCGGTAGCGCACGTCCAGCAGGACCGGCGGTACGGGGGCGGCGGCCAGTTCGGCCGCGCTGATGAGAAATTCCATGTACCTATTGTGGAGGCAGGGCAGTTGTACCCGGCGCGGCCGACAGCGCTCCGGCTCCCGTCGGTGCGACGATCGGACCTGCCAACCCCGCGGAAGCCGGGCAGGCAGCGGGCTGCCGATGAGGAGAGCGTTCGCATGACCACCGAGGTACCGTCCCGGCGTCCCCCCGGCACACCCTGCTGGGCCAGCCTGATGGCGCACCGGGCCGACCTGGCCCGGGACTTCTACGGGACGCTGTTCGGCTGGGAGTTCACCCCCGGCCCGCAGCAGCTCGGCAACTACTCGCTCGCCGGGATCGGCGGCCTGCGGGTCGCCGGCATCGGCGAGGGCGCACCGGAGCCGCACCGGCCGGTGTCCTGGACCACGATGCTCGCCGCCGACGACGCCGACCATGCCGCGGAGTCGGTACGGGAGTGCGGCGGCACGGTCGGCATCGGGCCGCTCAACATCGGCGAGGACGGCCGGCTGGCGGTCGCGGTGGACCCGTCGGGCGCCGTCTTCGGCATCTGGCAGGGCGGGTTGCTCAGCGGCGCCGACGTCACCGGCGTGCCGGGGAGCGTGGCGCTGAGCGAACTCGTCACGAACGACGCGACCTTGGTCGGCAAGTTCTACGAGGCCGTCTTCGGCTACGGCCTGGAGCGGGCGGCGGGGGACGACGCGGAGGACCGCGCCGTGCTCACGCTGGACGGCCGCGCGGTGGCCGGCATCCACGGGGTGGGCCGGGACCTTCCGCGGGACCGCGGCGCCCACTGGACGACCTCGTTCGCCGTCGAGGACGTCGCGGACTCCGCGGCACTGGCCGCCCGGCTCGGCGGCCGCGTCCTGTCCCCGCCGCACCCGACGCCGTACGGCACCGCCGCGACGGTGGCCGACCCCGAGGGCGCCGCCTTCACCCTGCTCGCCCGGACCTGACCGCCGTCACGCCGCCTCGCCCGGGGGCATGGTCGACAGCAGGTGGGGGGCGCCGGCGAGGACCAGGCCCGCGGCTCCGCGGACTTCCGCGCCGTCGCCCAGCCCGCCGGTGACGATCTCGACGCCCCGGGCCGCCGAGGGCAGGGTGTGCCGCCGTACCCCGGCGCGCAGCGGTTCGAGCAGGTCCTCGCCGGCCCCCGCCAGGTCGCCGCCGACCACGATGAGCCGCGGGTTGAGCAGCGTGACCAGGGTGGACAGCGCGCGCCCCACCGCGTCACCGGCGTCCCGGACGGCCCGCAGCGCCCCGGTGTTGCGCTGCTTGATCAGCATGGGCAGTTCGCGTGCGGCGACCGGCCGGCCCCAGCTCTGCGTGAGCAGCCGGGCGATGGCGACGGGACTGGCCACCGTCTCCAGGCAGCCGCGGTTGCCGCAGCGGCAGATGAGGCCGTCGGCGATGAGCGGCAGGTGGCCGATCTCGCCGGCGAGCCCGCGGGCGCCGAGCAGCAGCTGCCCGTTGCTGACGATGCCGGCGCCGATACCGGCGGACAGCCGTACGTAGACCATGTCGCCGATCTGCCGCCCGGCCCCGTACATCAGCTCGGCCAGGGCGCCGGCGTTCGCGTCGTTGGTGACACGGACCGGGAGCGCGGTGCGCTTCTTCAGCTCGTCGGTGAGGTGCAGGCCGACCCAGCCGGGCATGATGCCCTCGGCGCCGAGTTCGCCGCTGCCCTTCTCGACCGGGGAGGCGATGCCGGCGCCGATGCCGAGCACCCGGCTCCTGGCGACGCCGGTCTCCTGGAGGGCGCGGCCGACCAGGACCGCGACCAGGTCGAGGGTCTCCTCGGGCGCGCGGTCGACGTCCTTGGCCACCCAGTGCTCCCACAGCACCGTGCCGAACAGGTCGCACAGGTTCACCCGCACGTGCTGGTGCCCGATGTCGGCGCCGATCGCGTAGCCCGCGGTCGGCACCAGGGACAGCGACTGTGCGGGGCGCCCGGTGCGGCGCGGCTCCGGGTCGTCGGTGTCCGGCTCCTCCTCGGTGACCAGGCCGACCGCGATGAGGTCGGCGACCAGCGACGAGACGGTGGCCCGGGACAGGCCGGTGACCCGTACCAGTTCGGGGCGGCTGCTGCGCGGTGTGGCATGCAGGGCTTCGAGGACCCGCAGCCTTCCGACCTCGCGCAGGTTCACTGGTGTGTCGATCGTTACCCCCGGGGGTGTGTGCATGTCGGCACGCGGTGTCCTGGTCCGCGCGCCGCGCCCTCTTGCGTCCGGCCCGGTCAAGAGCCTTGACTTATGACGAAGTTCAGGCAGAAACTCGCGAACTGTTCTATCCAACTCCACGAGTTTCAGTCGATGCCGGATGAATAACGATTCACGGCCCAGTGCCGCCCGAGGAGGACGCACGTGACGACGACAGCTCCGCAGCCCCTGCGGATCGGCATGGTGGGACATGCCTTCATGGGAGCGGCGCACTCGCACGCGTGGCGCACCGCCGGGCGCTTCTTCGAACTGCCGCTGCGGGTCGAACTGGCCGCGGTCTGCGGCCGGTCGGCGGAGCGCGTGCAGCAGGCCGCGGAGCGGTACGGCTGGCAGTCCGCCGAGACCGACTGGCGGGAGCTGGTCGCCCGCCCCGACATCGACGTGGTGGACATCTGCACGCCAGGTGACAGCCATGCCGAG
This sequence comes from Actinacidiphila cocklensis, assembly GCF_907177275.1. Taxonomy (GTDB): domain Bacteria; phylum Actinomycetota; class Actinomycetes; order Streptomycetales; family Streptomycetaceae; genus Actinacidiphila; species Actinacidiphila cocklensis. Next base: position 40,895 of record NZ_CAJSLV010000088.1, read on the forward strand.
ATCGCGCTTGCGGCGCTCGCCGCGGGCAAGCACGTGCTGTGCGAGAAGCCGCTGGCCAACTCGGTGCGCGAGGCTGAGGAGATGGCAGCTGCCGCGCAGAAGGCCGCGGCGGACGGCGTCCGTTCCATGGTGGCCTTCAACTACCGCAGGGTGCCCGCGCTCGCGCTGGCCAGACAGCTGGTCGAGCAGGGCAGGCTGGGCAGGATCCACCAGGTGCGGGCGCAGTACCTGCAGGACTGGCTGGTGGACCCGGAGTTCCCGCTGGCGTGGCGGCTGCGCAAGGACCGGGCGGGCTCCGGCGCGCTCGGCGACCTGGGCGCGCACAGCATCGACGTGGCGCAGTACCTGACCGGTCAGCGGATCTCCTCGGTGGGCGCGGTGCTGGAGACGTTCGTGACCGAGCGCCCGCTGCCGGCCAGCTCCAGCGGCCTGTCGGGGACGGCGAGCAGCGAGCGCGGTGCGGTGACGGTCGACGACGCGGCGCTGTTCACAGCCCGGTTCGACGGCGGCGCGATCGGGGTGTTCGAGGCGACGCGGTTCGCCACCGGGCACAAGAACGCGATGCGGATCGAGATCAGCGGGTCGGCGGGCTCGCTGGCCTTCGACGCCGAGTCGATGAACGAACTGGCCTTCCACGACCGCTCCGAGGACTCCTCGACGGCCGGGTTCCGGCGCATCCTGGTGACCGAGCCGACCCACCCGTACCTCGACGCCTGGTGGCCGCCGGGCCACCTGATCGGCTACGAGCACACCTTCACCCACCAGGTGCGCGACTTCGTCACGGCCGTCGCGGAGGGTACGGACCCGCGGCCGTCGTTCGGCGACGGGCTCCAGGTGCAGAAGGTGCTCGCGGCCGTCGAGTCCAGCGCGGCGGCGCTCGGCGTCCACATCCCAGTGCAGGGCGCACCGGCGAAGTCCTGACCGCACCGGCGAAATCCTGACCGCACGCACGTCCCGGAACGCCCCGACACAGCCCATCCGCTGCCACAGGAGGCCGCACATGGCACGACCCGTCACGCTCTTCACCGGCCAGTTCGCCGATCTGCCCTTCACCGAGGTGTGCCGGCTGGCCTCGCAGTGGGGCTACGACGGCCTGGAGATCGCCTGCTGGGGCGACCACTTCGACGTCGAGGCGGCGCTCAGCGACGACGGCTACCTGCCGCGGCTGCGCGACACCCTGGACAAGCACGGGCTGAAGTGCTGGACGATCTCCTGCCACCTGACCGGGCAGGCGGTCTGCGACCATCCGATCGACGAGCGCCACAAGGGCATCCTGCCGCCCAGGATCTGGGGCGACGGGGAGCCGGAGGGCGTGCGGCAGCGGGCGGCCGAGGAGATCAAGAACACCGCGCGGGCCGCGGCGGCCTTCGGCGTGGACACCGTGGTGGGCTTCACCGGGTCGTCGATCTGGCACACCGTGGCGATGTTCCCGCCGGTGCCGCCGGAGATGATCGACCGCGGCTACCAGGACTTCGCCGACCGCTGGAACCCGATCCTGGACGTCTTCGACGAGGTGGGTGTGCGCTTCGCGCACGAGGTGCACCCCAGCGAGATCGCGTACGACTACTGGACGACCGTGCGCACCCTTGAGGCGATCGGCCACCGCCCGGCCTTCGGGCTGAACTTCGACCCGAGCCACTTCGTGTGGCAGGACCTGGACCCGGTCGGCTTCCTGTGGGACTTCAAGGACCGCATCTACCACGTCGACTGCAAGGAGTCCGTCAAGCAGCTGAACGGGCGAAACGGGCGGCTGGGTTCGCACCTGCCGTGGGGCGACCCGCGGCGCGGCTGGGACTTCGTCTCGACCGGGCACGGCGAGGTGCCGTGGGAGCCGGTCTTCCGGATGCTCAACAGCATCGGCTACGCGGGGCCGATCTCGGTGGAGTGGGAGGACGCCGGGATGGACCGCACGCTGGGCGCCCCCCAGGCGCTGGCGCACGTGCGGGCGCTGGCCGCGATCGAGCCGCCCGCCGCGTCCTTCGACTCGGCCTTCAGCTCCTCCTGAGCGCGTACGGGGGCCGGACACACGGCCGCCCCGCCCGGGGTCACCGGGCGGGGCGGCCGTCTTTGTGCGCCGGCTGCGGTCTCAGCCGCCGATGGTGACGGAGAACAGGTGCATGCCCACCTGGTGGTCCACCTGGCCCTTGCTGACGTTCGGCAGGGTGATCGCCTGCACGGTCTTGCCCGGCAGCAGGTCGACGGTCGCCGCGGACATGTGCACGGTCTGCGTCTGCTGCCCGCCGCCGTTGTTCAGGTACGGCGTGGAGGCGGCGAAGTCGCTGCCCTGGGTGGGTGAGCCGGCCCACCAGTCGGACAGCGCGAGGGCGTACGTCTGCGTGGTGCCGTCGGTGTAGACGACGGTGCCGGTGCCCGAGGTGCTGCCGAAGGTGCTGGTGCCGACGAAGCCGAGCCTGCTGCCGCTCCCGGTGATCTGGACGGCCTGGCCGCCGGCCACGACGTTGTCGGGCTTCCCGGTGCCCGCGGTGGCGGGCCAGGGGAAGGGGATCCCGTCGTGCTCGGTGCTCTGGCCCGGCTTCCAGCCGAGCGCGGACAGCGCCTGCAGGGAGAAGCTGGCGCCCTCGGCGTCGATGCTGCCGGTCTTGGTGTTCGCGTCGTCGCTGATGCCGGAGTTGTCGAACGCGGCGCTCACCGAGGCGTACGGCACGGTCACCGGCGCCTGCGTGGTGTAGTCGCCCGCCGGGGTGGAGACGGTCGCGTCCAGGGTGAAGGCGGCGGGTTCCGCGCCGTCGGGGACGGTCACGGACCAGGTGGTGGTGACCGACTGGCCGGGGGCGACCTCGCCGAAGACGTCAGGGGTGTCCGCGGTGGCGGTCCAGCCGTCCGGGGCGGCGAGCGCGACGGCGATGTCCCGCACCGGCTGCGGGCTGCCGTTGGTGTAGGTGGTGGTCGCCTCCAGGGTGCTGCCCGCGGCGGCGACGGGCAGTGCCTTGAGGGTGAGCGTGTTGCGGACCACGATCGGCGCGGAGCCGGTGACGCCGCCGACGGTGGCCGACAGGGTCGCGACGCCGTCCGCGACCGCGTGGACGGTGCCGTCCTCGTCGACCGAGGCGACCGCCGGGTTGCTGCTGGCGTAGGTGACCTCGGCCGTGGCCAGGTCCACGAAGGACTGGTCGTTGTTGACCGCCTCGACGACGCCGTCCGCGTGGATGGAGGTGTCGCGCTGCTCCTTGGAGTGGTCGGTGTCGTCCTTGATCCAGCGGTTCCTGCCGGCCAGGCTGAAGGTGTCGCCGGCGTCGAAGACGACGTTCTCCGGCTGGACGGTGACGGTCTGCACCGTCGGGGTGAGGGCGCCGGTGACCTTCACCGTGGTGCTGCCCGCGGGGTGCGCGGAGTCCGGGCCGACGGAGAAGCGGTAGCCGCCGGCGGGCACGGTCTGCCGGGAGTGCGCGGCGTCCCACACCGACAGGTCGGCGGCCTTCACGGTGAAGGTCAGGTGCTGGGACCTGCCGGGGTCGAGCACCTTGGTCTTGGCGAAGCCCGCGAGCCGCTGCCGGGGCATGTCGACACCGGCCACGGCGAAGGGGGTGGCCGCGTAGAGCTGGGCGACGGCGGCACCGGCGGTCCTGCCGGTGTTGCTGACGTCGACGCCGATCTTCACGGTGCCGTCCGCCGTGGTCTTCGACGTGCTCGCCGTGACGTTCCGGTACGAGAACGTGGTGTAGCTCAGGCCGTAGCCGAAGGGGTAGGTCGGGGCGCCGGTGAAGTACTGGTAGGTGCGGCCGAGTCCGCCGGTCTCGGCGGGGGTCAGGCCGTAGTCCTGCTTGTCGGGCAGCTGCGAGTCGTCTTTGTACCAGGTGAAGTTGAGGTGTGCGGACGGGTTCTGCCTTCCGAACAGCACGTCGGCCAGCGCGGTTCCCTGGTCCTGGCCGTTGTAGCCGCTGAAGAGGATCGAGGAGACCTTGCCCTGCACGTCGTCCAGCTTGACCGGCCCGTCGGACTGGATCACCAGCGCGGTCTTGTCGTTGCCGAGGGCGGCGGTCTGGTCGATGAGCGAGCCGTAGTTGCCGGGCATGGCCAGGTTGTCGCGGTCGTTGCCCTCGTCGCCGTCGGCCTTGGTGGTGCCGACGAAGACGACGACGAGGTCGGCGGCCTTGATCGCGGCCTTCGTCGTGTCGCTGAGCGCCGCCGGGGTGGTCGCGGTGGAGGACGTGCCGGCCGCGTCGTAGACGACGGAGGCGTACGGGTCGACCGCGTGCACGGCGTTCTGCACGCCCCGCAGCGGGGTCGTGGTGTGGGTCGGCTCGCCGGAGTACAGGCCGAGCGACGTGGTGGCGGCGAGGTCGCCGAGGACGACGACCTTCTTGGCCGCCTTCACGTCGGCCGGCAGCAGCGGCGCCTTGGCCCCGGCCGGCTTGCCGTTCTGCAGCAGCACCAGCGAGTTGTCGGCGACCTTGGTGGCCAGCGCCTGGTGCGCGGGGCTCTCGACCTGGTCGGCGGTGAGCGCGGTGTACGGCGCGGAGCCGGCCGGGTCGAACTCGCCGGTGGCCATCCGCACGGTGAAGACCTTGACCAGCGCGGTGTCGATGACGCCCTCGCTCAGGGCGCCGGCCTCGACGGCCTCCTGGATGTTGGCGGTGGTGGCCTCGTCGCCGGTGCAGTTGAGGTCGGTGCCGGCCCGCAGCGCGTACGCCTGGCCGCCCGCCTGGCCCGACATCGTCCTGCCGGTGGCGGTCTCGGTCCAGGTCGGGTTGTCCTTGTGGTCGGTGGTCCAGCCAGGCGGCGCCCAGTCGTGTCCGCCGGGGAAGAGCCGCCAGTTGGTGCCCACCGCGCCGCAGTCGGAGGTGATGTAGCCGTCGAAGCCGTAGGTGCGCTGGGCGAGTTCGTTGGTGGTGTACGTGTCCGACACCGACGGGGTGCCGTTGATCGCGTTGTACGACGTCATCAGGCCCGCGACGTGCGCCTGCTCGATGAGGTCGCGGAACTGGGCGGTGTAGTAGTCGCGCAGGTCGGTGTCGTCGACGTCGGAGCTGATGCCGGTGCGGTTGTCCTCGACGTTGTTCAGCGCGTAGTGCTTGGCGGTCGCGGCGACCTTGAGGTACCCGGTCTGCGGGCTGCCGTCCTGGTTGTTGCCCTGGTAGCCGTCGATGAACTGCCCGGCCATCTGCCCCACGAAGTACGGGTCCTCGCCGAACGCCTCGTCGGTGCGCCCCCAGCGCGGGTCGCGGTCGAGGTTGACGGTGGGCGCCCAGTAGGTCAGCGAGCCGTAGTCGTCGGCGGACGGGCCGAGGTTGTTCTGCCCCTTGTCGAAAAGCGACTTGTCGAGAAAACCGCGCACCTCGTCGGAGATCGCGGTGGTCTCCTGGTACATCAGGTCGCGGTCCCAGGACATCGACGAGGCGAAGTTGACGGGGAAGCTGGTGGCGTGGACACCGCCCTGGACACCGCCGTTGTGCTGGTCGGCGCCGAGCTGGTTGACGCCGTGCTGGCCCTCGCTCCAGTAGGTGTACTGCTGGACGCCGAGCCGCGGGATGGCCGGGCCGCTGTTCGTGCTGAGCTGCTGGACCTTCTCCTGCAGGGTCATCCGGGACACCAGGTCCGCGGCACGCTCCTGGAAGGAGTGGTGGGTGTCCAGGTAGATCGGGCTCGCCGCGGCCGTCGCGCGCGGGGTGTCGGCCGCGGCCGTAGCCCCATGACCCGCGGTCATCGCGGCCGCGCACGCCATCGCGCACGCTGCCGCCAGGCCCGCGCGCCGGCGCCTTCGCTGGTCCATCCTGCCTCCGTCGTCGTCGAACAGGGATCAGGGACCGGATCCATCGACCGACTTCCGCGCAAGTTCCGAAGAAAAGTCCGAAGAAAGTTCCGGGATTGCGGTAACAACTGGGCAGTGTGTGGCCAGGTTTGACACAAGGTCAAGGGCGGCGGCCGAATTCACAGGACGGTTCGGCCCGATGGCGGCGGAACTCAGGCGCGTTCCCTGCCGCGCAGCCGCGGAGTGAACGTGGCGTGGAAGATGGTCGAGGCGGCACCGACCGCCGCGGCCTCCGCGCTGAGCACCGAGCGCTCCACCTCGACCCGGCGCAGCCGGCGGGCGAGCGGGAAGTCGTTCACCACCCGGCCGATCTCCTCCAGGTAGAAGGGCGCCGCGTCGTCGGTGAAGAACGGGCCGCCCAGCACGATCAGGTCGATGTCCAGCAGGTCGACCAGGCCCAGCGCGCCCCGCCCGATCGCCCCGGCGACCTCGCGCAGCGCACCGGCCGCCGCGGGGTCGCCGCCTGCCGC
>NZ_CAJSLV010000089.1 GCF_907177275.1 Actinacidiphila cocklensis
GTGCCGGGCCGGGCGTCCGCCGTGCCGTCGCGCGGGGCCGGGACCGCGGCGGGGGCCTGCGGCGGTCGCGCGGGCCAGGGGGTGTCGCGCAGCGAGACCCGCAGGTGCCCGTCGGAGTCCGGGGCGGCCGGGAGCGGGGGCGCGGCGGGGGAGCCCGCCGGGTCGAGGCGCAGCGTGGACTCACCCAGGTGGAGCAGCGCGCCCGGGGGCAGCGGCACCGGCTCGGGGCCGACCGCCCGCCCGCTCAGCGTCGTACCGTTCGTGGAGCCCAGATCGGCGACCGTGAGGCCGCCGTCCGGGCCGAAGGCCACCTCGCAGTGCAGCCGCGACACGTCGGGGTCGTCCAGCGGCACATCCGCGTCGGCCGACCGCCCTATCGTGGCCCGGCCGCCGGGCAGCAGATGGACGCCGCCCGCGTCGGGACCGCCGACGACCAGCAGCCGCGCCACGTCGGCAGCCGGGCTGCCGTACTCCCCGAAGCTGCCGTACTGCCCGTGGTCGTACGGCCCCGCGGGGGCGTTGAGCGCCAGCACCGCGCCGTCGACCAGCGGCGGCACCCCGAGCACGGCGGTCGGCGGCACGCGGTCCCGCCCGACGTAGAGCGCCACCGAGGACCCGGCGGAGCGGCCCGGCTGCCCGGACCCCGCGGCCGAGGCGAGCGCACCGGCCACCGAGCCGAGCACGGTGCCCGCGGGCGCGGTGACGAGCACGTCGCTGCCGCGTGCTGCCCGGCCGCTGCGCGGCCCGAGGACGGTCAGCCGGATCTGCATCTCGTCCGCGGTCCCTTCTGCCCGGGCACGCGGCGGGAAGACCCTCCCCTGACCGCGCACGAGCGCGTTGACACTGACACCTACGACAGCCGGCGGCATCTGCCGGCCGCGCACCGGACCGGACGGATTCCGGCGGCGCGCAGGCACGAGCGGCAGGGCCGCCCCCCGCTGCCCCCACCGGACCGTACGGGTGCATCCTCCCACCCGCCACCGACATGATGACGCCGGTACCACCTCCGGTGATCTTGTCCTACCGTCGACCGCGCCGCTCAGCGCCCGATAACCGTCCGTCGACCGATCGCAGCATGGCGTGAAGTGACCTGTTCCGGCCGTTCCGCGACCGTGTCCAGGCCGTATCGGAGCCGGTTCCGCGCCCGTTCCTGGCTGCCTCCCGACCACTTCCCGGCCGCCCGGTGACGTAAAACGGCGGAAGCCGTTCCGCTCGCGCTCGCGCAACCAGCGGCCCCTTCCCGGCGTCCTACCCGGGAATCCCGGCGCCGCCGCCCGGCCACGGTCCGCCGCGCGGCACTACGCTTGGCCGGAATCGGGCACCGTACGGCAGCCCGGTCACTACGGAGCAGGGAGCGCAGACGTGCGGCCGGTAGGCAGCAAATACCTCCTGGAGGAGCCGCTCGGACGCGGCGCCACCGGCACCGTCTGGCGTGCCCAGGTGCGTGACGAGGCGGGCAGCACGGTCGCCGTCAAGGTGCTCAAGGAAGAGCTGGCCGGCGACCCCGACGTGGTGATGCGCTTCCTGCGCGAGCGCTCCGTCCTGCTGCGGCTGCGCCACCCGCACATCGTGCGGGTCCGCGACCTGGTCGTCGAGGGCGACCTGCTCGCCCTGGTGATGGACCTCGTCGACGGCCCCGACCTGCACCGCTACCTGCGCGAGAACGGCCCCTTCACCCCGGTCGCCGCCTCCCTGCTGACCGCCGCCGTCGCCGACGCGCTCGCCGCCAGCCACGCCGACGGCGTCGTCCACCGCGACCTCAAGCCCGCCAACGTGCTGCTCGCCACCCTCACCGGCGAGGACGGCGACGAGCGGATGCACCCGATGCTCACCGACTTCGGCATCGCGCGGCTCGCGGACTCGCCGGGCGTCACCCGTACCCACGAGTTCGTCGGCACACCCGCCTACGTGGCCCCGGAATCCGCCCAGGGCCGCCCGCAGACCTCGGCCGTCGACATCTACGGCGCCGGCATCCTGCTCTACGAGCTGGTCACCGGGCGCGTGCCCTTCCGGGGCGAGAACGCCATCGAGGTGCTGCAGGCCCATCTCAACCAGCAGCCGCGCCGCCCCAGCACCGTCCCAGAACCGCTGTGGACGGTCATCGAGCGCTGCCTGCGCAAGGAGCCCGCGCAGCGCCCGAGCGCCGACAGCCTGGCCCGCGCGCTGCGGGTCGTCGCGGCGGGCGTCGGCGTGCACGCCAGCCCCGCGGCGGCCGAGGCGGCCCTCGGCGTGGGCGCGCTGCTCGCCCCCGACGAGACCCCCACCCTGGTGCCGGGCACCGGCCTCGGCGCCGCACAGGGCGCGGGCGGCGCCAGCACCGACGCCGACCCCACGCAGGTGCTGCCGCACGGACAGGGCGGCGGGTACGACCCGAACGCCGCGACCAGCGTGCTGCCCTCGGAGGCCGGGGACCGCTCCGACCGCGCCGCCGACGGCACCCGCGTGCTGCCGCCGGTGCCGGGCGGCGCCCCCCAGGCGGGGCAGGGGCAGGGCGGCGGCCCGCACCCCTGGGAGTCCCAGCTCAGCGCGGCCCGGCAGCGCAACGACCAGACCGAGGCGCGCTACCTGCCGCCGGAGATGGACCCGCTCTTCCGCCGCCCGCGCCGCCAGCCGGGCCAGCCCGCACAGCCCGAGGGGCAGGGCGGGCAGGGCTACGGCTACCCGCAACAGCAGCAGTACCAGCAGCAGCAGCGACAGCAGGGCGGCGGCGGGCAGGGCTACGGCTACCCGCAGCAGCAGTCAGGACCCCCGCAGCAGCCGCGCTACCAGCAGCCCCAGCAGCAGCCCCGCTACCAGCAGCCGCAGCCGCAGCGCTACGAGCCGCAGCAGCGCCCGCCGGCGGCCCCCGAGCCGCCCCGGCAGCACGAGCCGCGGCGGCGCAGCGCCAACCCGGTCAAGATCCCCGGCCTCGGCTGCCTCAAGGGCTGCCTGACGGTGATCCTGGTGATCATCGTGCTCTTCGTCATCGTCTGGTACACCACGCCGCTGCCCCACTGGGTCGACAGCACCCGCAACCTGTGGGACGCGACGTCGAGCTGGGCGCACTCGGCGTGGGACAAGATCTCCTCGATCACCGGCGACTCGGGCGGCGGCCAGGGCGACAACAACCCCGGCATCACCAACACGCCCGACCTGAACGGCCTCACCGGGCAGAACGGCGTCGACGGACTCAACGGCCTGACGGGCAACTAGCGTCTCGTCGCCCGCCTGTCCGCTGTCCCTGTCCGCAGTCCCAGTGCGCTGTCCGCGTTCGCAGCCCCCTGTGCCGGCCCTGTCGGCACGCCCGCCCGCACGCCCGTACGCCTCCGGTCCGCGTACGGGCGGACGGCCGTCGTACACCCATTTCGGCGTCCACCTTGGGGATTTGTCGACTTCCGAAGGGTGATTTCTCGTGCAGAACGCCTACTCACCGGTCTCCCGTACCCCGAACGGCCCCTGTTCCGCGTAGCTTTGTCGGCAGCACGGGGTCGCCCACGCGACGGACAGCCGGAGGAGTCGGAGCAAGCCTTGGCCAGGAAGATCGGCAGCCGCTACACCGCCCACCAGGTGCTCGGGCGGGGATCCGCGGGCACGGTGTGGCTCGGTGACGGCCCCGAGGGACCGGTCGCCATCAAACTGCTGCGCGAGGACCTGGCCTCCGACCAGGACCTGGTCGGCCGCTTCGTGCAGGAGCGCACCGCACTGCTCTCGCTCGACGACCCGCACATCGTCGGCATCCGCGACCTGGTGGTCGACGGCAGCGACCTCGCCCTGGTGATGGACCTGGTCCGCGGCACCGACCTGCGCTCCCGGCTCGAACGCGAACGGCGGCTCGCCCCCGAGGCCGCCGTCGCCATCGCAGCGGACGTCGCCGACGGGCTCGCCGCCGCCCATGCCGCGGGCGTGGTCCACCGCGACGTCAAGCCGGAGAACGTCCTGCTGGACTCCGCCGCCCCCGCAGGCCCCGGCGGCGCCCCGCCCGCGCTGCTCACCGACTTCGGCATCGCCCGACTCGTCGACTCGCCCCGCCGCACCCGCGCCACCCGCATCATCGGCACCCCCGACTACCTGGCCCCGGAGATCATCGAGGGCCTCCCGCCGCGCGCCTCGGTCGACATCTACGCGCTGGCCACCGTGCTCTACGAGCTGCTCGGCGGCTTCACCCCCTTCGGCGGCGGCCACCCCGGCGCGGTCCTGCGCCGGCACGTCACCGAGGCCGTACAGCCGCTGCCGGGGCTGCCCGCCGACCTCGAACGCATCCTCACCGCCTGCCTGGCCAAGGCACCCGCCTCCCGGCTCACCGCGGGCGAGCTGGCCACCCGGCTGCGCGACCTGCTGCCGCGGCTCGCGGGACTGCCCGCGCTCGACGTGGCCGCGCCCGGCGACGCCGGCGACGAGGGCGGCTACGCCGACACATCGGCCGAGCCGCAGCCCGCCGCCGTACCGCCCGCCCCGCCCGCACCCGCCGGCGGCGACCGCAGGCGCGGGGCCGTACCGCTGGTGCGGGGCGCGGTCCCCGACTCCAGCCGGGACACCCACACCAGCATCAAGCTGCCGACCGCCGAGGAGCTGGCGGGCTACGGCGCCGCCTCCCGCGGCGCGGGCAAGGGCCGCGCCTCGGCGCCCGGACGCCCCGCCAGCCCCCGGCACCGTGCGGTCTCCGACGCGATGCGGCAGCGGCGTATCCGCTTCGCCGCCGCGGCTGCCGCCGCGCTCGCCGTCGCCGGCATCGGCGGCTGGAGCATCGCCGCGGCCGGCTCCTCCGGCTCGGCGGGACCCGGCACCTCCCGCGACGACGCCACGCCGACGACCGACCCCGCCACGACCACCCCCAAGGCCACCACCCCCGCCGCCCCCACCGCGGCCGCCGACGCCCCGCAGAGCCGTACGGGACCGTCCCCCGCGCTGCCCCGCTGGTCCGCCTTCCAGGGCGTCCCGGCCGCCGGCGTCCCGCTGGTCGGCGGCCCGCGCGCGCTCGCCGTGGGCAGCAGCACCTACGTCTTCGCCCGCGGCCAGGACAAGAACGTCTGGTACGTCGTCCGCGACGGTTCCGGCTACGGCCCGTGGCACAAGCTCAGCGGCATAAACGTCGCCGACGACCCGGCCGCGGTCTCCGCGAAGGCGGGCCGGATCGACCTGTTCGCGCTCGGCACCGACGGCCTGCTCTACCGCAGGACCATGGCCGGCGGCCACTGGAACGCCTGGTCGCAGGTCGACGAGCGCACCCACTTCGACGCCGCCCCCGCCGCCGCGTCCTCGGAGCCGGGCCGTATCGACCTGGTCGGCAGGGTCGGCGGCGACCTCGTGACCGCCTCCCTGGTCGGCAGCCGCTGGAACGCCTGGGCCGTCGTCCCCACCGCGGGCCGCATCACCGCCGCCCCCGCCCTGGTCTCCAGGACCCGCGGCACCCTCGACGCCTTCGTCGTCCGCAAGGCCGACGGCGCCGTGCTCCAGCTGCCGTACTCCGGCGGCGCCTGGCGGCCCTCCGCGGTCGTCCAGGGCCTCGACGCCACCGCCAGGCCCGACGCCGTCGCCGCCGGGGGCCGGCTCTACGCCTTCGCGCCCGGCGGGCAGGCCGCGGTCGCCCCCGACGCCGACTGGTCGACCGCCCCGCTGCCGGGCACGCCCACCGCCCTGGGCGCGGCGGCCGCCTCCCCTCACGTGCTGGAGATATTCACCCGCACACCGTCCGGCACGCTCAGCCGGGCCACGGCGTCGGTGTGAGCCGAGGTCCCGCCGGTGCGTCCCGCCGCCGCCGCGGCGGCGGGATGGCGCCATCGGCGCCAAGGCCGGAGCAGTACGTTTCGGCCAGCCGGTAGGCTGGACCCGTGGCAATCGTCGATGTATCCGAAGAACTGAAATCCCTGTCCTCGACCATGGGGTCGATCGAGGCCGTCCTCGACCTCGACCGGATGCGGAACGACATCGCCGCGCTTGAGGAGCAGGCCGCCGCGCCGTCCCTGTGGGACGACCCGGACAACGCGCAGAAGATCACCAGCCGGCTCTCCCACCTCCAGGCCGAGCTGCGCAAGGTCGAGACGCTGCGCGGCCGTATCGACGACCTCGGCGTGCTCTTCGAGCTGGCCGAGGCCGAGGACGACGCCGACACCCGCGCCGAGGCCGAGGCCGAGCTGGAGAACGTCCGCAAGTCGCTCGACGAGATGGAGGTCAGGACCCTGCTGTCGGGCGAGTACGACGCCCGCGAGGCCCTGGTCAACATCCGCGCCGAGGCCGGCGGCGTCGACGCGGCGGACTTCGCCGAGCAGCTCCAGCGGATGTACCTGCGCTGGGCCGAGCGCCACGGCTACTCCACCGAGATCTACGAGACCTCCTTCGCGGAGGAGGCCGGCATCAAGTCGACCACCTTCGTGGTGAAGGCCCCCTACGCCTACGGCACCCTGTCCGTCGAGCAGGGCACCCACCGCCTGGTGCGGATCTCCCCCTTCGACAACCAGGGCCGCCGCCAGACCTCGTTCGCCGGCGTCGAGGTCCTCCCCGTCGTCGAGCAGAGCGACCACGTCGAGATCGACGAGTCCGAGCTGCGCGTCGACGTCTACCGCGCCTCCGGCCCCGGCGGCCAGGGCGTCAACACCACCGACTCCGCCGTCCGCATCACCCACATCCCCACCGGCATCGTCGTCTCCTGCCAGAACGAGCGCTCCCAGATCCAGAACAAGGCCAGCGCCATGAACGTGCTCCAGGCCAAGCTGCTCGAAAGGCGCCGCCAGGAGGAGCAGGCCCTGATGGACTCCCTCGGCAAGAGCGACGGCGGCAACTCCTGGGGCAACCAGATGCGTTCGTACGTCCTGCACCCGTACCAGATGGTCAAGGACCTGCGCACCGACCACGAGGTCGGCAACCCCCAGGGCGTCCTCGACGGCGACATCGACGGCTTCATCGAGGCGGGCATCCGCTGGCGCAAGTCCCGCGAGAAGACGGCGGCTTGAGCCGTCTGTGACATTGGGCATGTCACAGACTTGTGCAGAAGTGCCGGGCACACGAGGGTAATGCGGACATTGTGTGCTTAATGGCCTTGACGCCCCTGGGGAAAGCGGCGAGGGTGATGCGCGGCATGCGCATGTCTGAGGCGTCAGCTCACGGGGGCGAGCGTTGCGATTCCCTCCAGTGACAACCCTCACGATGCCTGCGCGGCCCGAAGCAGACATCTACTGGGGGTAATTGACTCATGAGCAAGCGCAACACGCGGCTGCGTGTCGCCCGCATAGCCGCGGCGGCCGTCATAGCCGGCGGCGCCTCCCTGACAGCGGTGGGCGCGGCCCAGGCCGTGTCGAACGACGGTACGTCCACGTCGCCCATCCACGTCCTGGATGGGCCGACGACGGGTCCGGTCGACCCGCTGAGCGGCGCGGACGGCGGTCCGACCGACCCGCCCACGACGGCCCCTCCGACCGACCCGCCGACGACGGACCCGACGGACCCGCCGACGACGCCTCCCACGGACCCGCCGACGACGGACCCGACCGACCCGCCGACGACGGACCCGACGGACCCGCCGACGACGCCTCCCACGGAGGAGCCGACGACTCCTCCCACGCATCAGCCGCCCACGACCGGCACGTCCAACGGCAACGCCAACGGCGGCTCCACGTCGAGCCCGACGTCGCCGAGCGGTACGAACCCCGACGGCAACAACAACACCTGCACCCTGACCGGTGACAGCGTCGACTGCGGTAACAACAACACCAGCACCGACAACACGCAGCCGGTCCCGCAGGGCGACACCACGAGCCAGCTCGCCGAGACCGGCTCGAACGGCACGACGTTCCTGCTGATCGGCGCCGCGACCCTGATCGCGGGCGGCATCGGCTTCCGCCTGACCCCGCGTCTGGCGGCCGGCCGCCGCGACGCGGCCTGACGGCAGCGCGCACCCGCGCCAAGGGGTGGGGCCGGAACGCACACGCGTTCCGGCCCCACCCCTTTTGCCTCGCACTCGCTGGGGCGCGGAGTTCTGCGGCGGCACGGGCACCGTCAGATCGTCGGTAATCGCCCACGGCGACAGCCGCGTTGGCAAGAACGGGCCGGGCGCAGGCTACGAGAAGAGCCAATAGGGCAAACTCACCTGCGTCCTGTTGTGGGGCTGAGCGTTCCGTCGCATCAAGCCCTGGAACAGAGTCTTCATGTTCACGAAGTCGGAATTCTTCGTCTTGAGAGACTTCCGATGGACCCTGCTGCTCGACCAGTCGAAGGAGGGCAACGACCCTCAGTCGCGCAGCGCGACAGCAGCCGCCGAAGCCGCAATCCAGTGGCGCTCCGAGCGAAGATCGGGGAAGCTCGCGCGCATGGTTTCAGTGGTGGAGAACATCGCGATCGACTGTGCGGACGCCTATGCGCTGGCGAAGTGGTGGAGCGGCGTAACGGGGCGTCCGCTGCATCCGGAGGACTTCCCGGGGGACCCGGAGGCGCAGGTGCTGCTCTCGGACAACGGGCCGGTGCTGCACTTCAACCAGGTGCCGGAGGTCAAGACGGCCAAGAACCGGATCCACCTCTGCCTGCGGCCCGAGACCTCACGCGACGAGGAGGTGGACCGCCTGCTGGCGCTCGGCGCCGGCTTCGTCGCCGACCACCGCAAGCCCGACGGCTCGGGCTGGGCGGTCCTCGCCGACCCCGAGGGCAACGAGTTCTGCGTCCTGCGCAGCGCCTCCGACCGGGCCGCCATGCAGGCGTGACGCGGACCGGCGCCGTGGGAGGCTGGACGGGTGGATCGTGGGCGGGAAGTGCGGCGGGACAAGGACGCGGTCACCGTGGAGATCGTGTTCGCCCTCGTGACGGGCGGAGCCCTGGCCGCGGTGGTCTTCGTGGCCGGATACGCCGGCGTGCGGGTCCTCGGGGTGGGCGGCGGCGCGCGGGACGGGGTGCTCACCGTCAGTGCCGGGGTGGCGGCCCTGTGCGGAGGGTGGCGGGTCGTACGGGTGCTGCGGCGGTTCGAGGCGTGGCGGCGTCAGGGCAGCTGAGAGCAGGCGGCTCAAGACAGCGGAGAGTGACCGGAAGGTCACGCCGTGGCGTGCTCCACGACCAGGACGACGGCCAGCAAGGCCACCAGGAGGGCGATCAGGGTCGCGGGGGATATGGAGGACCAGCCCGGCTCCTGCTGCATGCGGGCACGGTTCGCGCGGCATACGGGGCAGCGACCCTCGGCCACCGGGCCGGAACAGTTCGCGCACACCAGCCGGTCGACTGTCATGGTGGTCTCCTCACTCCGTTCTGGTGAACGCTCCCGGTGGGTGAATCGTTCCCGGGAGGGATGCTCGCCAGTCCTGGTGTCGGCACTGCGTACGCACTCTCCATCGTGCCAGGTTCCGCGGCGCCGTGCGCTCGGAGGCGGGAGAGCGGGAATGAACGGGCTTGCCCGGTTATGCCCTGTGGGACGGCCCACCAACCCGCTACGACGACTGCGCGCGGCTTGACCCGTCGCGTAGTGTCGCCCTCATCCCCTGTCCGCTCTCCCCGCAAACCCCTGGTGCGAACGTGATCCGATTCGACAACGTCACCAAGACCTACCCCAAGCAGAACCGTCCCGCCCTGCGGGACGTGTCGCTGGAGATCGAGAAGGGCGAGTTCGTCTTCCTGGTGGGCTCCTCGGGCTCGGGCAAGTCGACGTTCCTGCGGCTGATCCTGCGCGAGGAGCGGACCGACACCGGCATGGTGCACGTGCTGGGCAAGGACCTGGCCCGGCTGTCGAACTGGAAGGTCCCGCACATGCGGCGCCAGCTCGGCACCGTCTTCCAGGACTTCCGGCTGCTGCCGAACAAGACGGTGGCCCAGAACGTCGCCTTCGCGCTGGAAGTGATCGGCAAGCCCCGGGGCACCATCCGCAAGACCGTGCCCGAGGTGCTCGACCTGGTCGGCCTGGCCGGCAAGGAGGACCGCATGCCGGGCGAGTTGTCCGGTGGTGAGCAGCAGCGCGTCGCCATCGCCCGCGCGTTCGTGAACCGGCCCATGCTGCTGATCGCAGACGAGCCGACCGGAAACCTCGACCCGCAGACGTCGGTGGGCATCATGCGGCTGCTGGACCGGATCAACAGGACCGGCACCACCGTGGTGATGGCCACCCACGACCAGAACATCGTCGACCAGATGCGCAAGCGCGTCATCGAACTGGAGAAGGGGCGGCTGGTTCGCGACCAGTCGCGCGGTGTCTACGGCTACCAGCACTAGCCGCGTCCACGGCCGCCGGCACCAGCCGCAGGCCGTCCGCAGGACATCGTCCCCCTTCCGAAAGGAACCTCGACCCCCATGCGCCTCCAGTTCTTCCTGTCGGAGATCGGCGTCGGCCTCCGGCGCAACCTCACGATGACCTTCGCCGTGATCATCTCCGTGGCGCTCTCGCTCGCCCTCGCCGGCGGCGCCCTGCTTGCCAACAAGCAGGTCGACTCGATGAAGGGCTACTGGTACGACAAGGTCCAGGTCACCGTCTACATGTGCAACAAGGGCGACGCGACCTCGACGCCCAGCTGCGCCAAGGGCGCGGTGACCGACGACCAGAAGGCGCAGATCCTCGCGGACCTGAAGAAGCTCCCGATCGTGGAGAAGGTCTACTACGAGACCGCGGAGGGCGCGTACAAGAACTACGAGCAGCAGTTCAAGAACTCGCCCATGGCCTCGTCCATCACGCCCGACCAGATGCAGGAGAACTACCGGGTCAAGCTCAAGGACCCGACGAAGTTCACCGTCATCGCCAGCGCCTTCCAGGGGCGCCCGGGTGTGCAGTCGATCGAGGACCAGCGCGCGGTGCTGAAGAACCTGTTCTCGCTGCTGGGCGGCATGACCAAGGCCGCGTACGTGGTGCTGGCCTTCATGCTGACCGTCGCGATGCTGCTGATCATCAACACCGTGCGGGTGTCCGCGTTCAGCCGCCGCCGGGAGACCGGCATCATGCGGCTGGTGGGCGCGTCCAGCTTCTACATCCAGATGCCGTTCATCATGGAGGCGGCCTTCGCCGGCCTGGTCGGCGCCGCGGTCGCCAGCGTGATGCTGCTCGGCGGGCGGTACTTCATGATCGACGCCGGCCTCAAACTCCAGGACAAGATCCCGCTGGTGTCCTTCCTCGGCTGGGACTCCGTCATCCAAGTCCTGCCGCTGGTGCTGCTGATCGGCTTCCTGATGCCGGCGTGCGCCGCATTCATCGCGCTGCGGCGGTACTTGAGGGTCTGATCCGACGACGGCCGGGCGACGGCCGGGCGACGGCAAGGCGACTGCCGGGGGTGTCCACGGGACCCGCCGGCGGTCGTCGTATCTTTCCGTACGCCGCCCGATTCTCGCCTAGACTTCCGGCCATGTCCGGCCCGTTGCTGTTCGGGACGCCCCGCCGTATCCGCCGCGGGGCCACCCTGACGTTGGTCTTCGGCACCATGCTGGCCACCGGTGCCGCCGCAGGCAGCCTGGCGGAACCCCAGCAGCGCGCCCGGCCCCGGGTCGCCGCGGCCCCCGCCGACGCAGGCCGGCCCGGCACCGACTCGGCCCGCACGGACGCCTGGAGCGCCGGCGGCGACGCCAAGGGCGCCAGGAACGGCGGGAAGTCCGGCGGCGGCATGAAGCAGAAGGCCGACAGCGAACGCATCGCCCAGGAGATCGCCCAGGGCAAGGTCGGCCCGCAGGCCGTGCAGAAGCTGGTCAGCCGCAGCGGCGACCGCTGGTCGTCCTTCTACACCGCGCAGGAGTACGCGGGCCTCCAGGAGGCCCTGGACGGCCGCTACGTCGGCACCGGGCTGTGGGTGCGGCGGATCGACGGCGGCCGCATCCAGATCGCCCGGGTGCAGTCCGGCAGCCCCGCCGGGCGGGCCGGCATCCGGGTCGGCGACGTACTCGACTCGATCGACTCCACCCGATGTACCGGCCTCGCGGTCACCGAAGTGGTCGCAGCCCTGCGCGGCGGCAACGTACCGGGCAGTACGGTCAGCCTCGCCGTACAGCGCGGCGGCCGCGAGTGGACGGTCACGATGCAGCGGGCCACGCTCGCCACCGAGGCGGTCACCGTGAGCAGCCCCGACGGCCCCGAGGGACCCACCGACATCGCCATCGACGCCTTCACGCTCGGCACCGGCAAGCAGGTGCAGGCAGCGGCCGCCGCCGCGAAGCACGGCGTGCTGCTCGACCTGCGGGGCAATTCCGGCGGCCTGGTCGAGGAGGCCGTCGCCGTGGCGTCCGCCTTCCTCGACGGCGGCCTGGTCGCCACCTACGACGTGCACGGCAAGCAGCAGGCGCTCTACGCGGCCCCCGGCGGCGACACCGCCAAACCGCTGGTCGTCCTGGTCGACGGCGGCACGATGAGCGCCGCGGAGCTGCTGGCAGGGGCGCTCCAGGACCGCGGCCGGGCGGTGGTGGTCGGCTCGCGGACCTTCGGCAAGGGGTCGGTGCAGATGCCCAGCACCCTGCCGGACGGCTCGGTCGCGGAGCTGACCGTCGGCCACTACGACCTGCCCGACGGCCGCGGGGTCGACGGCCACGGCATCGAGCCCGACGTCCAGGTGGCGGGCGGCGACGACGCGGCGGCCGAGGCGCGTGAAGTATTCGCTGGCCTCGGCACCCCCTCCTAGTGGGAGAATGGCCGGGCTATGGCAAAAGAGACCGGTCGCAAGTTCATCGCGCAGAACAAGAAGGCGCGACACGATTACCTCATCCTCGACACGTTCGAGGCGGGCCTGGTGCTCACCGGCACCGAGGTCAAGTCGCTGCGCCTGGGACGCGCGTCGCTCGTCGACGGCTTCGCGCAGCTCGACGGCGGCGAGGCGTGGCTGCACAACGTGCACATCCCGGAGTACGTCCAGGGAACCTGGACCAACCACTCCGCCCGCAGGAAGCGCAAGATGCTGCTGCACCGGGCCGAGATCGACAAGCTCGTCCACAAGACCCAGGAGACCGGCCACACCATCGTGCCGCTGTCCCTGTACTTCAAGGACGGCCGGGTGAAGGTCGAGATCGCGCTCGCGAAGGGCAAGAAGGAGTACGACAAGCGGCAGACGCTGCGGGAGAAGCAGGACCGCCGCGAGTCCGACCGCGTGATCTCCGCTGCCCGCCGCCGCCAGCGCGCCTGACACGCCGGCGCCCGAGGTGTGGCGCCCGGCGCCCCCTTCCGGGGGATGCGCCGGGAATACGCTGGCCGCGCCGTGCGCTGATCACGTACGATAGGTCCAGCGGCACCGGGCCATGGTGAGCCCGGTCTGCACATTGAAAACACCACATGGGGATGATCGGTTTCGACTGGGGATGTCGAAGCAGGGGAAGCGAGCCGAGGAAGCGGCAATGATCTCGTTAACCATATGTCGCAACCAATAATCGCCAACACCAAGCGCGATTCCTTCGCCCTCGCTGCCTAAGTAGCGACTTGCGAAGTGTCAGCCCGGGGGTGATCCCGACCCGGATCCTGGCATCATCAAGGGATCTAAACTTCTAGGACCGGTCACGGGTCCTGGAAGGAAATCAAACAGTGACTGGGCCTGTCGGCGGCTTGTCCGCGTGACTGCCGGGGCCGAGAAAAGCACAGCGGACTGCGCTCGGAGAAGCCCTGTTTCCGCACCACAGGACGCGGGTTCGATTCCCGCCATCTCCACTCATCCCATGCGCCGGACGGCGCCTCCCAGACGGGGGGCGCCGTTCGGCGTTTCCGGGCGCTCACAGCGCCCGCGAAGGGCGAATGAGAGCACGGTTGCGCTCGTGTGACCTGCTGGCACAGGGCGGTAACGCGCCGTTCCTATCGTCGGGACGACACCCGGCGGAGCACAGGACCAGGTCACAGGGAGGCGCCATGAGTCGATGGACAGGCCGGTGGATCGAGCAGTGGGATCCCGAGGACGAGCGGTTCTGGAACGAGGGCGGCGGCAAGCGGATCGCGCTGCGCAACCTGGTGTTCTCCGTGCTGTCCGAGCACATCGGGTTCTCCATCTGGAGCCTGTGGTCGGTGATGGTGCTTTTCATGGGACCCGAGTACCACGTGGACCCGGCCGGGAAGTTCTTCCTGGTCGCGATGCCGACGCTGGTCGGCGGGGTGCTGCGGGTGCCGTACACCTTCGCGGTGGCGAAGTTCGGCGGCCGCAACTGGACGATCGTCAGCGCGCTGATGCTGCTGGTCCCGACCGTGACCGCGTCCTTCGTGATGAAGCCCGGCGTCTCCTACGGCACCCTGATGCTGGTGGCGGCCCTCACCGGGGTCGGCGGCGGCAACTTCGCCTCCTCCATGACCAACATCAACTCCTTCTACCCGCTGCGTGAGAAGGGCTGGGCGCTCGGCCTCAACGCCGGCGGCGGCAACATCGGCGTCGCCGCGATCCAGCTGATCGGCCTGCTGGTCATCGCCACCGCGGGCGCCACCCACCCGCGGGTCATCCTCGCCGTCTACATCCCGCTGATCGTGGTCGCCGCCGCACTGTCGGCGCTGTACATGGACAACCTCACGACGGTGAAGAACGACACCGGGGCCGCGATCGACGCCGCCAAGGACCCGCACACCTGGATCATGGCGGTCCTCTACATCGGCACCTTCGGCTCCTTCATCGGCTACAGCTTCGCCTTCGGCCTGGTCCTGCAGAACCAGTTCGGCCGCACCCCGCTGCACGCGGCGTACCTGACCTTCATCGGGCCGCTGCTCGGCTCGCTGATCAGGCCGCTCGGCGGCCGGCTCGCCGACCGCTTCGGCGGCGCGCGGATCTCGCTGTGGAACTTCCTGGGCATGGCCGCCGCCACCGGGGTCGTCGTGGTGGCCTCGCAGCAGAAGTCGCTCGGGCTGTTCCTGCCCGGATTCATCGCGCTGTTCGTGCTCAGCGGCCTGGGCAACGGGTCCACGTTCAAGATGATCCCGGGCATCTTCCAGAAGAAGGCCGAGGCCAAGGGCCTGACCGGGGAGGCCGCGGCGGCACACGGGCGGCGGCTGTCCGGTGCGTCCATGGGCCTGATCGGGGCCGTCGGCGCGCTCGGCGGAGTCGGCATCAACCTGGCCTTCCGGGAGAGCTTCCTCAACAGCCACTCCGGCACCCCCGCCTTCGTGTCCTTCCTGGCCTACTACGCCGTCTGTTTCGCGGTCACCTGGGCCGTATACCTGCGGCGGGCCGGCGGGGCCGCGGCGGGTACGGAGCAGGCCGCCCCGACCGGTGCGGCCGCCTACGCGGAGGTCTGAGCGCCTGACGCGTACGTAACATCCGGGAAATCCCGGCGAACCGAACCCGTCACCCCGCCTTGGGACGATGCCGGAACCCCGCGGGGTGGCGGGACGGAACGTGGAACCTCAGCAGCAAGGTGGGCGGAGCGATGCAGGCGCAGCAGGTGAGCGGGAACGGCGGACCCGAAGCGGTGGCACCGCTGGCGGGCTTCACCGTCGGCGTGACGGCGGCCCGCCGTGCCGACGAGCTGGGCGCGCTGCTGGAGCGGCGCGGCGCGACCGTCCTGCGGGCGCCGGTCCTGCGGATCGTGCCGCTCATCGACGACACGGAGCTGCTGGCCAAGACCAAGCAACTGCTGGACGGCGCCCCCGACATCGTCGTCGCCACCACCGCGATCGGCTTCCGCGGCTGGATCGAGGCGGCCGACGGCTGGGGCCTGGGCGAGGCGCTGCTGCGGCGGCTCGGCGAGGCCGAACTCCTCGCCCGCGGCCCCAAGGTGCGCGGCGCCGTCCGCGCCGCCGGGCTCACCGAGGCGTGGTCGCCCGCCTCCGAGTCGATGGCCGAGGTGCTCGAACGGCTCCTCGACGAGGGCGTCGACGGGCGCCGCGTCGCCGTGCAGCTGCACGGGGAGCCGCTGCCCGGCTTCATCGAGTCGCTGCGGGTCGCCGGGGCGCGGGTGGTGGCCGTCCCCGTCTACCGCTGGATGCCACCGGAGGACCTCGGCCCCGTGGACCGGCTCCTCGACGCGGTGTGCGCCCGGTCGATCGACGCGGTCAGCTTCACCAGCGCACCGGCGGCGGCGTCGCTGCTGGACCGCGCCGGGCAGCGCGGGCAGCTCGACGAGCTGATCGCCGCGTTCCGGCGCGACGTGCTCGTCGCGTGCGTAGGTCCCGTGACCGCGCTGCCCCTGCAGGCGCACGACATCCCCACGCTCCAGCCCGAGCGGTTCCGGCTGGGGCCGCTCGTGCAGCTCCTCGCCAGGGAGCTGCCCGGGCGGGTGCGCCCGCTGCCGGTGGCCGGCCACCAGGTCGAGATCCGGGGGCAGGCCGCGGTCGTCGACGGCCTGCTCCGGCCGGTGCCGCCGGCGGGGATGGCGCTCCTGCGCGCTCTCGCGCGCCGGCCGGGGTGGGTCGTCTCCCGGGCCGACCTGTTGAGGGTCCTTCCCGGGGCCGGCCGGGACGAGCACGCCGTGGAGACGGCGATGGCTCGCTTGCGCTCGGCCTTGGGGGCTCCGAAGCTCATTCAGACGGTGGTCAAGCGGGGGTACCGCCTCTCGCTGGACCCCCACGCCGACAAATACGCCCCGGGCGCCGCGCTCTAGCCCCCGGGCGCCCCCGCCCCCGGTCCCGGGACCTTCCCCCGGGCGGGTGGGCCAGGGCGACTGCCCCTTGCGGCGGGCTGCCGCCTTCAGCGCCACTGCGGCTTGTCGCGCGGTTCCGCCCCCAGAGCTTCGCCTGGGGGTACCCCCAGCGCCCCTTTTGGGCTGCGTCCTCCTGCGTACTGCGTTCGTCCCTGGCAGGGGCGAACCTTCGGGGGGAGGGGGTGAGCGTTTTTCAGGGGCGTGGGGAACTGCGCGCCGGCCACGACGGGACCCGGCAGGTGCGAGGCCACAGCAACGGGCACCCCGCCGGGAGAAGGGGACCGTACACCGACGGGGTACCCCGGGAGGTGTACGGCTCTAGCCCCCGACGGGAGTCGCCGGGCACTCTGGGGGGCGACCGTTTGGGAGGGAGGGGGCGATGGGGGAGTTGAGGTTCGACGGGGGGCGGGTGTGCCTGGACCTCGTGGCGACACGGGTGGCGCGGCCCGTCGGGGAGCGGCTCGACCGGGTCGAGCGGGTGGTCGAGTGGGTGTACGGCGCCGGGCTGGTCCCGCCGGGGACACCCGTGGACGCCGACCCGGGCTGGGCGCAGGGCCTGAAGGACCTCCGCACGCTCCTGGAGGCGCTGGTGAGCGCACAGCTCGACGGCACCCCGCACCCGCCGGAGGCGGTGGCGCGGCTCAACGGGTTCGCGCGGGCCGCCCCGCCCGCCCCGCAGGCCGTCGCGGGCGAGGACGGCACCCTGGCCAGGGCGCTCGCGGTGCCGCCCGACGGGGCCGGCCTGCTCGCAGCCGTGGCGAGGGACGCGGTGGACCTCTTCACCGACCCCGTCGCCCGCTCCCAGCTGCGCCGCTGCGAGGGCGAGAACTGCGCCCTGGTCTACCTGGACACCTCCCGCGGCCGCCGCAGGCGCTGGTGCAGCAGCGAGGTCTGCGGCAACCGCGAGCGGGTCGCGCGGCACCGGCGGCGGACGGCTCCGGCGCTGCGGAACGCCTGAAGCGCGCCGGGCGGGGCATTTCGCGGGGAAAACGGGGGCGGGCGGATGTGCCGGGTGGGCAGAAGGGCGCAGGTCGCGTACGGTTGCAGGCTGCCCCTCGCGCGGAACGGTAACCCGCGGGGCGGCGCACGACGTACAGAGAAGGGGGTCCTGCGTGGGCGCGCAGACCGCAGTTCAGGACCGGCAGGGGGGCGGCGGGGTCAGGGAGCAGGAGATCGCCGTCGAGCAGCAGCACCTCGACCGGGTCTACCGCCGTCTTGAGGAGAAGATCCACGAGGCGGAGTTCCTGATGAGCGACGCCGCCAAGAAGGGCCAGGCGGGAACGCCGGGTGCGCTCGCCGAGCGGGACGCGCAGGTCTTCAGGGCCGGGGTGCACCTGAACCGGCTGAACAGCGAGTTCGAGGACTTCCTGTTCGGCAGGATCGACCTGCTGCGCGGCAAGGACGGCAAGAAGGGCGTGGACGGCGCCTTCACCTCCGTCGACCCGGCGGACGACGCGATCCGCGACGACGCCACCGCCGACATCGCCGAGACCCTGCACATCGGCAGGATCGGCGTCCTCGACACCGACTACGCGCCGCTGGTCATCGACTGGCGGGCGCCGGCGGCCGCGCCGTTCTACCGCTCGACGCCCGTCGCGCCCGGCCGGGTCGTACGGCGCCGGGTGATCAGGTCCAAGGGCCGCCGGGTGCTGGGCGTCGAGGACGACCTGCTGCGCCCCGAGCTGACCACGGGGCTGCCCGTGGTGGGCGACGGCGCCCTGATGGCCGCGCTCGGGCAGGCCAGGACGCACACCATGCGGGACATCGTGTCCAGCATCCAGGCCGAGCAGGACATGGTGATCAGGGCGCCCGCGGCGTCCGTCACCGAGGTGACCGGCGGGCCGGGCACCGGCAAGACCGCGGTGGCCCTGCACCGGGCCGCGTACCTGCTCTACCAGGACCGGCGCCGCTACTCCGGCGGCATCCTGTGCGTCAGCCCGACACCGCTGCTGGTCGCGTACACCGAGGGCGTGCTGCCCTCGCTCGGCGAGGAGGGGCAGGTCGCGATCCGGGCGGTCGGCTCGCTCGTCGACGGGGTGAGCGCGGACCTCTACGACGAGCCGGCCACCGCCCGGGTCAAGGGCTCCCTGCGGATGCAGAAGGTGCTGCGCAACGCGGCACGCGGCTGCCTGGACCTGGCCGCCGGCCCGGACGCCCCCGCGACGCTGCGGGTGGTGGCCTTCGGGCGGCGCGTCGAGCTGTCGGCGGGCGAGCTCGCCGACGTACGGCACACCGCGCTCAGCGGCACCGCCCCGGTCAACCTGCTGCGCCCGCGCGCCCGGCGGCTGCTGCTCGACACTCTGTGGCGCAAGACCGGGCGGCGCTTCGACGACGCGGAACTCGCCGCCGAGGAGCGGCAGGGCTTCGACGAGGACATCTCCACCGAGCAGGACTTCATCGACTTCCTCGACGCCTGGTGGCCGGTGCTCGAACCGCGCCGGGTGCTGGCGGCGCTCGCCGACGAGAAGCGGCTGGCGCGCTGGGCACGCCGGGTGCTGACGCCGCCCGAGGTGCGGCGGGTGGCGCGGTCGCTGCGCAGGGACGGTGCGACCGCGCACGACGTGGCGCTGCTGGACGAGCTGGAGATGCTGCTCGGCCCCGCGCCCCGGCCCAAGCGGCGCGAGGCCGACCCGCTCGACCAGCTCACCGGGCTCGACGAGGTCACCACCTACGCCGACCGGATGTCCGGCGGGCGGCGCGGCCGCTCCGAGCGGCTGGACGAGGAGCGCACGGAGTACGCCCACGTCATCGTGGACGAGGCGCAGGACCTCACGCCCATGCAGTGGCGGATGGTCGGTCGCCGGGGGCGTACGGCGACCTGGACGATCGTCGGCGACCCGGCGCAGAGCTCCTGGTCCGACGTGGAGGAGGCGGCCCGCGCGCGGGACGAGGCGCTGGGCAGCAGGCCCCGGCGGCGCTTCACCCTGACCGTCAACTACCGCAACCCCGCGGAGATCGCCGAGGTCGCCTCGACGGTGCTGGCGCTGGCCATGCCGGGCATGGAGTCGCCGCGGGCGGTCCGCTCCACCGGCATCCTCCCGCGCTACGAGGTGGCCGGCGCGGACCTGGCGGCGGACGTACGGGCCGCCGCCGCGCGGCTGCTCTCCGAGGTCGACGGGACCGTCGGGGTCGTCGTGGCCATGAACCGGCGGGCGCAGGCCCGCGGCTGGCTCGAAGGGCTCGGCGAGCGGGTCGTGGCGCTGGGCAGCCTTGAGGCGAAGGGGCTGGAGTACGACGCGACGCTCGTCGTCTCCCCGGCGGAGATCGCGGAGGAGTCCCCTGCGGGGCTGCGGGTCCTGTACGTGGCCCTCACCCGGGCCACTCAGCGGCTCACCGTCCTCGCGGGCGACCGCGACGCTCCTGACGCCTCCGGCGTCCCCGACCTCCTCCGCCCCCTGGCCTGACCGTTTTCCCCGGGCCGCCCCCGGACCCCGCCCCAGAGCTTGGCCCGGGGGTACCCCAGCGCCCCTGGCAAACGCTCACCCTCTGTGCAGAGGGTGAGCGTTTGCCAGGGGCGAACTCGGTGCGGGGGAGGGCGCAGGCCAGAAGGGGCGCTGGGGGTACCCCCAGCGCGAAGCTCTGGGGGCGGAACTGCGCGACAAGCCGAGACGGCGGGAAGGAAGCGACGCCACAGCAAGTGGCACCCACTTCGGGCACACCCACACCGGGGGAAAGCCGGCCGGCCACGGCAGGCGGCACGCACGGGCGGCCGTGGCCCGGACCACCGGCCGGTGGTCGCTGCGTACAACGCAGAATGGGAGAGGTTGGTGACACCGACCCGCCATGCTCGCCTCGCGGCAAGTGGGCGCTCGAAGCGCCTAAGGTTGGGCCCGGGGGCTTGGATCGGGCCGGTGTCGTACCCAGGCTAACAAACGGTTGGCCGAAGCTCTTCCCGTGCCTGCCAAAACCGGGGTGTTGCGGCGTCTTCACATCGTGGAAGTAGTCTTCCACGGGTACGAACACCCTCAGCAGGAACCGGAAGAAGGTCGTCATGGCAACGGCGCCAAGCGTCTCCTACTCGATCACGGTGCGGCTGGAGGTCCCCGCGGGCGGGACCGCCGTCAGCGCGCTGACCACCGCCGTGGAGTCGTCCGGCGGGTCGGTCACGGGTCTGGACGTCACCGCGTCGGGCCACGAGCGGCTGCGGATCGACGTCACGGTCGCCGCGAGTTCCACCGAGCACGCCAACGAGATCGTCGGCAAGCTGCGCGGTATCGAGGGTGTCGCGATCGGCAAGGTCTCCGACCGTACGTTCCTGATGCACCTCGGCGGCAAGATCGAGATGCAGTCCAAGCACCCGATCCGCAACCGTGACGACCTGTCCATGATCTACACCCCCGGTGTCGCCCGGGTCTGCATGGCCATCGCGGAGAACCCCGAGGACGCCCGCCGGCTGACCATCAAGCGCAACAGCGTCGCCGTGGTCACCGACGGCTCCGCGGTGCTGGGCCTGGGCAACATCGGGCCGAAGGCCGCGCTTCCGGTCATGGAGGGCAAGGCGGCGCTGTTCAAGCGCTTCGCCGGGATCGACGCGTGGCCGCTGTGCCTGGACACCCAGGACAGCGACGAGATCGTGGCGATCGTCAAGGCGATCGCCCCCGGCTTCGCCGGCATCAACCTGGAGGACATCTCCGCGCCGCGCTGCTTCGAGATCGAGGCCAGGCTGCGCGAGGCGCTGGACATCCCGGTCTTCCACGACGACCAGCACGGCACCGCCATCGTGGTGCTGGCGGCGCTGACCAACGCGCTGCGGGTGGTCGGCAAGCAGATCGGCGACCTACGGGTCGTCATGTCGGGGGCGGGCGCGGCCGGTACGGCGATCCTGAAGCTGCTGATCGCGGCGGGCGTGAACCACGCGGTGGTCGCCGACATCCACGGCGTGGTGCACGCCGGCCGCGAGGACCTGGTCGACGCGCCCGCGGGGTCGGCCCTGCGCTGGATCGCCGACAACACCAACCCCGAAGGCGTGACGGGCACGTTGAAGGAGGCGGTGGCCGGCGCCGACGTCTTCATCGGGGTGTCCGCGCCCAACGTGCTGGACGGCCAGGACGTCGCTGCCATGGCGGACGGCGCCATCGTCTTCGCGCTGGCCAACCCCGACCCCGAGGTCGACCCGGCGGTGGCCCGGCAGACCGCGGCCGTGGTCGCCACGGGCCGCAGCGACTTCCCCAACCAGATCAACAACGTGCTGGTCTTCCCCGGCGTCTTCCGCGGCCTGCTGGACGCCCAGTCCCGCACGGTCAACACCGAGATGATGCTGGCCGCGGCCCGCGCGCTGGCGGCCGTGGTCGCGGACGGCGAGCTGAACGCGAACTACATCATCCCCAGCGTCTTCAACGACAAGGTGGCCGGCACGGTCGCCGACGCCGTACGCGACGCGGCCAGGGCGCAGGGTCCCGCGGTGTCGGCCGCCGCGCCCCCGTCGGCGGGCCAAGGGTTGTAGGCCGGGAAAGAGCAGGATTCGTATTCCCAGCGTCGAGCATGTGACGACAATCCGTCATCCCCGCCGTGCCGCAACGGTTTTTCCGCGACTCGCGCGGGCAGGCGATTGGCTTTCCGCCCATATATGGGGGCAGGATGCACACCTGGGCAGTGAGGCACACAGCAACAGCTTCGAGCTCGCGCCCCCATGGCAGAAAGAACACGGGAGTACAGATATGAACCGCAGTGAGCTGGTGGCCGCCCTGGCCGACCGTGCAGAGGTGACCCGTAAGGACGCCGACGCCGTTCTGGCCGCGTTCGCTGAGACCGTCGGTGAGATCGTGGCCAAGGGCGACGAGAAGGTCACGATCCCCGGCTTCCTGACCTTCGAGCGCACTCACCGTGCCGCCCGCACCGCCCGCAACCCGCAGACGGGTGAGCCGATCAACATCCCGGCCGGGTACAGCGTGAAGGTCTCCGCGGGCTCCAAGCTCAAGGAAGCCGCCAAGGGCAAGTAAAGCCTCGGAGCGCGTCGAAGGGCGGCCTCCCCGGTGCCGGGGAGGCCGCCCTTCCGTCGTGCCGGCGGTCCGCGTCAGGCGACCGCCGCGGCGGCGCTCACCGCGTGCGCGGGTGCGCCGGGCAGCTCGAAGTGGGCGCCCAGGCCCTCCAGCTTGGCCAGGAAGTTCTCGTAGCCGCGGTTGATCAGGTCGATGCCGTGCACTCGCGAGGTGCCCTGCGCGGCGAGCGCCGCGATCAGGTACGAGAAGCCGCCGCGCAGGTCGGGGATCACCAGGTCGGCGCCCTGCAGCTTGGTCGGCCCCGACACCACCGCGGAGTGCAGGAAGTTGCGCTGCCCGAAGCGGCAGGCGCTGCCGCCCAGGCACTCGCGGTAGAGCTGGATGTGTGCGCCCATCTGGCCGAGTGCGGAGGTGAAGCCGAGCCGGGACTCGTAGACCGTCTCGTGCACGATGGACAGCCCCGACGCCTGGGTGAGGGCCACCACGAGCGGCTGCTGCCAGTCGGTCTGGAAGCCCGGGTGGACGTCGGTCTCCAGTGCGATGGCGTTCAGCGGGCCGCCCGGGTGCCAGAACCTGATGCCCTCGTCGTCGATGGCGAAGGCGCCGCCGACCCGCCGGAAGGTGTTCAGGAACGTCATCATCGAGCGCTGCTGCGCGCCCCTTACGTAGATGTCGCCCTCGGTCGCCAGCGCCGCGCTCGCCCACGAGGCGGCCTCAAGGCGGTCGGGAATCGCACGGTGCGTGTACCCGCCCAGCTTGTCGACACCGGTGATCCTGATCGTGCGGTCGGTGTCCATGGAAATGATCGCGCCCATTTTCTGCAGGACGCAGATCAGGTCCTCGATCTCGGGTTCGACCGCGGCGTTCGACAGCTCCGTGACGCCCTCGGCGAGCACCGCGGTCAGCAGCACCTGCTCGGTCGAGCCCACCGACGGGTACGGCAGCCGGATCTTGCAGCCGCGCAGCCGCTGCGGCGCCTCCAGGTACTGCCCGTCGTCCCGCTTCTCGATCGTCGCGCCGAACCGGCGCAGCACGTCGAAGTGGAAGTCGATCGGCCGGCCGCCGATGTCGCAGCCGCCGAGCCCGGGGATGAACGCGTGGCCCAGCCGGTGCAGCAGCGGGCCGCAGAACAGGATCGGGATGCGCGAGGAACCCGCGTGCGCGTCGATGTCCGCGACGTTCGCACTCTCCACCCGGGTCGGGTCGAGCACCAGCTCGCCCGGTTCCTCGCCGGCGTTGACCGTCACGCCGTGCAGCTGGAGCAGTCCGCGCACCACTCTGACGTCGCGGATGTCGGGCACGTTGCGCAACCGGCTGGGTTCACTGCCGAGGAGGGCGGCGACCATGGCCTTGGGCACGAGGTTCTTCGCGCCTCTGACCCGGATCTCGCCTTCGAGGGGGGTTCCGCCATGGACAAGCAGTACATCGGCGATGTCGGTCATGGATCTCGCGATCGTCGGAACGGGTAGTGCCAGGGAGAACAGAGGAAATGGTAATGCGCCCCGCGACCCCCGCCGATGGCCCGTGCCGGGCGGGGCCGCACGGTCCCCTCCTGCCCCCGCCGCCGGGTTCCTACCAACCGCGTACGCCCTCGGCCCGCACCGGTCCCGCACGCGCCCCCTCCGCGGCGGCCCGGCATGCGGGATCATGTGGACCATGACGGAGGTGTCCTCGCTCACCGGGCGGCTGCTCGTCGCCACCCCGAAGCTGGCCGACCCCAATTTCGACCGGGCGGTGGTGCTCCTCCTCGACCACGACGCGGAGGGGTCGCTCGGCGTCGTCCTGAACCGCCCCACCCCGGTCGGCGTCGGCGACGTGCTCCAGCACTGGGCCGCGCTCGCCGTCCTGCCCCAGGTCGTCTTCCAGGGCGGCCCGGTCTCGCTGGACTCCGCGCTGGGCCTGGCCGTGGTGCCCGGCGAGCCGCGGCCCGGCGAGAGTGCCGACCTGCTGGGCTGGCGCCGGGTGCACGGGGCGATCGGCCTGGTCGACCTGGAGGCCCCGCCGGAACTGCTCGCTGCCGAGCTGGGGTCCCTGCGGATCTTCGCCGGGTACTCCGGCTGGGGGCCGGGCCAGCTGGAGCGGGAGCTGGTCGACGGCGCCTGGTACGTGGTCGAGTCCGAGCCCGGCGACGTGTCCGCACCGGACCCGGAAAGGCTGTGGCGGTCGGTGCTGCGGCGGCAGCGCAACGAGCTGGCCATGGTGGCCACGTATCCCGACGATCCGTCTCTCAACTAGTCTTGACTCTTATGAGCACTCTTGAGCCCGAGCGCGGGGCGGGCACCGGCACTCTGGTCGAGCCGACTCCGCAGCTCTCCCACGGTGACGGCGACCACGAGCGCTACGCGCACTATGTCCAGAAGGACAAGATCATGGCGAGCGCGCTGGAAGGCACGCCCGTCGTCGCCCTGTGCGGGAAGGTCTGGGTCCCCGGCCGCGATCCGAAGAAGTATCCGGTCTGCCCGATGTGCAAGGAGATCTACGAGGGCATGCCGCTCGGCGGCGGCGGAGACAAGGACAAGTCCGGCAAGGGCAGCGGCGGCAACGCCTGACGCCCTTCCGGCGGACAGGGGAGGCCCGTGGAAGGCGACGAGGGTGACGGGGGCGTGTTCGGTACGCCGGACGCGCCCGACGACGACTCGACCAGCGGCGAGCGCGTGCACGCGCTGGTCGGACAGGGCCGCTTCGCGGAGGCGCACGCCGTCGTCGGCGACGCCTTCGTCGAGCGCAACGGCAGCGCGGGCTACCTGCTGCGCGCCTGGGTCCTCGCCCAGGAGAAGCGCGGCCCCGAGGCCCGCGAGGCCGTCGACTGGGCGCTGGCGCTGGCCGGGCGTGCCGAGGCGGCGGACGTCTTCGTGCTCGCCGGTGTGGTCCTTCTCTCACTCGACGAGGCCCACGACGCGCTGATCGTCGCGCTGCGGGCCACCGGGGCGGACCCGGACGGCTGGGAGCCGGCCGTCCTGCTCTCCGACGTCTACCGGCGGCTCGGCCGGGTCCCCGACGCGGTCGCGGCCGCCCGGCGGGCCGTCGACCTCGCACCGCAGGAGGCCGAGGCGCAGGTCGCGCTGGCCCGCTCGCTGAGCGCCGGCCGCAGCATCCTGGGCCGGATACCGCGACGGCTGCGGCCCGAGCACCGTGCCGCGGTCGAGCGCTCGCTGATGCTCGGGGCGGACCCCGGGCAGCTGCAGGCACCCCGCGCCGGGGTGCTCACCGGCGGGCTCGCCGTCGCCCTGCTCTGGGGCATCCAGCTCTACCGCATCGAGACCGGCGACGACTGGCAGTTCGTCGCCGCGGGCGTCGTGCTGCTCGCCACCGTGGCGCTGCTCGCGGTCGTCGTACGCGTCCACGCCCGGCGTACGGGCACGGGGGCGCGGGCGCGGCTGCGCGGAATCCGGGCGACGGTGCGCACGGAGCTGGCCGCGGACGACCGGCTCTGGCAGATCCGTGCCGCGCACGTCGGCGCCGCCATTCCCGTGGCGCCGCTGCTCACCACCGGGCTGATCGCCGATCGCGCCTGGCGGCGGGAGCTGTGGCCGCTGTGGGCCGCGGTGCCGGTGACCGTGGCCGGGGTCGCGGGGGTCGCCCTCGCCGTGGCCGGCGTCCACTGGTGGTACGGCGCGGAATTCGCCCGCCGGGCCTTCCTCTTCTCGTGGTTCGGGCGGCTCCAGATCGTCCTGCCGGCCCTGCTCCTCGGTGCCACGCTCGCGGCCGCGGTCGCGGGCTCCGCCGCGCGCTCCACCTGGCGCGACCTGGCGCTGGCGCACCTGGGCTGGCTGGCCGTCTCCCTCGCGGCGGGCGCCACCTTCTCGGCCCGAGCCCGCACCTTGCGCGCCCGCGCCCTCTGACCCTGCTCCCCTCGCCCCGTCAGGTCCTGCCCCTTGCGCTGCGTAGCTTGCCTGCGGCCGCGTCGTGGATTGTCGCGCAGTTCCCCCGCCCCCGAAAACGGTCACCCTCTGCGCAGAGGGCGAGCCCCTGGCAGGGGCGACTGCCGGGCGTTGGAGGACGCAGGCCAGAAGCGGCGCTGGGGGTCCCCCAGGCGAAGCGCTGGGGGCGGAACTGCGCGCCCAGTCCGAGCGGCGGGGAGGATGCAACGCCACAGCAGGTGGCACCCACCTGGGGGCGCGAGGAACTGCGCGCTCAGCCGCGACGTACCGAGAGGTGCGAGCCCGCCGCTAGGGGCAGGGCCTGAAGGGGCGCTGGGGGTCCCCCCAGGCGAAGTGCTGGGGGCGGAACTGCGCGCTCAGCCACGACGCGGCCGCGGGCAGGCAGCCCACCGCAAGGGGCAAGGCTCCCCCCCGGAGGGAAGGTGGGGGCCGCGGGGGAGGATGACCGCATGGATCTCATCCCGCAGGCGCGGCTGGTGCGGACAGAGGGCGGCTCGGTCGAGCTGGGGAGCCGGGTGCGGCTGGAGGCGGGGGCGGGGGCCGAAGGGGCCGCACGGTGGATGCGGACGGTGCTGGCACCGGCACTCGGCGTGGACTTCGACGCCGACGCCGACGGCCCCGCCGTACGGCTCGCCGTGGACCCGGACCTCGGCCCCGAGGCGTACCGCCTCACCGTCACCCCGGACGGCGTCCGGCTCACCGGCGGCGACGCCCAGGGTGTCTTCTGGGGCACCCAGACCGTCCGCCAGCTGCTGGCCCCGGCGGCGTACCGCCGGGCACCGTCGCCCGGGGCGGCCCCCTGGACCCTGCCGGTCTGCGACATCGCGGACCGGCCCCGCTTCCACTGGCGCGGTTTCATGCTCGACGTCGCACGCCACTTCATGCCCAAGGACGGCGTCCTGCGCCACCTCGACCTGATGGCGGCGCACAAGCTGAACGTGCTGCACCTGCACCTCACCGACGACCAGGGCTGGCGGCCCGAGATCACCCGCTACCCGCGGCTGACGGAGGTCGGCGCGTGGAGGCACCGCACGAAGGTCGGCCTGAAGGAGTCCCCGCTGTGGGACGAGCGGCCGCACGGCGGTTACTACACCCAGGACGACCTCCGGGAGATCGTCGCGTACGCCGGGAGCCGGCACATCACGGTGGTGCCGGAGATCGACATCCCGGGCCACTCGCAGGCGGCCATCGCCGCGTATCCGGAACTGGGCAACAGCGACGTCGTCGACACCGCCGCCCTGCCGGTGCTCGACCACTGGGGGGTCAACCCCAACGTGCTGGCGCCCACCGAGGCGACCCTGCGCTTCTACGAGGGCGTCCTCACCGAGCTGCTGGACATCTTCCCGGGCACCTTCGTCCACATCGGCGGCGACGAGTGCCCCAAGGAGCAGTGGCGGGCCTCGCCCACCGCGCAGGCGCGGATCGCCGAGCTGGGGGTGCGGGACGAGGACGGGCTGCAGAGCGCGCTGATCCGGCACTTCGACCGCTGGCTCGCGGACCGCGGGCGGCGGCTGATCGGCTGGGACGAGATCCTGGAGGGAGGGCTCGCGCCGGGCGCCGCCGTGTCGTCCTGGCAGGGCTACGCGGGCGGTGTCGCGGCGGCCAAGGCGGGGCACGACGTGGTGATGTGCCCGCAGAGCCAGGTGTACCTGGACTGGCGGCAGGCACCGGGCGCCGACGAGCCGGTGCCGATCGCCCATGTGCGGACCCTGGAGGACGTCTACCGCTTCGAGCCGGTGCCCGCGGAGTTGACCGCGGCGGAAGCGGAACACGTCATCGGCACCCAGGCCAACGTGTGGACCGAAGTCCTGGACTCACCGCGGGCGGTGGACTACGCGGTCTACCCGCGACTGGCCGCGCTCGCCGAGGTCGCCTGGTCGCCGCTGCCGCCGCCCGCCGAGCGCGACTGGGCCGGCTTCGAGGCGCGGATGCGCACGCACTACGCCCGGCTCGACGCCCTGGGCGTCGAGTACCGCCCGCCCGGCGGCCCGCGTCCCTGGCAGCGCCGCCCGGGCGTCCTGGGGCGGCCGTCGGAGGGTCCGCCCCCGATCGTGTGACCAATCGCGCAACATCTGTACCGGGTCGCAGCGAACCTGGCACCGTGGACCCGTAACAG
Source organism: Actinacidiphila cocklensis (assembly GCF_907177275.1). Lineage (GTDB taxonomy): Bacteria > Actinomycetota > Actinomycetes > Streptomycetales > Streptomycetaceae > Actinacidiphila > Actinacidiphila cocklensis. The sequence continues at coordinate 28,386 of NZ_CAJSLV010000089.1, forward strand.
CCGTAACACACACGAAGGATGGCAATTCCGGCACTGTGTCAATTTCCGCGGGAGACGTACGATCGCACGCGTGGCGGACGGATCGGTACTTCGTGGACCCTCGCGCCGACCCCGGGGGAAGATGTGCCAGAGTTGCCACGTCCGGGCGCTCAGCACGTACGGTACGGCTACCGCGTGACGGAGGAAGGCCGGGAAGGGGCAGCTGCGTGAGCACGTATGCACAGCAGACCGCGGAGAATGTCACGTTGCCGACCTCGCTCGACGAGGCGGTGGCGGCGCTCGCCGCCATGCCCAGCGCCGTGCCTGTCGCGGGCGGCACCGACCTGATGGCGTCGGTGAACGCCGGGTTGCTGCGGCCGGCCGCGCTCGTCGGCCTCGGGCGGATCGCGGAGATCCGCGGCTGGCAGTACGCCGACGGGGCCGCGCTGCTCGGCGCGGGCCTCACCCACGCGCGCATGGGCCGGCCGGACTTCGCCGCACTCATCCCCGCGCTGGCCGCGGCCGCGCGCTCCGCGGGACCCCCGCAGATCCGCAACGCGGGCACGCTCGGCGGCAACATCGTCTCCGCCGCGCCCACCGGCGACGCGCTGCCGGTGCTGGCCGCGCTGGAGGCGAGCGTCATCCTCGCCGGTCCGGAGGCCGACCGGGAGATCCCGGTCAGCCACCTGCTGACCGGCATGGACCCGCTGCGGCCCGGCGAGCTGCTGGCCTTCGTCCGCATCCCGCTGCTGCACGCCCCGCAGACCTTCCTCAAGGCCACCGGCCGCACAGGACCGGGCCGCGCGGTCGCCTCCGTCGCGCTCGTCGTGGACCCGGCCAGGCGCCAGGTGCGCTGCGCGGTCGGCGCGGTCGCCCAGGTGCCGCTGCGGCCGCTGGAGGCCGAGCAGTGGGTGGCGGGGCTGATCGACTGGGACGGCGAGCGCAACCTCGCGCCCGAGGCCTGCACCGCCTTCGGGGAGTACGTGGCCGCCGCGTGCATCCCCGACCAGCCGGGGGTCGAACTGCCCCCGGCCGCCGTCCAGCTGCGCCGCACGGTGGCCGCACTGTCCCGCCGAGCGCTCGGGAGGGCACTGGCATGACCGACCAGCCGCAGCAGCGGGGCGGCCCCCCCGGCAACACCGGGGCGTGGCAGCCCGTTCCGGGCGGCGGGGACTACGACCCCGACCAGACCATGCATGTCTCCTTCGCCGCCCAACTCCCGCCGGAGCCGCTCCCCGGCGAGGACCCGCTGATCGCGCACGGCCCGGTCGGCGACACCGACCCGGCCACGCAGTGGACGATCCCGGTGATAAGGGACGAGCCCGAGAGCGACTCGGGCGAGTACTCGGTCGGCGCCTTCACCTCTTCGTGGGACCGGGCGCCCTCGCCCGCGGCGCCCACGCAGTCCTTCCCCGCCGGGATGTTCGGGCAGGGCGCGGCGGCGCAGGCCGCGGCCGCGCAGGCGCCCGCGCCCGCCCCCGAGTCGGCGGAGCCCGCCGAGGCCGCGGCCGAGCCCGAGAGGCAGTGGGCCGCCTTCGGCGGCGAGGCGCTGCCGTGGCAGCCGGTCGAGCAGGCGGCGGCGGAGGCCGCGTGGTCCTCGGTGGTCGACGAGGTGCCGGACGCCGGCACCGACGTCGAATCGGGGGCAGAGGCCCTGCCGGCGCACGAGCCGGCGCAGGAACCGGAGCCGTCCGAGGCTTTCGAGCCCGCCGAGGCTTTCGAGCCCGCGGAGCCCGCGGAGGCTTTCGAGCCCGCCGAGGCCGCCGGGCCGGAGCAGCCGGAAGCGGCGCCCGGGCACGAGCCGGAGGCCGAGCCGGAACCGGAGGCCGAGCCGACCCGCAGCGAACACCCGCTGGCCTCCTACCTGCTGCGGGTCAACGGCACCGAGCGGCCCGTGACGGACGCCTGGCTCGGCGAGTCGCTGCTGTACGTGCTGCGCGAGCGCCTCGGCCTGGCCGGGGCCAAGGACGGCTGCGAGCAGGGCGAGTGCGGTGCCTGCTCGGTCCAGGTGGACGGGCGGCTCGTCGCGTCCTGCCTGGTGCCCGCCGCCACCGCCGCGGGCAGCGAGGTCCGCACGGTCGAGGGCCTGTCGGCCGACGGCCGGCTCTCCGACGTCCAGCAGGCGCTGGTGGAGTGCGGCGCCGTCCAGTGCGGCTTCTGCATCCCGGGCATGGCGATGACCGTGCACGACCTGCTGGAGGGCAACCACCGCCCCACCGACCTGGAGACGCGCCAGGCCCTGTCGGGCAACCTGTGCCGCTGCTCCGGCTACCGCGGTGTCGTGGAGGCGGTCCGCCAGGTCGTCGCCACCCGCGACGCCGACGAGCCGCAGGCCTCCCCCCGCATCCCCAACCAGCCGGGCCCCCCGGAGGCCGCCGTATGACCCCCCGACCCCCGCTCTCCCGCGGCCGCGCGGCCGCGGGCGGAGGCGTGCCCCCGCGAGGGGGCCTGACGACGACGGGCACACGCCCACAGGGCGCCGCGGGCGCCGTACGCGGGGGAGGCGCGCGGTGAGCGTCATCGACGGGCCAGGGGCCGTCACGGAGAGCCTGGCCGGCGGGGGCACCCCGCACGGCATCGGCACTTCCCTGCCGTCGGCCGACGCGCCGGCGAAGACGCAGGGCACGTATCCGTACGCGGCCGACCTGTGGGCCGAGGGCCTGCTGTGGGCCGCGGTCCTGCGCTCCCCGTACCCGCACGCGCGCATCGTGCGGATCGACACCGGCGAGGCCGCCGCGATGCCCGGCGTGCGCGCCGTCCTCACGCACGAGGACGTGCCCGGGGACGCCATGCACGGGCGGCTCGTCGCCGACCGGCCGGTGTTCGCCAAGGACATCGTGCGGCACCACGGCGAGCCGATCGCCGCCGTCGCCGCCGACCACCCGGACACCGCCAGGCTCGCGGCCGCCGCCATCCTCGTCGAGTACGAGGTGCTCGAACCCGTCACCGACCCGGAGAAGGCCTTCGCGGCCGAACCGCTGCACCCCGACGGCAACCTGATCCGGCACATCCCGCTGCGCTTCGGCGACCCCGACACCGTCGGCGAGGTCATCGTCGAGGGCCTGTACCGCGTCGGCCGCCAGGACCCGGCCCCGATCGGCGCCGAGGCGGGCCTTGCGGTGCCGCGCCCGGACGGCGGCGTCGAGCTGTACGTCGCCTCCACAGACCCGCACGCCGACCGCGACATCGCCGCGGCCTGCTTCGGCCTTGAGGCCGACCACGTCAAGGTCGTCGTCACCGGTGTGCCCGGTGCCATGGGCGACCGCGAGGACTCCGGGATCCAGCTGCCGCTCGGCCTGCTGGCGCTGCGGACCGGCTGCCCGGTGAAGTTCGTCGCGACCCGCGAGGAGTCCTTCCTCGGGCACGCCCACCGCCACCCCACCCTGCTGCGCTACCGCCACCACGCGGACGCGGAGGGGCGGCTGGTGAAGGTCGAGGCGCAGATCCTGCTGGACGCGGGCGCGTACGCCGACGCCTCCTCCGACGCGCTCGCCGCCGCGGTGGCCTTCGCCGCGGGCCCCTACGTCGTCCCGCACGTCTTCGTCGAGGGCTGGGCGGTACGCACCAACAACCCGCCGTCCGGGCACGTACGCGGCGAGGGCGCGCTCCAGGTCTGCACGGCCTACGAGGGCCAGATGGACAAGCTCGCCGCCAAACTCGGCCTGGAACCGGCCGAGATCAGGATGCGCAACGTCCTGGCCACCGGCGACCTGCTGCCCACCGGGCAGTCCGTCACCTGCCCCGCGCCGGTCGGCGAGCTGCTCAAGGCCGTCCGCGACGCCGACCTGCCGCCGCTGCCCGACGGCGACGACGAGTCGCAGTGGCTGCTGCCCGGCGGCACCTCGGGCGCCGGTGAACCCGGTGCGGTGCGCCGCGGCGTCGGCTACGCGCTCGGCATGGTCCACGTGCTCGGCGCCGAGGGCACCGACGAGGTGTCCACCGCGACCGTACGGGTCCACGACGGCCGCGCCACCGTCATCTGCGCCGCCGTCGAGACCGGCCAGGGCTTCACCACGCTGGCCCGGCAGATCGTCCAGGAGGTGCTCGGCGTCGAGGACGTGCGGGTGCTGCCCTCCGACACCGACCAGCCGCCCGCCGGGCCCGCCGCCCGCGGCCGGCACACCTGGGTCTCGGGCGGGGCGGTGGAGCGGGCCGCGAAGATGGTGCGCACCCAGCTCCTGCAGCCGCTCGCCGCGAAGTTCGGCATGTCCGTGGAGCTGCTGACCATCGCCGACGGGAAGATCACCTCGTACGACGGGGTGCTCTCGACGACGGTGGCCGAGACGCTGGACGGCAAGGAGCTGTGGGCGACGGCGCAGTGCCGGCCGCACCCCACCGACCGGCTCGACGAGACCGGCCAGGGCGACGCCTTCGTCGGGCTGACCTTCTGCGCGATCCGGGCGGTCGTCGACGTCGACATCGAGCTGGGCGCGGTGCGGGTGGTGGAGCTGGCCGTCGCCCAGGACGTCGGCCGGGTCCTCAACCCGCGGCAGCTTGCCGCCCGTATCGAGGCCGGGGTCACGCAGGGCGTCGGGCTGGCCCTCATGGAGGACCTGCGCGCGCCCCGGGGCATCGTCAAGCGCCCCAGCCTCACCGGCTACGCGCTGCCCACCGCGCTCGACGCGCCCGAGGTGCGGATCGTCAAGCTCGTCGAGGAGCGCGACGTCGTCGCCCCGTTCGGGGCCAAGGCCGTCAGCGCCGTGCCCGTCGTGACGTCCCCGGCCGCGGTGGCGGCGGCCGTCCGCGCCGCCACCGGCCGCCCCATCTCCCGCCTCCCCATCCGCCCCCAGGCCGCGATCGTCAAACCCCCGGCGTAGGTCAGCGGGTGAGGGCCGAGGCGATGGACCGGACCGACTCCAGGGCCTCGGTGTGGAGGGTGCCGCCGAAGGTGACGCGGGTGACGCCGAGGGCGCCCAGCTCCCAGGGGGAGGGGGTGCCCGGCCTGCACAGCGCGTTGACCGGGACGGCGAGCGCCTCGGCGATGGTCGTCAGGTGCGTCGTGGGCGCGAGGATCGGGTAGACGCAGTCGGCGCCGGCGGCGGCGTAGAGCAGCCCGCGCTCCACCGCCGCGGCGGGCGTCCGCTCCCCGCGCAGGTAGGTGTCGACGCGCGCGTTGAGCACCAGCGCGGAACCGGCCGCCGCACGGACCGCGGCCAGGCGGTCGGCCTGCCGCGCCGGCTCGACCAGCGCCCCGGTGGCCGGGTCGGTGTCCTCCAGGTTGCATCCCGCGGCCCCGGCCTCCAGCAGCCGCTCCACCAACTCGGCGGCGGGCAGGCCGTAGCCCGCCTCCACGTCCGCGGTCACGGGCACGTCCACGGCCCGGGCGATACGCCGGATCGCCCCGAACATCTCGTCCGGCGGGGTGCCTTCACCGTCCTCGTAGCCGAGCGAGGCGGAGATCCCGGCGCTGGGCGTGGCCAGCGCGGGGAAGCCCGCGTCGGCGAAGACCCGCGCACTGGCCGCGTCCCACGGCCCCGGCAGCACCAGCGGATCCCCCGCCGCCCGCCCATGGTGCAGCGCCCGCAGCACGTCCGCGCCCGTACCCACCGCTGTGTGTTTCGTCTCCTGCGTCATGGGCCAGACGCTACGTGCTCCCGCGCCGCAGCGGCTGTGCCACTGGGCAGCGGAATATGTGGGCCAATCACCCGCCGGCGACGTCCGCCCCGAGCACCGGGCTGAGCCGTCCCGCCCGCGGCGCTACGGCACTCCCCGCGGCCGCTGTATGAGGACGCTCGCCATGTCGCCGGCGAACACGACGCAGAGCATGGCCACGGTGGTCGCGGCGAGCCGCCCGCCGTCGCGGTACTGCCCGGGGGGCAGGGGTGTGGACAAGGACTTCCTCACGGGCGTCAAGGTGCCCGCTGCGGGCTGTCGCCGCACCGTAGGGCAGCTGTCGCCACGCTGTCCAGGAGCGGGCTCCCCGGACGTGCGGAGAAGTCGGTCTGGAGGCCGTGACCGGATTCGAACCGGTGTATCTCGCTTTGCAGACGAGTCCCTGAACCACTCGGGCACACGGCCGTGGTGTGTTGCTCCGACGATGACGGGTGCGGGCGGTCGCGGTCAATGGTGCGTGCGGGCGTGCCATGGGACTGCCATACGCCGTTTACAAAACCGACCGGGGGAGTAGGACGGAAGGCCGAGGCGGGTACGGTCTCGCGGCAGGGGTGAAATGGCCTGTTGCCCCTTACGCTGGGCCGGTGACCGTTGCCGAAGAGGACACCCTGAAGCGCCTGATACCCGAAGAGGGGACGGGCGGCATCCTGGGCCGTGAGTACCGGGCGCTGACCCTCGGGGTGGTGTCCGTGGTGCTGCTGGTGGCCTTCGAGGCCACCGCCGTCAGCACCGCGATGCCGATCGCGGCCCGCGACCTGCACGGCCTCGGGCTCTACGCCTTCGGCTTCTCCGGCTACTTCACGACCTCGCTGCTCGCGATGGTGGTCAGCGGCCAGTGGTGCGACCGCAGCGGGCCGCTGGCGCCGCTGACCGCGGGGATCGCGGCCTTCGCCGCGGGGCTCGTGGTGAGCGGGACGGCGGGCACGATGGGGACGTTCGTGCTGGGGCGGGCCGTGCAGGGCTTCGGCGGCGGGCTGGTGATCGTCGCGCTGTACGTGGTGGTGGGGCTGGCGTATCCGGAGCGGCTGCGGCCCTCGGTGATGGCGTCGTTCGCGGCGTCCTGGGTGGTGCCGTCGATCGTCGGGCCGCTGGTGTCGGGGACGGTGACCGAGCAACTGGGGTGGCGCTGGGTCTTCCTGTCCATCCCGGTGCTGGTGGTGCTGCCGCTGGCGGTGATGCTGCCCGCGCTGCGGCGGACGGTGGCCGCGCCCGGCCACCACGACGCGGGGCCGCGGCCGGGGATGGACGGGCGGCGGATCTGGCTGGCGGTCGCGCTGGCCGCGGGAGCGGTGCTGCTGCAGTACGCGGGCCAGGACCTGCGGCCGCTGTCCGCGGTGCCCGCGCTCGCGGGTGCCGCGCTGCTGGTGCCGGCCGCACGCCGGCTGCTGCCCGCGGGCACGTTCCGCGCGGTGCGCGGGCTGCCCGCGGTGGTGCTGATGCGCGGTCTCGCGGCCGGGACGTTCGCCGCCGCCGAGACCTTCATCCCGCTGATGCTGGTCACCCAGCGAGGGCTGTCCGCGACGATGGCGGGCCTGTCGCTCGCGGGCGGCGGCCTGACCTGGGCGCTGGGGTCGTACGTGCAGGCCAGGCCGCGGTTCGAGCTGGTGCGCGAGCGGCTGGTGCCGGTCGGGATGGTGCTGACCGCGACCGCGATCGCGCTGGTGCCACTGGCGTTGGACCACGCGGTGCCGGTGTGGATCGTGGCCGTCGGCTGGTGCCTGGCCGGCATGGGGATGGGGATGGTCATCTCCACGCTTTCGGTGCTGATGATGCGGGTGTCGGGGCCGCAGGACGCCGGGACCAACTCGGCCGCCCTGCAGGTCAGCGACGCACTGGCGCAGGTGGTGTTCGTGGCCGCCGCGGGTACGGCTTTCGCCGCGCTCGGCGGGGGGTCCCTCGCGCCCTCCGCGTCCGCGGCCACCTCCGCGGTCGCGTCCCACCCGGCCGCCTTCGCCGCGGTCTTCCTCCCGGCCGCCGCGCTCGCCTGCGCGGCGGCGTTCGTGGCCACCCGCCTCCGCACTTCCCCTTAGCGGGGCGCACCCTGAGCCGCACCCCGCCCCGGAGGGTGCCCCTCAGGGGCGCGTGGGGGGTACCCCCAGGCGCCCCTGAGGGTTGCCCTCTGCGCAGAGGGCAGGCCACCCGCCGTGGGGGGCGGGGGTGTGAGATGGGTCGCACCCCGGGAGGGGGTGGTGTTGGGGGGCGGGCCGCAGGCCGGTGGCCGGTAGGCTGAGGCGGTTTTCGTACGGGCCGTGCCGCCGGGACATGGGGGCGGCCGCCGCCCTACCCTCACCCCGGAGACCGTGTCTACCTCGCACCCCCACCACCTGTCTCCCGCCTTCCCCGGCCGTGCGCCCTGGGGCACGGCCAACAAGCTGCGGGCCTGGCAGCAGGCGGCCATCGACGCCTATGTCGCGCGCCAGCCGCAGGACTTCCTCGCGGTGGCGACCCCCGGCGCGGGCAAGACCACCTTCGCCCTGTCGCTCGCGTCGTACCTGCTGCACAACCACATGGTCCAGCAGATCACCGTGGTCGCACCGACCGAGCACCTCAAGACGCAGTGGGCGGACGCGGCAGCGCGGATAGGGATCAGGCTGGACCCGCAGTACAGCGCGGGCCCCGTGGGGCGCGAGTACCACGGCGTCGCGGTGACGTACGCCGGTGTCGGCGTACGGCCGATGCTGCACCGCAACCGGTGCGAGCAGCGCAAGACGCTGGTGATCCTGGACGAGATCCACCACGCGGGCGACAGCAAGTCCTGGGGCGAGGCGTGCCTGGAGGCGTTCGACCCGGCGACCCGGCGCCTGGCGCTGACCGGCACGCCGTTCAGGTCGGACACCAACCCGATCCCGTTCGTGGCGTACGAGGAGGGCAACGACGGCATCCGGCGCAGCTCGGCGGACTACACCTACGGGTACGGCAACGCGCTCGCCGACGGCGTCGTCCGCCCGGTGATCTTCCTGTCCTACAGCGGCAACATGCGCTGGCGCACCAAGGCGGGTGACGAGATCGCGGCCCGGCTCGGCGAGCCGATGACCAAGGACGCGACCGGTCAGGCCTGGCGTACCGCGCTGTCGCCGACCGGCGACTGGATCCCCAACGTGCTCAAGTCCGCCGACCAGCGGCTGACCGAGGTGCGCAAGGGCATCCCTGACGCGGGCGGCCTGGTCATCGCCACCGACCAGGACTCGGCCCGCGCGTACGCCAAGCTGCTGCGCGAGCTGACCGGGCACAAGCCGACCGTGGTGCTGTCCGACGACACCGGCGCCTCCAAGCGCATCGAGGAGTTCAGCGCGTCCGACGACCGGTGGATGGTCGCGGTGCGGATGGTGTCCGAGGGTGTGGACGTACCGCGGCTGGCGGTCGGGGTGTACGCCACCACGATCTCGACGCCGCTGTTCTTCGCGCAGGCGGTGGGCCGTTTCGTACGGTCGCGGCGGCGCGGCGAGACGGCGTCGGTGTTCGTCCCGACCATCCCGATGCTGCTGGAGTTCGCCAACGAGATGGAGGTCGAGCGCGACCACGTGCTCGACAAGCCGAAGAAGGCCGGCGAGGAGGACCCCTTCGCCGAGGAGGACCAGCTCCTCGCGGACGCCGAGCGGGCCGAGGACGAGGACACCGAGGACGACCAACTGCCCTTCGAGGCGCTGGAGTCCGACGCGGTCTTCGACCGGGTCCTCTTCGACGGCGCCGAGTTCGGCATGCAAGCGCACCCGGGTAGCGAGGAGGAGCAGGACTACCTCGGCATCCCCGGGCTGCTGGAACCGGACCAGGTGCAGATCCTGCTGCAGCGGCGGCAGGCCCGGCAGATCGCGCACAGCCGCAGGAAGCCGGACGAGGAGGCCGACCTGCTGGAGCTCCCCGCCGAGCGGCGCCCGGTGGTCTCGCACCGCCAGCTGCTGGAGCTGAGAAAGCAGTTGAACACCCTGGTGGCCGCATACAACCATCAGAGCGGCAAACCGCACGGCGTGATCCACAACGAGCTGCGCCGGGTCTGCGGGGGTCCGCCGAGCGCCGAGGCGACCGCCGGGCAGCTCGGCGAACGGATCAAGAAGGTGCAGGAATGGGCCACCCGAATGCGATGATTTCCGCTGTGTTACGCGGATATGACAAGCGACGAGGCGTCATCGGACTGCCCGGATTGTGGACGGCCTCTTCCGCTGAGCGGTACAACCTCGCTACCGTGCCGATCACGCACGCGCCGTGGCAGAGCCGCCGCGGAGCGCAGCCGGTAAGCCGACAACCGGCGGCCTCTCCGCGCACTGCCGCGGGACCGGTGGTGCGTCGTCTCCGTGACAAGCGCCGCCGATTCTATGAGGAGGGGGCGTCGTGACCGCGGAGACGTCTCAGACACTGGACCGGGGCCTGCGGGTCCTGAAACTGCTCGCCGACACCGATCACGGCCTGACCGTGACCGAGTTGGCAGCCAAACTCGGGGTGAACCGGACGGTCGTCTACCGGCTGCTCGCCACCCTGGAGCAGCACTCGCTCGTCCGCCGCGACCTCGGCGGCCGCGCCAGGGTCGGGCTCGGGGTGCTCGGACTCGCCCACCAGGTCCACCCGTTGCTGCGCGAGGCGGCGCTGCCCGCGCTGCGGTCGCTGGCCGAGGACATCGGGGCGACCGCCCATCTGACCCTGGTCGACGGCAGCGAGGCGCTGGCCGTCGCCGTGGTCGAGCCGACCTGGACCGACTACCACGTCGCCTACCGCACCGGCTTCCGCCACCCGCTGGACCGGGGTGCGGCGGGCCGGGCGATCCTCGCGGGCCGCGGCATGCAGCCGACGCCGGACGGCAGCCGCTGGGAGCGCTTCGCGGACGCGCACGACGGCGGGGACGACCTCGACGGGCGCGACGGCGGCCAGGACCAGCCGGAGGACGACCGCGGCTCCATGGCCAGGATCGGCACCGCCTCGGTCGCCACCAGCCTGGCCACCGACCAGGTCCGCTACGTCCTGACCCACGGCGAGCTGGAGGCCGGCGCGAGCGGCGCCGCGGCCCCGCTGCTCGGGGTGCCGGGCGTGGAGGGCAGCGTCGGTGTGGTGATGCTCTCCGAGGCCGTACCCGAGCGGGTCGGGCCGCGGGTGGTGGAGGCGGCGACCGAGGTGTCGGACGCCCTGCGCTGACCGGGTGGGGAACGGGCGGGTTCGGGTCAGGCCCGGCGGTGAAATAGGGTCGGGCGCATGCCTACGCTCTCCCGCCGGTCCCTGACCCTCGCCGTGTGCGGGGCGGTCGTGGCCGTCCTGCTGGCCGTGGCCGCCTTCGCGCCGCTGCCGGTGTCCATCGTGGTTCCGGGCCTGACCGTGAACGTGCTGGGCGCCAAGAGCGGCACCGAGGTCATCACCGTCAGCGGGGCACCGGTGCGCGCCACCAGCGGGCAGCTGCGGATGGTCACCATCGCGGCGACCTCGCCGGACGCCTCGGTGCACTTCACCGACGTGGCCAAGGCGTGGTTCAACAGCAAGGAAGCCGTGATGCCGCGGGACTCGGTCTACCCCAGCGGCGGGTCGGTCAAGGAGATCGAGAAGGCCAACCTCAAGGAGATGACCGACTCGCAGGACGCGGCCACCACGGCCGCGCTGACCCACCTCGGCCTGTCACCGCAGAAGGTGAAGGTCGACCTGCGGCTCGCCGACGTCGGCGGCCCCAGCGCCGGGCTGCTGTTCTCCCTCGGCATCATCGACAAGATCAACGGCAACGGCCATGGCGGCGACCTGACCGGCGGCCGGAGCGTCGCCGGCACCGGCACGATCGACGCCAAGGGCAACGTCGGCGCGGTCGGCGGCGTCCCGCTCAAGGAGCTGGCCGCGCGCAAGGACGGCGCCTCCGTCTTCCTGGTGCCGCGCGCCGAGTGCTCGGACGCCACCGCCCAGCTGCCCGGCGGCCTGCGGCTCATCCCCGTCGAGACCCTGGACGGCGCCCTGGCGGCGCTGGCGGCACTGGACGCGGGCCGGCAGACCCCGACCTGCTGACGGCCGCGCTCAGGGGCGCGTGGACGCCACCACGGGCGTGCGGGCGGCGGCGGGCGCGGGCGTGTCCCAGGAGCGGAAGGCGGGCAGCACCAGCGGGCTCAGCGTGGTCAGCAGGTAGACCGCGCTGACCGCCGCCATACCGGTGCGCAGGCCCGCGTACTGCACGACGTAGCCGCCGAGCAGCCCGCCGATCGGCACCGCCACCAGCACCCCCGAGGTGACCGCGCCGAAGACCCGGCTGCGCAGCCGCTCGGGGACCAGCCGGACCATCTCGGTGCCGATGATCGGGTTCAGCACCCCCGCGAAGATCCCGGAGACCGCGCACACCGCGATCAGCGGCGCCAGCCCCGGCAGGAAGGCGGCGACCGCGGACTTGGGGAAGCCGCAGGCCAGGAAGGCGCCGATGAACAGGCCGCGCTGCGGGAGCCGGTGCCCGACGGCGCCGTAGAGCAGCGAGCCGGTCAGCGCGGCGGCCGCGAAGGTCCCGGTGACCAGGCCGATGCCGGTCGCGCCGCCCAGGTGCTCGCGCGCGTCGACCGGCAGCAGCACCGCCGACCAGGCCTGGTCCAGCGCGTTGGTCACCATCACCATCGCCACGACGGCGAACAGCAGCCGGGCGCCTACCAGGTACGCGTACCCCTCGCGCAGCTCCGCGAGGTAGCCGCGTGCCGTGGTCGGCCCGGCGGGGCGCTCGGGGGCGGGCTCGCCGCGGACGCCGAGGCCGATCAGCAGGGCGGAGGCGGCGAAGGTCGCCGCGTCGACCAGCAGCGCGTCGGCGGCGCCGGTCACCGAGATGAGCAGGCCGGCCAGCGGTGCGCCGAGCATCCTGGCGCCGCGCGAGGCGCTCTCGTAGCCGCTCGACGCCCGCGCCACGGTCGTGCCCGCACGGGCGGCCAGCCGCGGCATCAGCACCTCGCGGGCGGTCTCGCCGGGTCCGTGGAAGAGCCCGCTGACGGCCACCAGGGCGAGCAGCGCCCCGTACGACAGCGCCCCGGCCATGTGCAGCACCGGGATCGCGCCGACCGCGACCGCGCACACCGTGTCGGACAGCACGCTGCTGACCGGCTGCCCGAGCCGGTCGATCAGCGGTCCGCCGAGCAGTGCGGCGAGCACCACGGGCAGCGTCGCGGCGAAGGCGACCAGGCCGGCCCTGGCCGGGCTGCCGGTGGTCTGGAGCACGAACCAGGGCACGGCGACCGCGGTCAGCATGTTGCCGGTGACGGATATGACGTTGGCGGTGAGCAGGACGGCCAGCGGGCGGCGGTCGCGGGCGGTGTCTGGCATGGGTTCCCCCCGTGGGAAGTCGTGCGGGCGCGAGGTCAGTCCGCGCGGCGCGGAAAGGCGTGCAGGTGGATGCGGACCCGGGCGGCCTCGTCGGTGGGCTCGGGCAGCCGGTCGCGGTAGGACTGGATGAGGTCGTGGACCCGGCCGGTCAGCTCCTCCGCCATCTGCGGGGTCAGCCGGATGGTGAAGTCGCTCAGGTCCCAGGCGCTCTGCCACTCCTGCGGCCACTCGTGCATGGTGCCGAGCCAGGTGGTGACCTGCTCGGCGTGCACGGCGGCGTGCTCGTAGAAGAAGGTGGCGGCGGCGCCGCGCACCTCGGGGTCGGGGTGGTGGAGGAACTCGTCGATGCTGTCGACCCGGCTGCCCCGGTGCACCGCCTTCCACCAGCGCTCGCGGCCGGTGCCGCGGTCCGGGTCGTCGGCGACGAAGCCGTACGCGGCGAGCTGCCGCAGGTGGTAGCTGGTGGCGCCGCTGGACTCGCCGAGCCGGGCGGCCAGGCCGGAGGCGGTGGCCGGGCCGTCCTCGCGCAGCGCGGCGAGCAGCCGCATCCGCAGCGGATGCGCCAGGCCGCGCAGGGTGCGCGGATCGAGCGGTCGTACGTCGGCGTGGGACGCGGGGTTCTCAGGGGTGTTCTCGGGCACGATGGCAGACTACGAATGCAAAGCTTGCTTTGCAACGGATTTTGCAAAGGAAGCTTTGCACACGGGTCGGGAGTCCGCCCGGCGACCACCGGGGGACGGCTCAGACGTCCCGCGCGGCCTGCTCCACCAGCGGGATGATCCGCAGCGGCACCGGGTTCTCCATCACGATCGCGGTCGCCGCGCGCACGATCCCCTCGAAGCCGACCACCTTGTCGATCACCCGCTGCAGATCCCCGTTCGACCTGGCCACCAGCCGGCACAGCATGTCGCCCTCGCCGGTCGTGGTGTGCAGCTCCAGCACCTCGGGCACCGACGCCAGATGGGCGCGGACGTCCGCGCCCAGCCCCTGCTTGATCTCCAGCGTCGCGAACGCCGTCACCGGGTAGCCCAGCGCCGCCGGGTCCACCTGCGGACCGAAGCCGCGGATCACCCCCTGCGCCTGCAGCCGGTCCAGGCGGGCCTGCACGGTGCCGCGCGCCACCCCCAGCCGCCGCGACGCCTCCAGGACGCCTATCCGCGGCTCCCGGTCCAGCAGCGTGATCAGCCGCCCGTCCAGCGCGTCGATGCCCATCCCCGCCCGCCTGCCCTTCGCCATGGTCATCCTGCACAGATTGACCCGTCGATCGTCACCTGCGCTGTGCAGACTGTCCAGCGAAAACCGGAACTGTTGCGCACCCTGAGCTGCGGCGGGACGCTTTTGCCATGACTGAGACCAAGGACGCCAAGGACGCTTTCCCCGTCAAGGGCATGGACGCCGTCGTCTTCGCGGTGGGCAACGCGAAGCAGGCCGCGCACTACTACTCGACCGCCTTCGGGATGCGCCGGGTGGCGTACTCCGGGCCGGAGAACGGCAGCCGCGAGACCGCCTCGTACGTCCTGGAGTCCGGCGGCGCGCGCTTCGTCTTCACCTCCGTCATCAAGCCCGCCACCGAGCACGGCCGCTTCCTGGCCGACCACGTGGCCGCGCACGGCGACGGCGTCGTCGACCTGTCCATCGAGGTCCCCGACGCCCGCGCCGCCTACGCCTACGCCGTCGCCCACGGCGCGCGCGGGCTCGCCGAGCCGTACGAGCTGAAGGACGATCACGGCACCGTGGTGCTCGCCGAGATCGCCACCTACGGCCAGACCCGGCACACCCTCGTCGACCGCACCGGCTACGACGGCCCCTACCTGCCCGGCTACGACGCGGTGCAGCCGGTCGTCGAACCCCCGGCCCAGAGGTACTTCCAGGCCATCGACCACTGCGTCGGCAACGTCGAACTGGGCCGGATGAACGAGTGGGTGACCTTCTACAACGAGGTCATGGGCTTCACCAACATGAAGGAGTTCGTCGGCGACGACATCGCCACCGAGTACTCCGCCCTGATGTCGAAGGTCGTCGCCGACGGCACCCTGAAGGTCAAGTTCCCGCTCAACGAGCCGGCGGTGGGCAAGAAGAAGTCCCAGATCGACGAGTACCTGGAGTTCTACGGCGGCCCCGGCGTCCAGCACATCGCGCTGGCCACCAACGACATCGTCGCCTCGGTGCGGGCGATGCGGGCCGCGGGCGTGGAGTTCCTCGACACCCCCGACTCGTACTACGACACCCTCGGGGAGTGGGTCGGCGACACCAGGGTGCCGCTGCACCAGCTGCGCGAGCTGAAGATCCTGGCGGACCGGGACGAGGACGGGTACCTGCTGCAGATCTTCACCAAGCCGGTGCAGGACCGGCCGACGGTCTTCTTCGAGATGATCGAGCGGCACGGCTCGATGGGCTTCGGCAAGGGCAACTTCAAGGCGCTCTTCGAGGCGATCGAGCGCGAGCAGGAGCGCCGCGGCAACCTGTAGGCCCCGCGCCGGACCGCGGTCCCCGTCGCGCGCAGTCCCCCCGCGCCCCTGGTGGGGGCACCCGCCAGGGTGCCAGGGTGGGGGGATGGGTGACGTGATCGAGATGTTGGCGGCGGGGCTGCCCGCAGAGGCGCTGGTGACCGACCCGGAGGTCATGGCCTCCTACGCACGGGACATGGCGAGCTTCTCCGCGGTCGGCGAGCCGCTCGCCGTCGTGACGCCGCGGACCGTCGAGGACGTGCAGCACGTCATGCGCACCGCGACCGCCGCCCGCGTGCCGGTCGTGCCGCAGGGCGCGCGGACCGGGCTGTCCGGCGGCGCCAACGCCGTGGACGGCTGCATCGTGCTGTCGCTGCGGAAGATGGACCGGATCGTCGAGATCGACCCGGTGGACCGGATCGCCGTGGTCGAACCCGGCGTCGTCAACGCGGTGCTGTCCCGCGCGGTCGCCGAGCAGGGGCTGTACTACCCGCCGGACCCGTCGAGCTGGGAGCAGTGCACCATCGGCGGCAACATCGGCACCGGCGCGGGCGGCCTGTGCTGCGTCAAGTACGGCGTCACCGCCGAGTACGTCCTCGGCCTGGACGTCGTCCTGGTCGACGGCCGGCTGCTGAGCACCGGGCGGCGCACCGCCAAGGGCGTCGCGGGCTACGACCTGACCCGGCTCTTCGTGGGCTCCGAGGGCACCCTGGGCGTCGTGGTCAAGGCGGTCGTCGCCCTCAGGCCCGCGCCGCCGCAACAGCTCGCGCTGGTCGCCGAGTTCCCCTCGACGGCGGCCGCCTGCGCCGCGGTCTGCGCGATCATGGAGGGCGGCCACGTACCGTCACTGCTCGAACTGATGGACGCCACCACCATCCGCGCGGTCAACGCGATGGCGCAGATGGGGCTGCCGGAGTCCACCGAGGCGCTGCTGCTGGCCGCGTTCGACACCCCCGACCCCGCGGCCGACCTGGCCGCGCTCGGCGAGCTGTGCACGGCGGCGGGAGCCACCGACGTGGTGCCCGCGCAGGACGCGGCGGAGTCCGAACTGCTGCTCCAGGCACGGCGGCTGTCGCTCACCGCGCTGGAGCGGATCTCCACCGCCACGATGATCGACGACGTGTGCGTACCGCGCGGGCGGCTCGGCGAGATGCTGGACGGGGTCGCCGCGATCGCCGCCGAGTACGACCTGACGATCGGCGTGTGCGCGCACGCCGGGGACGGCAACACCCACCCCGTGGTCTGCTTCGACGCGCACGACCCGGACGAGTCCCGCCGGGCCAGGGAGTCCTTCGACGCGATCATGGCGCTCGGCCTCGAACTGGGCGGCACCATCACCGGCGAGCACGGGGTGGGGCTGCTGAAAAGGGACTGGCTGGCCCAGGAACTCGGCCCCACGGGACTGGAGTTGCAGCGCGGCATCAAGGCCGTCTTCGACCCGCTGGGGCTGCTGAACCCCGGCAAGGTCTTCTGACCGCGGCAGGGCCGGCTACGCACCCGCGTCCGGGGTGTCGTCCTGCCGGCCCTGCAGCCACAGCTCGTCCCCCGCCACGGGGGCGAGCAGCCGGCTCAGGCCGTCGTCCATGCCGAGCTGCTCGTGCTCGGTGCCCGGCGGCACCACCCGCAGGGTGCGCTCCAGCCAGGCCGCGACGGGCGAGGACGGCGCTTCGAGCAGCGCCTCGCCGTCCGGCGAGCTGAGCGCCATGCACAGCACGCTGCGGCCGTTGACCTTCGTCGGCCAGATCCGCACGTCGCCGTGCCCGCACGGCCTGAACACCCCCTCCACGATCAGCTCCCGGGCGAACGTCCAGTTCACCGGCGTGTCGGAACCCACGTGGAAGGTGACGTGCACCGCGAAGGGGTCCTCCGTGCGGTAGGCCAGCTTCGCCGGTACGGGGATGCTGCGCTCGGGCGACAGCACCAGCTGCATTTCGAGTTCGCGTTCCACCACGGTCTGCATCGAGTCGACGTCCTTTCCTTGGCGCGGCGGCCCCTGTTGGCGGGTTTCGCGATCGGGGCCTGCACCTGGAGAGAGCGCGTGCCTCTCCCACCATTACGCGGCTTCGCGGGATTGGGTTCAAATTTCGTGAAGAGAGGGCGCGCGGCTCCGTGTGAGGGTAAGGACGTGTCAGAGAGGGTGGTGTGCGGCGGCGCGGTCCCGCCGGGTCCGCCGGTCTGGTATCTCTGGACGCTGCACACCCTGGCCGAGCAGATACGGAACCTGTGAACCATGAGCGCACCTCCTTCTGGCTCCTCCGGTTCTTCGTCGTCCGCGTCCCCGGCGCCGGGCTACTACCCGGACCCGTCCATCCCGAACTACATCCGCTACTGGAGCGGTTCCGGCTGGGTTCCGGGGACGAGCCGGCCCGCGCCCGAGGGTGTGCAACCCGCGCCGGCGCAGCAGGCGGTGGACGAGTCCGGGCCGATGTTCCTGGACGCCGATCCCAGCGCGCCGGTCGCGGTGCAGGGCGTCCCGGAGGCCCCGCCGCCGGCAC
>NZ_CAJSLV010000090.1 GCF_907177275.1 Actinacidiphila cocklensis
CAGGAACAAGGACCTCGACAATCCTCATTCTTGCTGGTCAGAGGCACTTTCTGCATTCCTGACCACCCGTCGGACAACCCGCTTCATGAAAGCGCGAGGTTAGATCGGCGCTGAGTCTCGGGTAAATGATCTTGATCGGTGGAGTGCCCTGGCCTGCGTGTGTAGCCACAAGCCGACAAACTGCACGGCCCGCACCGGCCGGCGGCGGTTCGCGGCTTGCCCGTAGGGCGTGCCGGCTTCGCCCGACTCTCGGCTGGGGGTAGTGGCTGCACTGAGGTGATGGTCGAGTGCGCTTGGTCTCAGATGATCGTGGCGGGCACGTGGTGGGCGGTGAGGAGCTGGACGAGGGGCTCTGCCTCGTCTTCGGGTACGGCCAGGGCAGCGAGGCGGCGTGCGCGGGTGAGGGCTACGTACCAGATCCGTAGTTGCTCGTCGGTTACAGGGTCGCTGGTTGCCCAGCGGTTGACGTTGCCCGGGTCGGGGAGGAAGAGGAGAACCGCGTCTGCTTCGTCGCCTTTGACCTGGTGGACGATTGCGGCCCGCATGTCTGTGCCTGCGGTGGGTTTGGGGAGGGTGACGGCTCCGCCAGGGCGGCCTTTGAGACCTTCGGGTTCGGCTCCGGGCAGGGGTGGCCATGCCTTCATCGCCTGCCATACGTCGGCGGCCCAGTCCTTGTGGGGGGCGGGGAGTTCGTAGAGGAACGCGAAAGAGGTGCGGTGCAGGCGGCTGAGGGGGAGGCCGAGGTTGCTGCAGATCCTGTCGGGGCTGCTGGTCTCCTGAGGGAACCAGTATCCCAGCAGGATGCGTGCGGCGGCCGTACAGGCCCGGGTGAGCTGGCTGCTGTCTACTCCGGGGGTGTGCACGACGCTGTGGGCCCAGGCGAGGGTGCTCAGGGCGTTGGCGCCGGGCCGTTCGCGGGTTACACCGGGCAGTGTGGCGTAGCGGTGCGCTGTCAGCAGGCAGTCTTCCGGGAGGACGCCGTGCTGCGCGGCGTGGGCGCGGAAGGCATCGACGACGGTCCGCCCACTGCCCGCGTGCTGGTGCTGGCTGCCTCTCGCAGCGAACCGGGTGGGGAGAACGGCGACCGGGATGGTGTCCTGCCGTACGACGGAGGTGTCCGGCGGGCGGCGACCGGCGCGCAGGGTGCTGGCGAGCTTGCAGATCACGGGGGAGCTGCGCCGGTTGCCGGTGAGGCGGACCGTGGTGGCACCGATGTGTGTGGTGAAGGCTTCCAGCGCTTTGGGTTCGGCTCCACGCCAGGCGTAGATCGCCTGGTCAGGATCACCGACGAGGACCAGTGGTAGTCCGGCGTCGTGCAGGAGCCCGAGGATCGCCAGGTCAGCGGCCGAGCAGTCCTGTGCCTCGTCGACGACGACCTCGGCGAACCGGGAGAGCAGGGGAGGCACTAGCCACTGGGCCTTGACGGGTGTCCGCAGGTGCCACAGAGCCCGGCAGCGTGCCTCGTGGCCGGTGTAGTAGCCGCGCCCGCACCAGTCGTTTCGGGCGGCGAAGACGGCCTCCTGCCACGTATTGCGGTTGTAGCGGCTTTCAGCGAGTGTCCGTTCGGCATCGGACTCCACGAGATCCCAGGCCACCCGTTCGCTGACACGGCCGTTGGTGACGTCGATGGCCAGCGGGAACTGGCCGAGCACCATGGTGCGGTCAAGGCTGATGGGTGCTTTGACGGCCCCCCAGGACTCCAGGAGCCGAGGTGCCGGGTCGGCCGGCCGCAGGGGTTTGACCAGGAATTCCCACACGAACGAGTCGAAGGTCCCGATGAAGTGCGGAGCGTGCACAAGATCGCTGCGCCCTGCCTGGCGGCAGCGCCGCGCGATCTGGTCGCGGGCTACTCGTGTGAAGGAGATCAGTGCCCGACCCGCGCGCAGCGGCGTGGGCGGGGACTCCAAGTGCCGGGTAGCGACGACGTGCGTTTTCCCTGCTCCGGGGCATGCGGGCACATACGCAGGCGCGCGGACACCGACTGCGGCTGCTTGCTGGCCCGCAGCAGCGGCCTGGAGTTGACCCAGCGCCCGCCTGAGTTCTTCGGCGGCAGGCTCCTCGGCCTCGGCCTCGGCTGCGGTCACTGCTGGTCGGCCTGGTCGGCCTGCTCCGCCGCGGCCATGGGGGTCCCTTGTGGGGCGTCGGCGCACAGGAAGAGGATGGCGTCGGCGAGGTAGTCGGGAACGGCGAACGGTACGGCGCTGTCGTCGAGGACGTCGGCGAGTTCCTGGGCGAAGACGCCCTTGGAGATCGTGGTGCCTTGCGGATGCTGCCCGCTCTCGTCCGGGGTCCGCTTGTCTTTGTCCACGAACAGTTCACCGAACGCCTCGGCGGGGTCGGCGCTGGCCACCACGGTGTCCCACCGCTTCTGGGACTTCGGGGCGCACCGCAGGAAGGCAGCGCGCAGGGCTTCCCGGTTGGTGGCGGACCACAGGGCGGGCTCCAGGGTGCGCGGTGCGACAGCCAGGTGCATCTCGCCCGGAGACCCCCATTGCTGGGGAAGCGCGCGCAAGATGGCGAGTCTGTCGGGTTCGGGTTCGCCCGGGGCGACGTCGGTGTCGGTGATGGCGGCGACCTTCCGGCCGAGACACACTCCGGCGACCGGGGCCAGCAGCACCCTCAGGTACACCTCGAATCCCACCCCGTCGACGATCACCCGCGTGGTGCCGAAGAACCGCTCGATGGCCTCGAACGCGGCCTGCCGCTGCTCGGGCGTGGGGTCTTCGGGCGCGGCCAGGACCCGCTTGGCCAGCGCAGGCAGGAGCAGCAGCTCGGAGATCCCCTCGACCAGGAACGCGCGGGGCGAGAACAGCAGAGCGCTCTTGGTGGCGTCCAGGTAGCGGTCGAGATGCCGGATCTGGCGCCGGTCCAGCCCCAATTGTGGGACGGGCAGCGGCCGGGCCTGCCATGCGCCCGGCGCCGGCGTGGGGCACCGGGTCATGACGACGAGGTTGTCGACACTTGCAGCCGCGGACAGGATGGGTGAGTGGGTGGTCACCACGATCTGCAGGTGCCCGGCGGGCTGGGAAGGGTCCTCGACTGTGCGGCTGCGCGACTGTTTCGCGCGACGCTGCAAATAGCGCAACAGCAGGGTCTGCAGTTGCGGGTGAAGATGTGCTTCCGGCTCCTCCACCAGCAGCACAGTCAAATCGGCCTCGGCGGCCGCGTCCAGTTCGGCCATGACCGTGGCGATGAACAGCGTGTTCGCGTACCCCAGGCCCGAAGCCGCCAGAGGGGCCGCAGCCGCGCCGGCGTCACCCAGCAGCACACGCAAAGACCTGGCGATCGAAGAGAAGGTCGGCTCGGCCAGGGCCAGGTCACTCGCCTGAGGGTGCGCCCCCGCTGTCAGATCGCCCAGCGGAGCATTGATCTTGTCGCGCACAGCGGTGACATCGGAGTCGTCAGCGACCTCCTTGAGCCGGCCGCCGACGCGCTCGATGAACTCCTCCACACGCTTTTCGTCCCCCAGCAGGCCGCGCAGGATCATCCTCACCTGGTCCCCGCCCGCCGAGGCCAGTTCCCGCTCGGCATCCCGAAGCGCCGACAGGTACACATGCCGCACGCCGCCACGCATCGCAGGCTCACCCGTGACCGGCTGCGATGCCCCCTGGGCCCAGGCGCTGCTGCCCCGCCGTCCACTGCCCTGCGGCGGCGTGTAGGACACCTGCCACCGCGCCCGGCGCCGGTCGGTGGGCCCGGCCTCGTGGACGAGGGCTTCGAGGTAGGCACCGCTCTGGCCGGACGTGATGTCCTCGACATCCAACTGCAGGCTGGGACCGGGCATCTCCGCCGTGGCCGACCGCAGGACGTCGCTCTCCTCGAAGTACCGTGACCGCCGGCCGTCCAGCGGATCGGTGAGGAGCCGTAGCGCTTCGATGACCGTCGACTTGCCTGCGTTGTTCTCACCGACCAGGACCGTGACGTCCTCCCGCAGCGGGACGAGGGCACGCTCGCAGGAACGGAAGCGCTCGATCAGCACCTCTGACACGTACACGCCGCTGTCCCCCCGGACCGGTCGGACCGCCCTCGCGCAGAAGCCAGCGGCGGATCACAGTGCCGGGACTCCTCCGGCACTGACAGCGCTGCGTGCCCGACGGGACAAGACACTAGTTCAGCGGCATGCGGGCGGCGGCCCCACGCACGAGACGACTGGTACCCATGACGTAGGCAGGGGACCAGCGTTCGGCCCTGCTCCAGTCCCACTTTGCTCAGCACCGGCGGTGCATACGCACCCCCCGCCGGTTCTCCAGCCGGTGTACGGGGCGCAGATTCGCCCAGATTCCGGCGTCAGGCTGCGGCCCGCCGGGCCTGGCGCTTTCTGGCTGTGACCGGCAGCCGGAGGAGTTCTGCGAGGGGCCGCCCGGTGTCGGCCCACTGGTGCAGCAAGGCGCGGTCGATCCAGCAGATGCCGTGCCGGTCACCCCAGGCTTTGGCGTCGCGGGTGAGGGAGCCGTTGGTGACCACGACGGCGATGTCGGCGCGATGGACCGGCCGGGCGGTTCCGTTGACCTGGTACATCACGTGGGAGCCGACCTTCGCGGCGACAGTGGTGTGCTTGGCCTGGACAACGATCCGCCCGTGGAAGGGGTGTTCCGCGATGACGTCGGCACACTGGTCGCCTGCCTGGCCGACCCTGCGGGCCCAGGTGCACCCGTCGCGGAGCATCAAGTCGCGCAGGGCGAACTCGAAGGCCTGGTCGTCCATCGCGTCGATGGCGCCCATACTCAGCCGCAGGATGGCCAGGCGCCGGGCGTGTTCCCGGCGGGCTGCTGCCCGCCTGTTCCGCCAGAGGACAGACGCTCCTGCAGCGGCGGCGAGGAAAACGACCAGCACGGGCCAGGCCCCCACCAGCCATTGCCCCGCGGACGCCGCCGCCTGCAGCACCCACAGCAGGCACGCGACGGCGATGACGCCCGCGGCGATCTGCTCAACCGGAGTCTTGGGAGCACGGCGGCGCAGCCACCGCCCGGCCCGCCGTCGGTTCACCGGTGGCCTGCCCCAACCGGTGCGGACACCGTCACTGACGGGGCGGGGGCGGGGGTGGCGCCCTGCGAGGAGCCGCCGAGGTGCCCCCAGGCCCATAACGCCGCCACGACGACAGCGCCGGTGATCCAGGGACTGGTCTTTTTCACGGCAGTACCGGGGTTACGCCTTATGTGGGCGCGAACAGTGTGAAATCCGGGCTCCGGCATGGGGGTTCAACCTTGTCTGCTGCGCGGGGCCGCGGGTGCCGCCCCCGTCCGTACTGGGTCTACCGGTGGCCTCTGACAGACCCCTGGGGGGTACGCGCAGATTCAGGCCAGGCGTAACCGCCCTCCCCAGCCCGGTCGTCCTTCCCTCACCATGTCTGTGACCTGGCCTGCCAGGACGCATCCGGTCCAGTGCCGACTCGCGCCCCTCGCACGGCTGCGCGGCAGCGCCGGGAAGAGCATCGGGTTGTGACCTGCCCGGACACCGCCAGGCACACCCATCACAGCAGTTGTCGTGATTTCGCCGTTCAGTGCACCTATGAGAAAAGCGTCCGTGGAACGGTGACGGGCGCCGGGACCCCGGGGCTAGGCCGGTTCGTTTGGATCACTTCTGCTGGCCGAGATTGTCGTTGATAATGTCCATGTGACAAAATTCCATGTGACAAACCGCATGAGCGCTATGACCTCGGCCTTTGGCGTCCTTGTCAGCGTGGTACCGGTCGTTTTGGGCGTTCGTGAGTACCGTTCTGGCGCGTCGGTACTCTGGCTCGTGGCTGGAGCCGTGATCCACCTCAGCGCTTGGTACACGCTCGTGCGGGACGTGCGGCGGCTTCGCACTGGGCCAACCGCCTGACAGCGGTGCTGTTCCAACCCGCCCCGCCAGTCGTTGTTCGTGTGTGCCGTTGACTGACGCGCAGTGGGCGCGAATCGAGCCGTTACTCCCGGATCGGACACCGCGGCAGGGTGGCCGGTGGCGGGATCACCGAGAAGTGATCGACGCGATCGCCTGGAAGTTCCAGACGGGATCGCAGTGGATCCACCTGCCAGAGAGGTACGGCAACTGGCGAGGCGTCTACAACCGGCTGCGGATGTGGGCCGTCGACGGCACGTGGGAGCGGGTGTTCACCACGCTGGTCGCTCAGGCCGACGCCGACGACGACCTCAACTGGGCCGTCTCGGTGGACTCCACCATCGTGCGCGCACACCAGCATGCGGCGGGGGCCCGCAAAAAGGGGCTCCAGCAGGCGAACCGGCAGACCACGCCATCGGCCGGTCCCGGGGCGGACTGACCACAAAGATCCATCTCGCCTCTGATGCCCACTGCCGGCCGCTGGCCTTCGTGCTCACCGCCGGACAGGCTGGTGACGCACCCGCCTTCGCTCACGTCATGGCTCGCCTGCGCGTTCCTCGACGGCGAGGACGGCCCCGCACCAGGCCGGATGTGGTCCTGGCCGATAAGGCGTACTCTTCCCGCGCGATCCGCGAGCACCTACGCAAGCGCGGTATCCGGGCGGTCATTCCCGTTCCAGCCGATCAGCGGGGCCACCGGCTGCGGCGAGGCAGCCGGGGCGGCAGGCCGCCCGCCTTCGACCGCGAGGCATACAAGCAGCGCAACACCGTCGAACGCTGCATCAACCGCTTGAAGCAGTGGCGGGGTATCGCCACCCGTTACGAGAAGACCGCGACCATCTACCTGGCCGGACTCCACATCGCAGGCATCTTCCTCTGGTCAGCGCGGTGATCCAAACGAAACTGCCTAGCTGACTCGATGGCCGTCGTAGAGGCAATGGCGCGAGCGCTGTGGGACGGACAGACGTCCCGGCACGGCAAGCAGACCCCGACCCGGCCGGAAACCCTGGAGGCTGCCCGTGCCGGGGTTCATCTCGCCGCCACTCTGATGCAGTGGTTTGTCTCGGGCGCGGTGACGCGGAACCCCTGACCGCTCTTGACGACGCGGTCCTGCCGAGGGCCGACCGTGATGTGAACGTGGGAGGTGCCCGCACACCGTGGTGTGCGGGCACCTCCCGTTCCCTGCATCAGCTACGCGTCGATGGCGGCGGCAGGTTGCGAAGGGCGTTGCTGCGCTTGCGCTGTTTTATCCGCAGCCGCCGCCAGGTGACGGTCCAGGTGGCGATGTCAGCGATGCCGCACGTCTCCAGGAAGCGGACCATGGTCGCCTCCTTGGGCAGGTTCGCGGCGTTGAGCATGTCGCAGATCGTGCTGCGCCGCAGCTGGCCACCGCTGGCGTCGGCCAGCTGCCGCAGGGACGGCTCGCCGGCCCAGACCAGGACGTCGTTGAGCTTCTCCACGAATTCGCCCGATGTGGCGCACTCGATGGGGTCGGGCTCGCGACCGCGGATTACCCTGGCCGCGCTGAGCTGGCGGCGTGCCCGCTGTCCCTCCCATACCGTGCGGAGCAGTTCGATTTCCGCCTGCTCGGCACCGAGGATCAGCGCGGTGTGCATGACAGTGCGCCACGGGAATCCTGCGTCCATGCTGAGCATTCGCTGGACGCCGGACGGACTCAGAGGGGCGCCGCAGTCCTTGAGCTTGAGCGCGATCTCGGCCGGGGTGAGGCCGGACCGGACTCGCATGAAGGTCAGCAGCACGTGAGGTGCAGTCAGCCGCATCAGCTCGGAATCGGAGTAGCGGGAGTCGAGCTGCCGCAGCAGCTGCTGGCTCATCGCCACATTCCGCTGGGTGGCAGGCAGGTTGCTGCCCATCAGCCGGCGTCCCGGCCCGGCATGCGGTGCAGGGCGCCCCCGCCCCTGATGATGGACGTGGCCGCGTCGACCGCGACACCGAGCAGGAGCGCGGCCAGGAGCGCGGCCATCACCTCGGCGGCGAAGCCGAGGAAGGCCATCGTGGCCAGCAGGATGGCCGCCAGGGCGGCCATCTGCAGACGGGTGGTGCGGGTGAAGCCGAAGCCGGCCACGGGCTGGTCGTTGACGACGCAGCCACCCCCGCCGGCCAGGCCGGGCAGTGGGTGTGACGAACTGGCCTTGCGGAAAGAGGACATATGTACACCTTCGGACTAAGTGCCTGAACCAGGGCGGGGTTTGGCGACCCCAGCGAGCGGAAGGACTCTCGCCAGATAACACTCTGGTCCGGTCCGATGCTGAATACAAGCCGCTTCAGAACGGTCGGAATTCGGTGTCTACTACATGCGATGCGTGCCGGGATGCAGGGGCTCAGTGATGTCGGTGGGAGGAGGTACGATGACTAACTTTCACCTCAGCGAAGCCCGCCGGATGCATTTGCATGATCGCAGGTCCGGGGGTGTCCGGTGCCATCCGAAACTGTCCGGAAAAACGGTCCGGGGTACGAATGGCACACTGATGCGGGAACGCCATGAGCAGGCAAGATGTCGATTATGTACAGGCCCGCTGTCCGGTGGTGTCCGAACTGGTTGGTCGGGAACCTCGAAATGCCGACACTCACTGATGACTCAAGTCCTTGAACCAGGGCGAAGTCGATCAAGGGGGCGTCGTTGGCGCGGCTCCCCCAATATGTGACGCAGACCACTGCGTCACGGGAGGGTCCGCGCTCACGGGTGCGGGCCCTTCGGCGTGTCCAGGGTGAAAGCGACTACCAACCTCAAATCGGGTGAGAAGCAGCCCCGCCAGCGCGCAGCGGCCGGTCGGGCCGACAGGTCGGGCACGGGGCGGTGTCGTCGCGCTCGAGGACGGCGCGGGCCTGGCCGGTGGTGGCGGGGCGGGAGAGGTCGCGGACGGCGCGGCAGTCGCCGCGGTGCACGATGCGGGCCGGGCCGCGCTGGAGGCCGAAGTAGGCGGGTTCCTCGATCCGCCAGGCCGGGGTGGCGCCGTACCGCTCGGTCGGCACCTGGTCGTACGCCTGGCCCTCGATCGGCTCGCAGACGTCGGCAGGCGCCCGGAAGTCCACCGCGGCGGGCAGCGCCTGGAGCCGGTCCCGGTCGTGGCCCTGGCCGGGCAGGTGGATCTGCAGATCGAACCACCAGCTGCCGTCGGCCTCCCGCCGCCGGCCCTTGGCCACGGCGTAGAGGTGCTGCCCGTCGGGGAGCGTGACCTTCACCAGCGGGCCGTCGGCCCGCGGCAGCTCCCTCTCCGCACCCTCGCTCACTGTTCTAATCTAGTTCGATTCCATGGACGGACTGACCCGTTCCTCGAGTTCGCGCCGGCTGTCCTGTGACCGTGAACCTTGACCGTTTGCCACTGAACTTGACTGCACGATGGCGGCGTTGGGACTGGCAGGGCCGCATGTTCAGGTGTCGCGTATTCGCGAGCAGTCCGACGTGTTGGTCACCTTGGGAGGCGGCTCAGCCAATGTGGCTGCGACCTGATCGAAGACCCGGCCGTGGTGCGCGATCACGTCGCCGAGGGGTGCGCTTTTCGCATGTCCTCAGGTCATGTCACGGCCGTTCGGGCGACCGCGACTCGTCTCTCTGCCTCGTCTCCGATGAGGGCAGCCTGCGTGGTATTACGCTCCCTGCATGCCAGAGCCGTTCCCGAATGCTACGCAAGCTACCCGCCTCGCAATCGAGTTCCTGACGCCGTATGTTGCGGCGGACAGCAACGGAAAGTGGGAAGAGGCAGCCTCGTACATCGCAGAGAGGCTCACCGGCCCCGATGCCCTTGAGCCCATCCATGTGATCAGGGGGCAGCTCTACTTGAACGAACTTCTTCTCCTTTCGCTCGCCAAGGCGAACAGTGCCGAGGACCTCCGGGCTTGGGCGGGGGAGTGGCTGCGCACCCACTCCCCTCGGCTCCCCGAGTAGCCGCGGGACAGCGTCCGTGACTGGTGACGTTGCTTGATCGTCGCGGTACGACGGCATCATGCGGTACAGCCTCGGCTCGGATTCCGCCCCGCTTCGTCACTTGCTAACTCTCCGGAGCCCGAATGCCCCCTTCGCGTCGGCTGGGCCTCCTCCCAGGATCCGTTGGGCAGCTGATTCCGACGACATCCCGTCAATCACCGCCAAGATCAAAGTCCCAAATCCGACGAAAGTGCTCGCATAAAAAAAGACGATTCCCCAACTGCGGTAACTTTCGAGGTTGAATGCGATCATCCCCGATGCGACGTAAGCGGAGCAAATAAGCATAAGGAATACCACTTGAATCCCTAGAATACTGAGATAGCGACGCTTGTGCATGATGTCGTTGTATGCCAGCTTGACTCCTTCGCCTTGTAGGGTCTCGTTCAGCTTATTCTGCAATGTCTCGATGTAGACCCCGAGTGCCAACGCGTCACCGAACAGCTGCATCATGAAGGCCAGGATGATGCACAATGCTGGAGGCGCAGCCAGCAGTATCACTTTCCCGTCGCCATCTTTGGAGATGCCCGCCACTGCGGCCAGGATCAAAACGCCCAGCAGTCCAAACTGCCCAAAGCTTGTATTTTTGGCCTGAATTGCCGTTGCTGTTTGCTTCACTTCTTCAATTAGCATGTTCTCTTGTTTGCTAGTGAGTGTCATAAGTCATCGATACCCGACTAAGGGCGATAGGCGAAGGGAGTGCACGTAGTTCCCTCCGACGGATGCACGTTCGCACGTTTCAGGAATGCCGAGTAAGCGAGTGGCTGTGAGTGGTCGCGTGCGGCGTATCGTCTCCAGGTCCCTCCGGCTTCGGTGACCAGCCGAGTGGCGGTCTTGACGTGATAGCCGAGGGCCTTCGCGATGACAGGGGCCAAGGCCTGGAGGACAAGCTGACGGATGGCGGTCCTGCCGTGCTGTGGAGGGACACCGATCTCGCGCAGGTGGGCCTGCAGGCTGACCGGGCTCATCGGCTGCCCTGACTGACGGCCGGGGAGGAGCCGTCTTGGCGGCCGCCGACTGGATCGAGTGGCATGGCGGGGGATCGGACGCCTGGACCTGACCGGGCCTGCACGGATGGGGGCCGGGTGCGGCGGCTGCGGGACGGACACGCGCGCCAGGAAGGCGCCGTGGGGAAGTAGTCGGCGATTCGGGGGGCTTCCGAAACAGGCGGTGACCTGGACTTCTACGGCCGTCGGACGTTGGTCCCGATGGGACCAGGAGCGCGACCCGGTTCGGTCGGTCGGCCATGGGCCGGTCGCGGCACCCGCGCTGGATTCCCAGCCCCAGCGGCCCGGTCCCCTCCGCAGCGCTGGAGGGGGCCGGGCCGCCGACGTCGGCCGAAAGACGCCGTTCCGACCAATGGCACGGGCCCAAGCTCCGGCTGGCAGGACGTCAGGAGCTCCATCCGCGCCGCGCCCACACCGAGCAACCGCCCGGGGCGGTTGCTCGGATGCTTGCACCGCAACCGGTCTGGAACGGTATGGAAGGGTGTGGAACTGGTGAAGTCGGGCGCCGTGGAACTCCGACCCGGGTCCCCGCCACGGTGGACCGGGGCGCGGCCAGGCGCCTGCTCACCGCCGGACGGCAGGCGCCTGGGGCGGGGTCAGGGGGCGGGGGTGTAGGTGATGTCCTGGTCGGGGCAGGCGCTGGCGAGGCGGTCCAGGGCGTCGCGTTCGGCCGGGTCGATAGTCAGGTCCCAGGTGAGTTTCACGCTGATCCAGTCGGCGGTGTAGCGGCAGGTGGCGTCGGGGGCCGGGGGCATCCAGGTGGCCGGGTCCTGGTCGGACTTCTGGCGGTTGGAGCGGGCGGTGACAGCAACCAGGTGACGTGGGTCGTCCAGGTAGTTGGCGTAGGCGACGCGGCGGGCTTTGGTCCAGGCCGAGGCGCCGGAGTCCCAGCTTTCGGCGAGTGGGACGAGGTGGTCGATGTCGAGTGCGCCGGCTTGGTCGACGGTGGTGTCGTCGTACCAGGAGTACCAGGTGCCGCCGGTCAGGGTGCAGGTGCCGGTGACGGTCGGCGCGGTGACGGCTTCGTCGAGGAGGACTTCCTTGCGGGTGTTGCAGCCGTCGCGGTCGGCGTCGATCCAGCCGCCGAAGGACGACTCGCGGTTGTAGCCGGTGCGGTCCTCGGCGGCGACCGGGAGGGCGGCGATGGCCTGGTGGAGGGCGACGGTGCGCTCACTGTCAGCCTGGGCGGCGGCGCGGGCGGGGACGGTGGCGGAGGCGAGTGCGAGGGTCAGCAGCAGGGCGGCGCCGGCTGCCCGCAGCGTGCGGGGAAGGTTCATGAGGGGGGCGTGTCCTGCCAAAACGGTTCCGCATGCACGAGGTTGCCGAGGTTCACCCAGGTGGCTGTCCCCGGGAACTGCGGCCGGACCGCAGGCGGCAGAGCGCGGCTGCGGCACGGCCGATCGCAGCCGCCCGAAGCGGTTACGCCACAGGTTGCGCGGCAGGCTGCTCCGGTGGTTTCGGTGGGGGTTTCGCCGGTGGTTGCACGGTGGGTTTCATCGCCCTCGTACGGCCGCCGCTGCATCCGCCCTGGCCGGAGCGGGTCCGGCGGGTGCATGGTGCCTCACTGTCCGGCCCGAGCCACCCGCTGCTGCGGGTGGGCGCATTCCGCCTCCCGTTCGACGGCGCGCGTGACGGCGTGGCCGGCCCCCAGCGCGCGGAGGGGGTCGTCGCGCAGGTCCGCGAGCCTCCGCTGGCGCTGCGGCTCGCCTCCCGGGTGGTCACGGAGATCCAGATAGCGTGTGAGCAGGGTGAGTTCGTGGTCCGGGCCGAGGGCGCGCTGCGTGTCGCCCCGCAGGGAGCGGAAGCTCTCGACGGATCCGGGCCCGGCCGACACGCCGAGCCTCGCGGCCAGGACGCGCAAGGGCAGGCAGACCGCGGCCTTCCGGCCATGGCGGGCGATGACCGCGGCGAGCACTTCCTGGCAGACCTGGCGGGCGTCCGCCTCGGCCCCGTCCTCGTACAGGACCTGCGCGTAGACGGTCTTGATCCTCAGCTTGTTTTTTATGGTTTGTGAGCTTTGAGTTGATTACGTTCGGCGATGCTTTCAGGGCGTCTGGTTGATTTGCCCACGCCGTAGCGGGTGGCCAATCGTTGGTTCTTCGAGCCGATTGGGCGTCCTGGGCCGGGAGTTGAGGGTTTGGGCGCACGGGCCGGGCTGTGCAGGTGAGGGCGGAGGTTCCTGAACCCTCGGCGGACACGGGCCGGGGTGAGCCGGGCGGGTTCGGCCCGCTTCTCCCAGGGGCGGCGGAGATCGGCTGCGGCCTCGCGGGTGAGCCGGAGCTGGGTATGCGCTGCGATCACGAGCCACGTCCACCGGTCCGCGGCCTCGGGGCTGCGGAGCCTGGGACGGGTCCAGCCGAGCGTCTGCTTTACGAAACGGAAAGTATGTTCAAGATCGAAGCGCCTCAAGAACGCTTGCCACCGCAGGTCGACGTCGTCGCTGGTCATGCCGGTCTTGGAGGACCACAGCCAGACGGGCAGCGGGTCGCCGCCGCCGGGCAGATGGTCCACCGTCAGGCGGATCAGGGTGCCCTCGATGACGGGAAGTTCGCCGTCGTGGCCGATCCATGCGGAGCGAGTGGTGAGCCGGGGGTGGATACGATCCCAGGCCATCGCCTTCGCGGTGCCGTAGCGGTCGGTGACCTGCCCGGTCTCCGAGTCGGGCTCGCCCCACGTGTCCGGCTTGGCGAAACGGAACTCTTTGCCGTGCTTTGGCGGTCGCCCGCCCTGGGGATAGGACAGGGCGTACTCCTTGAGCGTGGGCGTTGGCCGTCGCATCACCCGGTCCGAACGCATGCGTCCCAGGACCTCGACGGGGAGGCCGTCGAGGAGGTAGGCCATGCGCGGGGCGTCGTAGCCGGCGTCGAAGACGACCAGGATGTCGTTGTCACCGGCTTCCCACTGCCCCTGGCCGATCAGGTCGGTGACCACACGGCGGACCTGGGCCGCGGTGACCTCGGCGACATCATCGTCGGGGCCGAGCCGGACCGCGTCGAGTAATTGGCACCACGACGTGCGTCCCGTCTCCAGGGCCGCGACGAACGAGTACGGCCAGCCCGGAATGAACTGGTCCGAGGAGCGTCCCGAGCGGCCGTAGACGTGACAGAACAGGCGGTCCGGGCTGGTCGGCGCGTCGGGCCGCAGCCACGCGGAGACATCGACGGCCAGGACCAGACGCCCGTCGGCGGCCTTGGGCTGCGGCAGCACGGCCAGCGCCTTGCGCAGCCTGTCGACGTCGATGCGACCGTGGTTGAGCGCGTCGTACAACGCGCCGTGCCCACGCCGGTGCTCGGCCAGCAGCGTCAGATCGACCGGCGAAGCCACCGGGCCGTCGTCGCAGAGCATCGCGTCGCACAGCTCGAACAGGGCGTCACCGCGCCGGGGCAGACATGCGTAGAGGTCCTCCCGAAAGTGGGACGTGAAGTCGAACGCCTCGTCCCGGGCATCGCGGTACAGCAGACTCATCCCCTGGCGGTCTTGGTTCCGATGGACTTGGTGGACGGCACGCAGGATCGCGCCAAGACCGCCGTCCGCGCACACGAACTCCCAGGTGAGTGACAATGTTCGGGACGTCGTTCGACCCGTCGCGGGCCTATGCGAAGTCGGTGTAGGCGAGGTGGGCTGCGCAGACCCGGCATCGGAAGAGATACGCCGTCGCCTCACCGTCCTTGTCCAGCGAGCCAAGGAAGTGCTCCACCTGCTCCGACGGCCAGCCCCAGCCGTTCGCCTCCCGCCGCAGCATCGCCAGCGCCTCGGGGTAAGCCGCGAGTTCGGCGGACCCGGCCGGGCCCAGGAACTCGGCACCGTCGGCGCAGTGGAAGAACCACTGGGGTTCCTGCCACGCGATGAAGCCCGGACTGCGCCGGTCGACCGCTTCGAAGACCTCCAAGGGCACGTCGTCGCCCAGGCACGTTCCTGAAGTGAAGTGGGCGTCGAACCGTTCGGCGGCGCTGCCGCCCGCGATGCACCACGGGCACAGCCGGCCCCCGAGCTCGTCGGCAGCGTAAACCGGGCCCCTGTAAACATACCCACGCTCCCGCCCGCAGCAGATACAGGCCGTGCCAGAAGGCACGATCACGCCCGTGACGACGGGGTCAGGGTGATACGGGAACTCCGGGAGCAGCTCAGTCACAGCCCACAACCGTAGCAATCGGTACGAACGGTCAGCGGTGCAGGTCCCGGACCATAAAGAACAAGCTCAGTGCCTGTTTGTAAAGCTGCCGGGCGCGTGCCCGGCTCAGGATTCGAACGGGGGATTGAGAGGGCGTGCATCGCGAAGTTGCTGGTCGCCGGTCTGGCGTGAGGGGCTGGTGGGATCAGCTGGTGTCCTCGGTGAAGATCGTCTGTCGCTGGACGACTTGTCGAGGAGCTGGCCAAGCGGCGGCAGACGGGCCAGTTCGGGCAGGAGGAACTGCTGGTCGTCGAGCGGGTCCTGAACCGGCTGGCTGAGTATGACCGAGCCGAGACCGGCACGGCCGTCAATCCGGCTCCCACCCGGATGGCGGGCCGGGCAGTCCTGCAGGTCTATTGGCGGATGGTCTTCTTGCCGACGTACCGGGACAGGGCGTGCCCTGAGGCGGGCATCGCGGCCTGACATGCCCGGCCTCCAGCACCCGCCTCTGATGACGGAAACAGTTGGAGAGCAAGCAGCGGGGGCTAGAGTCCGCAGGGCGCGGCTGGCACTGTTGGTACATGGGGATGGACTACGACCCGACTCAATGCATCGCCGGAGTCGACACGGACAAGATCCTGATGGCGCGGAAGTTCGTCCGGATCATGCGCGGCACTCGAGGTATTGCATACGACTCCGAGGCCCGGACTCTGGTGGAACTCGCGGAGGCCCTCGAACGTCTCGGCCGTGTCGAGGAAGGGTCCAAGGCCCGGGAACTCGCCGGTCCGCTTATCGACGATGCACTGGCTCCGGTCTATCGAACGGTCGCGGAAATTGAAGGTTCAGGAGATCTCCCTGCTCAGTGCTTCGCCCTACTCGCTCTCGCAGAGGCGCTCGCCTGCGTCGACCGGACACAGCAGGCCGAAGCAGCCTTTGCTTCAGTAGAGGAAATCGGCGAGGAGATCTACACAGTTGTCCGGAAAACTCGGTACGAGGTCGCCGAGCTGCACTCCTGGGTTGCCGGAGTGTACTCGCTCAACGTTCTCCGGGACGTACTCGCGGGCGCCGGCCGTGAGGAGGCGGCAGACCGGCTCTTCGACCGCTGCAACGGATTCGGCAGAAACATGCCGGACGCCGCGATCGAGCTGGGGCTCGCCGAGGTCGGCCGTGCTCGCGCAGTTCGGAACCTCGACCGCGAAGGGCAGGCGATGGCCCTGCTCGCCCGTGCCTTGCACGAAGCAGGGCGCAGGCAGGAGTCCGCCTACTGCGCGGCGGAAGCTCTGAGGTTGGGGCACGGAAATTACCGCAAGATCGAACGTCTCACTGGCGGGCAGGCGCATTGGGGCTGGTCGTCCACCGCCGAGCCCGGCTCGAACGATCCCACCGTCTACCGCAGTCGCGACCCCTCGCACTCGTCCACGCCGCGTCGCAATGGCCGCGTCAAAGGCCCTCTATCGCCCACCGGGTCCTACGCCGGGGACCTCATCGTTGGTTATCTTGCGATCAAAGCCCTGGGCCCTTTCCTTGAGGCATTTGCGACCAAACTCGGCGAGCAGTTCGGAGAGTCGACAGGTCGCGCGATATCTCGCCTTGCGCTGCGTCGGCGTCCGCGTAGGAGGGACCAAGTGGAGATCGAGTCATCTGAGGCCAAGACGACAGTGATTCTGCCCCACCCATTCACCGATGATGCGAAGGAAGCGTTCATTGACATTGACGTGGCCGATCCCGATATTCTTGGCATGACGCTCTATTGGGACGAGGCGCACGGGGAATTCCTCCCAACTGGTGCCTCCGGTCCGGATTCGAGCCAGCAGCGATTTCACGGCCTCCTTCGACTGTTTCGCTTTCATCGTCGGTGAGGTCGAGTTGACCGAAAGCGCCTCTCGGTGCCTGTTTCTGTGTGCCAGCCAGTAGCCTGATACCAGGTCGGCCGAGGGTGAAACTGCTGACCGTCAGCGCCAGATTGATCAATCCGTTGGGCTTTTTGGAGCACTCCGGGTGGCGGTGGTGGTCACCACCGCCATAGCGCTCGCCGCTTCCTTCCCTCGTGTCATGCCAGCCGCTGTAGCCTCCGTTCGGGGAACGGTCACAGTGACCGTTCCCCGAACGCTTGCACAAAGCGCTCATCCAGACCGATGGCCCCTGAGCTGCCGGTTCGAGGTTCAGACACAGGCACTCACCTTGTTCTTTTTCTTTTGGTCTCGAACGGCGTCTCGAACTGAGTCGCTCACCTGGGAGTTCGCCGAACGTGGGGGCGGCCTTCGTCTGATCGTGTGTTCCGACCAAGGAATGCACGTGACCAAGACGAAGGCCGTGAGGGTGAGTCTCCTGCCAGATGCTGTCCGGAGGGAAGCGTTCGCGGAAGCGTCACGCTTCCGGGGTGAGTTCTACGCGTGTCTGACCGCTCGGTGCGACGAGTTGTTCGAGCTGTCCGACGCGGTGCTGTGTGCGGACGGTGCTGTGAAGTCCCCGGTGGACTTGACGCTGCTGCCCGAGCACCGTCGTGGGCACGGAGCGATGTATGGCGGCCTGAACCACGGCCGGATCGACACCGACCGGCTGCGGACGGTGCTGGCCGGCCTGCCGCTGCCGCGCTTCGACGGCGGCCGCATGGTCCTGGCGGTCGATGTGTCGCCATGGCTTCGCTCGGACGCACCGTGCTCGGCGGAGCGCTTGTTCTGCCACGTCTACGGCCGGGCGAAGAGCGCCTCGCAGTTCATCCCGGGCTGGCCCTACTCCTTCGTCGCCATGCTGGAGCCGGGCGCCACGTCCTGGACCGCGATCCTGGACGCGGTGAGGCTCGGCCCGGTCGACGACGCGACCGCGATCACAGCCGCCCAGCTCCGAGGAGTCGTCGAACGGCTCATCACCGCGGGCCAATGGAAACCCGGCGACCCGGACATCACCATCGTCGCCGACGCCGGCTACGACGTCACCCGCCTGGCCTGGGTGCTCCGGGACCTGCCCGTCGAGATGGTCGGCCGGGTCCGCTCCGACCGCGTCATGCGCCTGCCGAAGCCACCGCGGACGCACGGCGTCAACGGCCGGCCGCCCAAGCACGGCCCGGAGTTCCGCTTCACCAAGCCGGAGACCTGGCCCGAGCCCGCGATCACCACGGTCACCGACACCAGCAACTACGGCAAGGCTGAAACCCAGGCGTGGGACCGGGTCCACCCCCGACTCACCCACCGCGCGGCCTGGCTTGACCACGACGGCGAACTTCCCCTGATCGAAGGCACGT
Source organism: Actinacidiphila cocklensis (assembly GCF_907177275.1). GTDB lineage: Bacteria > Actinomycetota > Actinomycetes > Streptomycetales > Streptomycetaceae > Actinacidiphila > Actinacidiphila cocklensis. The sequence continues at coordinate 18,122 of NZ_CAJSLV010000090.1, forward strand.
TGGTCCGGCTGAGGGTCGAGCACCTGTCGAAGGAACGGGATGCTCCGCCGGTCTGGTTGTGGTCCTCGAAGACTGGTGCCACCGCCGTCGACGTCGACCGTTGCTGGCAGGTCTACCTGCGCAGATTCGACCTGGAGCATACGTTCAGGTTCGCGAAACAGACCCTGGGCTGGACGACCCCGAAACTCCGCACTCCCGAAGCCGCGGACCGCTGGACCTGGATCCTGATCGTTGCCCACACCGAGCTCCGACTCGCCCGGCCGCTCGCCGAAGACCTCCGCCGGCCCTGGGAGAAACCCACCGCCACCGGCCGGCTCACCCCGGCCCGGGTCCGCCGGGGGTTCAGGAACATCCGCGCCCACCTCGCCTGCCCGACCCGTGTTCCCAAACCCCGGGGCACCGGCCCCGGACGTCCGCCCGGCGCCAAGAACAAACGCCGGGCACCCCGCTACGACGTCGGCAAGACGGTCAAACGCCCCGAGACCCTCAAGGCCATCGGCAAGCCCGGAAGATCCTGGTAGATAAAGAACAAGCTCACGGACTCCGGGTGGAGGAACCCGAGGATGCGGTCGGCGTCCACGGAGTTCGCCCGAGCCAGGTCGACCTGTTCGGTGCGGTTGCCCGCTTCCCCCAGGGCGGCGACGAGGGCCGATCGGGCACACAGCACGCGCTGGTGATCGGTACTGAACGCTCGCTCGGTGTCCTCGTACAGAAGCGCAGCCGATGAGGCCGCCTCCTGCTGGGCGCCGCATCGGGAGAGTCCTTCGACGACGCAGGCGCGCACCCACAAGACGACGGGTGCTGCGAGCCGAGGGACTCCGCGAGCAGCGGGATCTCGCGCCGGAGGTGGTGGACCGCCGAGGTCCACCCGATGACCTGGGAGTCCGCGTAGAGCGCGTCGGCCCGGGCGAGGGCCAGGTCGAGGGCGGACACCGACGTGTCGCCCTCCCAGCGCGCCAGCAGTCGGTACGCCAGGTGGCGGGCGTCGTGCCAGTTCCCGGCGGCTCCGAGCCAGTAGACTTTCCGGCGCTCGCTCAGCCGAGTGAAGGGCGCGGCCGGGCACAGGAGTCGGGCGCTCTCGGCGGCGACCTTCTCCGTGGACTCGGCGACCGCGACGTGAAGCTGTCCCGCACGCTGGCGGGAAGCCGTGTGGTGCTGCGGATGGACGAGCACCTTCTCCACGTCATCAGCGACGGCCGCGTCGTGAAGACGATGCCGCTGCCCATACCCGCGGACAGGCTCCCCGGACTCCGGGCGTTCAGGCCGCAGCCACGGCGTTGCCACCGAGCGGCCCTGCCCGGCCAGTGACGGTCCAGAGGCTCGTCAACGCCAACGGCCGCGTGATGGTCGCCGGGCAGTACATGCGCGTCGGTGCGTTGCACAGTGGCAAGGTCGTCAATGTGATCGTGGAGGACACCCACTTCCGCATCGTCCATGAGGGCGAGGAACTGGCCGTCCATCCCAGCACAAGCGACAAACCCATCACCCGGGTCAAAGCCTGGCCGAGCCGGCAGTCCCGCGAGCCACGTCAAGCAAGTCCTGAGGATAAAGCGTCAAGCATCTCCTGAGACTTCACACATCAGCCTCGGACTCGCTGACGCCGCTGGGCCGCTTCCGTCCCTTCAGCCTGTACCCCCGAAACGCCCTTTTGTCAGTGGGCGAGCGTAAGCGCCTCATGCCTGTCGTGCGTAAGGCAGTTCCTTGGGACCTGAAGAGATCAAGTCCTCTTGATGACTTCTCCGCAATTGTGCTGAAATGGTTAATACTTGGGTGTTCAGGAAATTCTAGTGATTATGCAGGTCATGTTGGCGACCGGTTCGCCGGTACTGCTCCACCCGCTGGCGTTGCTCCCGGCTGCGCCGGCGTCCGGCCCGCCCGTCGCGCGCAGCAGATGCCGCACTGGGCGGCCCTCGCAGGCTGTCTGGGAACGGCCGCCCTTTGGCGGGTGGGCGTGCTGACCTTCGATGTGCGCATCTACAAGCTCCGGATCCGCCCGGGCTTGCGCCGGCCGTTCGGCGTGCGGTGGCGTGTCGGCGGTAGGGATCACAGCGAGAGCTATCAGTTCGAGGCACAGGCTGATGGACGGCGTGCCGAGCTGATGTCCGCCTTGCGGCTGGGTGAGCAGTTCGACACCGCCACGGGGCTACCGGTCGGGGAGCTGCGAGCAAGGAACAGGGTCACGTGGTTCGAGCACGCCGTGGAGCACGCGCAGGTGAAGTGGCCGCGGATCTCGGCCAAGCACCGGGCGGGCATCGCCGAGGCTCTCGCCACGGTGACGATGGCCTTGACCACGTTGTCGACGAACGATCACGCGCCGCCGGGCCTGCGTACGGCGCTGTACGCGTGGGCGTTCCGCATGACCCGCGGCGAGGACGGCGGGTGGGCGCCGCGGATCGAGACGGCGGAGCCCCCGGCTGACGTGGCCCGAGCACTGGAGTGGATCGCGCGACACTCGCTGCCGCTGGCCGACGCCGTCAGACCAGAGAACCTGCGCCGAGCACTCGGGGCGATCTCCCGGAAGCTCGACGGCGCCGAAGCTGCGGAGAACACCATCCGGCGCAAGAGGATGGTCTTCAACAACGCCCTGGCCTACGCCGTCACAGCCGACCGGCTGAAGGCCAATCCGCTGCCGAAAGCGGACTGGCAAGCTCCACTGACCGACACAGAGGTCGACTTCCGCTACGTACCCGGCCCGCACTTGGCCCGCGACCTGATCGCTGCCGTCGGCGCGCAGGGACCGCGAGGAGCGCACCTTAAAGCCTTCTTCGGCTGCCTCTACTACGCCGCGATGCGGCCGGGCGAGACCGCCGCGCTCGCCGACCACGACTGCTTGCTGCCCGATCCGGAAGCAGGACCGGACGCGTGGGGTGAACTCGTCCTGGCCCGCAGCCACCCCGAAGCCGGTTCCGGCTGGACCGACGACGGCCGCCCCCACGACACCCGCGGACTCAAACGCCGAGCCCGCAACGCCAGACGATCCATCCCCATCCCACCCGAACTCGTCCACCTGCTCCACGCCCACCTGGAGCGCTACGGCACCGCCCCCGACGGCCGGCTCTTCCGCGCGGTGAGGGGCGGCCGCGTCACCTCCACCGAGTACAGCCGCCTCTGGAGTACCGCACGCCGGCACACCCTCCACCCCCGCGACGCGGGCACGCCCCTCGCACAGGTCCCTTACAGCCTGCGCCACGCCGGCATCTCCCTGTGGATCACCGCCGGTATCCCGCCCACTGAAGCTGCCAGGCGCGCCGGACATAGCCTCGCGGTGCTCTACCGCATCTACGCCAAACCCCTCCGCGGCCACCAGTACAACGCCAATCACCTCATTGCGGCAGCCCTGCGAGACATCCATGGGTGACCCTCGTAGGGTCTGTACGGCCGACTCGTTCCGTTGCCTGGCGCATCGGCGACGTCTTGCCTGCACTGCTCCCTCGCCGTGGCGTCCGGACGCAGCTTCTGGACTTACCGGCCGGTCATCATGTCACAAATCAGTCACATCGCCCTTGTGGATGTAAGTGGACTGCCAGGCTCATCCCTCTGCATAAGACTTTCAGGGGATAAGCATGCACATTCGTATCGCCACCATCGCATCTGCCGCGTTACTCGCCACAGGGCTGGGGCTGGCAGGCTGCAATCCGAACACCACGTCGAGCACCGGTACTACAGCCCCCAGCGCCCAGGCCGCTGCAGCGAGCGCATCGGCTTCTGCGACCACGGTCCCGTCACTGGTGGGACTCGGCCTTCAAACGGCTCAAGACACGGCCCAGGCAGCAGGGTTCTCCAACCTCACCTCGCACGACGCCTCCGGCGACGGACGCATGCAGATCCTCGACCGCAACTGGAAGGTCTGCGACCAGACCCCCTCAGCCGGGGACCGGGCCGACGACGACGTCAAGATCGACCTCGGCGCGGTCAAACTCGGCGAGCCATGTCCCAACGACGCACCCCCGACCACGGCCGCCGCACCCAGCCCCACGCCCACGACCCACGCCCCTGTCGTTCATCACACCGCCCCTGGCAACGGCAGCACTTCGAGCGGAAAGAGCGGCTCGTCCGGCACCTCGACATCTGGCGGGACGGCGACTCACCACACCGAATCCCCAGTAGCGCCCGGGGACGGCGCGACCGCGCAGTGCAACGACGGCACCCTCTCCTACAGCCAGCACCACCAGGGAACGTGCTCCCACCACGGAGGCGTCGCCGTCTGGTACCGGTAGCCCGGTTCGCTGCCCCGGCTGTCCCTGCCGTCGGAAGTCCGCCCGGCGACCGCCCACCTCGGGCTGCCTCTGGCCTTCACTGTCCGCTGTCCAGCGGACTGACCACGCTGAGGACTGCTCCTACGGCTCTACCCAGACCGGCGGCTTCGACGCAGCGGACGTCGTGCCCGGGGGGAGGGAAGGCCGCGGGCAGCGGTGACACCGCTGCCGTTCGCGCCTTCCACGTGGAGGCCGGCCGGATGCACGCCCGAGTGGTACGTCACCGTCCTGGTGATCCGCGCCTGGGGGCCCGGTAGAGGAGCAGGGCACCGATCTGCGTGCCAGCTCCAGTGCGCTGCGGCGACGATAGTGGCGGGGGAGGGGTACGCGTTGTTGTGGCCGGAAAAGCGCGGAACGGCCCTCACGGTGCAGTCAATTCCCTACGATGATGTGCCTCGACGCCATCGGACGCGCTCGCGCTGCGCGGCCCTGGGGGCCGCCGAGCCTGCCAGCGAGGATCGAGTACGACGTTACGGAGCAGCGCCACTGTGCATCTGAACAGCCTTTCTGCCTGTGGGTTCCGGTCCTTAGCCCTGGTTGAGGACATTCCCATCAGCGGCCCGACGGTTCTGGCCGGCCATAACGACGGCGGCAAGAGCGCCGTGCTGACCGCCCTGGCCTTTTTGCTGGACCAGCATGTCCTGAGCGAGGAGGACCGCACCTACCTCAGCGGTCCCGGGGCGGCCGATGGGCGGTGCCAGGAGACGTGGGTGAAGGGGGACTTCACCCTCGACTCCAGTGAGCGTGCCTCCAGCATGCCCGAACGGCTGCAGATCCGCCGACGGGCCGTCGCCGGCGGTGCACCCTGCTGGGAGTACCTCGGATCGCAGCCGACCGACGAGCGTCTGCGAGGCCTGGACAAGCTGCTCAAGCCCGCCCTCGTGGAGCTGGTACAGGAATACGGCCTTACCGCGAAGGGCTCGTTGAAGGAAGACCTCCTGGCCACCCTCACCGACCATGCGGCGAGCGTGAGCCAGGAGGAGGGATGGCTGGCTCTGCCCAAACCCTTGCAGGCGAGGCTCCCGCGCCTGCTGTCGTTCAGCGGGAAGGACGAGAGTCCCGACGACGCGGTGCGCACGGCACTGGGCAGCTGCTACGAGGCGCATCTGCAGGACGAGGCCCTCCAGGGGCGGGTCCGCGACATCGAGGACGACATCACCCAGCGTCTGGAGAAGGACGCGGACTCGCTGTGCGCCCACATCCGCTCGCACTGCGGCGACCTGGTCGGCGTCGCCGTCAAACCCGAGGTCTCCTTCCGGGGCGGATTCAAGCGCGCTCCCCTGCACATCTCACGCGCCGACGGCGAACCTGTCGATCTGAGCCGCTCCGGCCAGGGGAGCTCTCGCCGCATAGCGCTGGCCATCTGGGAATGGACCAGCAACATCCTCGAGGACGCCGAACTGACAAACGACGAACAGCCGGACGGCGAGCCGCCGACGCAGACCATCGTCGTGTACGACGAGCCCGACACCCACCTGGACTACCGCCATCAGCGCACCGTCATGGATATCATCCGCAGGCAGTGCAATCGGTCGCACACCAGTGTCGTCGTGGCCACCCACTCGATGAATCTCATCGACGGCGTCGACATCGCCGATGTCGTCCACCTCAAGCTCGGCGAGGACGGCCGCACGCGCATCGAGCGCCTCACCGACGACTCCCACGACGGCATCGACTTCCACCTCGGGCAGATCGCGGCGGCCTTGGGCCTGCGCAACTCCGTCCTGCTCCACGAACGCTGCTTCCTGGCGGTGGAGGGCGACACCGAACTGCAGAGTGTGCCCGTGCTCTTCCGCCTCTCCCAGGGCATGTCCCTGCAGGCCGCAGGCATCGCCTTGTGGGAGTGCGAGAACAACGAAGGCGCCCTGCACCTGGCCCGCTACCTCATCAAGCACCAGCGGACCGTCCACCTCATGGTCGACGCCGACAGCCGCACCAACAAGTTCTTCACCGAAGACCGGCTCAAGCACTTCGGTATCGACCCCGCAACCCAGGTCTCCTACGTAGGGGAAGCGAAAGGCTTCAACGAACTGGAGGAACTCTTCGACGACCAGGCCTGGGCCGTCACCGCCAACTACCATTGGCCCCGAAGCCAAACCCCATGGGGGCCGGGCGACTTCGCCGCCCACCGCGGCGGGAAGTTCAGCAGCGCCGTCCTGAACATGATCAAGAACGGGGCCGCTGAGAAGAGCCCGAACGGCAAACCCGCCATGCTCTACGCCCTCGCCGCCGGCCTGCGAAGGCCAGAGGACGTCCCCGAGCAACTACGAGAGGTCTTCGGGGAACTGCAGGCGCTGGCTCACTGACTCCCGCGGTCGGTGGACTAACCGGCGCGCCGTGCGCGCCGGGCCAGCAGTCGCTCCTTGAGCTGCTCCGAAGTGGGTGCTGCCCATGCATGCCAGCCTGGGTCCTCGACCCACTGACGGCCGTGCGAACGGGCATCGATCCCGCACCACCGGCAGCCCCCCGGCGCAGGGTGACAACCCATGCGTGTAGGTCTTTGAGAGGACATCGCTTCTCCTTCCCACCCCTGTATCTTCCCGCCGACCACTGACATTCACCTGCCAGTCCTGGTGGGGGACAAGAGGAGAAACCTTTCGCCGTTCGATCCTATTTACTCATAAGTAAGGAAGAATGTCTGAGAAACAGCATCAAGGGGGTGCTGTGGTCGCTACGGTTCGTCGTCATGCGGTTTCTGCACACCTCGGACTGGCACCTGGGCCGCCGGTTCCACGGAGAAGACCTGATCGCCGCCCAGAGCGCCTTCCTCGATCACCTGAACGACACGGCCCGTGCCGAGAACATCGACGCGATCCTGATGGCCGGCGACATCTACGACCGGGCCATCCCCGGCCTGGACGCGGTCCGCCTGTTCAACCGGGCCCTGCACCAGCTCGCCGACCTCGAGATACCGATCGTCATGATCAGCGGAAACCACGACTCGGCCCACCGCCTCGGCGTCGGCTCCGGCCTGTTCGCCCGCGCCGGGATCCACCTGCGCACCGACCCGGCCACCTGCGACGTCCCCGTCGTCCTGACCGACGAGCACGGACCGGTCGCCGTGTACGGGGTGCCCTACCTCGAGCCGTCGATGGTCCGCGGCCAACTGGAGGCGGAGGCCACCTCGCACGCCGCGGTGCTGACTGCGGCCATGGACCGGGTCCACACTGACCTCACCAACCGGCAGCCGCCCGGGACCCGCTCGGTGGTCATCGCCCACGCCTTCGTCACCCCCGGCACCGGGCAGGACGATGAATCCCAGACGGAGGAGTCGGCCAGCGAACGCGACATCAGCGTCGGCGGTGTCGCCCACGTCGGCGCCGACGTCTTCGACAGCATCGACTACGTCGCCCTCGGCCACCTCCACGGCCCCCAGAGGGTCACCGACCGCGTCCACTACAGCGGCTCCCCGCTGCCCTACTCCTTCTCCGAAGCCGACCACATGAAGTCCTTCACACTGGTCGACCTCACCCCCGGCACGGCCCCCACGGTCACCCGCCTGCCCTGCCAGACCCCCCACCGCCTGGAACGCGTCGAAGGCCTCCTGGACGACCTGCTCACCGACCCCGCCCACGAACCACTCAAGGACGCCTGGCTCGAGGTCACCCTCACCGATGCGGCCCTGCCGTTCGAGGCCATGGCCCGGCTGCGCCGCCGCTTCCCCCACACACTCAGCCTCAAGCACCAGCACGCCTTCATCCCTGCCCAAGCCACCGACACCCCCACCTACGCCGAACGTCTCCGCGGCCGCAGCGAACTCGACATCGCCTGCGATTTCATCACCGACATGCGCGGCACCGGCCCCACCCCCGACGAACACGCCCTGCTCCAGCAGGCCGTCGACTCCGCCCGCGTGAACGAACTGCAGAAGGAAATCGTCTGATGCACCTGCACCACCTCACCCTGCAGGCTTTCGGACCCTTCGCCAGCACCCACACCGTCGACTTCGACGCGCTGTCCGCCGACAACCTGTTCCTCTTACACGGCGACACCGGTGCCGGCAAGAGCACCCTGTTCACCGCCATCTGCTTCGCCCTGTACGGCGAACCCCCGGTCGACCGCGACCTTCTGCTGCGCAGCCACCACGCCCCGGCCGACCTGCTCACCCAGGTCACCTTGGACGTCACCATCGCCGGCCACCGGCTGCGCATCGAACGCGAACCCCAGCAGACGCGCCCCAAGCGAAGCGGTAAGGGCGAGACCGTCCACAAGGCCGAGACCCGGCTCCAGCGGTGGACGACCGACTCCCTCGGCCAGGGCCACTGGGAACCCTCCAGCAGGTCCCATCAGGAAACCGGCAAGGAGATCAAAGACCTCCTCGGCATGAGCCGGACCCAGTTCTGCCAGGTCGTCCTCCTGCCCCAGAACGAGTTCACCAAGTTCCTCTACGCCGCCGCGCCCCAGCGCCGCGAACTGCTGGGCAAGCTCTTCCACACCGACCGGTACGCGCAGATCGAACGATGGCTGAACGACCACAGCCGCACCACCCAGAAGAACCGCGACGCCACCCGCGACGAAGTGCTGCATCTGGCAGCCCGCATCCACCAGGCAGCCGGACCGGACCTGAAATCACAGCACGACGCCCCCACCCCCGACGTCCCGCACGCCCTGACCGACCCTGCCCTTGCCTGGGCACAGGACCTGACCCAGGCAAGCCAGGCCGACGCCCTCACAGCCCAGGCCGACGCCGAGAAGGCAAAGAAGAACCAGGTCGAGCACCAGACCCTGGAAGCCGCCACGCGCGTCCTGCATCAGCAGCAGACCACCCATGCCGCCGCCCGCGCGGAACTGGACCGGCTCCACGAGCAGACCCCTCACCAAGAAGCCCTGAGCCGGAGCCGCGAGCAGGCCCGACGCGCCCAGCAGCTGGCGCCGCTGCTGCACGCCGCCCGCACCGCCCGCACCGACCACACCCACGCCCAGGACACCGAAAGCGCCGCCCGAAGCCGGCTGCTCCCTGAACACGCCACACTCCAGGCAGCTGACCTCGCAACGGCCGGGCAACGCATGCGCGACGACATCGCTGTGCTGAGCACCCTGCTCCCCGAAGAGACCAACCTTCGCCAACTCACCGCCGACCTGGAACGGATCGACGGCGAGCGCCAGGACTTCACCGTCCAGCAGCACACCGCCCGCGACTGGCTCGAACAGGAGACCACCCATCGCGCCGCCCTGGACGCCCGCCGGGAAACCGCCCGCCAGTCCGAGGAAGAGGGCCGCCGCCACCAGGATCAGCTGGAGACCCTGACCTCGCGCGTGGAGGCCGCCGAACGCCGCGACGCCCACCTCGCGCAGATCACCGCCACCGAACAGCGCCTGGCCGCCGCTCAGCAAACCACCGAGATGGCTGCCCAGGACCACATCGATATCCGCCGCCGACGCACCGAGGGCATGGCCGCCGAACTCGCCGCCAGCCTCACCGACGGCGCGCCCTGCCCGGTCTGCGGCTCGTGCTCCCACCCGGCCCCCGCCACCGCTCCCGACGGGCAGCCCACCCGCGAGGACGAACAAGCCGCCGAGGACACCCACCAGCGAGCCCAGCAGCAGCGCGACGCGATCGCCAGCGAACTGCAGCAGCTGCGCGAGAACGCTGCCACCGCGACCGGCGAAGCCGGCGACACCCCGCTGGCCGACCTCACGGCCGAACACGAGGCCCTCATTACGCAGCTGTCCGACGCCCTCCAGCGAGCCGCAGACCGTGGGGCTGCCGACGAGGAACTCCTCGCCATGGACCGCGAACACGCCGCCATGACCCAGCAGCTCAACCTCACCACCGCCGCCCTGTCCGCCCGCAACGCTACCTACGACACCCAGTCCCAGCGGCAGGCCGAGCTCACCAAGAAACTCGACGACGCCCGCGGCACCGCCCCCACCCTCGCAGCCCGTATTGACGAGCTCACCCGCACCGCCGACCACCTCAAGCAGGCCGCCGAGGCATCCCGCACCGCCGCCATCGCTGCGGAGACCCGCGACACCCGCACCACCGAGGCCACGGCCGCCGCCTCAACCCAGGGCTTTGACACCCTGGTCGCCGCTGAGCAGGCCCTGCGCAGCGCGGAGGACCTAGGCAACATCGAAGAAGAGATCAACCAGTGGCGCGAGGCCCGCGCCACCCACCAAACCGTCCTCGACAACCCCGCCCTGCAGCAGGCCGCTGCCCAGCCGCCCGCAGACGTCGACGCGGCAGCGGTCCGACGCGGCGCCGCAGACGACCAGTACGTCCAAGCAGCCGCCACCGCCGGCAACGCCCAGGCCCGCACCACGGAGCTCACTGGCCTCGCCACCACATTGGGCGAGGCTGTTGAGCGACTGGAAGCACTGGATAAGGCCCACAGCACCGCCCGCCACCTCGCCGACCTGGCCACCGGCAACTCAACCAGCGCCCGGGTCCGCATGCAGCTGGAGGCCTACGTCCTGGCCGCACGCCTCGAACAGGTCGTCGCCGCTGCCAACACCCGCCTCCAGCTGATGTCTGAGGGTCGCTACACCCTGCACCACTCCGACCACCAAGCCGCCCACGGCGCCCGCTCCGGCCTCGGCCTCGAAATCACCGACGCTTGGACTGGCCGCCCCCGCAAGACCGATACCCTCTCCGGCGGCGAATCCTTCTTCGCCTCCCTGTCCCTCGCCCTCGGCCTGGCCGACGTCGTCACCCATGAAGTCGGCGGCAACCCCCTGGACACCCTCTTCATCGACGAGGGCTTCGGCACTCTCGACGACGACACCCTCCACAAGGTCCTCGACGTCCTGGACTCCCTGCGCTCCCACGACCGCACTGTCGGCGTCATCAGCCACGTCCCGGAACTGCGCCGCCGTATCACCCAGCGCCTGTACGTCCGTAAAGGCGTCACCGGCTCTACCCTTGTGCACCTGACCGAAGCAGCCGAATAGCCGGCCCCGGCGGGCGGGTCACCGCCATGCTCCCAGGCCGCGTTCTCGCCTGTCTCCTGTTGGCGCTCACGGGCACGCTGGGCCGCCGTAGGATGCTTCGGCATGGGCGTGCCTTCCCGGGGCAGCCCGCGCCTGCCCGCAGGTGACGTACTGCGGGAAAGGGTGCGGATCTCGAAAGACCTTGGCCCACAGGCTGGCCCGGCGCGGGCGGGGTCCAGCACGGCGAGCGGCGTGCGCAACTGCCACGCGCACCCTACCCAATCGGCGGGCGCCGTTTCGCCGCGGCGCGCACCCGGGCGACGAGCTGCACGCGCTCCGTATGCGGCGTGGCAGACCGCGTGCCCTTCTCCGCCCGGATGACGCACAACTTCCCCGGCCCGGCCTGGCAGCGCGGGCACGTCACCTTCGGCCAGTCCTCATCATTCGGCGGCACGGCCCGATGCGGCGCAGACCGGGTCTCTGCCGGCCCGGGACACTCGGCGTGCGCGGGCCTGCCCCGCTCGGTCCGACGCCGCACGCCCTCCTCGATCGGGTACCCGCACGCCGTGCAGACCAGCGGGCCCTTTCGCCGCGCGGGCCGCTTAGCCGCACGCGGCTCCCGCGCGGGCACCGTGCTGCTGGACCCGTCCGCGTGGGTGACGGTGACCTCCGACGCCGGCGGCACGTCGTAGGAACGCAGGCGCGGTGTCGCAGTGTGGGTCTGGCCCTTGCGGCCACCACGGCCGAGACGGTTGCTCATGGCCGCAGCGTAGCGACCAACGGCCCGTCAGGACCGGCTGTGCGGAAGCGCCCCACGTCGTGTCAGCCGCCCAGGTGGGATTCCATGACGACCGCTTCCCCCTCGTCCAGCCCCCAGTCGGCCCGCGAGGCGCTCGCGGTGCGGCTGCAGCACCTGTGCAAGGACGCAGGCCTGACGGGTAAGGAGCTGTCCGCCCGGTGCGGCTGGCACCCGGCGAAGACCACCCGGATCCAAAAGGGCGACGTCCTGCCCACGGACGCCGACATCCGCACCTGGTGCGCGGCATGCGGCGCCGATGACCAGGCCGACGACCTGATCGCCACCGCCCGCGCGGTCGACTCGATGTACCTGGAATGGCGCCGCTTGCACGGCACCGGTATGCGCAAGGTCCAGCAGGACTTCAACACCCTGCACGAGCGCACCCGCCTGTGCCGCGTCTACGTCTCCAACGTGCCGCCGGGCTTCTTCCAGACCCCCGGCTTCGCCACCGCCCTCATGCAGCAGATCACCGCGTTCCAGGGCACCCCCAACGACATCGCCGAAGCAGTTGCCGCCCGCGTCGCCCGCTCCCGCTTCCTCTACGAGGGCGGCCACCGCTACGTGATGATCACGGAGGAATCCGTCCTGCGCTACCGCACCGCCGACCCCGGCATCATGGCCGGGCAACTGCGTCACCTCCTGGCCGTGATGCCGCTTGCCTCCGTCTCGCTGGGCATCATCCCGTTCACCGCGCAGCGCACCGTCTGGCCGCTGGAGGCGTTCTACGTCCACGACGACACCATGGCCGTGGTGGAGACGCTGACCGCCGAGATCAGGGTGACGCAGCCGCGCGAGATCGCCGACTACACCAAAGCGTTCGCCGGCCTCGCGGCGATGGCCGTGTACGGGGACGCGGCCCGCACGCTCATCCGGGCCGCGATCGACGCCCTGGAGTGAACCTCCGCAATTTCCCGCAATCGCATTGGGGGCGCGTCCTGCAAGTGCGTAGCGTCGAAGGCCCGATGGACCACCGGCCGGGAAGGGCGGTCGCATGCGCACACACACCGGCACCGACACCACCGTTGCTCAGGACTCGCAGGGTCGCGGCCCCGCGTACGGCGTCCCCTCCCCGGACCTAATCGCCCGCGCCGACCGCGGCTTCGCCCGCTTCCTCGAGCAGATCGAGGACCAGGACGACGACGCCGGCGGCGAGCAGGACGCCCCGCGGTGACGGCCGGCCACCGGCACGAGACCGCCCCAGCAGTCAGGCCCGCCATGCACACCTCCGCGCACACGATCCTGTGGGACCCCGACGGGCTGATCGAAGCGGAGCTCCCGCCCGACCGCGTTCGTTACGAGTGCCTCGGTAAGGCCGTCCTGGCGTGGACCGGGCCGGACACGCTGCCCGAGCGCGACTACGAGTAGATCGGCCTGCAGCTGACCGGGCACGCCCGCGCGGTCGCCGCCGACGTACGGCGCCGCGCCGAGCAGCTGCCGGCGGACAGCGGCCGCCGGGCGCTCGCCGACATCGTCCTACGCGAGGCGGAAGTACGGCTGTCCGCGACGCTGGAGGGCATTGTGTGCTGCGTCCAGGACCGCGCCCGCCTGGTGCGCGCCCTCTACGAGCGCTTGGACCGCCTTCAGGCCGCGCCCGTCGACCGGACTACCTGAGCCGGCCGGGTGCCGCTGCTGCCCGGCCGCCTACGTGTTGGCCGGGCAGCGGGCCGGTGGGCTGGTGCCGCTGAAGTCGCCTGAACCTTTGCCGGTGCCGTTCGGCAACCGACTGGGCTCTCGGCCGCCGCTCCGGAGCGCTGACATCCCCTCTGCGCCCCTCTCCTTGTCCTCAGCCCTGGTGATGGAGGAGGCGGATGGACTGCGGACAGGGCACATCAGGAAGCGGCACCGGTTCGCAGCGCGGCGGACTGCCCCGCAGCCGCCGCCCTGGTTCGCTAGGGCCTCATGGTGCCGGCGGCCCGACCGCGGAGCTGGCTGGCGATGCGGGCACCTCGCATCCCGAGACCGGACACTCGGCTGATAGGCCGGAGATCGAGGCGAGGAGAACACAATGTGGCTCAAGGCCGCACTGACAGCCCTACTGGCGCTCTGGCGTCGCCACAATCGGAAGCGCGCGCGCAGGGGGAGATGACAGCGCCCCCGGGCCGCCAGCGGGACGCGGATCTGGAAGTCAGTTCTCGGTGCGCATGCGCTGAACGGCGGTCTCATCGAGTTCGGCGGCGAGGGTCAGGCTGGGCGCTAGCTCTGCGGGCGCGTTAAAGAGACGGCAGATCATCTCAGCGGCTCCGTTGACGGCCTCGGGAACGGTTCGTCCGAAGCTGGCCTCTGCGAGAGCGATGACAGATGCGGCGTAATAGCCGTCTGACCAGCTCACCCTGATTCGGAACGTGTAGAGCTTCAACAAGTTCCATGAGTCCGAACTCGCCATCTTCAGGAGGAGGCCGCTCGGCTGTCGGGCGGTCTCCTCCCGCGCTTGGAGCCAGGTCTCGACCTCGGTCGAATCCGCCGCGACGGCGTCGGAATCCTGGTCATGGTCGTAGCAGTGGAAGAGCAGGTCGTCATTGACATGGATGGCCAGGCGACATTCGCCCAGAACACCGAGGCACCACAGCGCTTCGCCGTGGTTGACGACGTCGAAGTGCCACCCCGGCCGGTGAGCGAGCAGGTTTCCCAATTCTCGCCAGGCTGGAAGTCGCTCAAATCCACCACCGAAGGTCTCGCACACATTGTCGTAGTCGCTGTTGCTGAAGTTGACCTTCACCGACCGGTACGCAGGCTCGCCGTTCATGCTCCGGATCGTAAGTGAACGGGCCCAGCGCGGTATCCCAGATGATGAGGTAGGCCCACTGGCGGCCAGCGACGCGCCTCCCAGTGGTGACGGTCAGCAGCAGGAGGGTGGCTCTGAAAGGCACCTGCGATGGGGGGACCAGCTGGGTACATTCGAGCGGTGAACGAGATCGCGCGCCGAGATGCGCAGACGCCTGCAGTAGAGGACCTCGAGCGGTTCGAGGAGATGCTCCTTGATCAGCTCGCTGATGCCGGCCTGCCGACGGACGGTGTCCTGGTCGATCTGGTGGAACGCGAGCAGGCGCTCGCGAGTTTCGGGGGCGCCCTGCGACGGCTGCCGATGGCCGACCGCGGACGGTCGGTGTACGTGAGCAAGATGATCACCGCCGCTGCGGCGGGGCTCTTCGACGCGGCGCTGAACTACCTGTGGAACGAGACGGTCCGCGAGCTGCGCCGGCGGGTAACCGGCTACGACTTGGCCTACTTCTTCGACATCGCCGTTCCGTCGCACGACCGGCGCAAGCACCTGTCGACCGAGGACGACCTGGTCAAGGTCAACGACATCGACCTGCTGAGGGCCGCCCGAGAGATCGGCCTGCTCTCCGCCACGGGCCACGCCCAGATCGACCACATCCGCTACATGCGGAACTACGCCAGCGCGGCTCACCCCAACCAGGTGGAGCTGACCGGCATGCAGCTCGCCGCGTGGCTGGAGACCTGCGTACGGCAGGTCATCACCCTGCCGTACGACACCGTCACCGCAGAAACCGGCAGGCTTCTGGCGAACATCAAAACAGACCAGCTGGACCCAGGCGACGTCAAGAGCACCACCGCGTTCTTCGAGGACCTGCCCAGAGACCGCGCCGACGCGCTCGGCGCCGGCCTGTTCGGCCTCTATACCAACGCCAGCCGCACACCGATCGTCGCCAACAACGTCCTCATGCTGTGGCCGGAGCTCTGGCCGGAGATCAGCGAAGATGCCAGGCAGCGCTTCGGCGTGCAGTACGGCCGCTTCCGCGCCAGCGCCGACACCGCCCAGGCTCGCGCCGCCAAGGAGCTCCTTAACCTCGTCGACGGGGGCGCTTATCTCCCGGAACACGAGCGCGCCGCCGAGATGGACTCTGTGCTGGACGATCTGCTGGCCGCCCATCACGGCTACAGCAACTTCCACACCGAGCCGGCACCCGCACGCGCCCTCGCCGCCCTTGTCGGCCAGTACGGCAACATCCCGCAAGCCGTGGAGAACAAATACGTCCTCGCGCTCGTGGAGGTCTTCCTCGGCAATGAGTACGGCGTCTCGTGGGCAGCTGCGACCAGCTATGACAAGCTGCTCGACAAGCTGACCAGCAGCCAGGCCGGGCGCGCGCTCCGCAGTTTCACCGAGCCGGTGATCTCCGCCCAGCTGTGGGCCTCCAAGCCGCAGGCTCGATGGGACACCCTGCTCGACGTCATCGAGCCCAAACTGACAGCGCGAGCAGACCGCGAGCTGTTCCAGGCGGTTCGCACCTTCACCGGCACGCCCGACAAGTTGCCCAGCGACAGCAAGATCGCCCGACTGGTGGAGGCTCCTCGAGTACGGCGAGTCGTACGGCGTACCAAGGCCAAATGAGCAGGGGCTGCGCGTCGGCCCACCCTGCCTAAGCCCACTCCGTGCTGCGTCTGGGGTCCCGTCCGGAGCCGCTTCGACCCATGGTCCCCGACAGTGCAATGCGGATGCAACGCAACGTCAGCGTTTCGTCCCTGACCTGCAAAGGCACCCCGATGAGCGTGAACGGGGCGAAGCGTTGCATCCCGCGTTACGCCGTGGGTCGGCCGCAGCCAACCGCCGGGAGACCGGCGGCAAGAGAGCGTGCAAGAGGCCGTTCAAGGGACCGTGCGCACCGATTTGCCGGGGCGGTCCTGAAACCGGCCCTGACCTGGGGCTGTGATGTCCGATGTGCCGAAGCGGCATGCCGACTTCCCCTCTATCTCACCCCTTCGCGCCCGCCAGGAAAGGGAGGCGGGCGGCGGGCGGGGTGGGATCTCGGAGCGGGGGCATGGGTGGCTCGATGTCCCGGCGTCCGGTGTGCCAGCCGCCGGGCGCTCGCCGACCTCGTCTTACGCGAAGCGGAGGTACGGCTGTCCGCGACACTGGAGGGCACTGTGTCCTGCGTCCAGGACCGCGCCCGCCTGGTCCGCGCCCTCTACGAACGCCTGGACCGCCTTCAGGCCGCGCCCGTCGACCGGACCGCCTGAGCCCGCGGGATGCCGCCGCCGCCGAAGGCGCCCGAATCTTTGCCGGGTGCCGTTCGGCAACGGACTGGGCAACGAGGTACGCAACGGACTGGGCAACGGCCTGCGCACACCGTTCCGTCAAGGCCGCATGGAAAGGACCCTCTGACCTGGGGTAGTGATGTCTCCGCCGCCGCTTCGGAGCGCTGACATCCCCTCTGTGCCCCTCTCCTTGTCCTCAGCCCTGGTGATGGAGGGTGGGATCAGGACTGTGGACAGGGCGCCTCGGGGAAGCGGCATCGGTTCGCGTCACGGCGGCCTGCCCCGCAGCCCGCCGCGATGGTCCCGTACGCCCGGCGGCCGGGCCGGAGCCGGCTGGCGACTCCGGCGGGCACTGGGCGTGCGCCCCGCGGCCTGTAGTCACCCAGCACCCTGGCGCAGATGTCAGCCGTACCGTCGGCCCGACAGACCGTCGCCATCAGATGGACAGAGCGGGGGTCACAGCCCGATCCAGTGCCCCAGCCCGTTGACGATCAGGCCCCCAACGGCGGCCATGGCGCCGGAGAGGACCGCAAGGCCGGCCGTCCGGACTATCGCACGGCGACCGGAGCGTTGCGGCTGTCCCTGACGAGCCGGGACGGTACGAGATCCGCGCATGTACCGGGTCCTGGTGATGGTTACCCCTCCTGAGCAACGAGGCCAGGCACACCTCTGACGGAGGTGCGCCGTAGGGCCTCAGCGACCCCACAGATCTAGTCTGGGGCTGCCCGAACGCTGTAGGGAAAAGGTGTTTGTGCTGGTCAGAGGTGGTCCGATGGTGGTTTCTGCGAGTCTTCACGAGTTATCGCGTTGTCATCATGAGTCTCTGGTTGTTTTCGTTAGGCTCAGATGGTCACGAGCTGGGGAGGGACACGTGGCGAAGATCTTGCGGATGCCGTCCGAGCGTGATCTGCCGCAGGGGGCACGACGCGACTTCGTGGAAGAGCTGTGGGACTACTACCGCCGGGCGGGCCGCCCGACGCTCCAGGAGATCGCCGATGCGATCTCAGCTGACTACGACGCCTTCACTGCGAGCAAGGAGACGATCCGCCGGGCCATGCTCGGCAAGACGGTGCCAATCGACGGGGACGTCGCCGACGCCCTCTTCGAGGTGTTCTGCAAACGCTCCAAGACCGATCCGAACGAGGACCGGTGGCCGGACTCGATGGACGGATCTGAGCCACGTCGAGACTGGTGGCGCAGTCTGTGGTCTCGGGCGCTGGAAGAGGCGCCACCTACACCGGTTGGGCCGGGGAGCACCAGCGGCTGGGGAAGCGGCGGCGGGTGGGGGACATCCGCCGCCCGCTCCTCGGCGGCTGTGGAGGAGCCTCCGTTCTGACCTCCCGGCCAGGTGGGCGGCAGCCCCGCCTCGAGGCGGCTCCCGGAACGAGTGCTGGACGGGGCCGGCCCGGAGCCTCGGTACGCCGGCACAGTCCCGGTGCCCGCGGTGCGACCGTGGGTGTCCGGCGACGGCGGCGAATAGTTCGGTCTGCTGCTGCGGCGACAATCGGCCCCACCACGCCCGCGCCGTCTCCAGGTCCTGGCGCTCCCGCGCCTCGCGCTCGGCCCGTTCCCGGGCCAGACGCGCCTCGCGCTCCACCCGCCCCCGCTCGCAGCGGGCATCCTCCTCCGCCCACCGCCGCCGTGCCTCCTCAAGGCGCAGACGCGCCTCCTCTTCTCGCTCCAGTCGTCGACGCTCAGCCTCCTCGGCCTTCCGCGCCCGCCTCTGCTCCTCCAACCGCTCCGTCCGCGCGGCCTCCTGACGCTGCCGCATCACCTCGTGCTTGCCTTGGTCAGCGATCGACTTCCGCACGGTGAGTGCCTCTGCTCAGCACTGCAGCAGGGGCCACCGGATGTCCAGACGCGATCGACTGCGTCGGATCAGCGCTGCTGGATCACATGAAGTCGGAGTCGGGTTCCCAGTCGTCATCCACCTCTTCTTCTGTGCGCAGTGAATGGCCTTTCATGCCCGCGAGCTCCAGTTCCGGGCCGGTCAGCGTGAGCTTGCAGACCCGGCACCCGAAGAAGCGCGGAAGGAACCAGATATCCCCGTACTCCCCGTCTTTGTCGCGCCCGCTGACGAGGGCGGGACTTTCGCACGCTGGACACTGCGTGGGAATGTACAGGTACCACCGGCTGGGCAACGGCGCCGCCGACAGACCCGCGATCACGGCCGCTTTTTCGCTGTCTGTCATGCGTTCCGTCAGCTTTGCGAAGGTCTCCTGCGCCCGTCGGATCTTCACCTCGTAGCGCAGCTTCAGCTCGGACGTTGCCTTTTCTACGAGGTTCTTGCTTGCCTCGTAATGATTCTCCCAGAACCGGCTCGGCTCCTTCTCCAGAGCAGGCAGCAAGGAGTCGATGTACGTGACACCGGCTGCCAGTAGCTCCCTGCACTCGCTAGAGGCACGCCCCCATCCCATGTGAGTGATGCCGTTGCGGGCGTCTCGCAACGTAGCGAGATGCGCTGGCGGTTTGACGTTCTGCACCTTCGCGAGTCTCGTCACGGCTTCCGCACCGCCGACGGTTCGGAGACTCGCGCGCCCCTTTTCCACCTTGTCTTCCTGGCCACCGAGTACCAGCAGATCTTCTACGGAAGGTCTGACGTCGGCCAGCAACGTGAGCGCGATGGAGGCCAGACACCCCTTGGCCAGATGTTCGACAGCCACAGCCATGTGATGGACTGCGAAGTCCTGATCCACCGGCTCCTCGAAGTAGGCGTCGAGGGCTGTCCGAGCCCATCGCTGTGCAGAGCGCACCAGCTCATCACGGATCTCATCCTGGTTCATCGAAGAACCGTAATCCGCTTGGCGCTCGGTGGACGGCGCTCGGTGAGTTGTCGAGTAAGGCCGATGGGGTCGGCCAGCGGCCCGCGGTTCTCACGCCCACTCCATGCCCAGTGCGGCGAGGGCGGCGAGCTGGTCGGCGGTGAGTTTGTCGCGGCGGCTTTTGGTGTTGGAGACCCATACGCCCAGCTTCACGGCCACTGGTTCCGCCTGGCCGTCGACGGTGATCTGCTCGCTGTGTGTCCTGGGTACGGGCCGGTCCGCGCCTTCCCGCTCTACCCATTGCGTGAGGGCCGTCAGGCCCCGCTGGAACGCGTGTGCGGCCTTGCCCGCTCCCTTTGCCGCGCCTCTGGCCGCCGGGGCGGGAGACGGGGCCGTAGGGGGTTGCATGCCCAGTGCGGTCAGCCGTTCCTGCTGTTCGGTGGACAGCTGCTTCCAGGTGCCGGGTTCTTGCTGCCGCCATCGCCATTTGCCGATGTCGTCGCCGTCCCAGATCACACCCGGTGCGAGGTAGGGCAGGCCGCCCTCGTCTTCGACGATGTCGGCGAGGACCCGGTACTGGCGCTGCCAGTCCAGTGGCCAGGGGCAGTTCCAGTCGGGGTCGATCGCCGCGAGCTGCGCGGCGCGGACGGCGGCCCGCTCGGGGTCTTTGCCGAGGCCGCCTTTGCGGCGGAGGTTGGCGATGTGCTGCCCGATGGGCACCATCGCCTCGCCCTCGCCCCACACGGCGTCCTGGCGGGGGGCGAGGTGCCCGGTGGCCCGCCGGTAGGAGCGCAGTACAGCGAGTTTGTTCTCCCACGCCTCCTGGCCGGGCTCCCAGACCATCCCGGCCTCGGGCGCGTCGAGCAGTTCCTTGCGGCGCGGTTCCAGCTCCCCGGCCCGCAGCGCCTTGCGCTGTTGGTGCACCCACCTGCCCAGCGGGAAGTCCGTCGTCACGCCGACCTCGGTCTCGGTGTCGTACGGCACGGCGTACAGGCCGGTGATCTCGTGCTCTTTCCGCCAGCGGATGAGGGCCTGGTAACCCTCCAGCCACACCAGCGATTCGGGCCGGTAGACGCGGGTCCGCAGGAACGCGGCGATGGTGGCCGCGTCCCTGGGGGAGGAGAAGTGCAGCAGCGCGGATTCGGCGGCGGCCTGGGTGTCGTCCTGCTCCTGGTCCTGGCCGTCGCCCTCGCCGCCGGCCCCGGTGATCCGGCCGTCCTGGTCACGGTGCACGTGGACCTTGCGCTTGCCACTGGTGAGGGCGCGGGAGGCGAGCTGCTCGACCAGGCGCTCATCGTGGCTGCGGAGCCCCTGGAGGACCGCCACGAGCGGGCGAAAACTGGCGGAGGCGACCATGTCGCCGGGGTCCTCCCCGGGCTCGAGGAAACACGGCACGATGATCCTCGCCGTCTTCGTGCTGCCGTCGCGGTTGAGCCGCAGCGCCCGGCCGATGTTCTGCACGATTTCCACTTGGGAGCCGCGGGTGTCGGCGAAGACGATCGCCTCGACACCCCGCTCGCCCGTGATGTCGACGCCTTCCCCGAGCACGCGAACGGACGCGAGGAACGCGCGGTGGACGCGCCGGCTGCTGGCGTCGATGCCGTTGGCGAACTGCCGCAGCACCTCCCGACGCTCGGCCACCAGGTGGTCGCCGCACAGCCACGCCGCCCAGACCCGGTCCGGGGGTACATGGCGGCCGGGCTCCAGGTCGTAGAGCTCCGCGCCGATCGACGACGCGGGCAGCTTCTTGACCTTCTTGTCGGTCTCCGCCAGCTCTTCAGGCGTCATCTCGGTGGCGTAGAGCTCCGCGGCGGTCTCGGGCAGCCTCGTAGCGAACGCGGCCGCTTCCTCCACCCGCTGGTGGAACGTCATGACGGTGCGCAGGTTGTGCGCTGCGGCGTGCTCCAGTAGCGCGGTCTGCAGCAGCGCCAGGCGCCGGCCGCGCAGCGCCTCCTCCGACAGCCCGAGGATCGGCGCGGGGTCGCGGATCTCCAGCACGTCGATCTCGAACCCCGCCAGGACGCCTTTCTCGATCGCCTCCGACAGCCCGAGCTCCGCGCCGGGCAGCCAGGCCCCGAAGGTGCCGTCGGGGTCGTCGGCCATCGACGCGATCTCCAGCTCCTGGCCGTCCGCGCCGTTCTGCGGCCGGGCCGCGGCCAGGATGCGCGGGGTCGCGGTGAGGTAGAGGCGGTAGTCGGCGGGGATGCGGGCGTTGTCGTGGATCGCCGCCCACGGGCGCCCCAGGTCGCCGGCGGTGCCGTGGGCTTCGTCGACGATGGCGAGGTCGAAGCCGTCCATGCGCTGCCCGTAGAGGCGGTCTCCCCCCGCCAGGGCGGCCTCCAGCGGCCCGCGCACCTTCCGGCGGCCGGTCATGTCCTCCGGGTCCTCGCGGTCCACCAGGGAGGCGTACGTGGCGAACGCCACCAGCGGTCCGGATCCGGCCCACAGGGCGAGCTGGATCGGGTTGGTGGTGGTGCGCACCCCCAGCTCGGCCAGGACCGCATCGCCTTCGAGGGAGCACACAGCGACCATGGGGGAGCGGTGGCCGACCGCCCGCCACGCCTGGGCGGTCTGCACCAGCAGGTCCAGGGTCGGCACCGTGACCAAGATCCGGCCGTTCGGGAAGCACTCCAGAGCGCTCGCGGCCGCCATGATCGTCTTGCCGGAGCCCGTCGCGGACACGATCGTCCCCCGCGCCCCTCGGACAGAAGCAGACGATCTTGCAGGAAATCCCACCCACGCCCGGACACTTTCCTTCTGAGCTACTTGATGCGAGCGGAGGCTGATCACGAGTATTCAGTCCTCCCTCTTCCGCAAGAAAAGCAGGTTTCTCCACCACGAGCCCAACGAGACCCGGGCGCCTTCAGGAGCAGGAGGCAGGGGGTACCTGGCGATCCCGCCACACGCTGGCAACTCGTCCTCGAAGTCGCAGGCCGCCAGAGCCTTGAAGCCCCCACGCCACAATGCCTCGAGCACAGCCGCGACGGCCTCCACCACATCAGCTGCCGGTGCTGCCGACGCCTCGCACTCCAGCACAGTCGGCCATTCAAGGAAGTCGAAGGGATGAGCCTTCCTGCCCGTGGCGTGGCCGTTGCGCGCGCCGTACACCCGCACCGGCCCCACCGTCAGATGCTGCTCCGCACCCTGGACGCCCATCAGATCCTGGAGCCGGGCGATGACCCTCGAACTGCCCTCCGCATCCACATAGACCGCAGCATCCGCATATGAGCAGTCCGGGGCAGGAGCTGAAGATGTCCGATCACCGACCATGAGGATCTCCTCAGAACTAACAATCTCCAGTAGGGCTGTCCCCTATTTCTGCCAACTTTACATGCTGCATCATCTGATGCACCCGCGAACCCGCCGCTGGCTGCTGATGACCCGCCACATGCCATGGGGCCGAGGGAGACGCCGACCAAGCCGAGACGGAGTGCCGGCCAGGCCACCTGCACGCCCATACTGCGGCTGATCCGACTGCGTCGTGTTGTGACGACTCCGCAGCTACATGTCCTCCATGGTTATGTCCGGCAATGATGGTGTCGGTATCCCATTCCTGACCCCGTGAGCAGGAGCCGGGTGCGACCGTAGACGCCCGGGACGGGCGGGCACCGGGTGACGTGAGCAGGGACGGAGACTGGCAGTGGGCGATAGCGGTGCGGGGTTCGCGCGGGTGCCGGGGAGCCGGCCGGTGGTCGGCCACTTCTTGCGGTTGCGTCGAGACCCGCTGGGATTCCTGGAGTCGCTGCCGGCATACGGGGACCTGGTGCAGGTGCGGCTCGGTCCCTGGCGGGCATTCGTGGCCTGCCATCCGGAGCTGGCCCATGAGGTACTGACCGACTTCCGGCGGTTCGACCGCACCGGCCCCATCTACGACAAGGTGCGCCAGGGGCGCGGGTCTCGCGACCGCCAGATACCACGATCACCGCCGGCAGCGACTGGTGATGCAACCGGCCTTCCGCCACCAGCACCTGCGCGGCTACGTCGAGGTGATGCGCGAACAGGTGACCGCAGCCACCTCCGACTGGCGGGACGGCCAGGTACTCGACCTCACCGAGGCAATGTTCGAACTGACCACCGGGGTGGCACTCGCCACGCTGTTCTCGTCCCACCTGGACGGACAGCAGGCGCGGGAACTGCGGACCGCCCTCGACGTCTTCCTCAACGGCCTCACCACCCGGGCGGCACTCCCCGGCATCGGCCGACTGCCGACGCCGGGCAACCGCCGCTACACGCGGGCACTCGCACACTGGCAGGCCCAGGTCAGCCGGCTCATCGCGGGCTACGGCGAGCCGGGCACGCGGCAGGACGACCTGATGTCGCGACTGCTGGCAGCCCGGGACGAAGAAGGCCGCGCACTGTCGCACCAAGAGCTCTCCGACCAGGTCGCCGTACTGCTGCTGGCCGGCGGGGAAACAACATCGTCGGCTGTGGTGTGGGCCGTCCACCTACTGTCGGGCCGACCGGACGTCCTCACCGCGGTACGGGCCGAGACGGACGCGGTGCTCGCCGGGCGGGCGGCAGGCTTCGCGGACCTGCCCCAGCTGCAGTTGACCGGCCGGGTCGTGAAGGAGACCCTGCGGCTCTACCCTCCAGGCTGGCTGACACTGCGGACCGCCACACGCAACACCACACTGGGCGGCCGCCACCTGGCCGCGGGCAGCATGGTGCTGGTCAGCCCCTACCTCCTGCACCGCCGGGAGGACTTCCACCACGATGCCGCCCGCTTCGACCCAGATCGCTGGCTCGCAGGCACGCCAGCCACGCGCGGCGCCTACCTGCCTTTCGGTGCGGGCGCCACCAAATGCATCGGAGAGGAGTTCGGACAGGCGGAGGCGACCGTGATCCTGGCGTCCCTGCTGGGCCGTTGGGAGCTGACGCCGATCGGCGGGCCGGTCAAGTGCTCGGCCCGGCTTGTTCTCTCACCGGCATCATTCCCAGTGCGACTTATCGCACGGTCTGCCACCGATTAGTCCACTCCCAGGCGAAGCGACCCACACCTACGCCCCCGCTGTCACGCTATGGGACATGGACCCCGTCCGCGCCCAGGTGGCTCGCTGAGGCTGTACCGAGCCTCCTGCGCGCGTAGTTCCGCGGCCGGAACCGCTTCGCGACTTGTCGAGTCCAAGAGGCGAGGTGAGAGGGGGACGTCATGTCGGGGGACCACAGACGCAGGTCATGGAAGTTGCTCGCGGTACTGGCCGTGACGGCACTAGTCGTGTCAGGCGCCCTGGCGACGCGGCACATCGTTCACACCCCCAAGAGCAGGGGAGTCTGCATGATTGTGCGCAATTGCGGTGACGGCAGGATCTCCCCTCCATGCAAGCCCTGTTAGCCCCAGACTCTCGCCGTCTCCTGCCATGCGGCCGCCATGTGCATCAGGTCCGCTCCACCATCGGTAGAGGAACCACGTGTCTCCGTGCGGCGTCTTCCCGTACCCGAACCCTCGTCAGGTGAAGGTGGTGCCATGAGTGGAAGAAACAGAAGGAATCGAGGGCTATGGCGTGCAGTGACCAATTGCTTCCGCGTGATGACGGGGGGCGTGCGACCGCCCAGTGCAGGGTCAGAGAAGGCCACTCCGGAGCAGATCCGCATGCACGCCGATCTGGACAGCGCCCCTCAGCCCAGAAGTACCGAACCCTCGCATGACCGGTGCGCATGCGGCAGCACTCAACGAAACGGACCGATTTGCAGACTATGCGGTGCGCAGCTTCCTTGACGCCCGCCCCCTCCCTCCTAGCCGGCCCGCTTGACGCCCGCCCCCGCATGGTGGGCACATAAGCCAGGCGCCGCCCGCCGGGTCCCTGGTCGGAGGCCGCGGGGCGTACTGTCTGGCCATGACACATAGGGGTCAGCCCCGGGAGTCGTTCGCAGAGCTGCGGAAGAGTCCCAGAGAGCGGTACGCGGACTGGAGGGGCGACCTGCCGCTCCCGGAACACCTCGTGTCAAAGCGCCGGCCGCTAGACCCGGTACGGGGCGCCGTATTGATGCTGGTGCTTCCGTTCTCGGCCCTGGCGGCTGCCGTCAGTCCCGACGGCTGGCCCTGGTGGCAACGGGTCCTCGCATTCTTGGCTGCGCTTGTCCTCAGCGTCTATCCGACCTTGCTGATCATCGGATACTGGCGCCTGTGGCGCCATCGGACTTCCGGCGGTCCGAGCTGAAGCGGCCCACCTACCGGCCCCCTCTTTAGCCAGCCTGCCTATTGCCCGCCCCGCACGGGCACCGCCGATCGGCACTGTCCGGAACCGATCGGCGGAGGTCACGTCGTCTCGTCGTCAGTGCCCGCGTGTACGGTGCAGAGCAGTGGGCCGGTCGGAGATCGTGAGGGACTCGCGGCCATGGGGGTGGGTTAGTGGGTCGCCTGAGACCCGGCATTTGGGCCAGTCCCCACCCCCATCCATTTCCCCCCTCCTAGCCATCCCGCAGAGGGCCAGCCAGTCGCCCCGCTCCTCCCTCCTAGCCGGCCTGCTTGCTGGTCGCCCCGTACGGGCTGGGCCGAACCCCTATCTCGCCTGCAGCCGGCACGCTGCGCCAGGGCAGAATCCCGGCATGGGAATACAGCAGCCTCCCACCGGCCGTACCGTCCGGCAGCTCCGGCTAGCCCGCCGGACCTACACGGTGAGCACCTTCGTGGTGCTCGTGAACTTCGTACTCGAGCTGGCCAGCGGTGGCACAGCATGGTGGGTCTGGATGGGCGGATTGGCGTTCCTCGCATCCTTGATCACCCTCGTCTTGACATCCCATCAACTCAAGCGCAGCAAAAACCCCCACACGACCCCTCTTCCTAGCCAGCCCGCTCGCCACCTGACCCCACCCGGGCGAGGGGAGCGCCGCCTGGACCCCGAGTGAAGCGAGGTGCCCTGGCCCGTTTGGGGGCGGGCGGAGTCCTGGAGTGATGACCCTCCCGGTGGACCGCTATCGTCCTTCAGTCGTCGATCATCAGGGCGGCTGATCAGAGGAGGGGGCAGACCATGGGACTACTGCAGAGCTGGAGCCGCAACCGCATGACTAAGGGGGCGATAGCGGCGAGGGAGCGGGGAGACAGCGTCTACATCCACACGCTGGCCACGCCCGTGGAGCAGGTGCGAAGCAGCTACATCCGGGCCATCGAGTCCGAGGGCTGGAGCTTGACGGATACGAAGGAGAACCCGCAGACGCCGAAGGAGCGCTGGACACTGACTTTCCAGCTGGCCTCGAGTGAAGCGGCTCCGTCCACAGGCCCGCAGGAGTAGTTGCCAGCAGGGCGTGGAGGGCTCCGCCAGGTCCCGAGCGAAGCGAGGGGCCAGGCCCACAGGCTGGCGGACCCTCAACCCTGGAGCGAAGCGGAGGGGTTGGCCCGGCGAAGCCGGGCCAACCACGCGAAGCGTGGCCACGGCAACCGCGAAGCGGTTGCGGACCGCGAGCGAAGCGAGCGGTCTCGCTTGCACAGCGCGCAGCGCTGTGGTACCCGC
>NZ_CAJSLV010000091.1 GCF_907177275.1 Actinacidiphila cocklensis
GCCGCGGGCCGGCACCGCCCCGGGCGGGCCGCGCGCACCGGCCGCCGGGTGCGCCGGGTACGGACGCCGGGCGTGCTCCAGATGGAGGCGGTGGAGTGCGGCGCCGCCGCCCTCGCCATGGTGCTCGGCCACCACGGGCGGCACGTCCCGCTGGAGGAGCTGCGGGTGGCCTGCGGGGTGTCCCGCGACGGGTCGCGGGCCGGCAACCTGCTCAAGGCCGCGCGCACCTACGGCCTGCAGGCCAAGGGCATGCAGATGGAGCCGGCCGCGCTGGCCGAGCTGCCGCCGCCTGCCGTGCTGTTCTGGGAGTTCAACCACTACGTCGTCTACGAGGGCACAGGGCGGCACCTCGGGCGGCGCGGGGTGCACCTCAACGACCCGGCGCGCGGCCGGCGTTTCGTGACCCCGGCGGAGTTCGACGCGGGCTTCACCGGCGTGGTGCTCACCTTCGAGCCGGGCGACGGCTTCGTGCCGGCGGGCCGCAGGCCGGGGATCGTGCGCGGGCTGCCGGCCCGGCTGCGCGGCACCGGCGCCACCATGGCGGCGGCGGTGCTGGCCAGCCTGCTGCTGGTCGTGGTGGGCGCGGCGGCGCCCGCGCTGAGCCGTACGTACATCGACGGCTTCCTGCTCGGCGGCAGTTCCGCGCTGCTGGGCACGCTGCTGACGGCCATGGCCGTCGTGGTGGCGCTCACCGCGGTGCTGACCTGGGTGCAGCAGGCGAACCTGCTGCACGGGCGGGTGGTGTCCGCCACGCTGGGCAGCGCGCGCTTCATGCGGCACCTGCTGCGGCTGCCGGTGCGCTTCTTCGCCCAGCGCAGCCCCGCCGACCTGGTGCAGCGCCTGCAGTCCAACGACACGGTCGCCGAGACCCTGGCCAGGGACCTGGCGGCGGCCGGTGTGGACGCGGTGGTGGTGCTGCTCTACGCGGCGCTGCTGTGGACCTACGACCGGCAGCTGACGGTGCTGGGCGTGCTGATCGCGCTGCTCAACGTGGCGGCGATGCGGGTCGTGGTGCGGCTGCGCGCCACCGGCACCCGCAAACTGCGGGCCGACACCGCCCGGTTGACCAACACCGCCTACAGCGGACTGCAGTTGATCGAGACGATGAAGGCCACCGGCGGCGAGGACGGCTACTTCCGCCGCTGGGCGGGGCAGCACGCGGCGACCCTGGACGGCCGGCAGCGGCTCGGCGTGCCGGGCGCGGCGCTCGCGGTCGTCGCCCCCGCGCTCGCCGCGCTCAACAGCGCACTGATCCTGCTGGTCGGCGGGCGGCGGGCGGTAGCGGGCGGCATCTCGGTGGGCCTGCTGGTCGCCTTCCAGGCGCTGGTGACCAGCTTCACCGCACCGGTGACCCGGCTGAGCGCGGTCGCCGGGCGGGCGCAGGACTTCGCCGCGGACGTCGCACGGCTCAGGGACGTGGAGAACTTCCCCGTCGACCCGGTCCACTCCCCCGCCAGGGCCGCGGCCGAGACGCGCGGCGGCCACCGGGCGGCCGGTCATGTCGACCTCGACGACGTCGACTTCGGCTACAGCCCGCTCGACCCGCCGCTGCTCACCGGCTTCTCGCTGTCGGTGGGGCCTGGCCGCCAGGTGGCGCTGGTCGGCGGCTCCGGCAGCGGCAAGTCGACGGTGGCCCGGCTGGTGTCCGGGCTGTACGAGCCGTCGCGGGGCACGGTACGCATCGACGGGCGGGCGCTGGCGGAGCTGCCGCGCAGCGTGCTGTCCGCGTCGGTGGCCTTCGTGGACCAGGACGTCTTCCTCTTCGAGGGCACCGTCCGCGACAACGTGGCGCTGTGGGACCCCTCCCTGACCGACGCGGCGGTGACCGCGGCGCTCGCGGACGCGGCCGTACTCGACGTGGTCGGCCGGCGCCCCGGCGGCATCCACTGCCGGGTGGAGCAGGACGGCCGCAACTTCTCCGGAGGGCAGCGGCAGCGGCTGGAGATCGCCCGGGCGCTGGTCCGCGATCCCGCGGTGCTGGTGCTCGACGAGGTCACCAGCGCGCTGGACGCCGAGACCGAGCGGCTGATCATCGACAACCTGCGCCGCCGCGGGTGCGCCCGGGTGGTCGTGGCGCACCGGTTGAGCACCGTGCGCGACAGCGACGAGATCGTGGTCCTCGACCGCGGCGTGATCGTCGAACGCGGCCGCCACGAGACCCTGGTGGCGGCCGGCGGCGCCTATGCGGACCTGGTCAGGGAGCACTGAGATGACGCACCCGCCCGCAGCCCAGGGCCTCGGCCCCGGGACGTACCCGCCGTACGACGGCGTGCCGCCCCCGCCGGGCGAAGGCCCGCCGGCCGGTCTCGTGCCGCAGGACGGCGAAGGCCCGCACCCCGGGCTCGCCCCGGACGCATTCGCCGACCCGGTCGCCGCGGTCCTGGGCGGCTTCGGGGCGGCGGTCGACTGCGAGGGGCTGCGCAGTCTCGCGCTCGCCGGGCCCGATGGGCTGTGGCTGGTGACGTCGGGGGCGGTGGACCTCTTCGCCGTCGGGGCCGACGGGCAGGGCCGGTGGCACTTCCTGGGGCGCTTGGAGGCCGGCACCGCGGTGCTCGGTCCGCCGCCGGGACCGCACCACACCCTGGTCGGGCGGCCGCTGCCGGGGTGCGGGCTGCGGCGGATCGCGCTGCGCGAGCTGTTCGCCGACCCGTACCCGCAGGCATACGCCGAGCCGTACGCCGGCCCGCGGCTGAGCGCGCTGGAGGAGGCCTTCGCACTCGGTGTCGGGCGCGGGCTGCGGCTGATGTTCGAGGCCAGGGTGGACGGGCGCCCCGCGACCGGCTCCGCGTCCGCGCAGGACGACATCGAGTGGGTGCCGGTCGAGCCGGGCAGCGTGCGGGACGGCGCGGGGTACGGCGGCGAGTCGGTCGGCCAGCTGCTGGTCGACGGTGCGATGTGGCAGCGGATGGTCAGGCAGCAGTCGCGGCTGCTGCTCGCGCTCGGCCGCTGGATCGAACAGGTCGAGCACGCCCACGAGGAGCGGGCGGCCGCCGGGACGCGGGCCGGCGAGGCGGCGGGCGCGCGGGCCGACCGGTTGCTGCTGGCCGCCCTCGACCGGCCGGGCCAGGACGCCGGCGGCGCGGGCGACGCGACGCTCGCGGTGTGCCGGCTGGTGGCGGCGGCCGCCGGCATCACGGTCACCGAGCCGGCAGGAGCCGCGCCGGGCAGCCGGCTCGGCCTGGTGGACCGCATCGCGGTCGCCTCCGGCTTCAGGACCCGCGAGGTCGGGCTCGGCGGGCGCTGGTGGCGTACGGACGCAGGGCCGCTGGTCGGCCGCACCGCGGCGTCCGGCGCACCGGTCGCGCTGCTGTGGCGCCGCGGCGGCTACCGCGCGGTGGACCCGGCGAGCGGCCGTACGACCCGGGTCGGCCCGGCGAACGCGGCCGGCTTCGCCCCGCAGGCGGTGATGTTCTACCGCCCGCTGCCGGCGAAGGCGGTCTCCACCCGAGGGCTGCTGCGCTTCGGGCTGCGCGGCACCGCGGCCGACCTCGGCCGGCTGCTGGCCGGCAGCCTGGTCGCGGTCGGCCTCGGCGCGCTGGTGCCGCTGGCCACCGGGCGCGTCCTGGGCAGTTACGTCCCGCAGGGCGAGAACGGCCTGATCGTGCAGGCCGCGCTCGCGGTGGCGGCGGCCAGCGTGGTGTCCGCCGCCTTCATGCTGGTGCAGAACATCGCGGTGCTGCGGCTCGAAGGGCGGATCGAGGCCTCGCTGCAACCGGCCGTGTGGGACCGGCTGCTGCGGCTGCCCACCGGCTTCTTCGCGCACCGCTCCACCGGCGAGCTGGCGAGCGCCGCGATGGGGGTCAGCGCGATCCGCCGGGTGCTGTCCGGCACCACGTCGGTGGCGGTCCAGTCGGGTACGGTCGCGGCGGTCAACCTGGTGCTGCTGCTGTGCTACAGCGTCCCGCTGGCGCTGGCCGCGCTCGGCATGCTGGCGGTGGTGGGTGCGGTGCTGCTGGCCGTCGGGCTGGCCCAACTGCGGTGGCAGCGGCAGCTGGTGGAGCTCGGCAACCGGCTCAACAACCAGGCCTTCCAGACCCTCAGGGGACTGCCGAAGCTGCGGGTGGCGGCGGCGGAGAGCTTCGCGTACGCCGCGTGGGCCGCGGACTTCGCCCGCAGCCGCGAACTGCAGCGCAGGGCGGGCCGGATCGGGAATGTGGCGACCGTCGTCAACGCGGTCTACCTGCCGCTGTGCAGCCTCGCGATGTTCGCGCTGCTGGCCGGCCCGGCCCGCGGCAGCCTGTCCGCGGCCGGCTTCCTGACCTTCAACTCGGCCGCCACGATGATGCTCTCCTCCGCCGGGCAGCTCACCGGCGCGCTGCTGTCCGCCGTCTCCGTGGTGCCGATGGTCGAGCAGCTGCGGCCGGTGCTCGACACGGCGCCCGAGGTGCCGGACGGCAGCACGCAGCCCGGTGAACTGTCCGGCGCGATCGAGGCGGTGGCGGTGTCGTACCGCTACCCGGGCGAGGGGCCGCTGGTGCTGGACGAGGTGTCGCTGCGGGTGGCGCCGGGCGAGTTCGTGGCCGTCGTCGGGCCGAGCGGCTGCGGCAAGTCGACGCTGCTGCGGATGCTGATCGGGTTCGACGCCCCCGTGTCCGGCAGCGTCCGCTACGACGGCCAGGACCTGGCCGCGCTCGACCTCGCGGCGGTGCGCCGGCAGTGCGGGGTGGTCCTGCAGCACGCGCAGCCCTTCAGCGGCTCGATCCTGGACTGCATCCGCGGCGCCGGCACGTACTCGCTGGAGGAGGCGTGGCAGGCCGCCGCGATGGCCGGGCTCGCCGAGGACATCAAGGCGATGCCGATGGGCATGCACACCGTGCTGCCGGACGGCGGCGCCGCGGTGTCCGGCGGGCAGCGGCAACGGCTCATGATCGCGCAGGCGCTGATCCGCCGCCCGCGGATCCTCTTCCTCGACGAGGCCACCAGCGCGCTGGACAACGCCACCCAGCGCACGGTGATCGACAGCACCCGCGCCCTGCGGGCCACCAGGATCGTGGTCGCGCACCGCCTGTCGACCGTGCTGGACGCCGACCGGGTGGTGGTGATGGCGGCGGGCCGGATCGTCCAGCAGGGCACGCCCGCGGACCTGCTGGCCGACACCACCGGCCCCTTCCACGCGCTGGTCCGCCGCCAGACGCTGTGACCGGTCCGGTACCCGGCGGCCCCGTCGCGGGCCGGGGCGCCGGACACGGCAGGATGGCCGGATGACCGACTTCCTGACCATCGGCGAGAGCGTCGCCGACATCGTCCGCACCCCGGGCAGGCCCGACGTCGCGCACCCCGGCGGCAGTTCCGCGAACGTCGCCTACGGGCTGGCCCGCCTCGGGCGTCCCGTCACGCTGCTCACCCAGCTCGGGCAGGACGAGGCGGGACGGCTGATCCGCGGGCATCTGGCCTCCGCCGGGGTGGAGTTGCTGGCGGACGGGCAGCAGGGCGTGGCCACCCCGACCGCGGTGGTGACGCTGGACGGTCGCGGCGCCGCCTCGTACGACTTCGACATCGGCTGGACGCTGCGGCCGGTGGACGTCCCCGCGGGCGTACGGCATGTGCACCTCGGGTCGATCGGTGCGGTGCAGCCGCCCGGTGCGGCCGCCGCGCTGGAGGTGGCGGCCCGGCTGCGGGGGTCGGCGACGGTCAGCTACGACCCGAACGTGCGCCCGGCGCTGCTGGGCGAACGGGCCGGGGCGGCGGCGCGGGTGGAGCGGTGCGTGGCGCTGAGCGATGTCGTCAAGGCCAGCGACGAGGACCTGGCGTGGCTGTATCCGGGCGAGCCGGCCGGTGAGGTGGCGCGGCGCTGGCTCGGGCTCGGCCCGGCCGTCGTCTTCGTGACGCTCGGGGCGGACGGCGCCCTGGCCTTCACCCCTGCCGGGCAGGTCACGGCGGCGCCGGTGCGGGTCGAGGTCGCCGACACGGTGGGGGCAGGAGACGCCTTCATGTCCGCCGCGCTCGACACGCTGGCCGACCTCGGCCTGACCGGTGCCGCCGCCCGGCCCGGCCTCGCGGCGGGCCTCGACGGCCCCGCGCTCGCCTCGATGCTGCGCCGGGCGGGCACCGCCGCGGCACTGACGGTGTCCAGGGCGGGCGCGAACCCGCCGGACGCGGCAGAGCTGGCCGCGGCCCTGACGGCCGCCGCCTCGGCGGGCTCAGTCGGCCAGTGAGTCGAGGACGTCGGCTGCGGGCGCGAAGAAGAGGGTGCCGGTGACCGGGGTGGAGAAGTCGAGGATGCGGTCGTGCTCGGCGGCGCCGTCGCCGAGGAACATGTGCCGCAGCATCTCCTCGGTCACCGCGGGGGTGCGCGCGTAGCCGATGAAGTAGGTGCCGAACTCGCCGCTGCCGGGGCTGCCGAAGGGCATGTTGTCGCGGAGGATCTTCCGCTCGGTGCCGTCCGGGTCGGTGATCGTGTTGAGGTCGACGTGCGAGCCGGGGGTGCCGGTCTCGACGTTGCTGAGCTTGCGGCGGCCGATGATCTGCTCCTGCTGCTCCACCGTGAGCCCGTTCCAGGCGTCGAGGTCGTGCAGGTACTTCTGCACGATGACGTAGGAGCCGCCCGCCTGCTCCGCGTCCTCGGCGCCGACCAGTACCGCGTCGGCGGCCTCCGGGCCGACCGGGTTCTCGGTGCCGTCGACGAAGCCGAGCAGGTCGCGCTGGTCCAGGTACGCGAAGCCCTGCACCTCGTCGGCGACGCCGACCGAGCCGCGCAGCCGGGCCATGATCTCGGTGGCCAGCGAGAAGCAGAGGTCCTGCCGGGTGGCGCGGATGTGGAAGAGCAGGTCGCCGGGGGTCGCGGGGGCGGTGTGCCGGCTTCCGCGCAGCTCCTTGAAGGGGTGCAGCTCCGCGGGCCGCGGTCCCGGTACCAGCCGGTCCCAGGCGTCGGAGCCGACCGCGGCCACGACGCTCAGCTCCCCGGCGGGATGCCCGAAGCCGACCGCCCGCTGCAGCCCGGCGAGGTCGCCGAGCAGCTCCCTGACGGCGGACTCGCCGCCCCGGTCGACGGTGAGGACGAGGAAGAGGGAAGCGGTGGTCAGCGGGCTGAGCACGGGCTGCGGCGTCGGCATGCCCTCATCGTTGCACGCCCCGCTTGCGGCCAGGCGACCGAGGCGTTTGAGTGAGAAGTAACCCTCCTTCCCCGGGAGGCACCCTCCACACCGGCGGGTCGGCGGGCCAGGGGTAGCTGCTGCCGCACGGCACGGCGCACGGTCCGCGGCGACGGCGCCGGTGATCGAGAGGAGCAGCCATGGCACACCATCACAAGTCGAACACGGCCGTCGAGGGCGACCCCGACACCGGTCACAGCCGCGGCATGCCGGAACGCCCCGACGAGGACGAACTCCAGCAGCGCACGGAAACCGACCGCCAGGAGGTGGCCGCGACAGCGGCCGAGCAGACCCGGCAGGCCCCCGAGGCGCACATCGCCGAGTGGACGCAGCGGCTGCTGGGCGAGGCGCCCACGCTGCCCGCCGAGCAGGCGCAGAGCTTCGTGCACGACCTGTACTTCGCCGCGCAGCGGGCGCTGGACAGGGAGGTCTGGGAGGCGGACTTCGAGCGGGACGAGTAGACCCGCACAGCGGGTGCCGCCGGCCGGGCGCGGTGGGTGCCGCGCCCGGCCGGAGCGGTCAGCCCGGGTACCGCGAGGGCTCGCGCGGCTGGTAGGGCGCGTCCGGGTGCGGCGGACGCGGCCGGGCCGGCGGCCGGAGCGGGCCGCGGGCCAGCCGGTGGGCGCCGAGGGCGGCGAAGACGGCCAGCAGGCCGCCGCCGCCGGTCCACAGCCAGCGCGGTGACCACCAGGTGCCGGCCCAGCCGTCGCCGGGTGCGACGTCGGGGGCGTTGGCGGAGACCACGGGGGCCACGGAGCCGTCGACCGCGTTGCGGCCCGCGGTGCCGTGCGACGTCGCCTTGATCGAGGCGCGCACCGGCTGGCCGAGGTCGGACTCCGGCACGTTCAGCGCGGTGAGCCGCAGGTAGTAGGCGCCGCGCAGCGGGTCGTTGGACCAGGTGTCGGCCCAGGCGCGCACCGGGCGCAGGGTGCAGGCCAGTTCCACGGTCGCCGCGTCGGCCGCGACCGTACGCGTCTGGGCGCCGTAGCGGCACGGCTGGCGGCGGCGCAGCCCGTCGTAGACGTCCAGCTGCCAGGTCGAGGCGCCGTGCGCGGCCGCGGTCCCGGTGCCGGAGCCGAAGGTCACGGTGGCCTTCACCGTGACGTTCTGGCCGGTGTCAGCGGGCACCACCCAGTAGAGGTAGTCGCCCGCGGAGGCGGTGGCGGTGGCCTCCTCGCCCTGCTTGATCACCGCGGCGGTGAGGAAGTTGGTGCCCGCCTCGGTGGGCGGGCCGTCGTTCCCCGCGGTCGCGGTCGCGCTGGGCGTGGCGCTCGGGGTGTCGTCGGCCGTGGCCGTGCCGGTCAGTACGGTGAGCGCGGTCGCGGCGAGCAGTCCCGCCGCGGCCAGACGTCGTGCGGTGCGCATCAGGAGGTCCTCCCCGAGTTCATCCGCCAGCGGGCGGCCCAGCCGGTCAGCAGACCGGCCACCGCGCCGGTGACGGCCAGCAGTCCGAGCAGCCACCAGCCGCGCCCGAGGCCGTAGAAGGCCACGTCGGAGGGCTGGTCGGGGCTGTGCACCAGGTCGATGGACAGCTCGACCGGCAGCCCGGGGGTGGTCTTGACGGAGGCCGGCGCGGAGAAGGAGTTGCCGACCTGGAGGCACACGGTCTCGGCGGGCGTGTCGGAGTCGGCCTTCGGCTTGGGGTAGCGGATGCCGGCCGACACCTGGTCGGTGCGCCCGGTGCCGCCCTCGTCGTCGCGGACGATCTCGCGGCCGTGCAGGGTGACGCCGCGCAGCAGGACGCCGTAGCCGGCGTTGACCGCCCGGTCGTCGCTGATGCTCACCGACGCCCGCAGCTCCTGGCCGGGGCGTACGTCGATGCGGTACCAGCGGTTCTCGGAGAAGGTCTCCCGGTCGGAGTACAGCCCCGCCTTGAGCACCGGCGCGTCGGCGCAGTTCGCGGCGCCCTGGGTGGCCACCGGGGTCGCCACCGGGTCGGTGCTGCGGTTGACCAGCTGCTTGACCTTGGTGGTGAGCTGCGCCCGGTGCTGCACGGTGGTGTAGGTGCCGCCGGTTGCCTCGGCGATGCAGCTGAGCTGGTTGCGGGTGGTGGAGTTGGGGATCAGGCCGAGCGTGTCGATGACCAGGTGGATGCCCTGGGCGGCGATGTCGCGCGCGACGTCGCAGGGGTTGGCGTTGCAGGTGTCCTGGCCGTCGGTGATCAGCACCATCCGGGCGGTGCCGTCGCCTCCGGCCTTGAGGTCCTCGGCCGCCGCGAGCAGGGCCGGGCCGATCGGGGTCCAGCCGGTGGGGGCGAGCGTGGCCACGGCGGTCTTGGCCTCGGTGCGGTTGAGCGGGCCGACCGGGTAGAGCTGCCTGGTGTCCTTGCAGCCGGTCTTGCGGTCGTTGCCCGGGTAGTCCGCACCGAGGGTGCGTATGCCGAGGTTGACGTTCGGCGGCGTCGAGTCCAGGACGTCGTCGAAGGCCTGCTTGGCGGCCGACATCCGGCTCTGCCCGTCGATGTCCTTGGCCCGCATGGAGCCGCTGACGTCGAGGACGAGTTCGACCTTCGGTGAGGGTTGCGCCACGGGTTCGTCCGCGGCGGCGCTCGCGGGCAGCAGCCCGCAGGCGAGGGTGGCCAGCAGGCCACCGGCCATTCCTGTGGCCACGAGTCTTCTCATGATCATCGCAGGATCGTAGTGAAGGTCCGGCCCATTCATGAAGTCGGCTGGTCAGAGCGACGGTTACGGGGGCGGAACGGCGGACTCCGCTTTGCCGCGGCGGACTTGGCGAAGTCTTTACAACCCGGGCCGATGCTGTGTCGTCTCTGCTCGCGACTCCCGGAACGGCCCGGGTCCGCGCCCGCTCCAGGGTGCGGCGGGCCGCCGGAGAAACGAGGGACGGGACATGCGCAGCACTTCACTGGCCGCGAGTGCGGCAGCGGTACTGGCGGTGGCGGTCGCGGGGGCCGTCCCCGCGGCGGCCTCGGCCCCGGTGGGCCGGGCGGCCGGCACCCCGATGTGCACGACCTCCCAGCTGACGGGGGCGCTCGACGGCGGGGACGCGGGCGCGGGCAACCTGTACCGGTACCTGGTCCTCACCAACCACAGCTCCACGACCTGCCACCTCACCGGCTACCCGGGGGTGTCGCTGCTGGACGCCGCGGGCAAGCAGATCGGGGCGCCGGCCGACCGCCAGCCCAGCCGCTACGCGCCCGTCGTGCTGCGGCCGGGGGCGTCGGCGAGCGACACGATCCACACGGCCAACCACATGGGGACGTGCCTGCCCGCCTCGGCGAAGGTGCGGATCTACCCGCCGGGGAACACCGCGGCGATGGTCATCACCGGAGCCGTCACGAACTGCGACCACCTCTTCACGGTGACGCCGATGGCCGCCGGGCGGGGCGGCAGTGACCCGGTGGAGCCGCCGGCCCCGACCCCGACGTCCACGTCGACCTCCGGCCGCCAGGTTCCGACGGTGCCGTCGGGGGCGCCCGACACGGGGCTCGCCGCCACCGGCGGCGGCCACTCCTCGGCCCTGCCGGTCGGTGCGGCTGCCGGCGGCGTCCTCCTGGGCGGACTCGCCCTGGCCGCCGCCGCCAACCGCCGCCGCCGTACCAGGGGCTGACCGCCTTGCCCCCGACTCCCGAACCCGCGCCGACGTCGTTGCGCGCGCGGGCCTCCCGCGCAGCGGCGGCAGCGGCGGTTGCGGCCGCGCTGCTCGCCGGATGCAACACCGCCGCCACCGGCAGCGGAGACGCGGGGCCTGCCCCGACGCGCCCCGGCACGAGCCCGGGCACGACCACGCGTGCCGCAGCTGCGACGCCGACCGCCACCACCACGCGACCCGCCAGGGCGATGGCGAAGTCGGCGCCGCAGCGGCTGCGGATTCCCGGCATCGGGGTGGACACCGGCGTCATGGCCCTCGGCCTGGCGGCGGACGGCACCGTACGCGTACCGCCGATCAAGGCGCATTCGCCCGCCGGGTGGTACGACGGCTCGCCGACGCCCGGCGAGACCGGCCCCTCAGTGCTGCTCGGGCACGTCACCGTCGGGGCGTACGGCGACGGCGTCTTCCGCCACCTGGACCGGATGCGGCCGGGCGACCGGGTGGCCGTCACCCGGGCGGACGGCAGCACCGCGACCTTCGCCGTCGACAGGGTGCAGACCGTCGCGAAGTCGCGGTTCCCGACGGAGGAGGTGTACGGGAACGTCGACCACCCCGCGCTGCGTCTCATCACCTGCGGCGGCACGCGGATCTCGGACGGCGGCGGCTATCCGGACAACGTGATCGTCTACGCCTCGCTGGTCGGCGGCTCGTGAACGGCTGGCCGGCGGCGGCCAGCACTTCGGCGACACGAGTGAGGAGAGCGGTCATCCGGCGAGAAGAGCGCGCTGCCTCCGAGCTGTTCGAGGCGGTCTACCCGCGGCTCGCGGGCTGGTGCCGGCGGCTGGTGGACGACGACGGGACGGCGCACGAGATCGCCGCCGAGGCGTTCACCCGGCTGTGGGCGCGCTGGACCGCGGTCGAGGAGCCCAACGGCTTCCTCTACGTGACCGCGGCCAACCTGGTCCGCGACCACTGGCGCAGAATGGAGCGCGAGCGGCGCGCACTGCGCCGGGTGACCACCGAGCAGTCCGTACGCGGTCAGGCGGAGGCGGCCGACCCGTCCGTACGCCTGCTGGTGCAGTCGCTGCCCGAGCGGCTGCGCAACCCCGTCCTGCTGTACTACTACGCCGACCTGCCGGTCCGTGAGGTGGCCGCGCTGCTTGGCCGGAACGAGGGAACCGTGAAGGCCGACCTGCACGCGGCACGCGAACTGCTCCGCGCCCGACTCAAGGGACACCATGACCGGATTTCCTGACCACCAGGGGGGCGGACCCGACGGCGACGGCGACCGCGCCGGCCCGGTGGAGCCGCTGCTGCGGCAGCCGCCCGGGTATCTGGACGCGCCGCCCGGGGCGTTCGCGCAGATCCGGCGGCGTGCGGCGCGGCGGCGGCGGGCGAGGGCGGCCGGCGGCGCCCTGGCGGCGGCCGTGGTGCTGACCGGTTCCGTCTACCTGGTGGGCGCGATGACCTCGCCCGGCTCGGACCGGGTGGTGAGCCCGCCGGCCAGCAACTCGCGGACGAGCGCGGCCCCTTCGACGCCCACGCCGACCCGCGGGACGGCTCCGACGCCCTCCCCGAGCAGGCCTGCCGCCCGGCACAGCACCGGCACGCGGGGCGGGACGACCGCCACCACCACGGCCGGCCCGACCCCGACCAGGACCGGCGCCTCCGCAACCTCAGGGACCTCAGGGACGACCCCGATGTGCACCACCTCGCAGCTGACCGCGGCGCTGGGCGGCGGCGACGCGGGAGCGGGCAGCCTCTTCCGCTATCTGGTCCTCACCAACCACAGCGGCACGGCCTGCCATCTCACCGGCTACCCGGGGCTTTCGATGCTGGACGCCGCGGGCAAGCAGATCGGGGCGCCGGCGGACCGCCAGCCGATGTCCTACGCGCCGGTGGTGCTGCGGCCGGGCGGGTCGGCCAGCGACACCATCCACACCGTCAACCAGCAGGGCAGCTGCCTGCCCGCGTCGGTGAAGCTGCGGATCTACCCGCCGGGCAACACCGCGTCGCTGGACTTCGTGGGAAGCGTCACCGACTGCGACCACCTCTTCACCGTCACCCCGCTCGCCGCGGGCAGCACCGGCAACCCCGCGTCATGAGGACGTATCGGACAGGCCGAGGTGATCGCGCCCCCGAGGACGCCGGCGAGGTGGTCGCGCTGGGCGTGGGGGCCGAGGGGCAGACCGCGCACAATCTCCTGGCGCGACCCGAGCTCGTGATCAACCTGCCCGCGCCGGCTCAGTGGCCGGCGGTGGAACGTCTCGCGCCGCTGACCGGGCGCACCCCCGTGCCCGTGTACAAGCGAGGCGGC
This sequence comes from Actinacidiphila cocklensis, assembly GCF_907177275.1. Classification (GTDB taxonomy): domain Bacteria; phylum Actinomycetota; class Actinomycetes; order Streptomycetales; family Streptomycetaceae; genus Actinacidiphila; species Actinacidiphila cocklensis. The sequence continues at coordinate 12,958 of NZ_CAJSLV010000091.1, forward strand.
TTCCGGTTCGAGCGTGACAAGTTCGCGGCCGCGGGCCTGCGACCTGAGCCCTCGGCACTGGTCCGGCCGCCCCGGGTCGCCGAGTGCCCCCTGCAACTGGAGGCCCGTGCCGCCATGGTCCGGCCCGACGTCTCCGGCGGGTTCCTCATCGTCGAAGCCCATGTGCTCAGGGTCCACGCCGGTCCGCGCATCGTCGTCGCCGGCTCCCAGCACGCCGACCCGGCCGTGTGGAGCCCCTTTATCTACAACTTCCGCCACCACTTCGGCCTCGGCCCCGAGCTCGGCCACAGTTTCCGTTCCCAGACACCCCGCTGAAGCCGGGCCGCCCTGCGCCCCTGACGCGTCGGCCGGGTGACGCAGCTGCGGTCGGGCGGCCACGGGGCGCACCTCGTGCGCGGTGTGGTGGTCCGGCTGCCGGTTCGATCACCGCACCGATGTGGTGGCGCGGGTACGGAGGGTCAGGTACTCGTTCAGTGTCGCTCTTCGCTGCCGGCTCGGGGCACATGCACGGCGAGGACGGCGGTGTCGTCGTCCACGCCGGTTCCGAACGTGCCGAGCAGGACGCGGACCGCGCCGATCGTGTCCGAGGCCGTGCTGGGGGCCAGGTCACGGATGAAGGCGAGGAGGGCGTCGTCACCGTAGCGGTCCTCGCCTCCCGCGGCGGTGCGGGCTTCGGTCAGGCCGTCGGTGTACAGGAGCAAGGTGTCGCCGGGGGCCAGGTGGACGGTGGCGGTGGCGATGTGGGCGTCGGGCAGGACTCCGATGAGCTGCCCGCCGGGGGTGGGCAGGAAGTCGGCGGTGCCGTCCGCACGCATCATCAGGGCCGGAGGGTGTCCGCCGCTGGCCAGGACGATGTGAAAGCCGCCCCGGTCGGCGTCGGGGGTGAGCAGACCGAAGACGACGGTGCAGAAGCGGGGGTCGTCGCCGTTGTACTCGTGGTTCAGCACCGTGTTGAGGTTGGCCAGCACGGCGGCCGGGTCGGGGTCGTAGACAGCCGCGGCCCGCAGCGTGTAACGGGCCAGGGACGTGACGGCGGCTGCGGTGGCACCCTTGCCGCACACGTCGCCCAGGAAGAGGCCCCAGGTACCGGTGGCCAGGGGGAAGAGGTCGTAGAAGTCGCCGCCGACCTCGTCGGCGGAGGCGATGTGGTAGTAGGCGGACACGTCGAGCCCGGGAACGTTCGCCAGCGCCGGCGGCAGCAGCGTCGTCTGCAGGGTGGCGTTCAGCAGCTTCAGGCGGTCGCGTTCCTGATCGGCTTCCCGGCGGGCGCGCAGCAGCTCGGTCTCGTAGGCGCGGCGGTCGCGGGCTTCGAAGACGGTGGTGCGGATCAGCAGCGGCTGCCCGTCGATACCCGTTTTCACCTTGGAGGTGACCATGACCGGCAGGCGGGAGCCGTCGGCTGCCTTCAGCTCCAGTGCGACCCCGCTGACCTCGCCCTGCATGCGCAGGAGAGGTCCGAAATGGGTCTCATAGTAGAGCCGGCCGCCGACGGTCAGCAGGTCGGAGAAATGCCTGCGTCCCACCAGGTCACTGCGCCGGTAGCCGAGCCAGTCCAGCAGCGTCGCGTTCGCCTTCGCGATCCGGCCGTCCAGCAGGGTGGACAGGAATCCGCACGGAGCGTGCTCGTACAGGTCCTCGGTGCTGTCCTCCAGCAGCGCGGAGAACAGGGCCTCCTCCTCCCCCGGCCCGGAGCCGTTGTCCCGTTCCCGGCCTCCCTCCTCGCCGCCGGTTCCGCACGTCATCCGGCGGCTCGCGCGAAGGCGGCAATGGCCGCGGCGGTTTCCTCAGGGGCGGCGAGCTGGGGGCAGTGTCCCGTCGCGTTCAGCGTGGTCAGGCGGCTGCCCGGGATCTGCGCGTGGATGAACTCACCCACCTCCGGCGGGGCGATCGCGTCGCTGGAGCATTGGGCGACCAGCGTGGGCACCCGTACCTGGGACAGGTCCCGGCGGTTGTCGGACAGGAACGTCACCCGGGCGAAGACCCGCGCGATACCGGGGTCGGTGCGGCAGAAACTGTTGGTCAGCTCCTCACCGAGCTCCGGCCGCTCCGGGTTGCCCATGATCACCGGCGCCATGGCACCCGACCAGCCCAGATAGTTCGCGTCCAGCGACTCCAGCAGCTCGTCGATGTCCGCGGCGCTGAACCCGCCGCGGTAACCGGTGTCGGGATCGTCGATGAAGCAGGCCGAGGGGGCGAGCAGCACCAGCCCGGCGAACGCCTCCGGCTCGCGTGCGGCGGCCAGCACTCCCATCATCGCGCTCACCGAATGCCCCACGAACGTGACGGGGCCGAGGGCCAGCTCCCGGCACAGTTCCAGCACGTCCTCCGCGTAGCCGTCCATCGACGAATAGCGCTCCGGGCTCCACGCCGACAGCTCCGAATTCCCCGAGCCCACGTGATCGAACAGGACCACGGTGAAGTCGCGCTCCAGCGCGGGAACCACCAGGCGCCACATGTTCTGGTCGCACCCGAACCCGTGTGCGAGCATCACCACCGGCCCGCCGACCCGGCCAGTGACGGTGACATGGTTCCTGCTTCGCACATCCATACGATCCATACTCGCAGAGGCCGCGACCCCCGGCCGTTCGCGCGCCGGCTCGGCTCTCCCACTCCCGGCCGGGCGGGGCGTGCCCGTGGGCGGGGAAAGCTCCGCCTCCAGGATGGACCGATGGCGTCGATCAAGCAGTTCCAGGTCCCGGTCGGCACCGGGCTCGCGGGTGAGGAGCGCGTGGCCGCGCTGGAGGCCGAGTGCGCGCGGCTGATCGCGTTCGGCGCGGTACGCGTGCGACTCCTGCTTGCCGATGGAGTCAACGAGTCGTGCCTCGTGATGCAGGACGTCGAGGGCAACGGGTTCTGCCTCGACTCAGCGGCGGCGAACGCCGCCGTCAGACTCTAGCGGGTGAGCTCGGCGAGGCAGGCGTCCATGGGTTGGAAGCGTCCCGGAAGGGCTTCGACGAGGTCCCACCAGTGGATGGCTGCGATCTCCTCGTTGGCCTGGAAGTCGCGGAGTTCGGTGCAGTGCCCCGTGAACAGCGCCGCGTATTCGGTGCGCTGGTCAGGCGCCAGTACAGACCTCGCGTAGCCGGCGAACCGCAGCGGCCCGCCGGGCTCCTGCCCACTCTCCTCCCGCAGTTCACGCACAGCCGCCTGACGAAGGGTCTCCCCCTGTTCTATGTGCCCGCCGGGAAGCTCCCAGCACTGGCGGTACCGGTCGAAGACCATGAGGACCCGGCCGGCGTGCCAGAGGGCGACGAGCGCTGCCGGCAGTGGTGCGTCGTCGGGTGGCGTCCTCTCGTTCCCCGGCGTGAAGGAGAGCAGGGAGTTGCCACGGTCATCGGCTGCAAGCGGTGTGTCCTCGGGGTCGGCCATGTCCCGATGATGCCCGGTTCGGCTCGGCGGAAAGCCCTGCGCATGCGGGCATGCCGCAGCCCGGCAGGACCTGGGCGCTGGGGCCGCCCTGGCCCCGTCGCACCGTGCCGGCGGACCCCCGGGGGTTCGCCGGCACGGTTCTGCCCGATCGCGGGTGCGGCAGCAGTGGGGGGATCCGCGGCGGGGGTGCGCACAACCGCTTGCTGGAACTCCACCAGGATTACTGGCGGCACGTCAGCAGGTATCCAGCAAGCGCTTGCGCGTCACGCGAAAAGTCCCCTTGCCGCAATGACGCCGCCCCTCGTCACAGCCGGCCCGCGCCCGCGCCGCCGTCGACGATGTGCGGGACGGAGCGCGGGTCGTCGACGCGGGTGCGCAGTGCGGGCGTCCACCCGGCGCCCTGGGCGATCGGCGTGGCCGGGTTGGCGGCGTTGAAGGCGCCGAGCAGGTCGGCCGGGCGGCCGTTGACGTAGTTGTGGTCCTCCGTCATCGCGGTGCCCTTCCAGTACGCGATGGTCCGGCCGGCGGTGACGCCGGCCGGCAGGGTGAACGCGTTGTCCTCGGCGACCAGTTGGGAATGGAAGCCGACACCGAGGCTGTAGACGTAGTCGGCCGCGTCGGTGACCACGTAGTGGTTGTTGTAGGCGTCGACCTGGCCGAAGCGGACCCGCGGGGCGCGCTCGCCGATGTCCTGGAAGAGGTTGTGGTGCAAGGTGATGCGCAGCTTGCCCGCGTCGGTGGCGGCGGCGCCGTCGCTGTTGCCGAACAGCAGGGTCTTGTCGTGGTCGGTGAAGGCGTTCCAGGAGGCGGTGACGTAGTCCGCGCCCTTGACGACGTCGAGTTCGCCGTCGTGCTGCTGGTAGATCCGCCCGAAGTAGAACGGCTGGTCGGCGTCGGGGCGGCGGCCGTCGGTGAAGGTGTTGTGGTCGACCCAGACGTGGGTCGAGCCGGTGACGACGAGGTTGTCGTACTCGGAGTTCCAGTTGCCGGTGTCGCCGTCGGTGGGGTCCCACTGCGGGAAGCAGTCGAAGGCGTCCTCGAAGGCGAGGTTGCGGACGATGACGTTGTCGGAGCCGCTGACCTGGAGGTCGAGGCCCAGCAGCCGGGGGTTGCGGCCGACGCCGACGACGGTGGTGTTGGAGCCGACCTTCAGCTCGACCCGGGCGGCCTGCTTGGCGGCCGACGCGGCGCGGGCGTCCTCCTGCGGGCCGGTCGGCACCTCGTCCATGCCCCACACGGCCGGGTCGTACGCGGCGAGGTAGGCGTCCAGGCTGTAGCCGTCGGTGGCGTAGGCGTCGCAGGACAGCGGGGCGCCGGTGTCGTCGGCGTTGCCGTCGATGGTCCCGGAGACCTGGATGATCTTGGGGGTGGCGCTGCCGTTGTCCAGGGCGGCGGCCAGCTCGGCGCGGTTGGTGACGGTGAAGACGTGCGCCTGGTCGGCGGCTGCGCCGCCGGTGGTGCCCGCGCCCTGCGAGGCCCAGCCGTCGCCGGCCGGCAGCGCCTGCCGGGCGTAGTGCGGCAGCCGTGCGCCGGTCCCGCAGTGCGCGGGGGCGGCGGCGAGCATCAGGGGGGCGGTGGAGACCAGGAGGGCGATCATCGGGACATGGCTCTTGCGCACTGCGGCTCCCGTGGGGGGTGAAAGAGGTTTCGAGGTGAAGGAGAGGGCGGAAGGGGCGGCCGCGGCGGGGGCCGGCGCCGGGTGGGCCGGCCCCCGCCCCGGGGCTCACTTCTTGTGGTGCTGGGCGAAGTCCGCCTGGGCGTCGTTGATCTTGCCGGCGAGCTCGTCCGCGAAGTCCTTCGCGGTCATCTTGCCGAGCAGGACCTTCTGGAAGTCCGGTTCCGTGTCGGCCTTGGTGATGTTGTTCCAGTCCGGCAGGTAGTAGGGGAACTGCACGATCTTGGTGTTGGGGTCGTTCAGCGAGTCCATCGCCACCTTGGTGGGCCTGGAGTCGTTGATCCACGCGTCTTGCTCGGCACCGGTGTTGGCCGGGATGGAGGCCGCCGACTGGCTCCAGAGGCTGTTCATCGGCGCCGAGGCGGCGAACTCGATGAACTTCCAGGCCGCGGCCTTGTTCTTGCCCGACTTGAACAGCCCCAGGCCGTCGACCGGGTTGGAGACGACGGTCCGCACCCCGCCGTCCTGCGAGGGCGGCAGGGGTATGCCGTCGACCTTGTCCTTGCCCAGGGCCTTGAGGTGGTCGTTGTACGAGCCGAGGTTGTGCTGCAGCATGCCGACGTTGCCGTGGTCGAACTCGGCGACCATGTTGACGAAGTCGTTGTTCAGGTCGGCCTCGGGGGTGGCCTTCTTGTACAGGCCGACGTACTTCTCCAGCGCGGCGATGTTCTTCGGGTCGTTGACGGTGGTCTTGTCGCCGTCCCAGAAGTCCTGGATGCCGGACTGGGCGTACATCATCTCCAGGGCCTGGGCGATCGAGCCCTTGCCGCCGCGGATGGTGAAGCCGAACTTGTTGTCCGAGGCGCTGGTGAGCTTGTCCGCGGCCGCGTAGAAGGCCGACCAGGTGGTGGGCGGCTGGAGGCCCGCGGCGCTGAAGAGGTCGGTGCGGTACCAGATGGTGCCCTGGTTGGCGGAGGTCGGGACCTCGTACATCTCCTTGCCCTGGCCGCCCGCCGCCTGGACGCTGGTGACCATCCCGTTGACGAGCTTGCCCTTGAGGTCGCTCTTGTCGATGCGGTCGCCGACGGGCTCCAGCGCGTCCTGCGCCACCATGTTGGCCAGGTACGCCGTGCCGACCCCGCCGACGTCGGGCAGCCCGCCGCCGGCGATGGCGGTGTCGTACTTCTTCTGCACGTCGGCGATCGGGATGCCGACGTACTCGACCTGGATGTCGGGGTACTTCTTCGTGAACGCGGCGATGATCTGCTTCCAGACGTCGGTGCGCACACCGCCGTTGTTGTCCCAGAAGACGATCTTCCCCTTGCCGCTGCCCTCGTCGCCGGAGCCGCCGCTGCCGGAGTCACCGCAGGCGGTGGCGGTCAGGGCGAGTGCTGCGACGAGGGCGATGCCGGCGGCCGGCCGGGCTCTGCGCTGTCTGTGCTGCGGTCGTGACATGGCGGCTCTTTCGGTTGTCGGGATCATCGGGTGGTACGGGCGGCGAGCGCGGCGGCCTCGTCGGGTCCGAGGCGGCCGTCGGCGACGGCGGTGACGACGCGCCGGGTGAGGGTGCCGCCCGCGGGTACGGTCAGCGGGGTGCGCCAGGCCAGTGCGGACCCGACGCCGGGGTATTCGCGGGTCCTGACGAACCAGGGGTCGGCCGCGCGCAGCACGAGCGTCCACCGCTCGCCGGCCAGCGCGAGCCAGTCGGCGCGGCTGCCGTGCACCGCGTCCTCCCCCGCCGCGTCGGCGGTGAAGACCAGCGGCGGGGCGCCGGTGCGGGGCGCGCGCCAGAAGAAGCCGCCGTACCCGGCGCCGGGGCGGCCGTTGGTGGCGGGGCTGCCGATGCGCAGCGGCTCCGCCGTGGAGTTGGCCAGCGTGAAGGCCAGGTCCAGCTCCCATGCGGTGGAGGAGAGCCGGCGGGTGCGCAGGGTGCGTTCCTCGCGCAGCAGTTCGGTCCCGTCCGCGGTCCAGGACAGCTCCTCGGTGAAGCCGTCGTCGTCCTGCCAGGTGAAGCGGAGGTGGCGCTGCTCGCCGTGGTTGTCCAGTTCGGTGGGTCCCCGGTCGCGCACGTAGGTCCTGCCGCCCCAGAAGTTGCGCCCGGCCACGTCCGGCACCGCGATGCCCGCGCCGAGGTGGTGCGGGTGGTCGTCGGGCATCACCTCGGTGACCGCGGTGCCGCCCAGGGTGGTCAGCGGGTGCAGGTACGGGCGCGGGGACAGCCGTCCCTCGATGTCGGGCCGGTGGACGTACGTGCCCACCGTGTGCCCGCCGCAGCGCAGCGGCAGGCCCGCGGTCACCGGTGCACCGCCGTCCGCCGCGCGGTGGCGGCCCAGGGCGCGCCCAGCTCGGAGAAGGTCGCCAGGCGCTCGGCGGCCTCGGCGACCAGGTCGTCGACGCCGTCCACCACCCGGCGGTGGGAGCGCTCCCCCGCTATGGCATACCAGAGGGACCCGGGGACCGGCTGCGGATCGGGCGCGGTGCGTACGGCCTCGACGACCCGCATGAAAGCGCCGGTGACCTGCGGCGGTACGAGCAGGCCGGTGCCGTCCGCGCGGTGCGCCAGCAGGTTCTCCAGCAGGTCGGTACGGCCGTGCACCCGCTCCTCCGGGCCGTGTCCGGCGCGCTGCAGCAGCACCCGGTCCTGCTTGTACCACAGGGTGATCCGGCCCCTGCTGCCGTGCACCACGACGTATGGTTCCGCCGCCTCCGCCGCGCACAGGGTGGCGGCCACCACGATCCTGGTGCCGCGCGAGGTGCGGATGCGCACGCAGGAGGTGTCGTCCGACTCGATGTCGTTGGCACGGTACAGCTCGGTGCCGATCTCGGCGACGTCCTGCTCGCGGCTGCTGCCGTCCAGGTGCAGGGCGGTGGCCACCGCATGCGCGAGCGGGTTGGTCAGCACACCGTCGACCACGTCGGTGCCGGCCAGCCGGCGGTGCCCCGACCAGGCGGCGCGGGTGAAGTAGTGCTCCTCGCGCACCCAGTTGCCGGCCGCGCCGATGCCGCGCACCTCGCCGACGGCGCCGTCCTCGATGAGCGTGCGCACCGAGGTGACCGCGTGCGAGCCCAGCGACTGGAAGCCGATCTGGCAGGCCCGGTCGGTGCCGTCGAGGCCGGTGAGCAGCCGCCGGTACTCGGCGAGCGAGGGTGCGGGCGGCTTCTCCAGCAGGATGTCCGCGCCGCGGGCGGCCGCGGTCAGCGCCAGGTCGGTGTGGGTGTGGATCGGGGTGCAGACGATCGCCGCGCGGGCGCCGGTCCGCTCGATCAGCTCGCCGAGGTCGGTGCCCTGCTCGGGACGGCCGAGCCGGGTCAGCTCGGCGGCCTCCAGCGGCTGGACGTCGCACACGCCGGCCAGCCGCACGATGCCGCGGGCCGCCAGGCGGCGCAGGTTGGCCAGGTGCCAGGCGCCGTGGCCGCGCCCGCCGGCCAGCACGACACGCACCGGTTCGCGGCCCGGGGCCGCCGGGGTACGGCTCAGAGCGTTCATGGCGTTCATGCCCGTCATCCCTTCACCGCGCCGGCGCTGAAGCCGGTGATCAGCCACTTCTGGATGAAGGCGAAGACGATCACCACGGGCACCGCCGCGATGACGCCGCCCGCCGCCAGCGCGCCCAGGTCGACGCTGTCGGCGCCGATCAGGGTGTTCAGGCCGACCGGGATCGTCTGCTTGTCCTGCTCGCTGAGGAACATCAGCGCGAACAGGAAGTGGTTCCAGCTGTGTACGAAGGCGAAGGAGCCGACGGCGACGAGGCCTGGCCGCAGCATCGGCAGCACCACCGCGAAGAAGGCCCGCAGCCGGGTGCAGCCGTCGACCCAGGCGGCCTCCTCCAGCGCCTCGGGTATGCCGCGGATGAATCCGCTCAGCAGGATGACCGACAGCGGCAGCTGGAAGACCGTCTCCGAGATGACCACGCTCCACAGCGAGTTGATCAGCTGCAGGTGCCGGAAGATCTGGAAGAGCGGGACGAGCATCAGCGCGCCGGGGACGAACTGCGAGCACAGCAGGGCGATCAGGAAGGCGGTCCTGCCCTTGAAGCGGAAGCGGGCCAGGGCGTATCCGCCGCTGAGCGCGACCACGGTGGTGAGGATCAGGGTGGCGACCCCGACCAGCATGCTGTTCTGGAAGAAGGTCCCGAAGGACCGGTCGTTCCAGACCTTGTCGAAGTGCGCGCCGGTGGCCGGCCACGGCACCAGCGAGGTCGAGCCGTCCGGCCGTACCGCGAAGAGCAGCATCCAGTAGAACGGGACCAGGGTGAACAGCAGGTACAGGCCGAGCGGGAGGTAGATCTGCCAGCGCGGCGGGCCGTCGGCGGGCCCGCGCCCGCGGCGCCGGCCGCGGCGGGTGCCCGGGACGGCGGCGACCGGTACGAGGGCGCCTTCCTCGACGAGTGCGGCGGTCATGCGCGGTCGCCTCCGAACTTGCTCAGGCGCAGGTAGAGGACGGAGAAGAACAGCAGGATCACGAAGGCGACCGTGGTCAGCGCCGACGCGTAGCCGAAGTCGTGTCCGTCGAGGCCGGTGTTGGCGACGTAGAGCGGCAGCGTGGTGGTCTGGCCCGCGGGTCCGCCGCCGGTCAGTGTGTAGAGCAGGTCGACGTTGTTGAACTCCCAGACCGCGCGCAGCAGTGTGGACAGCACGATGGCGTCCTTCAGGTGCGGCAGGGTGATGTGGAACAGCTGCCGCAGCCGTCCCGCGCCGTCCACGGACGCCGCCTCGTACAGGTCCCCGGGGATCGACTGGAGGTCGGCGAGCAGCAGGATCGCGAAGAAGGGGACGCCGCGCCACAGTTCGGCCAGCACCGCCGCCCAGAAGACGGTGTGCGGGTCGGACAGCAGCGAGTGCCCGTAGGAGCCGATCCCGGCGTCGGCCAGGTAACGGGTCATGCCCGTCGAGGGGTTGTAGAGCAGCATCCAGATCGTGGTGGTCAGCACCCCCGAGACCGCCCACGGCGAGAAGACCAGGGCGCGGGACAGGCCGCGGCCGACGAAGGTCTGGTTGACCAGCAGGGCCAGGGCCAGGCCGATGAGGAGCTGGAGTGCGATCTCCACGACGACCCAGCGCACGCTGAAGTTGAGGCTGTGCCAGAACTGCGGGTCGTCGGTGAAGATCCGGGTGAAGTTGGACATGCCCGCGAAGCCGTTGCGCCACGGCTTGGTGACGTTGTAGTCCTGCAGGCTGTAGTAGAGGACGCTGATCATCGGATAGGCGATGAAGGCCAGCATCAGCAGGGCTGCCGGGGCTATCAGCAGATACGGAAGGCGCCGGGTGCGCCGTCTGCGGTTCTCGACTGGGTGCTTCGCCACGGCGATGGCCATGACCGGGGGCTCCTTCGCTACGGAGGGCGTGTGCCGGGAGGCTCGGTCGCCCGGACGGACGGGTGGGCGGCCTGGGTCAGCCCGCGTAGGGTTCCGGGACCTGGCCGGGTGCGGCCAGGAAGCGGAAGTCGCAGCCGGTGTCGGCCTGGGTGATCTGCTCCTGGTAGAGCGCGCCGTAGCCGCGGCCGTAGCGCGCCGGCGGCGCCTGCAACTCGGCCCTGCGGCGGTCGAGTTCGGCCTCGGGGACGTCAAGGCGCAGGGTGCGGGCCGGTACGTCGAGGGTGACGGGGTCGCCGGTGCGGACCAGCGCGAGCGGCCCGCCGACGTAGGACTCGGGGGCGACGTGCAGGACGCAGGCGCCGTAACTGGTGCCGCTCATGCGGGCGTCGGAGATCCTGACCATGTCGCGGACCCCTTGCTTGAGCAGGTGGTCGGGGATCGGGAGCATGCCGTACTCGGGCATGCCGGGGCCGCCGAGCGGACCGGAGTTGCGCAGCACCAGCACGCTGTCCTCGGTGATGCCGAGGCCGGGGTCGTTGATGGTGGCCTGCAGGGTCTTGTAGTCGTCGAAGACGACGGCGGGCCCGGTGTGGGTGAGCAGGTGCGGCTCCGCGGCGATGTGCTTGATGACCGCGCCGTCCGGGCACAGGTTGCCGCGGAGCACCGCGATCCCCCCCTCGCCGGCCAGCGGTTCGTCTGCGGTGCGGATGACGTCGTCGTGGTGCACGGCGGCGCCGGCCAGCTGGTCGCGCAGGGTGGCGTGGCCGACGGTGGGCCGGTCCAGGTGCAGCAGGCCGGTGATCCTGGACAGCAGTCCCGGCAGGCCGCCGGCGAAGTGGAAGTCCTCCATCAGGTACCGGCCGCCGGGGCGTACGTTGGCGAGCACCGGGACCGTGCGGGCGAGCCGGTCGAAGTCGTCCAGGGTGAGCGTGACGCCGGAGCGGCCGGCCATCGCGATCAGGTGGATCACGGCGTTGGTGGAGCCGCCGAGCGCCAGCACGGTGGTGACGGCGTCCTCGTAGGCCTCGCGGGTGAGGATCGCGGAGGGCCTCAGGTCGCGCCGCACCAGCTCGACGATGCGGGCGCCGCTCGCCGCCGCCATCCGCTCGTGCCCGGAGTCCACCGCGGGTATCGAGGACGCGCCGGGCATCGTCATGCCGAGCGCCTCGGCGGCGGCGGTCAGGGTGGAGGCGGTGCCCATCGTCATGCAGTGGCCGGCGGAGCGGGCGAGCCCGCTCTCCAGTTCGGCCATCTCGCAGTCGCCGATCAGCCCCGCGCGCTTGTCGTCCCAGTACTTCCACATGTCGGTGCCGGAGCCCAGCACCTGGTCGCGCCAGTGCCCCGGCAGCATCGGTCCCGCGGGCACGAACACGGCCGGCAGGTCGGCACTGGCGGCGCCCATCAGCAGCGCGGGGGTGGTCTTGTCGCAGCCGCCGAGCAGCACCGCGCCGTCCACCGGGTAGGAGCGCAGCAGCTCCTCGGCCTCCATCGCCAGCAGGTTGCGGTAGAGCATCGGGGTGGGCTTCTGGAACGTCTCGGACAAGGTGGCGACCGGGAACTCCAGCGGGAAGCCGCCGGCCTGCCACACCCCGCGCTTGACGGCCTGGGCGCGGTCGCGCAGGTGGCTGTGGCAGGGGTTGATGTCCGACCAGGTGTTCAGCACCGCGATCACCGGCTTGCCGAGGTGCTCCTCGGGCAGGTAGCCGAGCTGCCTGGTCCTGGCCCGGTGGCTGAACGCCCGCAGGCCGTCTCCCTCGTACCAGCGGCTGCTGCGCAGCTGCGCGGGGCCGGTCGCGCCGTCGCCGGTCACAGTCCCCAGCCCTCCACCGCGGCGGCCACCTCGGCCCGGCGGACCTCGGGGAGCGCGCTGCTGGGCGGCCGCACCTCGCGGCGGCACAGGCCGAGGGCTGCCAGCGCCTCCTTGACCACGGTCACGTTGTCCGCGGACTGCCGGGCCGCGCGCAGGTCCTCGAAGGCGCGGATCTGCTCCCAGACCTTCATCGCCGCCGGGTAGTCGCCGGCCCGCAGCGCGGCGAGCATGTCCAGCGAGATCCGCGGCGCGACATTGGCCAGGCCCGAGGTGAAGCCGCTCGCGCCGGCCGCGAAGTAGGCGGGCGCGTACAGCTCGGCCAGGCCCGCGAGCCAGACGAAGCGGTCCAGGCCGGCGTCCCGGGCGAAGGCGGCGAAGCGCGCGGCGTCCGGCACCGCGTACTTCACGCCGATCACGTTGGCGCAGCTCTCGCCCAGTTCCGCCAGCCGGCTGCCGTCGAGCAGCGGGTTGCGGATGTAGGGCACCACGCCCAGCTCCGGTACGGCCTCGGCGATGGCGCGGTGGTAGGCCACCCAGCCGTCCTGCGAGACGTACGGGTGCACGGGCTGGTGCACCATCACCATCTGCGCGCCGCAGTCCCTGGCGTGCTCGGCAGCGCCGATCGCGGACGGCAGGTCGTGGCCGACGCCGACGATCACGGTCGCCGGGTGGTGCGCGGCCTCGGCGAGGGTGTCCTGCACGACCACCTGCCGCTCCTGCGGGGTCAGGGCGTAGAACTCGCCGGTGTTGCCGTTCGGCGTGACGGTGCCGATGCCGCCGTCCAGCAGCCGGCGCAGCAGCAGCCGGTAGGCGGGTCTGTCGATACCGCCGCCGGTGCCGAACGGGATCACCGGGATCGCCACCACACCGGCGAGTGCGGTCGTGAGCGCGGACCGGTCCATCACAGACCCTCCTGGTCGTCGGGGAACGCTCGGCGGACGAAGTCCGCGATGTGCGCGTGCAGCAGCCGGGCCGCCTCCTGCGCGTCGCCGGCCAGGGCGACCCGCAGGATCTCCTGGTGCTCGTGCGCCTCCCGCTCCCACGACGGGTCGGCGGCCCAGGCGACGGTGGAGACCAGGGCCGCCTGGTCGCGGACCTCGTCGAGCATCCTGGCCAGCAGCGGATTGCCGCACGGCAGGTACAGGGCGCGGTGGAAGTCCCGGTTGGCCAGGCTGCGGTCGGCCCGGTCCTGCGCCTCCTCGGCCCGCACCAGCGCCTCCTGCGCCGCGGCCAGCGAGGCGTCGAGGGTGATGGTCCTGCGCAGCGCCTCGGGTTCGAGCAGCAGGCGTACGTCGTAGACCTCGCGGGCCATGGCGGCGTCCACGGTCCGTACGGTGACGCCCTTGTACTGGCTCATGACCACGAGCCCGGTCCCGGCCAGCGTCTTCAGCGCCTCGCGCACCGGGGTCTTGGACACCCCGAACTGTGCCGCCAGGTCCGCCTCGACCAGGGCCTGCCCCGGGCTGAGCTGCCCGGTGAGGATGCGGTGCTTGATCGCCTCCAGGACGTACTGCGTCCGGGAGGGGATCGGGGTGGGGGCGAAAGTCATGGGGCTCTCAGATCTCGCGTATGACGTCTCATATATGACGTACGAAGTACGACGCGATGAAAGTAGGGCCACCGGAAGCGGGCGTCAATGCCCCGCGCGCGATCGTCTCGCGGGCGCCGCGCGGGCCGCGGGTGCGCGCGAACGCCGCCGCCCCCGTCACCGCGGGATGCGCGGGTGACGGGGGCGGCGGCCGGGTGCCGGGACGTCTCGGCCGGTCAGCGGCGGGTCTGAGCAGGTCAGCGGCAGTCGGGGTGGCCCCAGCCGTCGGCGTTCTTGGTGATCGGCTCGCCCGCGGCATAGGCGCGGCCGCAGCGGCAGCGCCCGGGGTACTTCGCCTTGAGCGTGCGCGGGGCGCCGCCACCGGAGGTGCCGCCCGAGGATCCGCCGGACGAGCCCCCCGAGGAGCCCGAGCCCGAGGCGCGCGGCGCGGCCTTGCGTACGGTGTCGGGTGCGCGCGGCGGCAGCGGCGAGCCGAGGCCGCTGCCCGCGGGCTCCTGGACGACGGCGGCGTGGCTGGCGGCGCGGTCGGCGAAGTCGTTGAGCCGGTCGCCGTCCACCTGGTGCGCGGGCACGTAGCGGAAGTCCACCGAACGGCCGGTCAGCAGCGTGTCGATCCGTACGACCAGTTCCTGGTTGGCGACCGGTTTGCCCGCGGCGGTCTTCCAGCCCTTGCGCTTCCAGCCGGGCAGCCAGGTCGTGACGGCCTTCATCGCGTACTGCGAGTCCATCCGGACCTCCAGCGCGACGTCCGGGTCGACGGCCCCCAACAGCTGTTCGAGCGCGGTCAGTTCCGCGACGTTGTTGGTCGCGGTGCCCAGCGGCCCGGCCTCCCAGCGGACCGGTTCGCCCCGGTCGTCCGCGATGACCCAGGCCCATGCCGCAGGCCCCGGATTGCCCTTCGATGCCCCGTCACACGCGGCAATGATGCGTTCACCCACGACTCCGAGCATGCCAGGAGACCGTACGGGTCAGCACATCGCCCCCCACCGCCGCGCCGGGCGCTCCGCGTGCGAGGACCGCGGACGTCACCGAGCATGGGTACGGACAGGTCCAACCCCTGGGGCGAGAGGGCGCCGGATGGGCAAGGGAGCAGAGGGTCCGGCGGAGCACGGGAGGTCGCCGGCCGGGTCCCCGAACGAGCCTGTCGCCGCCGAGGCCGAGCCCGGCACCCCGGGAGCGGAACCGGGGAAGGACAGCGCGGAACTGCGGCAGATCGACACGATGAACCGGTTCCGGCCCGATCCGGCCGGCCACCCCGCCGCGGCCGATTCCGCGACCGGGGCCGACGCCGGCCGCGTCCCGCCGCGACGGCGGGACGCGCTGCTGCTGGAGACCGGCCACGACCTCGCGGAGGCCGAGTCGCTGTCCGCCGCTCTCAGGACGGTGACCGGGCTCTTCGACCCGGACTTCAGCATCGACGGCCTGGTGGTCTTCGGCGTCACCGACAAGTTCCTCAACGTGATCGGCCAGTACGGCTTCCGCACCCGCGACTCCCTGGGGGTCTTCCGGATGCCGGTCACGTCGGCCTTCCCCGCCAACGAGGTGGTCAGGTCGGGGCGGCCGGTCTACCTGTCCTCCCCCCGCGAGTACCGCGAGCGCTTCGCGGGCACCTGGCCGCTGGCCGCCAGGTTCGGCCGGAAGTCGTGGGCGTTCCTGCCGCTGGTGGCCTCCGGGCGGATCAGCGCGGTGTGCCTGATCGCCTTCCGCCGGCCGATGGAGTTCACCGCCGACGAGCGGGCGCTGCTGGTGCTGACCGCCCGGCTGGTCGCCCAGGCGCTGGAGCGGACCAGGACCAGCAGCGCGGAGCTGGCCCTGTCCCGCGGGCTGCGGCGCAGCATGGGCGCGGCGGCGCCGGCGGTGCCGGGGCTGTCGGTGGCCACCCGCTACGTGCCGACCGGCGGCGGCCTGGTGGTGGGCGGCGACTGGTACGACGTGATCAACCTGCCGGGCGGCCGGCTGGCCGTGGTGATCGGCGACGTGCAGGGCCACGACGTGCACGCGGCCGGGCTGATGGCGCAGCTGCGTACCGCCGTGTACGCCTACGCCGCCGAGGGCCATGGTCCTGACGCGGTGCTGTCCAGGGCGTCCCGTTTCCTCGCCGCACTGGACGAGGACCGCTTCGCCACCTGCCTCTACATCGAGGCGGAGCCGTCCACCGGGATGCTGCACATCGCCAGGGCCGGCCATCCGCACCCGGTGCTGCGGCTGCCGGACGGCACCTGCATGCTCAAGCACGTCGGCGGCGGCCTGCCGCTGGGCCTGATGCCGGGCACCGAGGACTACCCGGTCACCGACCTGGAGCTGCACCCCGACGAGATCCTGATGCTGTGCACCGACGGGCTGATCGAGACCGGCGGGCACGACATGTACAGCGGCTGGATCCGGGTCAGGGACGCGATGTCCCCGGGGTCGGCGAGCGATCTGGAGGGCATCGCCGAGCGCCTGATCCGCGCGGTCCACGACCCGCTGCAGCAGCCTGCCCGGCAGGCCTCGGGCGAGGGCCACGAGCGGGAGCCGGACGCCGCCGGTGTCCGCGCCGATCTGGCGCCGCGCAACGAAGACGACATCGCGCTGCTGCTGCTGCGCCGCGACGCCGGGGTGCAGCAGCGGGTGGTGCCCGAGCGCAAGCTCGTGCTGACCATCGAGCAGGACCAGGCCGAGGGCCTGTCCGAGGCGCGGGCCGAGCTGCAGGCGCTGCTGCACGACTGGGCGCAGCCCGACCAGGTGGACACCGCGGTGCTGCTGACGTCGGAGCTGGTGGGCAACGTGCTGATGCACACCGACCAGTCGGCGGCGCTGAACGCGTCGATGACCGGCGAGCCGGGCCGCCGCGTCCTGCGGGTGGAGGTCTCGGACAACGGCGACGAGCTGCCGCACCAGCGGACCCCCGGCGAGATGGCGTCCTCGGGCCGCGGGCTGATGCTGCTCGACATCCTGTCCGGCCAGTGGAGCGTGCGGCCGGAGTCGGAGGGCAAGACGGTGTGGTTCTCGCTGTGGGAGGACGAGGAGTCCACCGAGGAGGATCCGGCCGGCTCGCGGACCCCGGCCCAGCCGCCGGCCGACCTGCACGACTGAGACCGCCCGGCAGGCCCGGAGGGGCGCGGGGCGGTCTCAGTCCTGGGCGGTCAGCAGTTGCGCGCCGTCGCGTCGGCGACCTGCTTGCGCAGCTCCTCGGGCGACAGATACGCGTCGGTGAACTCGAAGTCGGCCAGTGTGGCGGGCTTGCGGGACTGGAAGCCGGTGCGCACGAAGTCGGCGTTGGCCACGGCGTGGAGCAGCCAGTTGGTCATCACCCGGGTCTTGGCGACGTTCGTGCGCAGCGCCGACCAGTGGTAGCCGCGGGCGACGGCCTGGGCGGGCATGCCGCGCATCTCGATGCCGAACGGCTTGGAGACCGCATCCCGGCCGCCGAGGTCGACGACCAGGCCCAGGTCCTTGTGCCGGTAGGGCTGCAGCGGCTGGTTGCGGATCGCCGCGATGACGTTGTCGGCGACCTTCTTGCCCTGCCGCATGGCGTGCTGCGCGGTGGGCGGGCAGACCGCGCCCTCCTCGCCCTTGGCCAGGTCGGGTACGGCCCCGGCGTCGCCGAGCGCGTAGACCCCGTCGGCGCCCGGCAGCGTCATCTCCGCGGTCACGGCGAGCCGGCCGCGTACGGTCTCCGCGCCGAGGGTGGCGATCAGCGGGCTCGCCACGACACCCGCGGTCCAGATCAGGGTGCGGCAGGGCACCACCCGGCCGTCGGTGAAGGTGACCTCCTCCGCGCTTGCCTTGGCGATCGACACCCCGAGGGAGATCTCCACGCCCCGGTCGGTGAGGATCTTCTGCGCGCTCTTCCCTAGCTTCTCGCCCAGCTCCGGCATCAGCTGCGGTGCGATGTCGATGAGGTGCCACTTGATCAGCTTGGGGTCGAGCCGCGGGTAGCGGCGCAGCGCGGTGGTGGTCAGCTGCTGGAGGCAGGCCGCGGTCTCGGTGCCGGCGTAGCCGCCGCCGACGACGACGAACTGCAGCCGGGAGGCCCGCTCGGCCTCGTCGCGCGAGGCGTCGGCGAGGTCGAGCTGCGCGATCACGTGGTCGCGCAGGTAGGCGGCCTCGGCGAGGGTCTTCATCCCGCGGGCGTGCTCCTCCAGGCCGGGGATGTCGAAGGTGCGGGTGATGCTGCCGGGGGCCAGCACGATGTGGTCGTAGGCCTCGTTGACGATCTCGTCCGTCAGCGTGCGCACCACGCACACCTTGGCCTTGGTGTCCACGCCGATCGCGCCGCCGGGGATGATCCGGGTGCGGTACTTCTTGCTGCGGCGCAGCGACAGGGCGATCGACTGCGGCGTCAGCATGCCGGAGGCGACCTGCGGCAGCAGCGGCAGGTAGAGCTGGTAGGAGAACGGGGTCACCAGGCAGATGTCCGCCTCGTCCTTGCTGAGGTTGCGCTCCAGCCGGCGCACGCACCCGACGCCGGCGAAACCGGCGCCCACCACGAGGATCTTCGGTCGTGCCACGATGTCCGTCCCTTCTGGGGGCTGCCTGCGGTCGACAGGACGCCTGCCCGTCTGTCGCGGCTTCGCACCTCCTGTCCTACCGCGCCCTCAGCCGCCCCGCCAGCGGGGTGGTACGACCGGGCGCCGGCGGCAGCAGGCTGCCGACGGCCGGGGTCGGTTCGGTCCCGGGCTCGCTAGCATGCTGGTGCTCCCGCACGGTTCGCCCCTTCGCCACCCGGGGTCGCGAACGGCCCCGGTCCCCCATTCCGGAGGTAGACATGCGCAGCAGGAACCACCACTTACGCTCCTTTGGCACCGTCGCGGCCCTCGCCGTGCTGGCCGGTACGGTCGGCCTGTCCTCGGCCGGCGCCGCCGCGGTCTCACCGCTGCCGATCGGCCCGGGGCAGACCTTCGTCGGGCAGGTCAACGGCGCGACGATCGACGCGGTCATCAAGGTCGGCTGCTTCGGCCCGGTGACACCCACCTCGACCGGGCACCCGGTCTCCGGCCAGACGGTGTCGGTGCAGCTGGTCTCGGGCACCGCCCCCGACAAGGCGACCGTCGGCTACACCGGCACGTCGGCCACGCGCGACCTGGTCGGCTTCGGCCCCGCCGTCTCGGCGGCGCCGGACACCGAGATCAAGGCCTACGGGCTCAGCGTGGCGATCCCGGCGACGCTGAACCTGCCCTGCTACGGCACCGGCACGGTCGCCTTCGTCCCGGCGCCGACCAGCCCGACCGCGCAGACCGCCACGGTCGACGTCACGTACGTCAGCATCGGCGTCACCCCCGGGAGCTGAGTCCGGCGCCGGCGGAGCCGGCCACCGGGCCGCTGTCCTCGTCGCCCGGTGCGCCGGCGGCGGAGCGGGCGACGAGACGGCCGGGACGGCCTGCGGCCCCTGCTGGGGGGCGGCGGCGCCGTCAGGAGAAGAAGCGCACCTCCGGGTGGTGCGGCCACGGCCCGTCCAGCAGGCCGTGGTCGTCGCGGCCGCGCAGCCAGCGGTCGAAGAAGGCCGCAAGGCAGACCCGCTGGTCACGGACCGCGCGCCACGGGTCGACGGTGCCGACGTTCGCCGTGACGGCGTCGGCGGGCAGGTGCAGGCGGCGGGCGATCTGCGGGATGAGCGTCTCGGCGTCGGTGTACGTCGCATGCTCGGCGCCGACCAGGCTCAGGCCCCGGTGCCAGCCGCGGCTGTGCCGCCACAGCGCGTCCCAGGAGGGCACCGTGCGGCGGGTGTTGCCGTCCTTGCCGACCAGCAGGAACGGGCGGTCCAGGCCGCCTTCCGCCACCGGTGAGAGGTAGCCGCGGTCGGGGTCGTCCATGACGTAGGCGGTGACGCCGTCGAAGTTCGCGCCGGCCGCGATCCGCGGGTCCTCGTACATCGCCTGGAGCGCGGTGAAACCGCCCGCGGACTGGCCGAACATCCCGACCCGCCCGAAGTCCGGCAGGTCGCGCAGCGAGGGGGGCAGCGCCTGCGGCAGCCGGTCGAGGACGAAGCGGACGTCGGCGACCCTGGCCTGCAGGACCTTGCGCAGCAGCGGCGCCACCCGTGCCGGGTCCGGGTGCTCGGGGTCGGGTACGACCTCGGCGAACTCGGCGGGCAGCACGCTGCGTTCGACCCGGCCGCCGGGGAATTCCACGGCGGCCGCGTCGTAGGTGTGGTCCACCGCCAGCACCGCGTAGCCGCGCGAGGCGAGGTCGTCGCACAGGGTGCTGTTCAGCGAGCGCGGGTCGCCCGCGCCCGGCGAGTAGAGCACCAGCGGGAAGCACCCCGCGGCCGGCGGCGTGCCCGGGTGCGCGTGGGTGAGGGTGGCGGCCCAGTCCACCTCGGCGGCCGGCACCCCGGTGTAGCCGGCCAGCTCGGCGAACCCGGCGGCCTCCCCCGGCAGCATCTGCGGGGCGCCCGGCCGGCCACCTGTGCGGGCGGCCGGGTAGCGCAGGCTCACCATCAGCTCGCGGTAGGGCTGTGCCACCCACGGGTCGGGGCGTACGGTGTCGACCAGCCGCAGCGCGACCGTTCCCACGGCGTACGGGCCGCTCGGGGCCGGCAGCCGCAGCCGGCCGGTGCCGCGCGGCGCCGCGGAGGCGGCCGGGATCGATACGGCGGACAGGGCTGCGGCGGCTGCCGACAGGACGGCGGCGCGGCGTGTCTGCAAAACGGCTCCTGAGGTCCGTGCGAAGGTGACGACCGCTTCATCCTTGCCGCCGTGCGCCGCCTTCCCCATCCGGCTGGCCGGTCGGTCGACCGGGGGAGAACCCGACTGCCGCACCCGGCGGCGGGCCGCACGGCGGCGCCCGGCGAGCACCAGGAGGACACCATGCGGATCGCGGTCTTCGGCAGCACCGGCGCCACCGGGCGCCAGGTCGTCGCGCAGGCACTGGCCGCGGGCCACGAGGTGACCGCCTTCCTGCGCGACGACTCCAAGGCGCCACCGGCCAGAGACGGCCTGCGGGTGGTGATCGGTCAGGTGACGTCGGATCAGGACGCGGTGACCGCCGCGGTGACCGGCGCCGACGCCGTGGTCAGCGCGCTGGGCGTGGAGCGCAGCTGGCAGGGCCTGCGCGCGCCGGCGTTGATGGCCGAGGCGACGCCGCGGATCGTCGGCGCCATGGAGGAGGCGGGCGTCGACCGCGTGGTCTGGCTGTCCGGCCTCGGTGTCGGCGACACCCTGGCGCAGGTGCCCGCGCTGCCGCGGCTGAGCTACCGGGCGCTGCGCCGGGTCTACGCCGACAAGGCCGCGGGCGAGGAGCTGCTGCGCCGCAGCCCGCTGGCCTGGACGCTGGTGTACCCGGTGATGCTCACCAACCGCGCCCGCACCGGCCGCTACCGGCACGGCGAGCGGCTGGAGCTGCGCGGCGTGCCGACGGTGTCGCGGGCCGACGTCGCCGACTTCATCCTCGGCCGGCTCACCGCGGGCGACTACCTGCGCAAGATCGCGGTCATCGCCGACTGACCCGCCCGGCAGGGGCGTTACTATCGTCCGGCCCGCAGGTGCGACCCCGCACCTGCAAGGACGACGGGGAAGGCGGCTGCGACCGCGATGAAGGTGGTGGTCTTCGGTGCCTCGGGCATGGTCGGGCACGGTGTGCTGCGGGCCTGCCTGCTGGACGGCGAGGTGACCGAGGTGGTCACGGTCGGGCGCAGCCCGCTGGGCGTCGAGCACCCCAAGCTGCACGAGGTCACCCACGCGGACTTCACCGACCTGTCGGCGGTCGCCGGCGAGCTGGCCGGCGCCGACGCGTGCTTCTACTGCCTGGGAGTCTCCACCGCCGGGCACACCGCCGAGGTCTACCAGCGGGTCACCTACGACTTCCCGCTGGCCGCCGCCCGGCTGATGGCGGCCGGCAACCCCGAGCTGACCTTCACCTACGTCTCGGGCGCGGGCACCGACAGCACCGAGCAGGGCCGGACTGCCTGGGCGAGGGTCAAGGGCCGTACCGAGAACGCGCTGCTGGCGATGGACATGCGGGCGTACATGTTCCGGCCCGGCTGGATCAGGCCGATGCACGGCGCGGTCTCCCACACCCGCGCCTACCGGGTCATCTACGCGCTGACGTCCTGGCTCTACCCGCTGGTGCACCGGATCGCGCCCGACCAGGTCACCACCACCGAGCTGCTCGGCCGGTCGATGCTGGCCGTCGTACGCCTGGAGGGCGCCGGGCCGCACATCCTGTCGTCGCGGGACATCAACCGGCTGGGCGCCCAGCGAGCGGCCTGACCGTTCGGCGAGTCGGGCGGACTTCCCGGCCGCGGGACATACCCGGCGGATGTTGCGGGCACAAGCTGCGTCATGACCGAGATCGGCCTGCCCAGCGGCATCCGCGCCTGCCTCTTCGACCTCGACGGGGTCCTCACTCCGACGGCGCTGGTGCACGCCGCCGCGTGGAAGGAAACCTTCGACGACTTCCTGCGCCACCTCGAAGGCCCCGAGTTCCAGCCCTTCGACGCCGCCACCGACTACGACGAGTACGTGGACGGGCGGCCGCGCGCCGACGGGGTCCGCACCTTCCTGGCCTCGCGCGGCATCGAGCTGCCCGAGGGCGACGAGGACGACCCGCCCGACCACGACACCGTCCACGGCCTGGGCAACCGCAAGAACGTCATCGTGCTGGACAAGATCCACCAGGAGGGCGTCGAGCCCTACCCGGGGTCGGTCCGCTTCGCCGAGGCGGTACGGGCCGCGGGGCTGCGCACCGCCGTGGTGTCCTCCAGCGCCAACTGCCGCGACGTCCTGGTGGCCGCCGGCATCGAGCAGCTGATGGACGTGCGGATCGACGGGAACGTCGCCAGGGAGCGGGGCCTGCGCGGCAAACCGAAGCCCGACACGTACCTGGAGGCGGCGAGCGACCTGGGCATCGGCCCGGACGAGGCCGCGGTCTTCGAGGACGCGCTGGTCGGCATGGACGCCGGGCGGGCCGGGCGGTTCGGCTACGTGGTGGGGGTGGACCGCACGGGGCAGGCCGAGGAGCTGCGGCGGCACGGCGCCGACACGGTGGTGGCCGACCTGGGCGACCTGCTGGGGGCCACCGCGTGATCATCGACGCGGCCTACGAGGTCTCCCCCTGGTCGCTTCGCGAGACCGAGCTGAACCTGGACCTGCTGCCGCAGAGCGAGTCGGTCTTCGCCCTGTCCAACGGGCACATCGGCTGGCGCGGCAACCTCGACGAGGGCGAGCCCAACGGCCTGCCAGGCACGTATCTCAACGGGCTGCACGAGCTGCACCCGCTGCCGTACGCGGAGGGCGGCTACGGCTACCCGGAGTCCGGGCAGACCGTCATCAACGTCACCAACGGCAAACTCATCAGGCTGCTGGTCGACGACGAGCCGTTCGACCTGCGCTACGGCACCGTCCGCCGGCACGAGCGGGAGCTCGACATGCGGGCCGGGGTGCTGCGCCGGATGTGCGAGTGGGTGTCGCCCGCCGGGCGGGCGGTGCGGGTGGTCTCCACCCGGATGGTGTCCTTCCAGCAGCGTGCGGTCGCCGCGATCTCCTACGAGGTCGAGCCGCTGGACGACGAGGTGCGGGTGGTGGTCCAGTCGGAGCTGGCCGCCAACGAGGACGTGCCTCACTCCCCCGGGGACCCGCGGGTGTCGGCCGCGCTGCAGTCGCCGCTGCGGCTGGAGGAGCACTCGGCGGCGGGCACCCGGCTGCGCCTGGTGCACTCCACGACCCGCAGCCGGCTGCGCCTCGCGGTCGCCGCCGACCACCGGGTCGAGGGTCCCGACGGCACCACCCAGGTCTCCGCGGACTCCGGCGACGACGTGAGCCGGCTGACCGTCACCTCGGTGCTCAAGGCGGGGCAGCGGCTGCGGCTGGAGAAGTTCGTCGCCTACGGCTGGTCGGCGACGCGTTCGCTGCCCGCGCTGCGCGACCAGGCCGACGCGGCGCTGGTGGGCGCGCGCGACACCGGCTGGCAGGGCCTGCTGGACCAGCAGCGGGAGTATCTGGACGACTTCTGGGAGCGGGCCGACGTCGAGGTGGACGGCGACACCGAGATCCAGCAGGCGGTTCGCTTCGCGCTCTTCCATGTGCTCCAGGCCGGCGCGCGGGCGGAGGAGCGGGCCATTCCCGCCAAGGGCCTGACCGGGTCCGGTTACGACGGCCACACCTTCTGGGACGCCGAGACCTTCGTGCTGCCGCTGCTGGCGTTCACCTCGCCGCGGGCCGCCGCCGAGGTGCTGCGCTGGCGGTACAACATGCTGCCGGCCGCGCAGGACCGGGCGCGTCAACTGGGCCTGGACGGCGCCGCCTTCCCGTGGCGGACGATCAACGGCGACGAGGCGTCCGGCTACTGGCCGGCCGGCACCGCGGCCTTCCACATCAACGCCGACATCGCCGACGCCGTGGTCCGCTACGTCGCCACCACCGGCGACGAGGCCTTCGAGCGCGACACCGGTCTCGAACTGCTGGTGGAGACCGCCAGGTTGTGGCGTTCGCTGGGCCACCACGACCACGCGGGCGCCTTCCACATCGACGGGGTCACCGGTCCTGACGAGTACAGCGCCCTCAGCGACGACAACGCCTTCACCAACCTGATGGCGCAGGCGAACCTGACCGCGGCGGCGGACTCGGCCGAGAAGCACCCGCGGCACGCGGCGGCGCTCGGCGTCACCGACGAGGAGACGGCCGCCTGGCGGGACGCGGCGGCGGCGATGACGCTGCCGTACGACGACGACCTCGGGGTGCACGAGCAGTCCGCCGGCTACACCAAGCACCAGACCTGGGACTTCGCCGGCACCGGCGAGGACCGCTACCCGCTGATGCTGCACTACCCGTACTTCGACCTCTACCGCAAGCAGGTGGTCAAGCAGGCCGACCTGGTGCTGGCGATGTACCTGCGCGGCGACGCCTTCACCGCCGAGCAGAAGTTCCGCAACTTCGCCTACTACGAGCCGCTGACGGTCCGCGACTCGTCGCTGTCCGCCTACTGCCAGTCGGTGATCGCCGCCGAGGTCGGGCATCTGCAGCTGGCCTACGACTACCTCGGCGAGTCCGCGATGATGGACCTGGAGGACCTGGAGAACAACGCCCGCGACGGGCTGCACATCGCGGCGCTGGCCGGCACCTGGACCGCGCTGGTGGCGGGCCTGGGCGGGATGCGGCTGTTCGACGGCGACTCCATCCGCTTCGCGCCGCGGCTGCCCGAGGCGCTCAGCCGGATCGCCTTCCGGCTGCTCTTCCGCGGCAGGCGGCTGAAGGTGGAGGTGGGCAGGAAGTCGGCGACGTACACGCTGGCCGCGGGCGAGCCGCTGGAGATCCTGCACTTCGAGCAGCCGTTCACCCTCACCGTGGAGCAGCCGGTGGTCCGCGACCTGCCCGCCGTCAACCACCGGCCGCCTCCCGAGCAGCCACCGGGCCGCGCCCCGATGCGCCGCCCGCAGCACCTGCAGTAGCCCGCCGATCCGCGTCCACCGGGGCCGTGCCGGAAGCCGTGACGGGACGCGGGCCTGCCTGACAGACTGGCCGGGTGCGCGACTTCGACATCCTGGTGATCGGTTCAGGCCCCGGCGGGCAGAAGGCGGCCATCGCGGCGGCCAAACTCGGGCGGCGGGCGGCGCTGGTGGACCGCGCCGACCGGCTCGGCGGGGTGTCGCTGCACACCGGCACCATCCCGTCCAAGACGCTGCGCGAGGCGGTGCTCTACCTCACCGGGCTCAACCAGCGCGACCTGTACGGGCAGAGCTACCGGCTCAAGGAGGACATCACCGTCGCCGACCTGACGGCCAGGACCCAGCACGTGGTCGGCCGCGAGGTGGACGTGGTCCGCAACCAGCTGTCCCGCAACCGGATCACGGTCCTGGACGGCACCGGGCGCTTCCTCGACGAGCACACCGTGGCCGTCAGGGACGCCGGCGGCCAGGACCGGGTGGTGACCGCCGACCACATCGTGATCGCCACCGGCACCAGGCCGGCCCGCCCGGCGGCCGTCGAGTTCGACGACCGCACGGTGATGGACTCCGACAGCGTGCTGAACATGGAGCGGGTGCCGCGCTCGATGGTGATCGTCGGGGCCGGGGTGATCGGCATGGAGTACGCCTCGATGTTCGCCGCCCTGGGCAGCAGGATCACGGTGGTCGAACAGCGCGACGCGATGCTGGACTTCTGCGACGCGGAGATCGTCGACGCGCTCAGGTACCACCTGCGGGACCTGGCGGTGACCTTCCGCTTCGGCGAGACGGTGGCCGCCGTGGAGCGGCACGAGCGCGGCACCCTGACGGTGCTGGCCAGCGGCAAGAAGATCGCGGCCGACGCGGTGATGTACTCGGCGGGACGGCAGGGGCTCACCGAAGGACTCGGCCTGGACAAGGCGGGCCTGACCGCCGACAAGCGCGGCCGGATCGCGGTCGACGGCTCGTACCGTACGGCGGTCCCGCACATCTATGCGGTCGGCGACGTCATAGGCTTCCCCGCGCTGGCCGCGACCTCGATGGAGCAGGGCCGCAGCGCCGCCTACCACGCCTTCGGCGAACCGGCCCACGGGCTGCAGGACCTGCAGCCGATCGGCATCTACACCATCCCGGAGATCAGCTTCATCGGGCAGACCGAGGACCAGCTCACCGAGGCGTCGGTGCCGTTCGAGGTGGGCGTCTCCCGCTACCGCGAGCTGGCCCGCGGGCAGATCATCGGCGACGCGCACGGCATGCTCAAGCTGCTGGTCTCGCCCACCGACCGCAAGCTGCTCGGCGTGCACTGCTTCGGCACCGGGGCGACCGAGCTGATCCACATCGGGCACGCCGTGATGGGCTGCGGCGGCACCGTGGACTACCTGGTGGACGCGGTCTTCAACTACCCGACGCTGGCGGAGTCGTACAAGGTCGCGGCGCTGGACGTGACGAACCGGATACGGCAGATCGACCGGCTCGGCGACTGAGCCGCGGCAGCGGCGGGTTGGCGGACGGCTCCGGTTCATGACCGGGGCATTGACAAGAAGCACCGCCGTGCCAAATATGGGAGCGCTCCCACACGTGCACGCCCCCCCACATCCCGCCTCGCGAAGGTGAGAACTCCCGTGCGCCAAGGCACCTCGATCAGCTCTGCCCCGCTGCGCAGACGGCTCGCCGCCTGCGCCTCCGTCGTGGCGCTCGGCGCCGCCCTGCTGGCCGGCGGCGGAACCGCCCTGGCCGACCCCGCCGACCCGGCCGCCGCGGTGGACGTCACGGTGAACGCCGCCGAGGGGCAGGGCACCATTCCCGGCACCGCCTACGGCCTCAACAGCGCGGTGTGGGACTCCCAGATGAACGTCCCCGAGGTCCAGAACCTGCTGTCGGCGGCGAACATCGGCATGATGCGCTACCCCGGCGGCTCCTACGGCGACATCTACCACTGGAAGGACAACAGCGCGCCGGGCGGCTACGTGGCACCCGGCACCGACTTCGACGCCTTCATGGGCACCGTGAAGAAGATCGGCGCCCAGCCGATCCTCATCGCCAACTACGGCTCCGGCACCCCGCAGGAGGCCGCGGACTGGGTGCGCTACGCCAACGTGACCAAGGGCTACGGCGCGAAGTACTGGGAGATCGGCAACGAGCTGTACGGGAACGGCCATTACGGCAGCGGCTGGGAGACCGACAACCATGCCGACCTCTCCCCCACCGCCTACGCCACCAACGTCGCCGACTTCGCCACGGCCATGAAGGCGGTGGACCCCTCGGTGAAGATCGGCGCGGTCCTGACGCTGCCGGGCAACTGGCCGGACGGGGTGATGGCCTCGGGGGAGACCTCCGACTGGAACCACACGGTCATCCCGCTGATCGCCGGCAAGGCCGACTTCGTCATCGTGCACTGGTACCCGGGCGGCTCCGACGCGGCCGGAATGCTCAACACCCCCTCCCAGCTGGGCGGTGAACTGGAGCAGCTGCACGACCAGTTGAACGCCGCAGGCGCGGCGAACCTGCCGATCGCGCTGACCGAGCTGAACTCCAACGTCTTCGAGGACACCCAGCCCAACGCGCTCTTCGGCGCCGACGCGTACCTGACCGCGCTGCAGAGCGGGGTCTTCACCGTCGACTGGTGGGACACCCACAACGGCCCCGGGGCCATCAGCACGGCCCCCGACGGCGCCACCGACTACAACGACTACGGCATCCTCTCCAGCGGCACCTGCGTCGGCACGGTGTGCGAGCCGCCGCTGAACACCCCGTTCGCGCCCTACCACGCCATCTCGATGCTCAGCCATCTCGGCAAGCCGGGCGACCAGCTGGTCGCGGCGGGCAGCGGCAGCCCGCTGGTGGCCGCACACGCGGTGCACCGGGCGAACGGCGACCTGAGCGTGATGCTGATCAACAAGGACCCGGCGAACGCGCAGACCGTCGCGCTGCACTACTCCGGCTTCACCGCCGACGGCTCGGCGGCGACCGTGGACACCTTCCGCGACCAGGCCACGGCCATCGACAGCACGACCGCGGCGAACACCGGGACCTGGACCGTACCGCCGTACTCGATCACCACGGTGACCGTGCACCCGAAGTCCGGTACGTCCTCGGCGCTCACCGCGCCCGGCGCCCCGGAGGTCACCGCCGCGGGCGCCACCAGTGCCACCGTCAGCTGGACCCCCTCGACCGGCGGCAAGGTCGACCGCTACGAGGTCTACCGGCAGGTCGGCACCGTCAGTGAACTCCTGGGCAGCAGCACCGGCAGCTCGGTGACCGTGCCCAACCTCACCCCGGGCAGCACCTTCACCTGGAACGTCCTGGCCAGGGACTCCCTCGGCCGGCTCTCCCGGCCCTCGGACCCGGTCACCGTACGCACCGGGACCCCGCAGGACGCGCCCTGCCGGGTCTCCTACACGCTGACGGCCGGCTGGGGCAACGGCTTCAACGCCAACGTGACGGTCACCAACACCAGTCCCGCCCCGATCACCGGCTGGAGCCTGGCCTTCTCCTTCCCCAGCAGCAGCAACGAGTCGGTCAGCGGCTACTGGAACGCCAACCTCAGCACCCAGGGCTCCCATGTGGTGGCGACCCCGGTGGACTGGAACGGCACCCTGGCCGCCAACGGCGGCAACTCGGCGACCTTCGGCTTCACCGGCGCCAACAGCGGCGCCTACCAGCCGCCGACGGTCTTCACCCTCAACGGGGCGGTCTGCACGACCCTGTGACACCGCACCCCCACGACCGCCTGCCGCACCCGGCGCCTGTCAGGGGCGCCGGGCGCGGCAGGCCCTCTTTCTCAGGCCGGCGCGTCCGACGGCAGGCGGCGGGTCGCGGTCCAGGCCAGCAGGTCGTCGGCGCTCCAGGTGGTGATGATCCGCCCGGCCGGGATCCCGGCCTCCTCGGCGCGGGCGCAGCCGTGGATCTGCCAGTCGAGCTGGCCGGGCGCGTGGGCGTCGCTGTCGATCGCGAAGAGGGTGCCGGCGTCCCTGGCCAGCGCCAGCAGCCGGCGCGGCGGGTCGAGTCGCTGCGGGCTGCTGTTGATCTCCACCGCGGTTCCGCCCTCGGCGCACGCGGCGAAGACGGCGGCCGCGTCGTAGGTCGACTCGGGGCGCTTGCGGTCGCCGATCAGCCGCCCCGTGCAGTGGCCGAGCACGTCGACCAGCGGGTTGCCGACGGCGGCCAGCAGCCGGCGGGTGAAGGCGGGGGCGGCCATCCGAAGTTCGGAGTGCGCCGAGGCGACGACGACGTCGAGCCGGTCGAGCAGGTCGTCGTCCTGGTCGAGCGAGCCGTCGGGCAGGATGTCGCACTCGATGCCGGTGAGCAGCCGGAAGGGTGCCAGGCGGGCGTTCAGCTCCGCGACCGCGTCCAGCTGGCTGCGCAGCCGGTCGGCCGTCAGGCCGTGGGCGATCCGCAACCGCGGCGAGTGGTCGGTGAGCACCGCCCACCGGTGCCCGGCGTCCCGGGCCGCGAGGGCCATCGCCTCGATCGGGCTGCCGCCGTCCGACCAGTCGGAGTGCAGGTGGCAGTCGCCGCGCAGCGCAGCGCGCAGCGCGGTGCCGCCCTCGGCGAGCGGGCCGCCGCTGTCCCTTTCCAGGTCGGCCAGATAGCCCGGGGTGCGGCCGGCGGCGGCCTCGGCGAGGACCTTGCCCGTGGTGGAGCCGATGCCCTTGAGGTCGGTGAACCGGCCGGTCGCCGCCCGCCGTTCCCGCTCTGCCGGCGGCAGCGCGGACAGCACGGCGGCGGCGTTGCGGAACGCACGGATGCGGTAGACGGGCGCGTCGGCGCGTTCCAGCAGGAACGCGATCCGCTCCAGTGCCTCGATCGGCTCCATGCAGAGCCGTTTCCCGGTCGGGCGGGCCGCGTAACGGCCGCGCCGCCCGGGTCACACGTTCGGGACTGGCCACACGTTCGGGCGACAGGCCGGAGACGATCACACGCAGGCAGGGGACGGTCAGGCGTCGGGGACGATCACACGTTGGGGACGGTCACACGTTGGGGACGTGCAGCGCGTCCCAGGTCTCGCGTCCCGGCGGCCATTTCAGCGCGGACCCGGTCCAGCCCTTGTGGTGGTCGGTGTTGTACTTGC
Source organism: Actinacidiphila cocklensis (assembly GCF_907177275.1). Lineage (GTDB taxonomy): Bacteria > Actinomycetota > Actinomycetes > Streptomycetales > Streptomycetaceae > Actinacidiphila > Actinacidiphila cocklensis. The sequence continues at coordinate 43,049 of NZ_CAJSLV010000091.1, forward strand.
GCTGCCAGGCCTCGTAGGAGGCCACGTCGCCCGAGCCGATGACGTCCTTGTTGGCGGTGCTGGTGTAGCGGTTGCAGCCGACCGCGACGAGCCGGTCGTGCAGGGCCGCCACGATCGGCGAGCGGCGCCCGACGGTGAACCAGCCGGCGCCGGGGAAGGGCTCGTAGCGCGGTGCGGAGCCCCTGCCCGCCCAGGTCCGCAGGGTGCCGGGGCCGGCGAAGTTCCCGACGTTGCGGTCCAGGCCGCCGGCCGAGCTGTACTGGTGGAAAAGCCAGGGGTGCTCGACCCGCGGATGCCCCTCGGGCGCCGACGGGTCGGCGATCCACAGGCCGTCGGCGCAGTAGGACGTGCTGTCCCGGTGCAGCCAGAAGTCCCGGTTGCAGTAGAGGACCACCCGCAGCTCGGGCGCCTTGGCCTGGACGTGCCGCAGCCAGGCGTCCTTGTCGGCGCCCGGCACCCCGGTGTCCTCCCAGTCGAAGGCCAGCACGTCGCCGGCCTTCGCGCCGGCGTGCGCGAGGAAGTAGTCCGCCTGGGCGGTCACCGGGCCCGGGCGCGCGAAGTGGTAGTGGCCGACGACCAGGCCGTGCGCCCGGCCGGTGGCGACCTGGGCCGCGTGCCTGGGGTTGATGTAGCCGGTCCCCTCGGTGGCCTTGACGAACACGAAGTCCAGGCCGCTGGTGCTGTAGTCGCTGCTCTGGTACGAGGCGACATCGATTCCGTGAACCGTCACGGCGGTCCTCTCAGTGCACGGGGCCGACGTCGAAGGTGTCGCCGCAGACGACCGGGTTCGACGTGGCGAGGGTCATGGATTCGGTCGATCCCGGCGGGTAGACCATGATCAGGGTGGGCTTGCGCCAGCAGCTGTCGCCCTTGATGCCCTGGTTGAGGGTGTGCAGGTCGGCCTCGACGGTCTGGCCCGGTGCGATGCGTACCGCCGCCGCCTTGGCGCCTTGGCGACCGGCGGGCTTGCCGATGACGCTTCCGTCGCCGCGCAGCAGCGACACCCCGGGGAAGCCGTCGAGGGTGCAGGCGTGCGTGGTGGTGTTGGTGAAGTCCAGCGGGTAGTAGATGCTGCCCGCTCCCGGGTCGCCCCGGCCCAGCGTCATCTTCAGCCCGGTGACGGTGCAGCGGGCGGCGGCGGCCGCTTGCGACGGGGCGGCCTTGGTGGTGGCGGTGGGCGCGGCGGCCGGGTCGGTGGTGGCGGGCGCTGCCGGCCGGGCGCCGGCCGGTGCGGTGCCCGCCGC
>NZ_CAJSLV010000092.1 GCF_907177275.1 Actinacidiphila cocklensis
CTTGCCGCCGGCCTGCTCGCGCTTGATGAGGGCCATCTTGTCCTCGGGGGTGGCCTCGGCGAGGAAGTCGTCGACGCCTGCCTCCTCCGCGATGGCCTTCGCGGTCAGCGGGTTGTCACCGGTGATCATCACCGTGCGGATGCCCATCCGGCGCAGCTCGTCGAACCGCTCCCGCATACCGGCCTTGACGACGTCCTTCAGGTGGATGACGCCGAGCACGGTCGCCGTGGTGGTCCCGCCCCGGTGCACGACCTCGCCGACGACCAGCGGGGTGCCGCCGCCCGCGGCGATCGCGTCGGTCATCGGGCCGACGTCCTGGGTGGGGTGGCCGCCGTTGTCCCTGATCCAGTGCATGACCGCGGAGGCGGCGCCCTTGCGCAGCTCCCGCCGGTCGCCGTCCTCGGTCAGGGTGACGCCGCTCATCCGGCTCTGCGCGGTGAAGGGCACGAACTCGGCCTGGCTGCCCAGCTCCCGGCCGCGCAGCCCGTACTTCTCCTTGGCCAGCACCACGATGGAGCGGCCCTCGGGGGTCTCGTCGGACAGCGAGGAAAGCTGGGCTGCGTCGGCGAGTTCGTCGAGGGTGACCTTGCCGACCGGCAGGAACTCGGCGGCCTGGCGGTTGCCGAGGGTGATGGTGCCGGTCTTGTCGAGCAGCAGGGTGTTGACGTCGCCGGCCGCCTCGACCGCGCGGCCGGACATGGCAAGGACGTTGCGCTGCACGAGGCGGTCCATGCCGGCGATGCCGATCGCGGACAGCAGCGCGCCGATCGTGGTCGGTATCAGCGCGACCACGAGGGCGACCAGGACGACGATGGACTGCTCGGCGCCCGCGTAGATGGCCATGGGCTGCAGGGTGACGACGGCCAGCAGGAAGACGATGGTCAGCGAGGCGAGCAGGATGTTCAGCGCGATCTCGTTGGGGGTCTTCTGCCGGGAGGCGCCTTCGACCAGGGCGATCATCCGGTCGATGAACGTCTCGCCCGGCTTGGAGGTGATCTTGACGACGATCCGGTCGGACAGCACCCTCGTACCGCCGGTGACCGCCGAGCGGTCACCGCCGGACTCGCGGATGACCGGCGCGGACTCGCCGGTGATCGCCGACTCGTCGACCGAGGCGATGCCCTCGACGACGTCGCCGTCGCCGGGGACGATCTGCCCGGCCTCGACCACGACGTGGTCGCCGAGCTTGAGGCCCGCGGCGGGTACGGACTCCTCGCGCACGGAACCTGTCGTGCCCGGCCGCCAGTCGACCAGGCGGCGTGCGACGGTCTCGGTCCTGGTCTTGCGCAGCGTCTCGGCCTGCGCCTTGCCGCGGCCTTCCGCGACGGCCTCGGCGAGGTTGGCGAACACGACGGTCAGCCACAGCCACACGGTGATGACCCAGGCGAAGACGCTGGGGTCCTTGATCGCGAAGACGGTGGTGAGGACGGCGCCGGCCTCGACGACGAACATGACCGGGTTCTTGGCCATGACCCGCGGGTCGAGCTTCCTGACCGCCTCGGGGAAGGAGGTGAGCAGCTGTTTCGGGTCGAGCAGCCCGCCGGAGACGCGGTGCGGTTCCGGGTGGCGGGCGGCTTCGCCGCCGGACGGGACCGGCTGCGGCCGGTCGGTGGTCAGGGACATCAGTGCAGACCTTCCGCGAGCGGACCCAGCGCGAGGGCCGGGAAGTAGGTGAGGCCGACGACGATCACGATGACGCCGGTGAGCAGGCCGACGAACTGCGGCCGGTGGGTGGGCAGGGTGCCCGCGGTGACCGGGACCGGCTGCTGCCTGGCCAGGGAGCCGGCCAGCGCCAGGACGAAGATCATCGGGAGGAAGCGGCCGAACAGCATCGCCAGGCCCAGCGCGGTGTTGTACCAGTGGGTGTTGACGCCGATGCCGGCGAACGCGGAGCCGTTGTTGTTGGCGGCGGAGGTGAAGGCGTAGAGGACTTCGGAGAAGCCGTGCGGCCCGGAGTTGAGCATCGAGGCGCGCTCGCCCTTGAGCGACATCGCCGCTCCGGTGCCGATCAGCACGACCGCGGGGGTGGCCAGGATGTAGAGGGAGGCGAACTTCATCTCGCGCGCACCGAGCTTCTTGCCCAGGTACTCCGGGGTGCGGCCGACCATCAGGCCGGCGACGAACACCGCGATGATCGCCAGGACCAGGATGCCGTAGAGGCCCGAGCCGGTGCCGCCGGGCGCGATCTCGCCGAGCATCATGTTGAAGATCGTCATCCCGCCGCCGCCGGGCGAGAACGAGTCGTGGAAGGAGTTCACCGCGCCGGTCGAGGTCAGCGTCGTGGACGCGGCGAACAGCGCCGAGGCCCAGATCCCGAAGCGCTGCTCCTTGCCCTCCAGCATCCCGCCCGCCGCATGACCGGCACTGCTGCTGACGCTGTGCAGCTCGTTGACGGTGATCAGGGCGACCGAGGCGGCCCAGATCAGGCCCATCACGGCCAGGATCGCGTAGCCCTGCCGGTGGTCGCCGACCATCTTTCCGAAGGTCCGCGGCAGCGAGAAGGAGATCACCAGCAGCAGGTAGATCTCCAGGATGTTCGTGAACCCGTTGGGGTTCTCGAAGGGGTGCGCGGAGTTGGCGTTGTAGAAGCCGCCGCCGTTGGTGCCCAGCTCCTTGATGGCCTCCTGCGAGGCGACCGGGCCGCCGGTCAGCGACTGCTTGTCACCGACCAGGGTGCTGATCTCGTGGATGCCGTGGAAGTTCTGGATCGCACCGGCGGCGACGAGCACGATCGCGAAGACGAACGCCAGCGGCACCAGCAGCCGCACCACGATCCGGGTCAGGTCCACCCAGAAGTTCCCGACCCGGTCGGTGCGCTTGCGCGTGAACCCGCGGATCAGGGCCGCCACCACTGCGATACCCACCGCCGCGGAGACGAAGTTCTGCACCGCCAGGCCGGCCATCTGGACCAGGTGGCCCATCGTCGACTCGCCCGAGTACGACTGCCAGTTGGTGTTGGTGACGAAGGAGGCCGCGGTGTTGAAGGCCTGGTCCGCCTTGACGGGGGCGAAGCCCAGGGAGAGCAGCAGGTGGTTCTGCAGCCGCTGGAAGCCGTAGAGGAAGAGGACCGAGACGACCGAGAAGGCCAGGACGCTGCGCAGGTAGACCGGCCAGCGCTGGTCGGCTTCCGCGTCGACGCCGCCGAGCCGGTACAGGCCCTTCTCCACCGCGAGGTGCTTGGTCGTGGTGAGGATGCGGGCCATGTAGTCGCCCAGCGGGCGGTAGGTGGCGGCCAGGGCCGCGATCAGCACGGTGATCTGGAGCCAGCCCGCGAGAGTGCCGTTCACTAGAACCTCTCGGGGAAGATCAGGGCCAGCACGAGATAGCCGAGCAGGCAGCAGGCCACGACGAGGCCGACGACGTTCTCCGCGCTCACAGCTTCTCGACCCCCTTGACCACAAGCGCGAGCACGGCGAAGACCGCGATCGTCACGGCGATGAACACGAGATCGGACATTTTCGGCGGCACCCCAGGTGGTGATGTGCGGAGCGGGCCAGGTCCGGCCCCGTTCCATACGGTCACCCCGCACACGCGTGCGGGCGCGTTCGTTAACGCTTCCCTGGCGCGGGAGCCGTGGCCATTGACGTGCCCTTGACGGTTTGCGGCCGCCGGGGGCGGGCGTACGCTCGGACGTGGTACGAAAGCCGGGCAAAACGGGCGGAGGCGCGACGATGACGAGGTTCGGAACGCGGCGCCTACCGGTGGCGGACCCGATGGACCCGGTGGAAGACGTCGATCCGGAGGCGGGCCACCGGCGGGCGCTGGTGCTCAGCGAGGTCGCCGCGGAAGGCCCTATCGGGCTCTTCCGCGTCCTGCGCCGGGCCGCCTCGGGTGACACCGACGCGGCGGGCATACGCGTCTCAGGACTGGTCCGCGCCCTCCCGGGCGTCACGATGCTCGACTCCCACGACTTCCTGCTGCGTGCCCACATCCGCGACTCCGACCTCGCGGGCGACCTCACGCCGGGCCAGCGGGTGGCCCTGGTCTCGGTCGTCGACCGCACCCAGCATTTCGACGAGCCGCGCGCATAGGGCGGCCGGGAGCGGAAATACGAGGGGCGGCGGGGGACGTTGTCTGGTGTTCGTCAGCTCAGTCCGCCTCCGCGAGGGAGCAACCCCGTGTCCGAATCCACCACCGGCCCCGCCGCAGCAGCGGCCCTGGCCTCCGGAAGTTTCCTGCTCGGCGGGGACCTGCCCGTCACCCGCCTCGGGTACGGCACGATGCAGCTGACCGGTCCCGGGGTGTGGGGTGACCCCGCGGACCCCGAGGAGGCCCTGCGGGTGCTGCGCCGCACCGCGGAGCTGGGCATCAACTTCATCGACACCGCCGACGCCTACGGCCCCTTCACCGCGGACCTGCTGCTGCGCAAGGCGCTGCGCCCCTACGCCGACGACCTGGTCATCGCCACGAAGGCGGGCTTCGCCCGCACCGGACCCGGGCAGTGGGTGCCGCTCGGGCGGCCGGAGTTCCTGCGCCAGCAGGTCGAGCTGAGCCTGCGCAACCTGGGCCTTGAGCGGCTCGACCTGCTCCAGCTGCACCGCATCGACCCGAAGGTGCCGGTCGCCGAGCAGGTCGGCGAGCTGGCCGCGCTGCAGCGCGAGGGCAAGATCCGGCACATCGGGCTCAGCGAGGTGACCGTCGCCGAGATCGAGGAGGCCGGCGCCACCGCGACCATCGCCTCCGTGCAGAACCGCTTCAACCTCGCCGACCGCGCCTCCGAGGACGTCCTGGACTACGCCGAGGCGCACGGCATCGCCTTCATCCCGTGGTTCCCGCTGGCCACCGGCTCCCTCGCGGGACCCGACAGCCCGATCGGCCGGATCGCCGCCGACCGCAAGGCCGCGCCCTCCCAGCTGGCCCTGGCGTGGCTGCTGCGCCGCTCCCCCGTCGTGCTGCCGATCCCCGGCACCTCCTCGGTGGCCCACCTGGAGGAGAACACCGCGGCCGCGGGCCTGGTGCTCACCGACGAGGAGTTCCAGGCCCTGGAACACGCCACCGCCGCCTGACCACCGCACCCCCACACGCCCCCGCAGGCCAGGGGCGTGTGGGGGTACCCCCAGGCGAATCCCTGGAGGCGGAACCGCGCGACCGGCCCGAGCGGCGCCCGAGACGCGGAGCACCGCGTCGGGCAACCCCTCAGAAGTGCGGCGTGCCCCCGGCAGGGGAACTCGCGCCCGGGGTGATCAGGCCGGACTCGTACGCCGCCACGACGGCCTGCGCGCGGTCGCGCAACCCGAGCTTCGACAGGATGCGCGTCACGTGCGTCTTGACCGTCGCCTCGCTCACCCCCAGCGCCCGGGCCAGCTCGGCGTTGCTCAGGCCGCCCGCCAGCAGGCGGAGGACCTCCAGCTCGCGCGGGGTGAGCGCGGCGAGGTCGCGGTGGACGGAGGAGCGGCCGCCCGTGGCGGAGAACCGCTCGACCAGGCGCCGGGTGATCGCCGGGGCGAGGAGCGCGTCGCCGGCGCGGACCAGGCGCACCGCGGCGACCAGGTACTCCGGCGTCACGTCCTTGAGCAGGAATCCGCTCGCCCCCGCCGCCAGCGCCGCGTAGACGTAGCGGTCCAGATCGAAGGTCGTGAGGATGACGACCCGCGGCTCGTCGGGGGTGCGGCCGGTGAGGATGCGGCGGGTCGCTTCGAGGCCGTCGAGGCCCGGCATGCGGATGTCCATGAGCACCAGGTCGGGCCGGGTGCGGCGGACCGCCTCGACGGCCTCCTCGCCGTCCGAGGCCTCCGCGACGACCTCGAAGCCCGCGGCGGTGAGGATCATCCGGAAGCCGGTGCGTACCAGGCCCTGGTCGTCGGCGATGACGACCCGCAGGGGCGGCTGCGCGTTCATGCGTCTCCTACCGGTATGACGGCCCGTACCCGGTAGCCGCCGGTGATGCGGCGCCCCGCGTCGAGGGTGCCGCCGTAGACGGCGAGGCGTTCGCGCAGGCCCATCAGGCCGCGCCCGTTGCCGGAGCCGGCGGTCGGCGAGGGGGTGCCGCCGGTGTCGGCGACCTCGATGCGGACCTCGCCCGGCAGGTAGTCGACGCTGATGGTGACGCTGGCCCCCGACGCGTGCTTGACGGTGTTGGTGAGGGCCTCCTGCGCGACCCGGTAGGCGGCCAGGTCGACGCCCGCGGGCAGCGGGACGGGGGCGCCGGTGACGGCCAGCTCGACCGGGATGCCGGTGCCGCGGACCCGCTCGGCCAGCACGCCGACCTGCCCGAGGCCCGGCTGCGGGGCGAGCTCGGCGCTCTCCGCGTCGGCCGGGTCGGACGTCATGGCGAGCAGGCCCATCACATGGCGCAGCTCGGCCATCGCGGCCCGGCCCGCGGACTCCACCGCGAGCAGCGCCTCCCGGGCCAGCTCCGGCTCCGTGGCCAGCACCGTACGGGCGGCCCCGGCCTGCACGGTCATCATGCTGACGTTGTGGGTGACGACGTCGTGCAGCTCGCGGGCGATCCTGGCACGCTCCATGTCCACCGCCAGCCGGGTCGCGGCCTCCTTCTCCGCCTCCATGCTGCGCAGCCGCTGCCGCCAGGTGTGCACGGTGTTCGCGGCGAGCCCGACCGGCACCAGCACCGCGAAGGGCACGAAGCCCGGTGCGATGTCGGGCACGTTCAGGTCGTGGAAGGTCCCCATCAGCACCCCGCCGACCAGCAGCGCGACCATCGCCAGCCGCCGGTAGGGGCTGTAGAGGGCGGCGCTGTAGGCGGCGATCAGGCAGGCCACGAAGGTGAAGACGGTCGGGGTGTCCGCCTCGTGCAGCCGCCAGGTGTGCTGCTCGGCGGCGTGGAAGACCAGGGTCGCGGCCATCACCGACGCGTAGGCCGCGACCGGGTAGCGGCGGCGCAGCGCCAGCGGCAGCGCGGTGAGCGCGGCCAGCGCCAGCAGCCACAGGGGTGCGGAGGTCAGCGTGCCGTGGTCGGGGGCGACGAGGTAGGGGTATTTGACCGAGCCGGGCCGCGGCACCGGAGGCACCGGCGGAGGGGGCGGCCCCGGCGGTCCCTGCGGCCCGAAGGGGCCGCCCCTGGCGGGGTCGTCGATCGGGACGTCGCCGCCCGCACCGTGGGCGGTGGCGTAGACGGTGGTCGCGGCGAGGAAGACCGCCAGCACCACGTCGGCCACCCACGCCCAGCGCGACAGCCGCTGCGGGCCGTCGGGCGCGGGCGGCGCCGGGCGCAGCAGCGGTGCCAGGGCCGCCCTGACCCGGGCGGCGAAGGGCGGGGTGGTCACCGGCCCAGTGTGCCCAACCGGCGTGACCTGGTACATCCCCCGGTGGGCCGGTGCGGGCCGGGCGGCGTACGACTTGCGCGTACACCCCTGGGATGACGCCGGTGCCCGTCCGCCCACTGCGGTACCCGGTGTCCACAGGCCGGCCGACGCGGCGCCCGCCGGGCCGACCCTAGCGTCGGCGTACCGCACGACAGGCCCGATCGGGGGAGGAACCACGTGAGCAGTACCACGAGCGTCATCGACATCCGCGAGGTGCGGAAGAGCTACGACGACGGCCCGGCCGCGCTCGACGGTCTGTCACTGACCGTCAGGGCGGGCGAGGCCCTGGCCGTGCTCGGCCCCTCCGGCAGCGGCAAGTCGACGCTGCTGAACCTGATCGCGGGCCTCGACAAGCCGACCGAGGGCAGCGTCACCGTCGACGGGGTCCGGGTGGACGGCCTCGGCGAGACCGGCTCCGCGCGCTTCCGGCGGGAGCGGATCGGCATGGTCTTCCAGTTCTTCAACCTGCTGGACGACCTGACGGTGACCGACAACGTCCTGCTGCCCTCCCAACTGGTCGGCGCCGGGCGGGCGCAGGCCCGGGCGCGGGCCGCCGAGCTGCTGGAATACCTCGGCATCGCCCGGCACGCCCGTGCCTACCCGGGGCGGCTGTCCGGCGGTGAGCGGCAGCGGGTCGCGGTCGCGCGGGCGCTGATGAACCGGCCCGCGCTGCTGCTCGCCGACGAGCCGACCGGCGCCCTGGACACCGCCTCGGGCGCCGAGGTCCGCGCGCTGCTCACCGAGCTGAACAGCGACGGCCAGACGATCCTGCTGGTCACCCATGACCTGGCGCTGGCCGCGGCGTGCGCGAGCCGCACCATCGAGCTGGTCGACGGGCGCATCGTCCGCGACACCGGCAGCGGCGGCCGCGCACCGGACCTGCAGAGCGGCACGGCAGGCGGTTCCGCGGCCGGTTCCGCGGCCGGCGGCTCCTCGGCGGTGGCCCGATGAGCGCGCTCGGCAAGGTCGTACGCGCCGGCGTCGGGCGGCGCCGGGTGCAGACCGTGGTGATGGTGCTGACCACGATGCTGGCGGTCACCGCCTCGATCATGGCCGGCGGCCTGGTCGTCGCCTCGCAGGCGCCCTTCGACCACGCCTTCGCCAAGCAGCGCGGCGCGCACCTGACCGGGCGCTTCGACGGCGGCAAGGCGACGTCGGAGCAGGTCGCCGCGACCGCGCACCTGCCCGCGGTGACCGCTGCGGCCGGCCCCTTCGCGGTGGTCACCGCGACCCCGCAGTTCGGCGAGGGCGGGCTGGTCATGATGATCGGCGAGGCGCCGCTGACGATCGCCGGCCGCGCGGCCGCGGGCGGCCCGGTCGACGCCGTCACCCTCACCAAGGGCCACTGGGTCACAGGTCCCGGCCAGATCGTGCTGACCGTGCCGGAGGACGGCCCCCGGATGGGCGAGGTCGGCGGCACCCTCAGTTTCCCCGCGCTGCCGGGCAGGCCGTCGCTGACGATCGTCGGCTACGCGCGCTCGGTCAGCAGGACCGCGGACGCCTGGGTCGCACCCGCCGAGATCGCCGCGCTGACCAGGCCGGGCGCCGCACCCGCGTACGAGATGCTCTACCGCTTCGCGCACGCGGGCACCGGCGCCGGCATGGCCCGCGACAAGAACGCGCTGGCCGCCGCCGTGCCGCCCGGCGCGCTCAGCGGGACGCTGTCGTACCTGACCACCAAGCACGCCGCCGACCGGGAGACGGCGACCTTCGTGCCCTTCATCGTGGCCTTCGGGGTGCTGGGCCTGGCGATGTCGGTGCTGATCATCGGCATCGTGGTCAGCGGCGCGGTCAGCGCGGGCACCCGGCGGATCGGGGTGCTCAAGTCGCTCGGCCTGACCCCGGGCCAGGTCGGCAGGGCCTACGTCGGCCAGGCGCTGATCCCCGCGTCGGCCGGCACCGTGCTGGGCGTCGTCCTCGGCAACATCGCGTCCGTACCGCTGCTCGCGCAGGCCTCCGACGCGTACGGCGCCGCGCCGCTGACCGTCGCCTGGTGGCTGGACCTCGCGGTGCCCGCCGGGGTGCTCGCGCTGGTCGTGGCCAGCGCGCTGGCGCCCGCGCTGCGGGCGGCCCGGCTGCGTACGGTCCAGGCGCTGGCGACCGGCCGCACCCCGCAGGTCGGCAGGGGCCGGCTGGCGGCGCGGGCGGCCTCCCGGCTGCCGCTGTCCCGCGCCCTGACGCTGGGCCTGGCAGGACCCTTCGCCCGGCCGGCCCGCTCGGCGACCATCTGGGCCGCGGTCGCCTTCGGCGCGGTCGGCGTGACCTTCGCCTTCGGGCTCGGCTCGTCGCTGTCCGCGATCCAGGACGGCGTGAACCGGCACAACCCGGGGCAGGTCTCCGTCAGCACCTTCGCGCCGCCGCCCGTCGATGCAGGCTCCGGCGCGGGCACGGACGCAGGCCCGCCGCCCCCGCCCGAGCCGGTCAGCGCCGACACCGCGGCCGTCGCCCGGACGATCGCGGCGCAGCCGGGCACCGCGGGCTCCTTCGGCACCGTCGAGCAGCAGGCGACCTTCGCCGGCATCCCGGGCGCGGTGCGCGTCACCGCCTACCAGGGCGACTCGTCCTGGGGCGGCCTGCAGATGGTCTCGGGCCACTGGCTCGACGGGTCCCGGCAGATCGTCGTCGGCCGGCGCTTCCTGGAGGCGACCGGCAAGCACGTCGGCGACAGCGTCACCCTCGAAGGCGACGGGCGCAGCGTGGCGGTCCGTGTCGTCGGCGAGGCGCTGACCGTCGACGACGACGGGATGCACGTGGCGGCCGACACCGGGTCCTTCACGGCGCTGGGCCGCACCCTGCGGCCCGACACCTACGAGGTGCACCTCGCGCCCGGCACCGACCGGGCCGGCTACCTCCAGGACCTCAACACCGCCCTGAAGCCGCTGGGCGTCGAGGGCCGCGCGCAGGACAACCGGATCAGCTCCACGATCATCGCGATGGACACGATGATCGCGATGCTGACGGTGATGCTGGTCGCCGTCGCCGGGCTCGGCGTGCTCAACACGGTGGTGCTCGACACCCGCGAGCGGGTCCACGACCTGGGCGTGATGAAGGCGCTCGGCATGGCGCCGCGCCAGACCGTGGCGATGGTCGTCACCTCGGTCGCCGGCATCGGCGCGGTCGCGGGCCTGATCGGGGTGCCGCTGGGCATGGCCCTGCACGGCTACGTCATCCCGGCGATGGGCAGCGCGGCCGGCACCCGCATCCCGCCGGCCGACCTGCACGTCTACCACCCGCTGCCGGTGCTGCTGCTGGCCCTGTCGGGGCTGGTCATCGCGGTGGCCGGGGCGCTGCTGCCGGCGACGTGGTCGGCCCGTACGCCGACCGCGACGAGCCTGCGCACGGAATAGCGGTCAGCGGCGGCACGGCGTGCCCGCCGCGATTTCCGCCCCGGCGATATCCGGTGCCGCCCCCGGATATCGCCGGGGTGTCCGGGTGCGGCACACTCTCCTCGGACAGCACACTGATTCGAGGGGGGAATTCACATGATCATATTCGGCACCAAGGGATATCTGTACACCCTGGCCATGATCACGCTGGTCTGCGGACGCTGCGGCAACCCGGCCGCGCACTCGCTCAAGAAGCGCGTCACCAAGTTCTCGCTGTTCTTCGTGCCGCTTTTCCCGATCAACACCAAGTACGTCACCCAGTGCACGTTCTGCGGTGCCGCGCAGCAGTTGTCGAAGGAGCAGGCCGAGCAGCTGCAGGCCAGCGCGCAGCAGCCGCACCAGCAGCCGCAGTACGGCCAGCCCGCCGTGCACGACCACCAGCACCCGACCGCCTGAGGCCGTCCCCCATATCGCGCAGGACGGGTACGCCCGGCAGACTCGGTAACCGGGGCAGCGCCTGGCCCGGGGGCAGGAGGTGGTTGGCATGAGCGGCAGTCCGCTGCTGACCGTGCGCGGCGTCTCCAAGCGGTTCGGTGCGGTGCAGGCCCTGAGCGACGTCGACCTCACGATCGACGAGGGCGAGGCCGTCGGCCTGGTCGGCAGCAACGGCGCGGGCAAGTCCACGCTGGTCAAGGTCATCTCGGGGGTGACACAGGCCGACGAGGGCGTCATCGAGTGGCGCGGCCGGCCGGTCGACCTGCGCCGGCCCCAGGACGCCCTGCGGCTGGGCATCGCCACCATCCACCAGGACCTGTCGCTGTGCGACAACCTCGACACCGTCGAGAACCTCTTCCTCGGGCGCGAGCTGCGCACGCTGGGCATGCTCAGCGAGATCAAGATGGAGAAGCGCGCCCGCACCCTGCTGGACTCGCTGTCGATCTCCATCGGGAGCCTGCGCGTCCCGGTCGCCTCGCTGTCCGGCGCCCAGCGCCAGGGCGTCGCCATCGCCCGCGCGCTGATCGGCGAGCCCCGCCTGATCATCCTCGACGAGCCGACCGCCGCCCTCGGCCCGCGCCAGGCCGCCCGGGTGCTGGAACTGGTGCAGCGGCTGCGCGACCACCACCTCGGAGTGCTGCTGGTCAGCCCCGAGATGGAGGAGGTGCGGGCGGTCGCCGACCGGATGGCGGTGCTGCGGGTCGGCCGCAACACCGGCTTCTTCGACGTCAAATACACCACCCAGGAACAGATCGACGCGGCCGTCACCGGCAACACGGCGATGGCGGTCAACCTGCAGCAGAGCCTGCTGCCGCACGGCCCGCCCGAGCAGAACGCGCTGGACGTCGCCTTCCGCTACCTGCCCGCGCAGGCCGGCGTCGGCGGCGACTGGTTCGACGTCATCCCGCTGGCCGGCGCCCGGGTCGCGGTCGTGGTCGGCGACATCGTCGGGCACGGCATGCACGCGGCGGCCACCATGGGACGGCTGCGGACGGCCGTCTTCAACTTCTCGATGATCGACATGCCGCCCGACGAGCTGCTCGCGCACCTGGACGACCTGGTCGGCCGGATCGACAAGGACGAGGCGGCCCCCGGCGGGATCGGACCGCCCGGCGCCGGCGCCCCGATCGCCGGCGCGACCTGCCTGTACGCGATCTACGACCCGGTCACCCGGTACTGCCAGCTGGCCAGGGCCGGGCATCTGCCGCCCGCGCTGGTCCACCCCGACGGCAGCGTGGAACTGCTCGACGTGCCGGCCGGGCCGCCGCTGGGCCTGGGCGGGCTGCCCTTCGAGGCCATCGAGCACCGGCTGCCCGAGGGCAGCCGGCTGGTCCTCTACACCGACGGCCTGGTCGAGGACCGCACCACCGACATCGACGTCGGCCTCGACCGGCTGCTGACCGCCCTGGCCGGGCCGGCCGGCCGTACGACCGAGGAGACCTGCGACGCCGTCATCACCGCGATGATGCCGGCCGCCCCCAAGGACGACATCGCGCTGCTGGTGGCCGAGACCCGCGCGCTGCCCGACAGCCGGATCGCCCGCTGGGACGTCCCCACCGACCCCTCGGCCGTCGCCGCCGTACGCAACGCCGCCGCCGGCCAGCTCGCCGCCTGGGGCCTGGACGACCTGGCCTTCACCACCGAGCTGGTCCTCAGCGAGCTGATCACCAACGCGATCCGCTACGCCACCGGGCCGATCGACGTGCGCCTGCTGCTGGACCGCAGCCTGATATGCGAGGTCGCCGACGCGTCGAGCACCTCACCGCACCTGCGGTACGCGGCCACCACCGACGAAGGCGGCCGCGGCCTCTTCCTGGTGGCCCAGCTCGGCGAGCGCTGGGGCACCCGCTACACCAAGGCCGGCAAGATCATCTGGGTGGAGCAGCGGCTGCCCCGCAACGCCGTCGTCCCCCCGCGCTGACCCGCGGCCCCGCCGCCTCAGCCGGCCAGGACGCGGACCGGCCCGGCGGAGAGGGGATCTCCGCCGGGCCGGCCGGGGTGCTGCGGGGCAGGGGTTACCTGCGGCCGCCCGTCAGGTACGACAGGGTCGGCGTGCCCAGGCCCGTGGCGTTGTCGTAGCCGCGGACCGCGTTGAGCGAGGTGTCCTGGCCGAAGGCGACGAGCCGCGCGGTCAGGGAGCCGTTGATCACGCCGAAGTCGACGATGCTGCTCAGCGGGGTCCTGGCGTGCTGCGCCGCGTTCTCGTCCACCACGTCGCGCAGCTGGCCGGGGTGCGCGTACAGCAGCGGGTTGGCGAAGCCGATGGCGTGGTGCCTGGCCTGGAGCGCGTCCGCCTGGACCGCGGCGAACTCCGGGGACGACACGCTGGTGCCGCCGTAGCCGCCCTCGCTGTAGTCGGCGCCGTCGGATATGCCGACCAGCACCGAGGTGTAGAGGTCGCCGACCATCGAGACGTCGGGCGTGACGCGCTTGGCGGCACGGCTGTGCGCGCCCGTCATCAGGGTGTGCGACAGCGAGTCGGGCACCGAGCCGCGCTGGTACGCCGGCTGCGCGAAGTCCTCGCTGGTGCCGCCGCCACCGCCGAAGTAGAACGGCGCGGGGACCGCCGGGACCCAACTGGTGCCGTCCGCCGACAGGTTGGAGCGCAGGGTGCCCATGTCGGTCTCGAAGCCGTAGCTGCCCGACTTGCTGTCGATGCCCAGCGCGGTACCGCCGACCGAGGTCACCCACGGGTCGGAGTCGGGCCAGTTGGCCTGCGCGCGGGCGGTGTCGGGCTGGCAGTTGGCGCCGGTCGCGGCGGCCAGCGGGCTGCTGTCACCGCAGTCGCCCGCGGAGAAGCCGATGCCGATGCCCTCGGCCGCGGCCTGCTTGAACACCTGCTCGTACGCGGCGATCTCGGATGCGGAGACGTCGAGGTTGTCCGTGGTGTGCATGATCTCGCCCCACGAGTTGGAGACGACATCCGCCAGGTGCTGGTCCACGATCGTGGTGATCGCGCTCAACAGGTCGTCGTCGTTGCAGGAGTCGGCCCCCACGTAGACGACCTTGGCGTCGGGCGCGAGTCCGTGCGCCATCTCGACGTCCAGCGCCTCCTCCGGCGCCCAGCCCTCGGGTCCGCCGCACAGGTCCTGGTCCCGCCACTGCGACGGGTCGACGTGCTCGGTGTACTGGCCGTTCCTGAACGCCTTGTCACCGTGGTTGACCGCGTACTGGTCGGCGTCGGCGAGCATCGTCGAGCTGCCGTACGCGTCCACGATCGCGATCGTCGCGCCCTTGCCGGTCAGCCCCGACGCGGTGATGCCGTACGCCTTGCGCAGCTGCGAGGGGTAGAACGAGCACTGGTCGAAGGGCGTCGCGCCCTTGGAGTAGCCCGCGGGACCCGCCGTGGTGGACTTCTGGCCCCAGTAGTCGGAGCAGGTCGCGGTGGTCGGCAGGGTGCCCCCGGACTTCTGCACCAGGGTGCCCTTGGCGGCCGCGCCCGGCGTGTCGTCGACCCGGATCGAGTCGGGCCTGGCCCGGGTGCCCGCCGAGCTGAGGCCGTTGACGCCGAGGATCGCGGACGACACCGACGCGGGGACGGTGACGTCGCGGGCCGGCGCGTGCCGCAGCTGCCCGCCCACCCGGTACTGGTGGATGGCGGTGCCGAAGGCCTTGGTGATGGCCGCGTCGGTGCCGCGCACGGTGATCGCGTGCTCGGTGCTGCCCACCACCTTCAGGCCCGCACCGGTCGCCCAGGCGGTGACCGCGTGGATCTGCGCGGACGTGGCGCCGAACCGCGCCTGGTACTGCGCAGGACTGAGGAACTGCCCGTAGCTCGCGCTCGCCGGGTCCGAGACCGCGGTGGCGTACGCGGTCAGGCCCGCGGGGTCCTGGCCTGCCAGGTAGACGGTGCCGGTGATCTCGGTGCCGGCCGGCACGGAGCCGGCGTCGCCGGCCGGGGTCGCCCATGCGGGGTGGCTGCCGGCGATCGTCTTCGCGGCCGGCGCCGCGGCGCCGGCGGCCGCCTGCGAGGGACCTGCGGCCAGCAGTGCGCCGGACGCCATGGCGAGCGAGGCCGCCGCGACCACGGCGGCCCGCACTGCACGGGGTTTTTGTATGTCGGTGATGACTACTCCAACGTGTGGCTCGGTACGGGACTTGACCGTTCGGAGACCGTTCTGCATGGTCACCGGGCTGTAGTGTGCACGCCACACGAAGGCGGAGGGAACCGCGGACCGTGGTCCTTAGCTGGACCTTTACTTGTAGACGGCGCCGGGCTGCGGAGTGCCCGGGGCCAGGAGCTGCTTGACGGTGACGAAGGTGTAACCGCGGGCCTGGAGCGTGGAGATGATCGCGGGGACGGCCGCGACGGTGCCGTTGTAGCCCTTGCCGGTCGGGTCGACCAGGTCGTGCAGCAGGATGATGCCGTCCCGTCCGGTCTTCTTGAGTATCCGCTGGGCTATCAGCTGCGAGTCGGTGGTCTTGTAGTCGGCGCCGTCCGCGCTCCAGACGACCTCCGCCATGCCGAGGTCCTTGGCGATCGCGGTGACCGTGCCGCTGGTGCGGCCCTGCGGCGGGCGCAGCAGCGTCGGGCGGACGCCGGTCACCTTCTCGACGGCGTCGCGGCCCTCGGTGATCTCCTTGCGGACCTCGGCCTTGCTGATCCTGGTGAGTATCCGGTGCGACCAGGTGAGCGTCTCGACCTCGTCGCCCTGCGCGGCCATCGCCCTGACCATCTCGGGGTGCTTCATCACGTGGTTCTTGCCGAGCGTGAAGAAGGTGGCGTGGATGTGGTACTTGTCCAGCAGGTCCAGGATCTGCGGGGTGCGGACGCTCGGCCCCGCGTCGAAGGTCAGGGCCACGCACTTGGCCTTGCGGCAGTCGACCGTGCCGCCGCCGGGACCCGGGGCGAAGGCGGCGGCGCCGCTTGCCGCGACGTGGTCGCGGGCCTTGGCCGGGCTCGTCGCGTCGTAGCCGTTGCAGCCGGCCAGGCCGGCGGCCGCGAGCCCGGTGGCCAGCAGCGCGGCCAGGGTGCGGACACGGCGTGCGGTACTGGTGCTCCGCATGCGGGAGTTCCCCCTCCTCGTGGTGGATCGCCCGCCCTGGCGGACCGCGAGGAACTATACACATCGCGTATAGCTGACCCGCCCCGGGGGGCTCCCGCGGAGCGCGCGGCTCAGACCGCGTTCAACTCGGCCACCGCGTCGGCCGGAAGGACCAGGTCGGCGGCGGCGATGTTCTCCCGCAGGTGCGCCACCGACGACGTACCGGGGATCAGCACCGTCGCGGGGGAGCGCTGCAGCAGCCAGGCCAGTGCCGTCTGCTGGGGGGTCGCGCCGACGCGGGCGGCGACGGACTCCAGGGTCGCCGACTGGATCGGGGTGAAGCCGCCCAGCGGGAAGAACGCGGCGAAGGCGATGCCTTCGGCGGCGCACCGGTCGAGCAGCGCGTCGTCCGCGCGGTTGGCGATGTTGTAGAGGTTCTGCACGGTCACCACCGGGGCGACGGCCTGCGCCTCGGTGAGCTGCTCGCCGGTGACGTTGCTCAGCCCCAGGTGCCGGATCAGGCCCTGCTCGCGCAGCTCGGCGAGCACCCCGAACTCCTCGGCCAGCGGTGCGCTGCCGGGACCCTCGATGCCGCCGACCCGCAGGTTGACCACGTCGAGCGCGTCCAGGCCGAGCCGCCGCAGGTTGTCCTCGACCTGCCGGCGCAGCGACTCGGGCTCCAGCGCCGGCAGCCACGCGCCCTTGCTGTCGCGCCGCGCGCCGACCTTGGTGACGATGTGCAGGTCCCCGGGGTACGGGTGCAGCGCCTCCCTGATCAGCTCGTTGACGACGTGGGGGCCGTAGAAGTCGCTGGTGTCGATGTGCGTCACGCCGAGGTCGACGGCCGTACGCAGCACCGCGAGCGCCTCGTCGCGGTCCTTCGGCGGCCCGAACACCCCGGGTCCCGCGAGCTGCATGGCGCCGTATCCCATACGGCTGAGCGTCAGGCCGGGAGCGGGGGTGAACACCCCGCCGGAAATCGTGCCGGTCATGTGGAAATGCCTTTCGTGGTGTCCCGGGCTCGTCCCCGGACACCCTCCAGCTTCACCCGTCACGGGCCCGTGGGGCAGTACCCCGATGATCCTGGGAGTGGCACTCCCCCCTTGGGGCCGACGGCCTCCCCCCGCGCCACCCCGGGGTTGCCGCCCCGCGGCCCGGGGTGCGAACGTTGGGGCCGGCGTGAGGTGGGAGAAAGGGGAGGTCGGATGGGGGTGGAACGCGGGCCGCGGAGGAAGGCGCTGGTGATCGGCGGGAGCCTCACCGGGATGCTCGCCGCGGCCGCGCTGGCCGAGACGATGGAGGTGACCGTCGTCGAGCGCCACGAGATGCCGCACGGGCCGCTGCCGCGGCAGGGCGCGCCGCAGGCGCGGCACGCGCACCTGCTGTGGTCGGGCGGCGCGCGGGCGATCGAGGAGCTGGTGCCGGGTGCGACGGAGCGGCTGCTCGCGGCCGGCGCACGGCATATCGCCGTTCCGCGGGACCTCGTCGTGCTGACCTCGGGCGGCTGGCTGACCCGCTTCCCCGAGCGGCAGTACTTCCTGGCGTGCACCCGGGACCTGGTCGACTGGGTGGTGCGGGACCTGGTGGGCAGGAAGGCCAGGGTGCGGACGCTGCCGGGGCATGCGGCGGTGGGGCTGCGCGGCACCACGACGCAGGTCACCGGGGCGCTGGTGCGCGGCGGCCGGCGTGAGGAGACGGTGGAGGCCGACCTCGTGGTCGACGCGAGCGGGCGGGCCTCGGCGATGCCGCGCTGGCTGGACCGGCTGGGGCTGGCCGCGGTGCGCACCGACGTCGTGGACTCCGGGCTGGGGTACGCCAGCCGGCTCTTCCACGCGCCCCCGGGCCTCGGCGACTTCCCCGCGATCAACGTGCAGGCCGACCCGCGGCAGCCCGTGCCGGGACTGAACGGCACGATCCTGCCGGTCGAGGACGGCCGCTGGCTGGTGACGCTGTCCGGTACCAGGGGCGGCCGGCCCGGCGGGGACGCGGCGGCCTTCGAGGACTTCGCGCGGAGCCTGCGCCACCCCGTCATCGGCGACCTGGTCTCCCGGGCCACCCCGCTGACCGAGGTGACCGTCTCGCACAGCACCGCCAACCGGCGCCGCCGCTACGAGCGGATGCGGGTCTGGCCGGAGGGTCTGGTGGTGCTGGGCGACGCGCTGGCGACGTACAACCCGCTGTACGGGCACGGGATGTCGGTCGCGGCCCGGCACGCGCTGCTGCTGCGCGGGCAGGTGGCGCGCAACCCCGGTCCCGGGCTGGCCCGGCGGGTGCAGCGGGCCGCGGCCCGGGCCACCGACGCGGCCTGGGCGCTGGCCGGCACGCAGGACCTGCGCTACCCGGGGGCCGAGGGCCGCAGCCCTGGACCGCTGGGCGCGCTGATGACCGGCTACACCGACCGCCTGATGCACGCCGCCACCCACCGGCGCGGCGCCTCGCACGCGCTGGTCGACGTGCTGAGCCTGTCGGCCGGGCAGGCGGCGGTGCTGCGGCCCGACGTGCTGGCGACCGTCCTCAACCCGGTGCGCCAGGAGCCGCCGCAGGAACCGCCGTTCACCGAGGAGGAGCGGTCGCTGATGATCTCCCTGTTCACCCGCCGCTGAGCCGCTACCCGGGCGGCGAGGTCGGCCCCCCGCCGGGTTTCGACGGCCAGGGCTCGGTGAGGGTGGTGCACGAGTCGCCGCCGGTCCGCCCGGACACGGTGACGCCCTGGGCGGTCACGGTGACCTCCGGGGGGCCGGCGTCGTCCGGCAGGCCGGGGTCGGGGTTGGCGAGGACGGTGCAGACGATCTGGTCGACGGCGGTCCTGGTGACCTCCGAGGCCGGGGCCGGCAGGTCGACGGTCACGGTGCCGCCGCGGGTGCGGACGGTCGCGGCGGTCGGCGGCAGGTCGGTGGTCAGGCCGAGCATCTTCTCCGCGAACATGCCGGCGCCCTTGAACAGCATGCCTACGGCCGCCTCCGCGTCGACCTCCGTGTCGGCCGGGCGGTGCACGGTGGCCAGTGACCCGTCGTCGGCGCGGACGAAGTAGAGGGTCACGTCCTGGTGCACCCCCGCGGCCGGTTCGCCGGCCTCGACCACGCCGGTGGTGGGGATGCCGCAGCCGGCCAGCAGGCCCGCGAGCAGCAGGCCCGCGAGCGGCCCGAGGGCGGTGCGGGCCTTCACCGGTCCCGCCGCAGCGGCAGGGCGACGGTGAAGACGGCGCCGCCTTCCGGGTGGTTGGCGGCGGTGATGGTGCCGCCGTGCAGGTGGACGTTCTCCGCGGTGATGGACAGGCCGAGGCCGCTGCCCTCGGTCCTGGTGCGGGAGGTGTCTGACTTGTAGAAGCGGTCGAAGACGTGCGGCAGGACGTCGTCGGGTATGCCGGGGCCGCTGTCGACGACCTCGATGACGGCCACCGGGCCGGCGCCGGGCGCCTCGTGCACGGACATCGCGAGGCGTACCGGCTCTCCGCCGTGCCGCAAGGCGTTGCCCGCCAGGTTGGCCACGATCACGTCGAGCCGACGCGGGTCGACCCGGCCGCGGGCGGTGTCGGGCGGCGGGAGCAGGGTGGCGAGGGTGTCCTGCCAGCCGCGGGCGGCCAGCGAGCGGCGGACCGACTCGGCGAGGTCGACCTCGTCCAGGTGCAGGTCGGCGGCGCCGGCGTCGAAGCGGGACATCTCCATCAGGTCGTCGACGAGGCGGGCGAGTTTCACGGTCTCCTGGCTGATCAGCCGTACCGCGGTGGCCGTGTCGGGGTCGAGCTGCGCCGCGTCCTCGTCGAGGACGTCGGTGACGGCGGCCATCGCGGCCAGCGGGGTGCGCAGCTCGTGCGAGACGTCGGCGGCGAAGCGGCGGGCGCGGGCCTCCATCCGGCGCAGTTCCGCGACGGACTCCTCCAGCGCGGCGGCGGTGTCGTTGAAGGTGTGCGAGAGGTCGGCCAGCTCGTCGGAGCCGTTGACGGCGAGACGGGTCTCCAGGTGGCCCTCGGCGATGTCCCGGGTCGCCCGGCGCAGGGCGCGTACCGGCCGCAGGACGCCGCGGGCGGCGAGCAGCGCCAGCAGCACCGCGACCACCAGGGCGGGCACGGTGGCCCGTTCGACCGCGGCGACCAGCGCGTCGACGTAGCCCTGCTCGCTGTCCTGCGAGACGGTCAGGAAGACCGCGAGCCCGGAGGAGTCCGCGGAGCCGTCGAAGGGCGTGCTGCCGAAGCGGACCGGGATGCCGACGACGAGGGCGGGGCCGTGGTCGGTGGACACCCGCTGGAAGACGGTGGCGGCCTTGGTGCGTACCGACTCGCGCATCTCCCGGGTCAGCTCGGCGAAGGTGTCGCCGGGCCGGGAGGTGGCGGTCATGCCGTCGTAGCTGGCCATGACCCGCCAGTTGGCGGTGCGCTGGGTGTGGGACACCCCGGTCGCGAAGCTCAGCAGGTCGGTGCGGCTGGGCGGGAAGGCGACGCTGGGGGCGAGGCTGTCGACGCCGTCCCTGAACTGGGTGATCACCGTGTCCTGGCCCTGCTGGAGCAGGTCGGTGCGGGCGGCGCGGAAGGTCAGCGCGCCGGTGGTCACGGTGGCGACGACGGCGACCAGCGCGAAGGCCACCACCAGCCGCATCCGCAGGCCGCCGCGCAGCAGCGGACGCCTCACCGTGCGGCCGGCCGCGGCGGCTGCGTGAACCTGCTGAACTGGTAGCCGAAGCCGCGGACCGTGCGGATGAAGCGCGGCTGCCCGGGAGGCTCGCCCAGTTTGGTGCGCAGCCGTTTGACGCAGGCGTCCACCAGCCGCGAGTCGCCGTGGTAGCTGTGCTCCCAGACCGCTTCGAGCAGCTGCTGGCGGCTGAAGACCCGGCCGGGCGAGGCGGACAGGAGCAGCAGCAGCCGCAGCTCCGAGGGCGCCAGCGGGACCGGTACGCCCTGCCGGGCCACGGTCAGCCCCGCCCGGTCGATGGTGAGGTCGTCGTGCGTCTCGGGCTGCGGCATCCCGTCGCCGCTGTCGGGGCCGCCGACCCGGCGCAGCACCGCGCGTATTCGCGCGTCGAGCACCCGGGCCTGCACCGGTTTGACGACGTAGTCGTCGGCGCCGGCCTCCAGCCCCACGACGATGTCGACGTCGTCGCCCCTGGCGGTGGCCATGATGATCGGCACCTGGCTGTCGGCCCTGATCCGGCGGCACACGTCCAGCCCGGTCATCCCCGGCAGCATCAGGTCGAGCACCACCACGTCGGGCCGGAAGGACCGCAGCCGGTCCATCCCGTCCTCGCCGGTGGCGACCGCGGCGACGTCGTGGCCCTGCCTGCGCAGTGCCAGCTCGACGCCCTCGCGGACCGCGCGGTCGTCCTCGATGAGCAGCAGTCGTGGCATGACCTCAGTATCCGTATGCCGGGGCCAAACCCTGGGAATTGTTACGGGACGATCACAAAACCCCGGTGGGGTGCCCGGTGTGTGTCACTTCACGAAGGCCGACCAGTCCGGCGACTCGGCCGGGTCCAGGGTCCGCAGCTTCGCCAGGACGGCCGGGTCCTGCACGTCGAGCCAGTCGCTCAGCTCCTTGAACGACACGCACTGCACGTCCTTGCGGTGGCACACGTCCTTGACGACGTCCTCGACGGCCTGCATGTAGATGCCGCCGTTCCAGGTCTCGAAGTGGTTGCCGATGAAGAGCGGGGCGCGGCTGCCGTTGTAGACCCGCTCGAAGCCGTTGAGGTAGCCCTGCCGCGCCTGCTTCTCCCAGGCGGGGTACTTCGCCGGGTCGCCCTCGGTGACGTCGCCGCCGGACTGGTTGTAGAGGAAGTTGAAGTCCATCGACAGCACCTGGAAGTCCTTTTGCGGGAACGGCATCAGCTGCAGCGGGAAGTCCCACACCCCGTCCTTCCTCACCGGCCAGATCTGGAAGTCGCCGGGTGAGCTGGCGTCGTAGCGCCAGCCGTTCGCCTTCTCGGCGGGGAGCAGGTTCTTCTGGCCCTCCAGGCAGGGGGCGCGGCCGCCGGCGAGTTCCTCGGAGTAGTCGAAGGGCAGCGGCGGGATGTCGGTGAAGCCGGTGTCGGTCTTCCAGTGCTCCACGAAGGAGTAGGCCTGCGCTATCTCGCTGTCCCAGTCGGCGGTGCTCCAGTTCCCGCCGCCGCCGGGGTCGGGGGCGCAGAAGTGCCCGTTGAAGTGGGTGCCGATCTCGTCGCCGTCCTCCCAGGCCTGGCGCAGCTCCGACAGCGTCCACCTGATGTGCTCGTCGGTGGGGAAGTCGATGGCGGAGGTGCCGGGGGAGTGCTGGGGCGGCTTGTACAGGCTGCGCTTGCCGTCCGGCAGCAGGTAGATGCCGCTGAGGAAGAACGTCATGTGGGCGTCGTTCTGCGCGGCGAGCTTGCGGAAGCGGGAGAACAGGTGGTCGTCGTTCTCCAGGGCGCCGTCCCAGGAGAAGACCACGAACTGCGGCGGCTTCTCGCCGGGTTTGAGCTTGTGCGGGGTCGGCTGGTTCGGCTGCGGCCCGGTGTCGGAGGTCGAGCCGTCGCCGATCACCCGCACCTTGCCGTCCCACTCCGGGGTGACGGACGCCTTCTGCGGCGCCTTCTTCTGCGGCGCCAGGACGGCACGCTCCTGCGCGGGCGCCGCGCTGCCGTGGCCGCCGGAGCCGCCGAGGCTCACGGCCGCTGCCGTACCGAGCAGGCCGGTGCACAGCACACCGCAGAGCAGGGCGGTCCTGCGACGGTTGCGGCCGTCGCCGCCGCGCACGGGCAGAAGGCGTCGTATCCGGGCAGCGCTCATGGGGCCGACCCTGCGATCCGTACGTGACCGCCCCTGGACCGAAGTGTCACAGAACCGCAACTGCCCCTCACGCCACGGCTGTTACAGAGCTGTCGCCATCCCATCCCAGTCCCGCCCCATTCGCGCTCCTACGGTTGCGGCGGCCAGGGCGAGAGCCCGTATCGAGACCGTCCGGGGGGTGGGGACATGGCACTGCGCCGGCGGGTGCCCGGCAGGGGCGCGAGCGACCTGCCGCCGGGCGGGGACGCGGGTGCGGCCGGAGGAGTCCCCTTCGGCCGGTGGTGGCGTGCCGCCCGCGGCCGGCTCGGCGCACGGCTGCCCGCGCGCCTGCGGGTCCTGCGGCCCCGCTACCCCCGCCCGGGGCGGCGCGGGGTGCGGCGGTGGGTGCCGTCGGTACGGCAGGCGCTGCTGGCGGTCTGCTGGGTGCTGGCCCTGCTCGTCGGCCTGATCGGCTACGGCTACCAGCGCACGAGGATCCCCGCCGACCTCAACGCCTTCGCCACCCAGCAGGACAACGTCTACTACTGGGCCGACGGCACCGAGATGGCCAGGGTCGGCCCGGTCGACCGGCAGTCGATGCCGCTGGACCGCATCCCCACGGACGTCCAGTGGGCGGTGCTCGCCGCCGAGAACGCCTCCTTCTACTCCGACTCCGGCATCTCGCTCAAGGGCATCGCCCGGGCGGTGACCGACATGGCCACCGGCGGGGACACCCAGGGCGGCTCCACCATCACCCAGCAGTACGTGAAGAACGTCTACCTCAGCCAGAGCCGGACGCTGTCGCGCAAGGTCACCGAGATGTTCATCGCGGTCAAGCTGGACCGCAGGATGAGCAAGCAGCAGATCCTCGACGGCTACCTCAACACCAGCTGGTTCGGCCGCGGCGCCTACGGGGTGCAGCGCGCCGCCAAGGCCTACTACGGCAAGGACGTCTCGCAGCTGAACGCGAGCGAGGGCGCCTTCCTCGCCACCCTGCTCAAGGGCGCCGGGCTCTACGACCCCGCGGTCAGCCCGGCCAACCACCGGCGTGCGGTGGCGCGTTGGAAGTGGGTGCTGGACCGGATGGTGACGATCGGCAGGATGTCGGCCGCCGAACGCGCCACCTACACCGTCTTCCCCGAGCCGAAGCCGCCGCCGCGGCCCGCTGGGCTCAGCGGGCAGACCGGCTACCTGGTGGACACCGCCCGGGCGTACGTCTCCGCGCACAGCGGCATCTCCGACGAGGAGTTCGACCGCGGCGGCTACCAGATCTACACCACCTTCGAGCGCCCCCGGGTGCAGGCGCTGGCCACCGCGGTCACGCAGCAACTGGCGGCACTGGACCCGGCACAGCGGGCCGCCGACCGCGACGTGCGGGTCGGCGCCGCCTCGGTCGGCACCGACGGCCGCATCCTGGCCCTCTACGGCGGACCCGACTACGTCAAGCAGGGCTTCGACGACGCCAACATCGGGATCGTGCCGGTGGGTACGGCGTTCGCGCCGCTCGTCTACGCGGCCGGACTGCGCGACGGCGTGCTGCTCGACCGCGACGCACCCCGTACCCCGGTCACCCCCGACTCGCTCTACGACGGCGACGACAAGGCGGCCGTCACCACCCCCGAGGGCCCCTACTGGAGCCGGGACGGCAAGATCGTGCGGGCCGCCAACGACGGGCACCGCTCGTACGGGCAGATCACCCTGCGGGAGGCGGTGGCGTCGTCCGTCAACGGGCCGATCGAGCAGCTCGGCATGGACGTCGGCCTGGACCGGGTGCGCCGCGCCTCGATCGACGCGGGGCTGCTGCCGGACAGCGGATTCGGCGCGCAGACCCCGGACTTCTCGCTCGGCACCGCCACCCCGAGCCCGATCAGGATGGCCGGCGCCTACGCCACCTTCGCGGCGGACGGCGTCCACACCGCCCCCTACTCGGTGCTGCGCGTCACCCGCGACGGCGAGCGCATGCCCCTGCAGTCCCCCGCCGTCACCCACCCCTTCACCGCCGAGGTGGCCGGCGACGTGACCGCGGCGCTGACCACCGCCCCCGGCCGGGCCGGCACCGCGGGCACCGCACTCGACAACACCTCGGCCTGGTACGTCGGTTACACCCCGAAGGTGTCGACGGCCGTGGCCCTGTTCCGTATCGAGCCGAAGTCCCAGCAGCTGGAGCCGCTGACCGGCACCACCGGCAGCCGGGTCCGCGAGCACACCGGAAGCAGCTACCCGGCGGCCATCTGGTCGCACTACGTGGCGGCGGGAACCTGACTCCTCGGCCATTGGTGGCAGGTGCTGGTCAAAATCTTCGCCAAGACTTCGCTCCACCGGCTCCCGTACGGCCGTTCGCATGATCGGTTGACCCCCGAGCGATCCCCATCCAGGTTCGTCCCCGGAGGTTCCGTGCACGTGTCCACCCGCAAGAGACACTGGCTGACGATCTCAGCCGTCACCGCACTCGCCGCACTCGTCGCCATGCCGGCCGGGGCCGCCCCCGGCCACCCGAACACCAGGCCGCACGCCTTCACCGCCGTCACCGCGCAGGACAGGGACGGCGGCGGGGACGACGACGGCGGCGGTGAGGCCGACGAGATCGCCGAGGGCGCGGACCAGTTCGCCGAGGCGAGGACCTCGCCCGGCACCATCGCGCCCGGCGCCTTCGCCGCGGCCTGGGACCAGTTGGCCAACCTGCCGTCCACCGGCGGCACCTGGCAGCACCTGACCGGGCTGCCCTACAACTCCGACGACCCGCGCTACCGCGACATCGACTCCAACTCCAGCGGCGGGGCAGGCCTGGTGACCGGCCGGGCCGCCGCGCTCGCGGCCGACAGCGGCGGCTACGTCTACGAGGGCAGCGCGGGCGGCGGTGTGTGGCGCTCGTCGACCGGCGGCGGCCACTGGACGCCGATCAGCGACGCGCTGCCGACCCAGGCGACCGGCGCCCTCGCGCTGGACGGCGGCGGCCGGCTGTGGCTCGGCACCGGCGAGGCGACCACCAACGCCGACGCCTACCTCGGCAGCGGCGTCTACGTGCTCGCCCACCCGCGCAGCGGCGCCTTCACCGCACGCGACCGGGTCGGCGGCAGCGAACTGGACTCCACGACCATCCACACGCTCCGCTTCGGCGGCAGCACCGTGTGGGCCTCCACCAGCAAGGGCGTGTGGAGCCACTCCACGATGGACCTGCGCGGCCCGTGGAAGCTGGAGTTCGCGCCGAACCCGGACTACCTGCCCGGCGGTCCGCTGGCCTCCGACCCGAGCGCGCCGTACAAGAACATCGCCAACGACGTGGCGATCGACCCGCGGCACCCGTCCGAGGTGCTGCTGGCGGTGGGCTGGCGCAGCGGTGACACCTACAACGGCTTCTACCGCAAGGTGAACGGCAGTTGGACCCGGGTCAGCTCGCTCGGCGAGCTCCCGACGGACGCCGGCGGCGTCGGCAACGTCACCTTCGCCCGCTCCGCCGACGGCTCGCGCTACTACCTGATCAACCAGTCGCCGACCGCGCTGAACACCGACCCGGACAGCAACCTCGACGGCATCTACGTCTCCAAGAACGGTGACCCGTTCGGCAGTTGGACCAAGACCGCCGACACCGAGGCGCTCGCGGCCGCCGGCTCCGCACTCGACGAGCCGGGCTTCATGCCCGGCGTCCAGGCCTGGTACAACGAGTTCCTCCAGGTCGACCCGACGAACCCCGACCACGTCTACGCCGGCCTCGAGGAGGTCTTCGAGACCGGGGACGGCGGCGCCGACTGGTCGGCGGTCGGCCCGTACTGGAACTTCGGCTTCGACTGCTGGAGCATCGACCCGGCCAAGCAGACCGGCGACTGCCACCAGACCGTGCACGCCGACCAGCACGCGGTGGCCGTCGGCAGCTACCACGGCAAGCCGTACGTCTACGTCGGCGACGACGGCGGCGTCTACAAGCGCCCGCTGAACGGCAGCAAGGACGCCCAGGGGCACGGCACCGACTGGGTGTCCACCAGCGACGGCACCATCGACACCCTGCAGTACTACTCGGTGGGCATCGGCCGCGACCCGGCCGGCCACGGCCTGGCGGTCAACGGCGGGCTGCAGGACAACGGCCAGTCCCTGCTGCGCGCCGGCGACAAGGTGATGGGCTCGAACTTCGGCGGCGACGGCGGCGACACCCTCACCGACCCGGCCGACGGCTGCAACATCGCCCAGGAGTACGTCTACCTCGCGATCAACGTCACCCAGAACTGCGCCGTCAACGACGGGGCGTGGGTGGACGACCCGGCGAAGGCCACCAGCTACGGCGTGGCGCCGCCCGACAACGAGACCGGTGAGGCCCGCTTCATCGCCCCGCTGAGCACCGACACCCGCAACGCCGACACCTGGATCGCCGGCGGCCGGCACGTGTGGGTGCAGACCCACGGCTACGCCATCCGCAGCGGCGACGAGTGGACGGACGCCTTCGACCTCGGCGCGGGCCACACCGCCACCGCGGTGGCCGCCCAGGGCGGCAAGGTCTACGCGGCATGGTGCGGCCCCTGCAACAACCAGGGCTTCACCCGCGGCATCGCGGTCGGCAACGCCGACGGGACGGGCTGGCACCAGGTCGACCTGCCGGTCGACGGCACCGTCCCGAACCGGTACCTGTCGGGCTTCGCCGTCGACCCGGCGGACTCCGACCACGTCTACCTCGCGGTCAACGGCTTCTCCCGGCACTGGACCGAGGGACCCGGCGCCGGCATCGGCCACGTCTTCGAGTCCCGTGACGGCGGCACCACGTGGCGGGACATCTCGGCGAACCTGCCGGACGTGCCCGCCGACGCGCTGCTCGCGCTGCCCGGCGGCGGCCTGGCGCTGGCCACCGACCTCGGCGTGGTCTACCGCGCCCCGCACCGCACCGCGTGGAGCCGGGTCGGCAACCTGCCGGCGGTCGCGGTGCTCCAGCTCAAGTCCGGCCCCGACGGGCGGGTCTACGCGGCCACGCACGGCCGCGGGCTCTACTCCATCGCCCTGAGGTAGCCGGGGTACGCACCCTCACCGGGCCGGTCCGCGGAATGCGGGCCGGCCCGGCGCGTCACGGGGGCAGGGGGGTCAGGGATGGCAGCGGGCCGGGGGGTCAGCCCGCATAGGTCGCCTTCTGGCGCAGGGCCGCGACGGTCTTGCGTATCCAGGGCAGGGCGTCGTAGAGGGCCTGGCCCGGGCAGGTGGTCTCGTAGACGTCGCGGTGGCCGGAGATGACGTTGAGGGTGGCCGCGGTGCCCTTGGGGTAGCGGCTGCCGTCGTTGCTGGAGACCAGCCGGACCTTGCCGAGCGGGTCGACGGACGGGTCGAGCTTCCAGGCGGCTATCTGGGCGATGGCCTTGAGCATCGCCCGCGGGACCTTGCGGCCCGCACCGAAGTTGCCGAGCGCGGCTATGCCGATGGTGTCGGTGTTGAAGCCCTCGGTGTGCGCGCCGCGCACGTCGCGGACGGCGCTGCCCGAGCGGCCCTCGTAGATGCCGCCGCAGCGGTCGACGACGAAGTTGTAGCCGAGGTCGTCCCAGCCCATGGCGATGTGCTGCTGTTCGAGGGCGAGCAGCATCGCCGGGACGTCCTTCTTGCAGTCGTAGTCGTTGGGGTTGTCCGTGTGGTGGACGAACACCGCCTTGACCGAGTGGTCGTAGACCAGGCCCTTGCGTACCGAGGACTCGTCGGCGTGCCAGGCGGTGCGCCCGATGACCACCGGCCGCAGCACCGCGGGGTGCAGGACGGCGCGGGTGTGCCGTGGCCTCTGCACCGGATGATCAGGGACCGAGCAGGCCCCCAGAAAGGCCAGCGACAGAAGCGACGACACCAGCTTGACCCTGTGCGGTCGCATGCCTTCACCCTCGGCCCGTTGCGGGCGGCACGACAGCCACTGGGGGCCATTCGGGTGATTTAAGCGGTTCTGACCTGCGATTTTCGCCCGCGTGCGAGGGGGTCAGGCGCGCCGGGCGGGGCCGGTGAAGTGCCAGCCGCGGGCGGTGAGGCGGGGCAGGAGGCAGGCGACGGCCTCGACGGTCTGCGAGCGGTCGCCGCCGCCGTCGTGCAGCAGCACGACCGCCCCGGGGGTCAGCCGGCTCTCCACCCGGCGGACCAGCTCCGCGGTGCCCGGCGGCTCCCAGTCCTCGACCGAGACCCGCCAGCCCAGCGGGACCATGCCGAGCCCGCGGGCGACCTCGGGGGTGCCGCCCCAGCTGCCGAACGGGGCGCGGAAGTACGGGATCGGCGCGTCGGGGACGGCGGCGCGGATGGCCGCCGTGGTGGCCTCCAGGTCGGCCCGGACGCGGTCGGCCGGCCAGTCGGCCATGTCGTCGTGGTGCATGCCGTGGTTGCCCAGCGTGTGGCCGTCGGCGACGATCTCGCGGACGATCTCCGGGTGGGCCAGGGCGTGCGCGCCCCAGAGGCAGAAGACCGCCGTGACCCCGTGCTCGCGGAGCACGGACAGCAGGTGGGGGGTGTGGACCGGGTCCGGCCCGTCGTCGAAGGTCAGCGCCAGGTACGAGCCGACCCGGCGGGTGGACTCGACGACGGCCGCGGTCCGGCCGAGTCGGCCGGCCGGTCCCTCTGCTGTGGTGGTCACGGCGGTGCTCCTGTCGTGCGGGTTCAGCCGGCTTGGCAGCTCATGGTGAGGTTGGGCGCGGCACCGCTGGTGCTCGCGGTGTAGCCGAAGGTGGTGCTGGCGCCGGCGCCCAACTGGCCGTTGTACGCGGCGTTCTTCGCCGTGGTCTGGCCACCGGAGGTGCCCTGGACGGCGTTCCACAGGCTGGTGATGGTGTCACCGGACGGCTGCGTCCACGACGCCGTCCAGCCGGAGATCGCCGAGGAGCCGGTGTTCTTGACCGTGACCTCGGCCTGGTAGCCGCCGGTCCAGGCGTTCACCGTGCGGTACATCGCCGAGCAGCCCGCGCTCGGCGGCGGGGTGCCACCGGTGGTACCGGTGGAGGTACCCGTCGACGTACCCGTGGAGGTACCGGTCGAGGTTCCCGTGCTGGTGCCGGTCGAGGTGCCGGTGGACGTGCCCGTGCTCGTCCCGGTCGACGTACCGCCGGTGGTGCCGCCGGTGCCGTCGAGGCCGAAGAAGGTGATCGCCTTCGCCGCCATGCCGTTGGTGGGCAGGGAGTGGCCGA
This sequence comes from Actinacidiphila cocklensis, assembly GCF_907177275.1. Lineage (GTDB taxonomy): Bacteria > Actinomycetota > Actinomycetes > Streptomycetales > Streptomycetaceae > Actinacidiphila > Actinacidiphila cocklensis. The sequence goes on from NZ_CAJSLV010000092.1 coordinate 29,899, forward strand.
CACCGGAGATGCTGAAGGCCTCGACCGGTGCCTGCGCCGAGTTGGTGCCGTAGCGGGTGTGGGTCCAGCCGGACTGCGGGCTGTCGGTGAGGACCGGGGTCTGGCTGACGCCGAGGACGTTGGTCCACTGCTTGATCTCTTCACCGAAGTTGTTGTAGTTCAGCGTGGTGTCGGCGGTGCCGTGCCACAGCTGCACCCGGGGCCGGGCGCCGGTGTAGCCGGGGTAGGCGCCGCGCACCAGGTCGCCCCACTCCTGCGGGGTGTGGCTGATCTGGCCGTTGGCGCACGCGTTGTTCCACCCCGACGGGTCGGAGGTGGCGAAGCACGCGAAGGGGACGCCCATGAAGGCCGCGCCGGCCTTGAAGACGTCCGGGTAGTCGCCGAGCAGGACGTCGGTCATCATCGCGCCGGACGAGGCGCCGGTGACGTAGACCCGGCTGGAGTCCGCGCTGTTGTGCTGCTCGACGTAGGACACCATCGAGGCGATGCTCGCCGGGTCGCTGCTGCCGTTGTGGGTGAGCGCCCCGGCCGAGGAGACGTCGAAGCACTGGCCGCTGACGTTGGCGTCCGGGTAGATGACGATGAAGCCGTACTGGTCGGCGAGCGTGTGGAACTCGGTGCCCGAGTAGAAGGCGGGGCCGGTGCCGGTGCAGTAGTGGACGGCGACCAGGATCGCCGGGTTGGCCTTCACCGAGTTCGGCACGTACTCGTACATCCGCAGGTTGCCGGGGTTGCTGCCGAAGTTGGTGACCTCGGTGAGCGAGGCGGCCGACGCGCTCTGGGCGGACGACAGGGTGATCGCGGCCAGGATCGAGGCGACCGCGGCGAGCAGCGCGGTCAGCAGCGTCGCGAGACGCCTCCTGCCGCTGCCGGTGCGGATACCGGCCGGGGAGCCGGCGCCGCGCGGCGCTCGTGTGGGGGGCATGGCGATGTCCTTTCGAGGCGTTGCCGCCCTGGTGGAGGCTCCCTCTCCGATCGGGGCGGTGTACGGGCGCGGACGCCCGGATGACTTTGCGAAAGTTTTCGACCCTTGCGCGAATGTTTCGGGCACCATAGGGCTGCAAAGTGCCTGAGTCAAGACATCCGGCGACGTCCGGCCGGGTGGTGCCCCTTCGGCACGATCGGACCGCTGTCCGGCTCCGCCACCGGAAAACCGCCCGCACGCAGGGGTCACACCGGTATCGGACGCCCCGTCAAAAGGTGCTTCCTGCCGCCCGGTTGTTTCGGAAAGGAGTCGTTGACGTTTCGAAGCCCAGGGTCCACACTGGCCAGCGATTCACCTCCTCCCGGCCACGCCGCGCCAGCGGCACAACTCCCGTGGCTGCAACACCCTCGCGAATGGACCCCCACCCGTTCGGGCCGGTGCGACACGCGCTGCTCCGGACTGCCAGCAGAAGAGGAAGAAGAGGTTGGAAGTGATCAGTCACACCCCCCGAGACCGCAGCGAGTCCGGGAGACGCCGGCGTTCCGGTCTGCGGATCGCGATCGCCGCGGGCACGGCAGGCGCCGTGGCGGCCATCGGCCTGATGGCCACCGCCGGCACCGCCCACGCGGTCGGCACCCTGGGCAACGCGGCGGCGGCGCAGGGCCGTTACTTCGGCGCCGCGGTCAGCACGGCCCACCTGGGCGAGGCGGCCTACTCCTCGGCCCTGGACGCCGAGTTCGGCGCGGTCACGCCCGAGAACGAGATGAAGTGGGACACGATCGAGTCGAGCCAGAACTCGTTCAACTTCGGTCCCGGCGACCAGATCGTCGCGCACGCCCAGGCCCAGAACATGAAGATCCGCGGGCACACGCTGGTCTGGCACTCCCAGCTGCCCGGCTGGGTGTCGGGCCTGAGCGCCACGGCGCTCGAAGCGGCGATGAACAACCACATCACCCAGGTGATGACCCACTACAAGGGCAAGATCTACGCCTGGGACGTCGTCAACGAGGCCTTCCAGGACGGCTCGTCGGGTGCCCGGCGCAGCTCGCCCTTCCAGGACAAGCTGGGCAGCGGCTTCATCGAGGAGGCCTTCCGCACCGCGCGGGCCGCCGACCCGAACGCCAAGCTCTGCTACAACGACTACAACACCGACGGCGTCAACGCGAAGAGCACCGCCGTCTACAACATGGTCAAGGACTTCAAGGCCCGCGGCGTCCCGATCGACTGCGTGGGCTTCCAGGGCCACTTCAACTCCCAGTCCCCGGTCCCCTCGGACTACCAGGCCAACCTCCAGCGCTTCGCCGACCTCGGCGTGGACGTCCAGATGACGGAGGTCGACGTCGCGGGCTCGGGCACCGCGCAGGCCAACGACTACTCCACCATCGTCAAGGGCTGCCTCGCCGTGACCCGCTGCACCGGCATCACGGTGTGGGGCGTCACCGACAAGTACAGCTGGCGCAGCAGCGACACCCCGCTCCTGCTCGACGGCAACTACCAGAAGAAGGCGTCCTACAACGCCGTGCTCGCCGCCCTCGGCGGCGGAGGCGGCACCTCGGGCGGCACCTCCACGGGCACCTCGACGGGCACCTCGACGGGCACCTCGACGGGAACGTCCACGGGCACTTCCACCGGCACCTCGACCGGCACCTCCACGGGTACCTCGACCGGCACGACGGGTGGTACGGGTTCCGGCTGCTCGGCGACGTACCGCACGGTGAACGCCTGGACCGGCGGCTACCAGGCCGAGGTCACGGTCAAGAACACCGGCTCCTCGGCGATCTCCGGCTGGACGGCGTCGTGGACGCAGCCGTCCGGTGACACCATCACCAGCCTGTGGAACGCCGTCCAGGGCACCTCCGGTGGCCAGACCACGGCGAAGAACGCCGCGTACAACGGCCAGTTGGGCGCGGGCGCCAGCACCACCTTCGGCTACACCGCGAGCACCGGCGGCGCGGCCCCCAGCCTCACCCTGAGCTGCCAGGCCGGATGACCGGGCGGTAGTGCGACACGCAAGACCGGCGGCGCGGCAGCCCTCCCTGACTGCCGCGCCGCCTTCATGCCCGCGGTGGCGAATCAGCCGTGTAACACGGGACGCATAGCATGGGAACGTGACCGTGCCGAAAGCAAAAAAGCCGCAAACCCGCAGTGCACGGAGCGATGTGACGTCCCAGGGCACCGCCACGCTCGCGGAAATCGCCCGGCAGGCCGGTGTTTCCGCGCCCACCGTTTCGAAAGTGCTCAACGGGCGCGCCCACGTGGCACCCGCGACCAGGGAGAAAATCGAGGTGCTGCTGCGCGACCACGGTTACCGCCGTAAACGGGGTGCGGCCAGAGCGCGGCCCTCGGGATTGCTGGAACTCGTCTTTCACGAGCTGATCAGCCTGTGGGCGACGGAGATTATCCGGGGCGCGGAAAACGTGGCCAGGCAGGAAGGGCTCACGCTCGTGCTGTCGGAGTCCGCGGGCCGCGAGGAGATGGGCCTGTCCTGGGTCGACGGCGTGCTCACCCGGGACCCGGCGGGCGTCATCCTCATCATGTCCGACCTCACCGCGGAGCAGCGGGAGTTGCTGACCGGCCGGGACGTGCCGTTCGTGGTCATGGACCCGGCCGGCTACCCCGCGGACGACGTGCCGTCCATCGGCACCACCAACTGGCAGGGCGGCTACTCCGCGACACGGCATCTGCTGGAGCTCGGCCACCGCCGTATCGGCGTCATCTGCGGTCCCGCGGATGTGCTGTGCAGCCGGGCGCGGATCGACGGCTACCGGGCCGCCCTGGAGACCGGCGGCGTCGTCTGCGACGACGTCCTGGTCCGGCACGGCACCTTCCAGACCGACGCAGGACACCGCATCGCCCGCGAGCTGCTGGCGATGCCCGACCGTCCCACCGCGCTCTTCGCCGGCAACGACGTGCAGGCCATGGGCGTCTACCAGGCGGCCCGCGAACTCGGGCTGCGCATCCCCGAGGACCTCAGCGTCGTCGGCTTCGACGACCTGCCGATCTCCGGCTGGATGGGGCCGCCGCTGACCACCGTCCGCCAGCCCCTGGTCGACATGGCGGAAGCAGCCGCCCGCCTCGTCCTCGACCTCGGCCGCAACGTCCGGCCGGCGATGCCCCGCGTCGAAATGGCGACCACCCTCGTGGTCCGCGCCAGCACGGCCGCCCCGGGGAAGTGACGCCCCTGGGGAGGAGATGGCCCGCCGCGGATACGGGGCCGCGGCGGGCCGGGTGCCAGGGCCGCGTACCCACTGTGCGGATCCGGTACGCCCCCCCCGGGTCCGGACCTGGCACAAACGATCCCACCAGGCCGGGAATTGTTCAGCAGCCCTCTCCCCAGCGCGAATCAATGGGTGAACGGTCGCCTCGCGACGGAAGGGGCACGTGGGGCAGAACGTGAACATGCTTGCCCGAGTGCGCCGGTGCTGCGTAGCGTCACCCTGGGGGCCGTGGGGACGGCCGGGGGCGGACAAGAGGTGGGGCATGGCAGGACGGCCCGAACGTGTACTGGAACCCGACGGCAGCGCGCTGAACGAGCTGGCGTCCGGGCTGCGGCAGCTCCGCGCGGAGGCGGGCAGCCCGACGTACCGCGAGATGGCCCGCCGCTCGGGTGTCGGCGCCAGCACCCTGTCGCAGGCCGCCGCGGGCGACCGGCTGCCGACGCTGCCGACGCTGCGCGCCTACGTCGGCTCGTGCGGCGGCGACCTGGCCCCGTGGGAGGAGCGCTGGCGCGCGGCGGCCGGACGGGCCGGCGAGCAGCCCGAGCCGAACGGCCCGGCCGAACCGCCCTACCGCGGACTGGCCCGCTACGAACCCGCCGATCGCGCCATGTACTTCGGGCGCGACGACCTCGTCGTGCAGCTCACCGCCCGGGTCCGCGCGCACCGCCTGGTCGCGGTGGTCGGCGCGTCCGGCAGCGGCAAGTCCTCGCTGCTGCGCGCCGGTCTGATCCCGGCGCTGCGCACCGCGCCCGGCCCCGGCCCGCGCCCGGCCGCGATCCGGGTGCTCACGCCGGGGCCGAGCCCGGCCACCACGCACCACGCCCTGCTCGAAGCGGTGCGCGGGGACGGCGGGCCGGTCGGCGACACCGTCCTGGTCGTCGACCAGTTCGAGGAGCTGTTCACGCTGGGCGCCGACGCGGGGGAGCGCGCCGCCTTCGTCGGGCGGCTGCTGGCCGCCGCGGACCCGGCGGCCCGGCTGCGGGTGGTGATCGGCGTGCGGGCCGACTTCTTCGGCCGCGTCGCCGAGCACCCGGGCCTGGCCGACGCGGTGCGCGACGCGACCGTCCTGGTCGCGCCGATGGGTCCCGCGGCGCTGCGCGAGGCCGTGGTGGGTCCCGCGACGTCGGCGGGACTGATCGTCGAGCGCACGCTGACCGCGCGGATCGTCCGCGAGGCCGGCGAGCAGCCGGGCGGCCTGCCGCTGATGTCGCACGCCCTGCTGGAGACCTGGCGGCGGCGCCGCGGCCGGGTGCTGACCGAGGAGATGTACGAGGCCGCCGGCGGCCTGCACGGCGCCATAGCGGCGACCGCGGAGAGCGTCCACGCCCGCCTCACCCCCGCCCAGGCGCGCGTCGCCCGGCGCATCCTGCTGCGGCTGGTCACCCCCGGCGAGGGCGCCCCCGACACGCTGCGTCCCGTCGACCGCGCCGAGCTGGCCGAGCTGGACGCGTCCGGCGGCGGCACCGGCGAGGTGCTCGAACAGCTCGTCGCCGCCCGGCTGCTGACCGCCGACGGCGACACCCTGCGGCTCGCGCACGAGGCGCTGCTCAACGCCTGGCCGCGCTACCGCGGGTGGATCGAGGAGGACCGCGAGCGGCTGTTCCTGCACCGCAGGCTCACCGAAGCCGCCCGCACCTGGCACGAGTTGGACCGGGACACCGGCGCGCTCTACCGCGGGGTGCGGCTCAGCAGCGCGGAGGCCGCCTTCCGCCCGCACTGGGAGCGCGCGTCGCTGACCCGGCTCGAAACCGCCTTCCTGGACGCCAGCATCCGGGCGCACGACCACGAGACGCTCACCAGCTCCCGTACCACCCGCCGGATGCGGACCCTGACGTCGGCGCTCGCCCTGCTGCTGGCGTTGGCGTCGGTCTGCGCCGGCATCGGCTGGCAGCAGAACCGCGCCGAGCAGTCGGCCAGGACGCGGGCGGACGCCGCACAGCGCGAGTCGCTGTCCCGCAGGCTCGCCTCCGAGGCCGACCATCTCAACGGCTCCGACGCCGAGTTGAGCATGCTGCTGGCGGTCCGCGCCTACCGGACCAGCCCCACGCCCGACGCCTACGCGAGCCTCCTGCGGGCCGCCGCCGTACCGCTGGACCGGCGGCTCGCCCCGGCAGAGGGCGCCGCCGCGGGTCCGGTCGGCGCGCTGGCGTTCAGCCACGACGGGAGCAGCCTGGTGTGGGGCGTCGGCGACGGCGGTGTGCTGCGCACGGAGGTGGCGGGCGGCCGTACGACCCCGCTGTCGGCGGCCGGCACGCAGCCGGTGGCGGCGCTGGCCTTCGCACCCGGGGACCGCAAGGTCGTCGGCGGCTACCAGAACGCCGTGGTCAGGTCCACGCAGCAGCCCGGCGGCCGGTTCGCCGGCCCCGCGGTGCCGGGGCCCGACGCCCCGCGCACGGTGTCCGCCCAGGCCCCCGCCGCGGCCGCCGCGGCCCTGGACGGCACCGGCGCGCTGGTCGCCGCGACCGCGCCCGGCGGCGGGGTGATGGTGCGCGACACCGCCACCGGCCGCGCCCGCACCATGCTGCCCGCGCCGTACGTCCTGCTCGCCGTGAGCCCCGACGGCCGCACCCTGGCCGCCCGCGACGGGGAGCAGTTCAGCGTCTGGGACACCGCCACCGGCACCCGCCGTGCGGTGCTGCCCGACGCCTGCGCGTGCACCGACGCGGCCTTCAGCCCGGACGGGCGGCGGGTGGCGGTCGACGCGGCACCCGGCGTCACCGTGTGGGACCTGGACCAACTGCGGGTCTGGCGGCTGGCGGTCACCTCCGACATCACCGAGAAGATCACCGCCTTCACCTTCGGCACCGACGGCCGCAGCCTGGTCGTCGGCTACGACGACGCGGCCGTACGGGTCTTCGACATCGCCGAGGACCGCCGCACCGCCGCGCTGGAGGGGCTGGGCTCCGCGGTCTCGGCGCTGTCACTCGGCGCCGACGGGCGGAAGCTGGCGGTCGGCCTGGCGAACGGCGTCGTCGCCCTCTACGACACCACCGGTGTCCTGCTGCCGCGCCGGCTCACCCGGCCCGGCGCGGCACCCTCCGACAGCGGCAGCCTCGTCCCCCTCGGGCTCACCCCGACCGGGCAACGGGCCTACGTCACCACCGGGTTCGCCTTCACCGAAGGCGGCGCCGGCCTGCTGACGGGCACGTCAGACGGCGGGCTCGACCGGTGGAGCACGGCGTCCGGGCAGTGGGTACGCACCCGCACCGGGCCGCCCGTGGCAGGCCCGGGCGTCGACGGACCCGACCTGCCCGCGCAGCGGCTGCTCGCCGACCGCGACGGCGACACGGTCGCGCTGCTGGCGCACGACGGGTCGGTACGGGTGTGGACCGGTGCGGCGGGCCAGGCGCGGTTCGTCGGCGGCCGCAGCACCGCCGCCGCGCTCAGCCCCGACGGCCGCACCCTGATCACCGCGGGCGCCGGCGGAACCCTGGAGCGGTGGAGCACCGCGACCGGTGCCCCCGCCACCCCGCACGTCCTGCACACCACCCTGGCCGCCGCACCCGCCACGATGGCCGTCAGCCCCGACGGCACGCAGGTCGCCGTCAACGACACGACGGGCGCCGCGACCCTGCTGGACGCCGCCACGGGCGCGACGCTGCGGCACTTCACCTCGGGCGAGACCTACCTGCCGCCCAGGGCGCAGCAGGGCGGCACGCTCCTCGCCTTCTCCCCCGACGGCCGCACCCTGGCCACCGCCGCGGGCAACGGCACCGTCTTCCTGTGGGACCCGGCCACCGGCGCCCTGCGCGCGGACCTGCCGGGCGGCCCGACGGCCGTGACGTCACTGGCGTTCAGCCCGGACGGCCGCACCGTCGCCACCGGCGCCGCCGACGGCAGCGTGCGGCTGCACGACGTGGCGACCCACCAGACCCGCAACAGCATGACCGCCGGCTTCACCCCCGCCGTCTCGATCGCCTTCTCCCCCGACGGCCACACCCTGGCCGTCGCCACCCTCGACGGCACCACCCGCCTCTTCCACCTCCGGCTCCCCGACGTCACGACCGCGGCCACCGCCGTCTGCACCGCCCTCCACCGCGACCTCACCCCCCAGGAACGCCACAGCTACCTCCCCTCCGGCCCGGTCGGCCCCGGCTGCGCGCCGGTGTGAGGGGCGGTCCGCGAATCAGCTGACGCGAAGCTGCCGGTCGCCGAAATCCGCCACGAGCCGAAGCGTGCCGCCGAGCGCTTCCACGTACGCGGCAATCGTCGCCAGCTCCGACCGCCCCAGCTCGCCCCGCTCGAAACGGGAGACGTTCGACTGGGTCGTGCCCATCGCCTTGGCGACATCGGTCTGCGTCAGAGCCTGCTCCTCGCGGATCTCAGCGAGGCGGTACGCCCGGACCCGGCCTTCGAGCGCCTCGCGAATCGCAGCCTTTCGCTCGTCGCCGGCCTGCGTGCCGTGCGCCTCGTGGATGGCGTCGGCTTCGGCTTTGCTGTCCTTCCAGTTGTGCATGATCAGTCCTCTCCTCCTGCTCACGCTGCCACGTTCGACTACCTGCTCCCTATCATCCGTTCAGTGTGTCGAGGTGCTCGTCGAACCGGTCGTCCGCGACGAGCTATATCCTGCAAGTTCTATCCGTTCTGTGGATCACCGCCCGGAAGGGCCGGTCGTGCGACACGACTGGCCGCCGCACACACCGCAGGCCGTGAGGCCACCGCCGCAGCGCTTCGGCAACTGCCGCTCCGGGGCATCGCCTACGACACCTGCGTGCAGCAGTGCGCCCCTGCGTACCCTCCTGGCGGGCGACGCCGCATCGGTGCCGGCCCGGACTGACAGCCGGTGCCAACACGCTGGAAACGTCGGCGTCATGGGCCGGAGCTACGATCCGCTCACGCATGATCGGTTCGAGGGGCAAGGAGCTTGGCGATAGCGCTCCGGATATGGCTCAGCAGCGCGGGGGTCGCGTCCACGCAGGTGATGCGGATGCTCCGTGACAACCCGGACGCCGTGGGCGTCCGCATCTACGGGACGAACGTCGAACGGGACGCACCGGCGCTGGCCGCGTGCGACGTGGCCGAGGTCGAGCCGCGGCATGTCGGTGACGCCGAATACGCCGCCTTCGCGCTGGACTTCTGCCGGCGGCACCGCGTCGACGTGCTCGTCCCGCCCAGGCGGCTGGCCGCGCTCGCCGGGCGCGGGGCCGAGTTCGCCGCGGTCGGGACGCGGTTGATGTGCTCGCCGCCCGCTGCGGTCGAGGTGCTGACCAGCAAGACCCGTACGTACGAGGCCGCGCGGGCGGCCGGGGTGCCGGTGCCGCCGTGGCGGTCGGTGCGTGACGCAGCCGGATTCCGGGCGGCGGTCGCGGAGCTGGCGGCCGGCGGGGAGCGGGTGTGCCTCAAACCTGCGGGCGAGTACTCGGCGTTCGGCTTCCGCCTGCTGGACGACCGGCCGCTGCGGATGCCCGACCTGCTCGCGCCGCCGCTGCCGCTGGCGTCGGTGGCCGCGGTCGCCGACGCGCTGGCGCGGGCCGCGGACGAGGGCGAGACGGTGCCGGAGTTCCTGGTGATGCCGTACCTGCAGGGTCCGGAAGTCAGCGTCGACTGCCTGTCCGCGCCCGGCGGCCGGGTGCTGGCCGCGATAGCCCGGGCCAAGCAGGGCCGCTACCGGCTGCTGCTCGACGACCCCGAAGTCACCGTGATCGCCCGCCGGTTGGTCGAGCACTTCGGCCTGGCCTACCTGTCCAACGTCCAACTGCGGTACCGCGACGGCCACCCCGTGCTGCTGGAGGCCAACCCGCGGGCCTCCGCCGGGATCTTCCAGACCGCCTTCACCGGGGTCAACCTGCCCTGGGCCGCGGTCCGCCTGCTGGTGCGCGGCGAGACCGGGCTGCTGGCCGAGCCGCGGCTCGGCGGGCGGGTCGCGGTCACCGAGTCCGCCACCCTGGTCGACGCGCCCGCCCCGGCCCTCACCGGCCTCGACGGCGGCCTGGCCGCGGTCCACGCCGCGGCGCCCGCGGTCCCGCTGCTGGGCGAAGCGGCGGCTACCGGCTGACGGCCGCCGCCCGGTCGGCGTTGACCAGCGCGTCGAGCAGGCCGGGGAAGACCGCGTCGACCTCGGACCGCCGCAGGGTGTTCATCCGCGACGTGCCGGCGTAGTGCTGCCGGATCAGCCCCGCCTCGCGCAGGATGCGGAAGTGGTGCGTGGCGGTGGACTTGCTCACCGGCAGGTCGAAGTCGCCGCACCTGATGTCGGCGGTGGCGTCGGCCAGTTGCGTGACGATGCTGCGCCGCACCGGGTCGACGAGCGCGTCGAGCACCTGCTGCAGCGTGACCGCCGCGACCTCGGGGTGCGGCGGGATGCGGTCGGTGTCGGTGGCCCTCATGGAGCCCATAGTACGACACTGGTCAAAGCTTGACGGCCATCGTACTTCCGGGGTTCAGTGGGGACGGGGAGATCACCCGCCCGAATCCGTACGAAGGGACCAACGCATGTCCAGAACGGTGCTGTTCCGCGAACTCGGCGGCCCCGAGGTGCTGCGCCTGGAGGACACGCCGGCCGCCGAGCCCGGCGCGGGCGAACTGCGGATCAGGGTCGAGGCGATCGGCGTCAACCGGGCCGAGGCGCTCTTCCGCAGCGGCAACTACATCGAGGCCGTCAGGAGCTTCCCCGCCCGGCTCGGCGCCGAGGCCGCCGGGGTGGTCGAGGCGGTCGGCCCCGGCGTCACCGGCTTCACCGCGGGCGACCCGGTCAGCACGGTGCCGGCGTTCTCGCAGAACGACTACGGGGTCTACGCCGAGCAGGCCGTCGTGCCCGCGGCCGCGGTCCTGCACCGCCCGGCCGGCCTCGGCGCGGTCGAGGGCGCCGCGGTGTGGATGCCGTACCTGACGGCGTACGGCGCCCTGGTCGAGACGAGCGGGCTGCGGCCGGGCGACACCGTGCTGATCAACGCGGCCTCCAGCAGCGTGGGCCTGGCCGCCATCCACGTCGCAGAGCGGCTCGGCGCCACCCCGATCGCGCTGACCCGCACCGGCGCGAAGCGGGACGCCCTGCTGAAGGAGGGCGCCGCGGTGGTGGTCGCCACCGACACGGAGGACGTCGCCGCGGCGGTGCGGGCCGCGACGGGCGGCCGCGGAGCCGACATCGTCCTCGACGCCGTCGCCGGTCCCGGGGTACGCGAACTCGCCGGTCTCGTCGCCCCCGGCGGCACGCTGCTGATCTACGGTGCGCTCAGCGGCGAGCCGACGCCGTACCCCGGCATCGAGCTCGGGATGCCCGCGGTGTCCATGCGGACGTACCTGGTCTTCGAGACCACCACCGATCCCGACCGGTTGCGGCGGGCCGCGGCCTTCATCACCGCGGGCCTGCGCGGCGGCGCGTTCCGCGCGATCATCGCGGACACGTATCCGCTGGACGCGGTGGTTGCCGCGCACACCGTCCTCGACCGGGCCGACCACCTCGGGAAGCTCGTCCTCACGACCTGAGGTCGTGGCCCTTGCGAGGGGCTGCCGCCCGCGGCCCGGCGGGGGCTGGGAGCGCGGTTCCGCCCCCAGAGCTTCGCCTGGGGTACCCCCAGCGCCCCTTTCAGGTCCTGCCCCTTGCGGTGGGGCAGCACCTTTCGGTGCGTTGTGGTTGCGCGCGCGGTTCCCCGCGCCCCTGAAAAACGGTCATCCTCCGCGCAGGGGGCGAGCACCCCGCAGGGGGTGGCTGGACAGGAAGGGGTGGAGGGGACAGGGTGGGCCGGCATGGATGACATGCTCGAACGGGAGACCGGCCTGGTCGCGGAGCGGATCGCCGGGCTGGTGCGCGCGGGTGCGGACATGGGGGTCCGGATACCCGGGGCCGAGTGGACGGTCGGTGAGGCCGCCGCCCACCTCGTGCTGGCCAACCAGCTGATGGCCGACCTCGCCAAGGGGCAGGCGCGGACCTACGGCGACGGCACCCCCGGGAGCCTGGCGGCGGCCAACGCCGCGGGCCTGGCCGGCTTCACCGAGCGCGGCGCCGCCGCCCTGGCGGACGGCATCGTGGAGCACGCCACGGCCTTCACCGCGGCGGCCGCGTCCCGCCCGGACGGCGAACCGGTCGTCACCCCCATGGGGCCGATGGACCTCGGCACGCTGGGCGCGTACCTGCTCACGCACATGCTCGGGCACGGCTACGACATCGCCGTGGCCCTGCGCCGCCCCCACATGCTGAGCGCGGCGAACGTGGCCCTGACCCTGCCGTTCGTGAAGCTGGCGATGCCCCGGGTGGTCGACGCGACGTCCGCCGCCGGGCACACCGCCTGCTACGACCTGCGGCTGCGCGGCGGCGGCGGCTTCACCGTGACGTTCACCGGCGGCACCGCCGTGGTCGAGGAAGGGCGGCCGCGGCGGGCGGACTGCACGATCGTCGCGGAGCCGGTCACCTTCCTGCTGATCGCGCTGGGCCGGCGCGGCCCGGTCTCCGCGCTGTCCCGCGGCAAGATCCTCACCTGGGGCCGCAAGCCGTGGCTCGCCCCCGGCTTCCCCGGCCTCTTCCGGGCGCCGTAGCTCGCTAGGGGACGTCCGTCGGCTCCCACGCCCGGCCGTTGTAGAAGTAGCCGGGGTCGCCCTTGAGCCCGACCGTGCGGAACGGCCGGCCGTGGTCGTCGACGCGCAGGGTGCCGTGGCGGTCGCCGCAGCTCCAGAGGATCTCCAGGTACCAGCTGACGTCCCGGTCCACGGTGTGCCCTGCCACGTCGAGCACCTGCGACTCGGAGCCGGAGACCTGGAAGGGGAAGTCGGCGACGACGGGCGGCTGGTCGTTCCCCGCGAAGCCGTCCACGGAGGTCGCGCGCGGCGCGGCGGCGTCGAGGTCGACGTCGAAGTACGCGGGCGTGAGCACACCCCCGCAGCCGGAACCGGTCGTGTAGCCGATGCCGGCGGGCGCCGGGCGGCTGCTCAGCTCCTTGACGTACAGCCCGTGCAGCACCACAGGGCGGCCCGGCGATCCCTGCGCGGTCACCTCAAGGCGCAGGTTCCCCGCGGGTGTGCCCCCGAGCGCGGCGGCCCAGCCGTTCGTCTCCTCCAACGACGGTGGCGGCGGCACCTTTCCGGGTTGCTGTGCCAGCAGGAACCACTGGTCGCACTGCGTGTCCCAGTTGTCCGACAGCACGGAGACGCTGACGGGCGCCGGAGCCTGGGGCGCGGCAGCGGCCTTCGCCGTGGGTGTCGGCGTCGGATGCGGGAGGGTGGCGGCGGGCGCGTCGGCGGCGAGGCGGGAGTGCAGCGCCGGCGCGGCGACGACGGCGAGCGCGGCGGCGGCAGCCGCCACGGCCACGGCCACGGCCCCGCGGCGCCTGCGCCGTACGCGCGGCGTCGCGGGCACGTCCGGCTCGGCGGCCGGGACCGGTATCGGAGCAGGCGCCACCGGCGCGGGCAGTGACGGGACGCGCTTGGCGGCGTCGGCCAGCAGCCACCGGCGGTGCAGGGCCACCAGCTCTTCCGCGGTCGCGCCGCACAGCCGCGCGAAGCGCTCGGCGGGGGCGTAGTCGCCGGGGACGGCGGCGCCGTTGCAGTAGCGGTGCAGCGTGGAGGTGCTGACGTGCAGCCGGGTCGCGAGCATGCCGTAGCTGTGACCCGAGCGCTCCTTCAGCTCGCGCAACTGCGCTGCGAAGTCCTCGATCCCCGTGGCCATTCCGCTTCCCCCGTCGTCCCGGACCGGCGTTCCAGGTCACCCCATCTTCGCAGGTCAGGGCGGTGGAATCGTTCCAGCGTCCCCCTTTGTCGCGAGACTGTGGCATTCGGCCCGCCGGGGGCGGACGGTGGCGGCATCAGCACCGACTCCAGCGAAGGCAAAGCCACCGTGTCCGTGAAATCCGCTCTCTCGTCCGCCGCCGTCCTCCTGGTCGGCGCCCTCGCCCTGACCGCGTGCCAGTCGGACTCCGACGGCACGGCAGCCGGGCCGTCGTCCTCCACCACGTCCTCCCCGTCCTCGGCCCAGGCCGGGTCCCGGACGCCGTCCGCGTCGCCGACCACCCAGCCGGCCTCCGCCGCGACCTCCGCCCCCGCGTCGACCCGGCCGCCGCTCACCACGGCACCGACCCGCAAGAGCGCCACCGCTCCCGCGAGCACCGACTCCGACACCTACGCCTTCAAGCACCCCTGCGCCATCGGCGCCCTCTCGGTCCACGTGACCGTCCGCGCCGGAGCCCCGACGCAGCGGGTGATCGCCGTACGCAACACCGGGGCGCACGCCTGCGGCCTGAGCTACTACCCGCTGGTCGACCTGGACGGCGCGGCCTCGGGGGACGGCGCGACGGCCGTCAAGCCGCTGGTGCCCGGCGGCCTCGGCGGCGCGCCCGCCTACGTGGTGCACGCCGGGCAGACCGCGTACGCGGTGGTCGACCTGGACCCGAGCGGCGCGTCGACCGGCACCGCCGCGGGCGTCGACGAGCTGAACGTCCTCCCCGACGGCGACCACATGCCCACCGCCCAGACGCTGAACTTCCCGCTGGGCAAGGGCGCGCTCGTGCGCGGCCCGAAGCTGGGCCTCTACCGCAGCACCGTCTCCGACGCGGTGGCGTCCATGAGGACGGCGGACACGCGGCCGTAGGCAGCGCGGGCTCAGCCGACCTCGGGCGCGCGGGAGGCGGTGGGCGTCCGCGCGGGAGTGCCGGCGTGCGTACCCGCGCGGGTGGCCGTCGGCGTACCCGCGGGGGGCGCGGTGCCGGCCGTCGGGGCCTGGCTCGGCGGCATGGGCGCGGCGGTGAGCAGGACGTGCCCGTACGCGCCCATCGCCGCGGCCGTCACGACCAGGATCACCAGCCAGCGCAGGTGCATGCGCGCCGGAAGGGCGAGCGCCCACGGCAGCAGGCCGCCCGAGGGCGGACGGCCGGCCCGGCGGCTGCGGCGTCCTGCGCCTCGGCTCATCGTCTCCTCCTCTTGCTTCCCGAACCGCCCGTGCCGCCCGAACCCGTGCCGCGGGTGCGCGGCCGCGAGCGGCCGATCTGGTCGCGGTAGTCGAGGAGTTCGAGCGGCATGTCGAAGGCGACGGCGGCCACGATCTGCGGGCCGTAGGGCGTCTGCCGGGAGTAGCGGGCGACGAAGCGCTCGGAGCGCAACGACCCCTCGACGACCTCGACCTCCGTACCCAGCGCCGGAATCCCGGCCGCCTGGATACGCGTTCCGTGCTGCTCGGACCAGAAGCGCGGCACCGGCGCGAAGCGGGTCGCGCGGGCGGGTCCGCGCAGCAGCGCGTCGGCCGCGTGCTGGCCCATCTCCACCGCGTGGATGAGGTGTTCGACCCGGCGCGGCTGCGCGTCGAAACGCGGGTTGGGCCAGCGCGCCACGTCGCCCGCGGCCACGATGTGCGGCACCGTGCGGCCCCACTCGTCGACCGCGTGGCAGGTCGGCGCGCACAGCACCCCGTCGGAGACGTCGAGCCCGCTGCCGCGCAGCCACTCGGTGCGCGGTTCGCTGCCCAGCCCCAGGACGACGAAGTCGCAGTCCAGCAGCGTGCCGTCGGCCAGCCGGAGCCGCAGCAGGTCGCCGTGGTCCTGCCAGTCGCTGATCTGCGTGCCGAGCCGGACGTCGACGCCGGCCCTGCGCTGGATGCCGCCGACGACCGAGCCGACCTTCTCGCCCAGTACCCGGCGCAGCAGCGGCGCGCTGTGCACCACGAGGGTGACGTCCATGCCGTGTTCCCGCGCGGTGCAGGCCAGTTCGCAGCCGATGAAACCGCCGCCGAGTATCACCACGTGGTGGGCCTTGGCCGCGTGCATCGCCCGCTGTACTGCGGCCGCGTCCCGCAGGGTGCGTACCGTGCGTATCCGGTCGCTGAACAGCGGTGCCTCGGGCAGCCGTCTGGCGTCCACGCCGGTCGCCACGACCAGGCCGTCGAAGGGCAGCCGCTCCCCGCCGCGCAGTTCGAGCGAGGAGCCGTGGACGTCGAGCCCGGTGATACGGGTGTCGAGCAGCCAGTGCGCGTCGAGCGCCTCGTCGGCCCTGAAGGCCAACTGCTCCTCGCCCAGCGCACCCGACAGGTACTGCTTGGACAACGGCGGGCGGCTGTAGGGGCGTTGCGGCTCCTCGCCGACCAGCACCAGCTCCCCGTCGAAGCCGCGCTCGCGCAGCCGGGTCGCCGCGCTCAGCCCCGCAAGTCCCGCGCCCGCCACGACGATCCGCCGCCGCCCGGCCCGGGTCGCGGTCCCGCTGCGCAGCGGCCGCACCGGCTGCCGGTCGCCGGCCCCCGGGGCCGCGGCACCCGGCGCCCCGCCGCGGATCGTGACGGCCTGCATCGGGCAGCAGCGCACCGCCTGCCGCGCCTTGGCGGCGAACTCGGCGGGCACCGCACGGGTGTAGTGCAGGGAGCCGCCCTCGGAGATCCGGAAGACCTCGGGCGCCTCCTGCTGGCAGATGCCGTAGATGTGGCAGCGGTTGTTGTCCACGCTGATCCGTACCGGCTCGTCCTCGGGCACCAGCGCGGGCCGCGGCAGGTCGAAGGAGTCGGCCGGGATCGCCGGTGCGGTGGACTGGAGTTCGACCGTGTGCGGCGGCTGCGGGTGCGCGTACACCTGCGGTTGGGGGTGGGCGGGTACGTACGGCTGCTGCGGCAGCGGCGGGTACGGCCGCTGCTGCGGGTGGGCGACGGCCTGCTCCGGGTAGGCGACGGCCGGTACGTTGCCCGGCGGGTACGTCATTCGACCACTCCCGTGCCGCCGGGGAAGGCCCGTCTTCGCAGCCGGGAGCGCGACGGCAGAGCGCGGATCAGGAAGGCCAGCAGGATCGTCCCCGCCCCCGCGGCGATGCCCACCGACACCAGGTTGAGGTGCCGCGGTTCGGGGTGGACCAGGAAGATGTGCAGCCAGATCAGCCCGAAGGAGACGTACGCCAACTGGTGCACGCGCAGCCAGCGGTGGTAGCCGAGCCGGCGCTGCAGCCAGACCGAGCAGGCCACCGCGACGGCCAGTTCGACGCCGAGGATGCCCAGGCCCACCGGAACCCGCTGCACCCCGCCGGTGAACGGCACCGCGAGCCGCGTCCAGCCGATCTGCCAGACCGGCTGGTAGACGAAGGTCAGCCCGTGGATGCCGCCGAAGATCATCGCGGACAGCGCCAGCGTCGTGTGGGCGCCGTAGAAGGTCGCCCGGTTGACCGCCCGCTGCATGAACCGCAGCCGCAGGACCACCCCGAGCACGACGGTGGCGACCATCAGCACGTACGCGATCAGCGCTGCCAGCCGGGCCAGCTTGTGCGCCCCGACGTCGTAGGGCACCTGCTTGTCGTACGCGTCGAGCGGCGACCCGGGTATCGGCGGCGCGTCCGCGACCGCGTGCGGGGCCAGCAGCAACGAGCACAGTGCGGCGGCGAACACGAGCGCGACGACCGTTGCCAGCCCCGGTGCGGCACGCCGCCGGCCGGTCCGCACCACCGCCATGTGTGGCATCCTGTCCGCTCCCTGCTGAGACGCGTCCTGGAGGGCGCGGCGGAAAGCCCGAATTCGACCTCGTTCGGCCTCCGCCGGGCCACCTGAATCGCCATTCCCGGGAGAATGGCACAAACGCCCCCGACAACGGATTGCCGCACCCGCCGATTCCTCGGGGACGCTCCGTCTGGGGGCAGACGCTACACCACGCTTCCGGCCCTCCGCGGCTTTTCTCTGGCGCGAGAAGTCCCGGAAATGCCACTACATCACGCTTTTGTAACCCTGTACGCCGAACCTGTGAATTCCCTCTCCCCCTCTTCCCTTTCGACGCCGATCACCGGCTGCGTGTCAGCCGTCACGAGTCGTGAAGGGAGCCGACCCGACCGAGAATTTTCGCCATTGACCGGCCCCGTGCGGTGGTGTGCCGCTTTCCCTCGTCCTGACAACGAAATCAGCCGTGCCATTGCCGAACGGATTACTCCGCTTCCGGCCGGGGGTGAAAATGCGGTCGCGCCGCGGTGATCACGGGAACGGGGTCAGGCCCGCCGCTCAGCGGGCGGCGGGTGCGGACGGTGCGATGTTCTGGTTCGCGTGGAAGAAGTTGTCCGGGTCGTAGGTCCGCTTGATGTCCGCGAGGCGGTCGTAGTGGTCGCGGTAGGTGGCGCGGACGCGGCCCTGGCTCTCGCCGCTGCCCATGAAGTTGACGTACCCGCCGCCCATCGAGTGCGGGTGCAGCGCCTCCCAGTAGTCCACGCACCACTGCCTGATCGCGTCGGCGTTGGCCGGGTCGGGGTCGATGCCGGCGATGATGCCGGACCACAGGGCGTCCCGGTAGGCCCACGCGGTGTCGTCAGGGGCGACGTCGTGCACGGCGCCGTCGATCGGGTACATGTGCATGGTCGACAGGCCGGTCGGGAGCCGCTCCGCGTACGTCGCGTGCACCTCGACGGCGTCGTCGGGGATGCCGTCGAAGAAGTCGCCCCGCCAGTACCACTGCAGCCCCGAGGGCAGCAGGCCGTCGAACATCGACTGCACCACCGGGTACGGCATCGGAGACGTGAAGTGGAAGTCCGGCGGCGCGGCCTCGTCGACGACCGCGAGCGCCTTCTCGCCGTCGTCCGGCTCGCCCGTCCAGCACCACACGACGCCGCACATCTTCCGGCCGTGGATCTCCTCGGGGAAGGGCGGGGCCGGCGGCACGGTCAGCTCCAGGAAGAAGCCGTTCAGGTCGGTCGGCGCCTGCGGCAGGAACTCGCGGTACCAGCGCAGCACGTCGCGGATGCGGTCCAGGGACCACAGGGTGATGCCGAGCAGGACGGTGCCCACGGGGTGCAGGTCGAAGGTGAACGAGGTGACGACGCCGAAGTTGCCGCCGCCGCCGCGCAGCGCCCAGAACAGGTCCGGGTGGTCCCGCTCGCTCGCGGTGACGAACTCCCCGTCGGCGAGCACGACGTCCGCGGACGTCAGGCTGTCCACGGTCAGGCCGTACTTGCGGGTGAGGTGGCCGTGCCCGCCGCCCAGCGTCAGCCCTGACACGCCGGTCGTCGACACGATCCCGGCCGGTACGCCCAGGCCGAAGGCGTCCGCGGCGTGGTCGAGGTCGCCCAGCAGGCTGCCCGCGGCGACCTGGGCGGTCCGCGCCACCGGGTCGACGCGCACGCCGCTCATCGGTGACAGGTCGACGGTGACGGCGCCGTCCACCAGGCACAGCCCGGGGCCGCTGTGCGCGCCGCCGCGGACCGCGATCTCCAGGCCCTGGTCGCGGACCGCGGTGACCGCCTCGCGGACGTCACCGGCGTCCTTGCAGCGGACGACGGCCGCCGGCCGCCGGTCGATCATCGCGTTGTAGGCCTTGCGGGCCTCGTCGTACCCCGGGTCCTCGGCGGTGATCACCGGACCCCGTAGCGCGGTCCGTATCCCCTGCAGCGTCGTTGCGTCCATGGCGATCTCCTCGCGGGGGCGCGGCCGTGTGCAGCCCGGCCCCTCCCCCGTGCCCGGGCGGCCGATGCGGCGGTACCCCCTGACGGGCCGCGCGGCGACCGGAGGCCGCGGGACTGCTCCTTCCAGCCTCTCGCCACCCCAGCGCGCGCGCATCCGCTGCGTGCGCCGGGCCCCGCACATCACCGCAGAGCCGGGTGAAAGAGGCGCTGGTCAACACCTGTTCACCCGGACGTCCACCCTCGTGGCGTGCGGAAGGCCTAGCGTCGGGCGCCATGGACATGAAGCACAGCGGCAGAGCCGAGATCACGCGCCGGGGACTCATCGTGGGCGCCGTCGCCGCCGCCGGGGTCGCCGCGGCCGGGGGGACCGCGGCGGCGGCGGAGGGCGAGCAGGGTGCGGTCAAGGGCGGGGGCGGGGACGGCGGCCCGGTCGGCGGCGCGCAGGGGGCGTTCAGGCCGCCGGTGTACCGGCTGGCCGTCGACGGTGAGTCGGTGGTGAGCAGCCGGGTGGACCACCCGGTGGCGCCGGGTATCGCGCTGACGTCCTTCGACGTCTTCGGGCGCACCGGGTGGCTGCGGGCGCACGTGCTCAACGCCGACCTCGGGGACTCCTCGGTGTCGGTCGACCTCGTCGCGGACAAGGTCAGCGACCCGCGGCCGCTCAAGGGCGCGACGGACGGGCAGCACGCGGTGGCCGCGGTCAACGGGGACTACTTCGACATCACCGAGACCTTCGCCGCGGAAGGCCCCGAGATCCAGGGCGGGCAGCTGCGCAAGGGGACCGACCGGGCCTCGACGGTGGTGGCGTTCGGCGCCGACCGGGTGGCGCGGCTCGCCGACCTGGTGATCGCCGGGACGGTCGCGGTGGCCGGCACCGCCATGCCGCTGGCCGCGCTCAACTCGGCGTCCACGCCCGCCGACGGGGTCGCCGTCTTCACCCCGCTGTGGGGGAACGCGGACCGCACGCTCTTGCTGGACCCGGGGCCGTACACCGAACTGGTCGTCTCCGGCGGCCTGGTGACCGTCGTGAACAGCGCGATCACCGCCACGCCCGTGCCGGCGGACGGCCTGGTCGTGCTGGGCCGCGGCGCCGCCGCGGGCCGGCTCGCCGGCACCCGCGTGGGCGACGCCGTCAGCGTGGACTTCGCGCCGCAGAGCGACGCGCCCGGCGCGCTGCGGATGGCGCTCGGCAGCGGTTCTGTGCTGGTCAGGGGCGGCACCCCGGTGGACTTCCCGCCCAGCACCGGCAACGACGCGCCCAAGCCGCGTACGGCGGTGGGCTGGCCGGCCGGCGGGCACCGGCTGCTGCTCGTCGCGGTCGACGGCGGCGGGAACTTCTCCACCGGGCTCAGCTTCGACGACATGGCCAGGCTGATGGCCCGACTCGGCGCGGACGAGGCCTTCATGCTGGACGGCGGCGGCTCGACCGAGATCGTCGCGCGGCGCCCCGGCGACACCGGCGTCGGCGTCGTCAACACCCCCTCGGACGGCGCCGAGCGCCCGGTCCCCAACGGCGTCGGCCTCTTCGGCCGCCGCGGCTCGGGGCAGTTGCGCGGGCTCGACGTGCGCCCGCAGGCCGACCGGGTGGTCCCCGGGCTCACGGTGGACGTCTCGGTCGCCGGTTACGACGAGGCGTGGGGTCCTGCGGCGACCGCGGGGCACCAGGTCGGGTGGGCGGCGGAGCCGGGCTCGCTCGGCAAGGTCAGCGACGGCGTCTTCCGGGCCAGGCGGTCCGGCGCCGGGGTGCTGCGGGCGCACGCGGGCGGGGCCGACGGCGAGTACGGGCTGCGGGTGCTCGGCGAGCTGCACCGGCTGGCGTTCACCCAGCGGGCGGTCACCCTCGACCCGGGCGCGGCGCTGAGCGTCGGCCTCGTCGGCTACGACGCGGACGGCTTCGACGCGCCCGTCGCGCCGCGCGACGTGACCCTCGACTACGACAGGTCCGTGATCACCGTGGCTGCCACCGGTGGCGCCCTGACGATCACCGGCGCGGCGGACGCGGGCGGCCGGTCGGCGGCGCTCACCGCGACGGTGCAAGGCGTGACGGTCAGGCTGCCGGTGTCGGTGGGCCTGGTCGACGTGTCGCTGGGCGAGTTCGAGCCCGGCGAGACCTGGACGGCGCTGGCCGCCCGCGGGACGGCGTCGGTCGCGGTGGTCGACGCGCCCGACCGCCCGGGCGCGGCCGCGGGCAACCACGCGCTGCGGCTGACGTACGACTTCACCGGGCAGCCCAGCACCTCGGCGGCCTACGTCGTCGCCTCGCCCGCCCCGATCACGCTGCCGGTGGGCACCAGGAAGCTCGCGCTGTGGGTCAACGGCGACGGGAAGGGCCACTGGCTGCGCGCGATGCTGTCCTCGCAGGGCACCACCAACGTGCCGTTCACCTTCGCCACCGTCGTGGACTGGACGGGCTGGCGGCGGGTCGTGGGCGACATCCCGGCCGGCTTCTCCGACCCCGTCACGCTGTCGCGCCTCTACATCGCGGAGACCTCGCAGACCAACAAGAACGCGGGACAGCTGGACTTCGACGGGCTCGCCGCCCAGGTGGGGCAGCAGCCGGACCAGGCCGAGCCGCCGATGCCCGACCCGTACGTCGTCGAGCAGGGCGAACTGCCCGACCGGCGCTGGACCTTCGCCGTCCTGTCCGACCTGCACATCAGCGCCGCGGCCGGCCTCGACTCCTTCTCCGGGCGGCAGGCGGTCGCCGCACTGGGCCAAGTGGTTGCGGCCCGGCCGGACTTCATCCTCATCAACGGCGACTTCGTCGACAACAACAACCCCGCCGACTTCGACCTCGCCGACGGGCTGCTGCGCGACCACGTACCGGCCGGCCTGCCGGTGTACTGGACGCCGGGCAACCACGAGGCGGGACTGTCCGCGACCGGCGGCCTGGACACCTTCCTGGCGGTGACGGGCCGGCCCAACAAGCAGGTTCTCGACCACAAGGGCACCCGCTTCATCCTGCTGGACTCGCACACCGGCGACATGCGCACCTCCGACTGGGACCAGGTGCCGCTGCTCCAGGCCGAGTTGGCGAAGGCCGCCGGGGACAGGTCGGTGACCGGGGTGGTGGTCTCCTTCCACCACCCGCTGCACGACCCGTCGGGGGCCGCGGCCTCCCAGCTGTCCGACCAGTTGGAGGCCGGGCTGCTGCAGCGGTGGCTGGCCGACTTCCGCGAGCAGTCGGGCAAGCCGGTCGCGCTGTTCACCGGCCACGCGCACACCGCGTCGGTCACCCGCACCGACGGCGTGCTCGACGTCACCACGCCCGCGGTGGGCAAGACCCCCTACAGCTCCCCCGACCAGGGCGGCTTCTTCGGCTGGATGCACGTCTCCGTCGACCCGCGCCCGGCGCGGATCAGGGCGGGCCGGCCGAGCCCGGAGACCCGGGAGTGGCTGCAGGCCGAGAGCCGCCCGCTGATCGACCGCATCGACCTGACGGCACCCGGCAGCCTCGCGGTGGGCGCGTCGGGCACGGTCGAGGCGACCGGCGTCACCAGCGAGTTCGGCCTGCGCTTCCCGCTGCGCTTCCCGGCCAGCGTGACCTGGTCGGGCAGCCGCGGCCTGACGGTGGCGGCCACCGCGGCCGCAGCCTCCGCCGCCCGCCGCCACCCCTCCACCCTGGCCGTCCTCGACCTGAGCACCGCCACCCTGACCGCCGTCCGCCCCGGCCGCGTCACGGTGACGGTCGCCACCGGCGGCCTGACCTCCTCCGCGGACGTCGACCTCGGCTGACCGCCTGACCGCCCCGGCCGGCCCCGACGGCCGGCCGGGACGGCGGGACGGCTAGGAGACCTCGATGCCGTGGTCGCGGATCAGCGCCTCCAGGCCGCCGGTGTAGCCCTTGCCGCCCATCACGAAGTCCCAGTCGCCGCCCGCCCGGCGGCGGAACGAGCCGAGGACCAGGGCGGTCTCGCCGGGGCGGCCGTCGGAGACGTCGAGGCGGCCCTGCTCGGCGCCCGACGCGTCGAGCAGCCGGATGCCGGCGTCGGTGAAGCCGGACAGGTCGGCGTCGGGGTTGACGGTCGGGTCGATCGCGGTGGCCAGGACGAGGCGGTCGGCGGCGGCGGGCAGCGCGTCGAAGGCCACCCGCAGGGCCGCCTTGTCGGGGGCGGTCGCCGGGATCGCGGCGACGGTGCCGTCGGGGGTGCGCGGGTTGTTGTAGAAGACGAAGTGGTCGTCGCCGAGCACGGTGCCGCCGCGGCAGACCAGCGCGCACACGTCGAGGGCGACCCGGCCCGCCCAGGACACGCCCAGGACGTTGTGGTCGGGCGTCGGCGGGGCCGCGGGCACGGGCGGGCGGTCGCCGGGGCCGAGGCGGCCGCGCAGGCCGTGCTGGTGGAGCAGCTCGACCAGCTGCTCGCCGGAGACCAGCTCCAGCGGTTTGCCGCGGACGAAGGTGTGCGAGCCGTTGCCGAAGCGCGACGTGGTGACCAGCACGCCCTTGTTCGCGCCGGTGTGCTGCACCGTGCCGTAGAGGTCGCGGACCGCGGTGGGCTGCACGGTGTGCCGGTAGCGCTTGACCTGGACGACGATCGTGCCGCCGCGGATCGGGGTCGGGTCGACGGCGTCCACGTCGACACCGCCGTCGCCCGAGCGCTGGGTGGTCACCGCCTCCATGCCCATGGCGCGGAAGAGCGCGGCGACCAGTTCCTCGAAGACCAGCGGGTCCATCGCGAACAGGTCGGGCTCCCCGTCGTCGTCCACGGGGGCGGGCGGCGCGACGGGCGCGGGGGCGGCGGGGGCGCCCACCTCGTCGGGGAGCCGCCCGGGGCGGACGGCGGTGCGCTGGTCGGGGCGGGCCGAGAGCCGCCCGTGGAAGACGTCGACCAGGCAGTCGACCGCGCTCAGCCGCACCAGGTCGAGCGCGTCGAAGGCGGCGCGGCCGGCCGTCACGGCGGCCAGGAAGATCCGCGCCTCGCGGCCGGTCGCCGGGTCGTGGTCGTCCACGAAGCCGTTCAGCTCGACGGAGTCCAGCGCGCCGGACCCGTCGGCCGCGAAGAGGTCGCGCAGCGCCAGCAGCACGCACTGGGCGAGCAGGTCGCGGTACAGGGCGCGGCGCTGCGCCACCGGGCGGGCGGTGTCCTTGAGGCGGTCGGCGCTCGGCATGTACCGCACCGCCTTCGTCTCGGGTACGACGTCGTACCCGGGCAGCTCCCAGGTCAGCACGAGCTGCCGCGCGCCCGCGTCGTACGCGGCGTCCACCTGGCGCGGCAGGTCCTCAGGCCAGGCGGTGGAGGCGTACAGGGCCGCGGAGAAGTACTGCGCGACCGCGTCGGGGTCGCCGCCGCGCAGGCCCTCGGCCAACTGCTCGACCCCGGCGTTGTGCCGGCGGATCTCGGCGAGCTGGTCGGCGGCCCACCGGTCGTACTGCCGCCGGTAGTCGGCCAGTTGGTGCTGCCGCTGGGCTTCGGCGGCCTGCGCGGCGGCCAGGTCGCGGGCGTAGCGGGCCTGCGCCTCCTCCTGCGCGCGGCGGTTGGCCCGGCCCCAACCGCCGGCCTGGGCCTGGTAGCGCTGCGGGTCGGGCATCGGCAGCGGGCGGGCGAGTGCTCCCGGGGCGAACGGCTGGAGCCGCTCGGGGCGGCGCAGCGCGGCCGCGCGGAAGGCGGGGGCGCGGCTCCCGGTGGCGAGCAGCCCGCCCAGCGCCGCGACGCGGGCGTCGAGTTCCTCGGTGCGCCGCAGTGCCTCGGCCTCCTGGTGCTGCCGGTAGGCGGCCTGGCGTTCGCGGTTCTGCCGGGCCATGTCCCGTTCGTACGCCCGCTGCCGCCGCTCCTGCTCCCGCTGCTGCTGTGCCCGCGCCCGCTGCTGGGCGTCCTGCTGCCGCTGCTGCTGGCGCTGCATCTCGGCCCAGACGGCTATCGGACCGCTCGTGGAGCGTCGGGTCATGCGGCTTCTGCCCTCCCCCGGGGGACATGCAGTCCCGGAACCGCGCGCCGGCGACCGGCAGCACACATGTCCGACTCTACGGCGAAGTCGCAGCCCGGCCTATCCACTTGGCCGTGCGCGGGTCCTCACATGGTGAGCACCATGCGGAACCGCGCGGCCCCGGACATCATCCGCTGATAGGCGGCCTCCGCGTCGTCCAGCGGGGCCGTCTCGACGGTCGGCCGGATGCCGTGCAGCGCGCTGAAGCGCATCGTGTCCTCGACGTCCTGCGAGGTGCCCGAGGGGTGGCCGCGGACGACCCGGCCCTGCAGGATCAGCTGCAGCGGGGCGATGCCCATCGGGTCGCCGGTGGCGCCGATGACGACGAGTTCGCCGCGCCGGGCGAGCCCGTCGACGACCGCGCCGATGGCCTCGGAGTTGCCGACCGTGGCGAGGACGACGTCGGCGCCGCCCAGCGCCTGGAGGGCTTCGGCGACCGGGGTGCCCGCGGTGCTGTCGACGTAGTGGTGGGCGCCGAGCTCCTTGGCCAGCTCGGCCTTGTCGGCGCCGCGGGCGATGGCCACCGTCTCGTAGCCCATCGCGGCCGCGTACCGCACGCCGAGGTGGCCCAGGCCGCCGATGCCCAGGACGGCCACCAGGTCGCCCGGCTGGGCGGAGCTGCGCCGCAGGCCGTTGTACGTGGTCACGCCCGCGCAGCCGAGCGGTCCCGCGTCGGCGGGCGACAGGTCGTCGGGGATGCGGGCGAGCGCGTCGGCGGGGGCGACGACGGACTCGGCGAAGCCCCCGTCGTAGGCCCAGCCGGGGACCTTGAGGTTCTGGCACACGATGAAGTCGCCCTGCCGGCACTGCTTGCAGTGGCCGCAGCTGCCGCCGAACCAGCCCACCACCACCCGGTCGCCGACCTGCCAGCCGCGCTCGGCCACGCCGTCGCCCAGCGCGTCGAGGCGGCCGGCGATCTCGTGCCCGGGGACCAGCGGGAAGCTGAGGCCGGGGAAGGCGCCCTCGACGAATCCCGCGTCGCTGTGGCAGATCCCGCACGCCTCCACGGCGATCCTGGCGTGCCCTGGCCCGGGTTCGCGCAGCTCGCGTTCGACGATCTCGAACCCGCCGCCGGCGGTGGGGACTTGTGCAGCACGGTAGGTGGCCATCCGGACCTCCCGGGGGGAGCGGGGAACGGTCTTCAGCTCCATGACAGCACGGCTGGTCCGGCCCCGCGCGCCGACCCGAGATGGTGTATCGCTCAACGAAGATGCGGCACGACTCTTGACCCCCGCGGGTCCCGCACTGCAAGAATCCGTCTGGCGTTGGTGGATTCCGTTTGTTGCTGATCGATTGTGAGCGTGAACATCACCAACGCCTCTGTCGCGTACAGCCTCACCGAGGAGTGGTCGCAGTGCCGGTCAATCGCAGATCGTTCCTGGTCACCGGAGCCGTGGGAGCCGCAGTCCCCGCCCTGCCGGGGCTCGTCCCCACTGCCGCCGCCGCCACCGCCCAGGGCGGCGGCCCCGACGCCGCACACAGTCGTACACCCGCCAGGACCGTCGACCTCAGCGACGGATGGCGCTTCGCGCTGGTCAACCCGGCCGGCATCACCGACCCGACCGGCGCCTACGCCGACGCCGCGGAGCCCGGCTACGACGACTCCCGCTGGCGGGAGGTCTCGGTCCCGCACGACTGGAGCATCGAGCAGACCCCCACCACCGACTCGGGCACCTCGGGCGGCACCGGCTTCCTGCCCGGCGGCCTGGGCTGGTACCGCACGTCCTTCACGCTGCCGCAGGCGGCCGCGGGACGCCGGGTGTCGGTGGAGTTCGACGGCGTCTACATGGACAGCTACCTCTACTGCAACGGCACGCTGGTCGGCAACCACCCCTACGGCTACACCGGTTTCGCCTTCGACCTCACCGACCTGCTGCACACCGACGGCCGCACCCCGAACGTGATCGCCGTCCAGGTGCGCAACCAGCTGCCCAGCAGCCGCTGGTACTCGGGCAGCGGGATCTACCGCAACGCCCGGCTGGTCATCACCGACCCGGTCCACCTGGCCCGGTGGGGCACCTTCGTGACCACCCCCGGCCTCGCGGACACCGTCGGAGCCGGCCGCGCCACCGTCCGCGCGGAGATCACCGCGGTCAACGAGACGGCGCAGGCACGCAACGCCACCGTCGTCGCCACCGTCCGCGACCCCGAGGGCCGCCAGGTGGCCCAGGGGAGCGCGCCACTCGACCTCGCCGCGGCCGGGCAGGGCACCGCGACGCTGGAGATGACCGTCGCCCACCCCCTGCTGTGGTCCCTGGAGTCGCCGCACCTCTACCGTCTGGAGGCCGAGGTGCAGGTCGACGGGAGGACCCTGGACAGCCTGCCCACCACCTTCGGCATCCGCTACGTCAGCGTCGACCCGGAACTGGGCCTGACGGTCAACGGCGTCCACGCCAAGCTCCAGGGCGTCGACCTGCACCACGACCAGGGCGCGCTGGGCTCCGCGATCAGCGCCGACGCGCTGCTGCGGCAGATGACCCTGATGAAGTCCATGGGCGTCAACGCCTTCAGGACCTCCCACAACCCGCCGTCGCCGGAAATGATCCGGGTCTGCGAGCAGTTGGGCATCGTGATGATGGTCGAGGCCTTCGACTGCTGGCACACCGGCAAGACCACCTACGACTACCACCGCTTCTTCGACGCCGACAGTGCCGCCGACATAGCGGAGATGGTGCGGGCGGCCCGCAACTCGCCCGCGGTCATCATGTGGTCGATCGGCAACGAGATCCCCGACTCCACCAGCACCGCCGGCCTCGCGATGGCCCAGGGCCTGATCGACGCGGTCAGGGCGCTCGACACCACCCGGCCGGTCGTCATCGGCTCCGACAAGTACCGCGGGCTGCCCGCGGTCGGCTCGGCGGCCGACCTGATGCTCGCCAAGCTCGACGGCCTCGGCCTGAACTACAACACCGCGGCCTCGGTGGACGCCCTGCACGCCCGCTACCCGCACTTGTTCCTCTTCGAGTCCGAGTCGTCCTCGGAGACCTCGACCCGCGGCGCCTACCAGGAGCCGCAGCACCTCAACACCGGCGAGAACTACACGCCGGGCAGGCGCGAGACCTCCAGCTACGACAACAACCTCGCCTCCTGGACGATCAGCGGCGAGTACGGCCTGAAGAAGGACCGCGACCGGCGCTTCTTCGCCGGGCAGTTCCTCTGGTCGGGCATGGACTACATCGGCGAGCCCACGCCCTACAACGTCTTCCCGGTCAAGGCGTCCTTCTTCGGCGCGGTCGACACGGCCGGCTTCCCCAAGGACATGTACCACCTCTTCCGCAGCCAGTGGACGACCGAGCCCATGGTCCACCTCGTGCCGATGGACTGGACCGACCACAAGCCGGGGGAGACCGTCGAGGTCTGGGCGTACTCCAACGTCGACACCGTCGAGCTGTTCCTCGACGGCCGCTCGCTGGGCGTGCGGCGCTTCGACACCAAGAAGACCACCGACGGGCGCACGTACCTGGAGACCACCGAGGCGACCGGCGACGACCGCACGGTCACCGGCGGCCCCTACCCCGGCAGCTACACCAGCCCCAACGGCAGCGCGGGCAAGCTCCACCTGACCTGGCAGGTGCCCTTCGCACCGGGCGAGTTGAAGGCGGTGGCGATGCGGGGCGGGCGGACGGTGGCCACCGACGTGCTGCGCACCGCGGGCGCACCGCACACCGTGCGGCTGCTGCCCGACCGCGACACGCTGCCCGCCGACGGGCGTTCGCTGGTCTACGTCACCGCCGAGGTCATCGACGCCCGCGGAACGGTCGTGCCCGGTGCCGAGCACCTGCTCACCTTCGCGGTGGACGGCGGCTCGCTGGCCGGCGTCGACAACGGCCGCCAGGAGAGCGCCGAGCGCTACCAGGCCAGCACCCGCACCGCCTTCCACGGCAAGGCGCTGGCCATCGTCCGCTCCGGCACCTCCGCCGGGCGCCTGACCGTCACCGCCACCGGACCCGGCCTGCACCCGGCCGTCCTCCATGTGCGGACCGCCCACGCGTCCGACGTCGCGACCACCGCGCCCGCGCGGTTCGCCGCAGGCCCGGCGCCGGCCGCCCCCGACTACCCGCTGGCGGACGCCAGTTACTCGGGCGCGGGGAACACCCTGCCGGCCGCGATGCTCGACGGCGACCCGGCGACGGGGTGGTCCAACGCCTTCAAGAAGAGCGCCACCGCCCTGCTCCCGGCCTTCAGCGGCGCCCGCGCCGCCGACTGGGTCTCGGTCGCCTGGGCGGCGCCCCGCAGCGCCGAGTCCGTCGCGGTCTCCTTCACCGTCGACGCCACCCACTCGCTGCCCGCCGCGGCCACCGTCTCCTACTGGGACGGCGACCGGTTCGTGCCGGCCCGCGACCAGGCCGTCACCTGGGCGACCGCGTCGGACGCGCCGACGGTGATCACCTTCGCCGCGCTGCACACCGACCGCATCCGGCTCGACCTGACCAGCGCCGCCCCCGACAGCGCGGCCGGAGCCCAGCGGATCACCTCGCTGGCGGTGAGCCCGGAGTAGGACGGGCACCGGACGCCCGACCGGCTGTGACACCCCTGTGACGGGAAGTGTGGTCCCCGTCACAGGGGTTGGGGGCCGGGCTCTGGTGGGGTGGTCCGATGCGCAACCGCCTCGCCTTCTCCGCCCCCGTCCTGCTCGGCGCCCTGCTCCTGACGGCGTGCGGCACGGAGGTGTCCGGCACGCAGCGCTCCGCGGGCGCCGGCCCCGGCTCGACCGCCGCCGCCCGGTGCGGTTTTCCCGCGGACCCCGCGGCCGCGGCGGCGGACGGCGTCGAGATCACCGCGGTCGGCGGGAGCGCGATCGGCTGCGGCACGTCGGCGCACGACAGGGTGGAGGTCGGCTTCCGGGTCACCAACCACGAGGCGCGACCCGTCACCTACACCGTCGAGTTCGAGGTGATCGCGCCCTCGGGCGAGGCGCTGGCGAACGCGAGCGGGACGGTGTCCGGCGTGAAACCCGGCGCGAGTGCCGCGGCCACGGCGGAGGCCGGGGTGATCATGCGGCACGGCGCCGGTGCGCACGTGAGGATCTACCGGGTCAGAAGCGTCCCCGCCGACGAGGCTCCCATCGCGCCGGGCGCGTGCCCGGCCTCGGGGGTGCGGGTCTCCGCGGACGAAGGCGACGCCGCGATGGGGCTGCGGGTGGTCGGCCTGCACCTGGAGAACTGCTCGAAGCGCCCCTACCGCCTCAGCGGCTTCCCGCAGATCCAGCTCCTCGACCCGCGGCACCGCCCCGTCAGCGGCGTCAGCGTCCTGCACGGCAGCGGCGGCATCTCCAGCGGCACCGACTTCGACAAGGCGCCCCGCGCGATGACCCTGCAGCCGGGGGAGCGGGCGACGTCCGGCCTGATGTGGCGCAACACCGTCACCGACGGCACGGCGGTCGACGTCCCGTACGTCAGGGTCGTCGCGCAGCCGGGCACGCACGCGGTGACGGTGACGCCGGAACTCGACCTGGGCACCACGGGGAAGCTGGGCGTCAGCCCCTGGCAGAGGGAGCAGCGCTGAGGCGCGTCCCGCTCAGTGGTAGGCGTGGACGACGGCGTGGCCCTTGCCGCGGCCGATCATCCAGCGGTTGACCGGTGTGGTGATCACGAAGGCGGCGGCGAGGGAGAAGGCGAGCGAGCCCCAGAAGAGCGCGTCGCCGAGGCCCGCGTCGAGGGCGCCTGGCACCCCCACCATCACGGTGTTGTCGATGAGCTCCATCACGGCGATGGACACGGTGTCGGCGGCCAGCGCGATCTTCGCCGCCTGCCGGAAGGGCACCTGGGCGCGCAGGACGCCGCGCATCGTCAGGGCGTAGCCGAAGACGAAGGCCAAGGCGATGGAGAGGGCCACCGTCGCGCCGTTGTGCAGACCGGCCGCGGTGCCGATGACCATGCCCAGGACCTCGCCGATGGCACAGCCGGTCAGGCAGTGCAGCGTCGCCTGCGCGGCGGTGCGCCAGCCGGCCGCCCGGGAGCCGGGCTGCCCGCCGCCGTGGTGGCCGGCGTGCGGGCCGGCGTGCCCGCTGTGGTGGTCGTGATGTCCGTGGTGGGAGTGGTCCATGGCCCCGTCTCCTTCGTGAGCGGTCGGATCGCACTGCGCTCGACCTGTGCCAACCATATACCCCCAGGGGGTATTCCTCACTGAGCGGAGATCAGGGATTCACCCGCATGGATTTCCGAAAGTTTCGCTGTTGTCCCGGAAAGTGGCTGAAAATGTTCGGCTGCTAAATGTGCAGGTCAGCGTGATGTGTGTGGCCGGTTTCCGCCGTTCCGCCCGCCTGTTGAGGGGATCCGAGACCCGCCTCGGGTGGGAAAACGGCCAAGCTGAGGCACCCGCGTTCCGCATATTGTCACGCTCGGGACCCGTACCTAACCTAGGAGCGCTCCCAGCCCCCGGCCCGGTCTACGGCACCTTCGCGGCTCTCGGACCCCCACCCGAGAGCGGCACCTCCCCGCGTGCCGACCGTGCGCCCCCCACTGGAGGTTCCCCCCATGCGCTTCCCCCGACATCGACCCCGGGTGTGGGCGGCGGCGGCCGCCCGAACGCGTCGCCCAGCCACCGTCGCCGCAGGCGGCAGCACCACCTTCGGCTTCGTCGCCAACGCAAGTTCCGCCACCCCGCCCAGCGCACTGACCTGCAGCAGCACCTGACGCCCTCGATCCCCCCACCTCACGAGGAGGACGCACCCCGCATGCGTATCCCAAGGAAACTCTCGGCGCACACCCTGGTCACCGGGCTCGCCGTCGCCGCGATGGCCGTAGCGACCACCCTGACCTTCACCACCGGCGCCACGCCGTCGCATGCCGCGACCTGCAACGGCTACGTCGGGCTCACCTTCGACGACGGCCCGTCCAACGACCACACCCCCGCCCTGCTCAACGCGCTCAAGCAGAACGGGCTGCGGGCCACGGTCTTCAACGAGGGCCAGTACGCAGCCCAGTTCCCCGCGCAGGTCCAGGCCGAGGTCAACGCGGGGATGTGGGTCGGCAACCACAGCTACACCCACCCGCACCTGATCCAGGAGAGCCAGGCGCAGATCGACTCCGAGGTCTCCAGGACCCAGCAGGCCATCGCCAGCGCGGGCGGCGGCACCCCGAAGCTCTTCCGCCCGCCGTACGGCGAGACCAACTCCACGCTCCAGGGCGTCGAGTCCAAGTACGGCCTGACGCAGGTCATCTGGGACGTCGACTCGCAGGACTGGAACGGCGCGAGCGTGGCCGCGATCGTCGCGGCCAACGCGCAGCTGCAGAACGGCCAGGTCATCCTGATGCACGAGTGGCCCGCCAACACGCTGGCCGCGATCCCGCAGATCGCGCAGAACCTCGCGAGCCGCGGCATGTGCTACGGCATGATCTCCCCGCAGACCGGCCGGGCGGTGGCCCCCGACGGGGGCGGCGGCACCACCGGCAGCACCACGACGGGCGGCACGACCGGGAGCACCACCAACGGCGGCACGACCGGCGGTGGCGGCGGGAGCTGCACCGCCAACGTGACGGCCGGGGACCAGTGGAGCGACCGGTACAACCTCAACGTCTCGGTCTCCGGCTCCAGCAACTGGACCGTGACGGTGAACATGCCCGCCCCCGAGGTGGTCATGTCGACCTGGAACATCAGCGCCAGCTACCCCAGCCAGTACCAGCTGGTCGCCAAGCCCAACGGCAGCGGCAACAACTGGGGCCTGACAGTACAGAAGAACGGCTCGACCACCTGGCCGTCCTTCTCCTGCAGCGCGAGTTAGAACGCCCACGCACCACCGGCGCGGCGGTCCCCAGGGCCGCCGCGCCGGCATGCGGCGACCCCTCGAACGCTGAGAGCCACGTCACACGCCGGCCGGTCACATCACCCCGGTCCGCTACGTCAGAGGGGTGTACCCGCCGGCGACGGCAGAGCATCGCAGCAGATCAGGGAGCCAGTCATGGACGCGCGTCTGAACCTCTACACCAGCACCACCGGCCAGAAGTTCACCAAGTACCTCAACTCGGCGGGCAAGGCGGTCGCCGACTCGTCGCTGCCCCGGGCCACCCAGGACCTGGTGCTGCTGCGGGCCAGCCAGATCAACGGCTGCGGCTTCTGCACCGACATGCACACCAAGGACGCCGAGGCGGCGGGGGAGACCGCCCAGCGCCTGCACCTGGTCGCCGCCTGGAGGGAGGCCACCGTCTTCACCGACGCCGAGCGGGCCGCCCTGGAGCTGACCGAGGAGGGCACCCGTATCGCGGACGCGGCCGGCGGGGTCCCGGACGAGGTGTGGGCGAACGCCGCCAAGCACCACGACGAGGACGAGCTCGCCGCCCTGGTGGCCCTGATCGCGGTGATCAACGCCTACAACAGGATGAACGTCATCATCAGGCAGCCCGCGGGCTCCTACCAGCCGGGCCAGTTCGCCTGATCCCCCTTCGGCCCCGACTGTCCCTTCCGGCACGGAAGTTCAGCCCGGGTTGCCGTTGCCGTCTTCCAGCCGTCGCCGTCCTGCTGCACCGTCGTCATGACCCAGGCAGGACGCGCACCGGCTGAGAGGAAATCCGACATGAAGGACATCCGCAGGTCACGACCCCGTACCGGCGTCATGGGGCTGGCCGGGGGCGCGGCGATGGCGCTGCTGGCCGGGCCGGTGCTCGGGCTGGCCGCCTCGCCGGCCGCGGCGGCGCCGCAGACCGGCTCCGGCAGCGCGGCCCACGGGCAGGGCCACGCACCCGAGGTCACCGTGCGGCGCGGCGGACCGGCGCGGACGGTGCCCTTCGTGGTGCGCGGGTCGGGCGAGGCCGTGGTGACACTGGAGTCGCAGGCGCCCGGCGTCTCCTGGGGGACCGCGGGCAGCGAGTCCGCGGTGGTGTCCGCGTACGTCGACGGCCGCTACGCGACCGACATCGTGATCCCCGCCGACCAGCCGATCTCCCGCAGCTTCTCGCTGGGCCGCCTCGACCGCGGCCCGCACAGGCTGGAGTTCCGCTTCGCCGCCGACCGCTCACCGCAGGGCGCCCGCAGCGCGCGGCTCGGCGCGGTCGCCGTGCAGGTCTACGGCGAGAACACCGACATGGGGCTCATCCTGCGCAACGCGCCCGTCTACTACGGCCGCAACCTGCCCGGGCTCGGCAGCGCCTTCCAGAGCGCGACCACCGACGCGCCGCTGTACTCGTACCACGAGGTCCTTCCGGCGAAGACGCCTGGACACCGGATCCTCCAGTACACCGTCATCTGGACCAACGAGGACGGCGGCACCAACTCGCCCGCGCTGATGGCCCGCTGGGGCCGCACCACCGACATCGAGTGGGCGTACGACGTCGAGGTCGACGCGGAGGGCACGCCGGTGCCCGGCACGGGTGTCTACCAGGCGGCCAACCACCAGACGCTGGTCTTCGCCGGCGCCTACGAGGGCAACCGGCCGCGCCTGGAGACCTGCACCTCCAACAACAACCTGTGCGACACCGTCGACGACCCGATGCGCTTCTCGCCCGCGCCGGTCCAGGAACTGCCCGCGGGGCAGCCGCGCGAGCACATGATGGACGTCAACCCGTGGCTCTACCCGGTCATGGCGCAGGAGATGGCCCGCGAGGGCAAGATCGAGTCGCCCTCCGACCCGGCCACCCCCCAACTCGGCGACCAGCGCACGTATCTCTACCTCGCCGTCGCCCACACCGCGACGCCCTCGACGGACGCCGGCAGCGTGGGCCTGTCCATCGGCGTGCGGCTCAAGGGCGACCCGACGCTCTACCGCTCCAACCACGTCGACCCGACGTGGTCCATCACCCGCGAGGGCACCGCGGCGACCACCGTCGAACTCCCGGCCGGCACCACGCAGTCGGACATCGCGCAGATCGTGGCCCTGCGCACCCCGGTGGCGGAGACCGGCGCGTCCCTGACCGTGACCGCCGTGACCCGCGCGTTCTTCCTCCAGCAGGACTACCTGCCGTCCGGCTCCTTCGCGGACTGGACCGGTTCCGCGGTCCTCACGCCGGACGCACCCGAGGCGACCCTGTGGCAGGCCGCCGGCTGACGGCACGCGCCCGGAGCGGCGGAGGGCGGCGGCAGCGCGGGGAAGGCCTCCCGCGGTACCGCCGCCCGGTCGCCGACCGGAGCCCGGTCAGGAGGCGGCCAGCAGCTGGAGGGTGTCGATCACCCGGTTGGAGAAGCCCCACTCGTTGTCGTACCAGGCGACCACCTTGACGTGCCGGCCGTCGACGCGGGTGAGGGCCGAGTCGAAGATCGCCGAGGCCGGGTTGCCGGTGATGTCCGCCGAGACCAGCGGGTCCTCGGAGTACTCCAGGATGCCGGCGAGCGGCCCCTCGGCCGCGGCGCGGTAGGCGGCCAGGACGTCCTCGCGGGTGACGTCGCGGGCCACGGTGGTGTTCAGCTCGACGATGGAGCCCACCGGGACCGGGACCCGGATCGAGTCGCCCGACAGCTTCCCGTCGAGGTTGGGCAGGACCAGGCCGATCGCCTTGGCGGCACCCGTGGTGGTCGGCACGATGTTGACGGCGGCGGCGCGGGCGCGGCGGGCGTCGCGGTGCGGGCCGTCCTGGAGGTTCTGCTCCTGGGTGTAGGCGTGCACGGTCGTCATGAAGCCGTGTTCGATGCCGGCCAGCTGGTCGAGCACCGAGGCCAGCGGCGCGAGCGCGTTGGTGGTGCACGAGGCGTTGGAGACGACGGTGTGCGTGGCCGGGTCGTACGCGTCGGTGTTGACGCCGTAGGCGATCGTCGCGTCCGCGCCCGCCGACGGGGCGCTGACCAGCACCTTCCTCGCGCCCGCTGCCAGGTGGGCGCGGGCGGCCTCGGCCGAGGTGAAGCGGCCGGTTGACTCCAGGGCGATGTCGACGCCGAGGTCGGCCCACGGCAGGTTCGCCGGGTCGCGCTCGGCGAGCACCTTGATGCGGCGGCCGTCGACCACCAGGGTGTCCCCGTCCACGGTGACCGGGCGGCCCAGCCGTCCCGCGGTGGTGTCGTAGGCGAGCAGGCGGGCGAGGGTGGCCGGCTCGGTCAGGTCGTTGACGGCGACGACATCGAGCTTGCTGTCCCGTTCGAGCAGTGCGCGCAGCACGTTGCGGCCGATGCGGCCGAATCCGTTGATGGCGATACGAGTCATGAGAAGCGTCCCTTCGTTTCGCCACCAGGCTCGCGCGCGGCGCCCGCGGATGACGGCGGCGTGAGCGCCATGGTTCGAAAGGATGTCGCCACCCTCACCGCAGCGGTGCTACTCGCCCTGCGCGAAGGTGCGCCGGTACTCGCTCGGCGTGGTGCCCAGGATGTGCTGGAAGTGCTGGCGCAGGTTCGCACCCGTGCCCAGGCCCACGTCCGCGGCGATCTGCTCGATGCTCCGCTCGGAGCGTTCCAGCAGCTCGCGGGCCATGTCGACGCGGGCGCGCATCACCCACTGCATCGGGGTGTAGCCGGTGTCCTCGGCGAAGCGCCGGGAGAACGTCCGGGGGGAGACCGCCGCGTGCCGGGCCAGCGCCCCGAGGGTGAGCGGTTCGCCGAGCCGGTGCAGCGCCCACTCGCGGGTGGCGGCGAACCGCTCGCCGAGCGGCTCCGGCACGCTGCGCGGCACGTACTGCGCCTGGCCGCCGCTGCGGTACGGCGCCGCCACCAGCCGCCGGGCCGCGTGGTTGGACGCGGCCACGCCGAGGTCGCCGCGCAGGATGTGCAGGCACAGGTCGATGCCCGAGGCGGCGCCCGCCGAGGTCAGGACGGTGCCCTCGTCCACGAACAGCACGTTCTCGTCGACCTGGACCAGCGGGTGCTTGGCGGCGAGCTTGCGCGTGTAGTGCCAGTGCGTGGTGGCGCGCTTGCCGTCGAGCAGCCCGGTGGCCGCCAGCGCGAAGGCCCCGGTCGAGATGGCCGCGAGCCGCGCGCCCCGGTCGCGCGCGGCGACCAGCGCGGCGAGGACCGCGTCCGGCGGGTCCTCGCGGTCGGGGAAGCGGTAGCCGGGGATGAAGACGATGTCGGCCCAGCCGAGCGCGTCCAGGCCGTCGGCCACGTGGTACGAGAGCCCGTCGCCGCCCGCCACCAGACCGGGCGCCGCACCGCACACCCGCACCTCGTACGGCATGCTCGCGCGGGTCGTGAACACCTGCGCGGGAATGCCGACGTCCAGGGGCTTCGCCCCTTCCAGCACGAGCACGGCGACCCGGTGCAATCTGCGACCCACCGCGCCACCCTATGCGCAGCGGGCAGGGCGGGCCGCTCAGGCCAGGTCGCGCAGCACCGGGGTCAGCCAGTCGCGGTACGCCTCCGGGTCCGCGCGCAGCGCCCGGCTCACCAGCACAAGCCCCTCGGACAGGCGCCGGCCGAACCGGCCCGCGACCGGCAGCTCGATGACCTCCAGCTCGAACGGGCGGGCCTTGCGGCCGATCTCCGCCTCGACCGCCCGCACGAGGCCGTTCTCCTCATCCGGGTAGCTGCCGTCGCGGTGGGCCTCGGCCTCCTCGTGGCCGCGTTCGCCGCTCCACCGCCTGGCGTCGTCCAGGCGCGCGCGGACCAGGGCGTCCAGCTCCTGCCCGTCGCCGAACCTGGCGTCCGGCGCGAAGAAGCCGTGCTCGACGCCCTCCTGCCGGGCCAGCTCCCCCTCCCACCAGCGCGCCCACTGCTCCGAGGCCGCGGGGACGGCCAGCGGCGCCAGGTCCGCCCGCAGCTCGACGGCCGGTTCCAGGCGCGGCACGTCGACGGCGGTCGCCGGGCGCAGTCCCGCAGCGTCACGGGCGTACAGACCGATCAGCAGACCCAGGGGGCAGTGGATTCGCATCAGCCAACTGGGGGACCCGGCGTAGCGCATACGACCCATCGTCCGCCGCTCAGGCCCGCGGAACCACTGCTTTCCGGCCATCGTCCGGCCGACCCGGCGCCATGTCGCCAAGCAGGCGCCAAGCCGTTCCATAGTCCCCGCCAAGGCCTGCGGCCAATGCTCAGGTGACAGAGCAGCAGGATGCGGACACGGGCAGTGAGGACCGCTGGACTGTCGGTGATCTTGTCTCATTTCGAACTTGGAGGGCGAATGGCCGGGACGACGGAGCTGGAAGACCTTTACTCGGTCATCGAGGACGCAGCTCGGCAGACGGGCGTGACCAGCTCGCGCGAGACCGTCTGGCCGATCATGACGACGTATCAGGACGTGATACCGCAGTCCGCGATCGCCTTCCGGGTGGAGACCAGCGCGCGTCGCAGCAACGACTTCAGCTGCCGTTTCACGATGATCCCCAAGGAGGTCGACCCCTACGCGCTCGCGCTGTCCGGCGGCATCACCCCGCGCACGGACCACCCGGTCGCCTCGCTGAGCGCGGACATCGCCGCCGCCTGCCCGATCGACAACTACGGGGTGGACTTCGGCGTCGTCGGCGGCTTCACCAAGACCTTCCAGTTCTTCCCGCCGGACGACCTGCAGCTGATCTCCACGCTGACCGGCATCGGGGCGGTGCCGCCGGCGGTGGCCGAGAACGCCGCCTTCTTCGAGCGCCACGGGGTCGCCGACCAGGTGGCGCTGACCGGCATGGACTACGAGCACAAGACCTTCAACGTCTACCTCAAGACGCCCGACGGCTACCTGCTCGAACCCAAGAACGTCGCCGCGATCCTCGGCGACCTGGACATGCCGGAGCCGAGCGAGGCGCTGCAGACCCTGGCCAGGTCGGCCGGCGGCTTCTACGTCACGCTGAACTGGGACTCCCCCAGCGTGCAGCGGATCTGCTTCAGCGCGATGACCCTGGACCCGGCGGCGACGACCGGCGGCCGGCTCGACCCGAAGATCGAGCAGCTGGCGCGCAACGCCCCGTCGGCCGACCCGGACGCCGAGCGCAGGTTCATCGCCTACGTCGCCTCGTCGCCGGCCGGCGAGTACTTCAAGCTTCTGTCCTTCTACCGGGCGCAGCCCGACGTGGTGCGGCTGTGGCGCGAGTACGAAGACAACTAACCGACCAGCCGACTGGCCGACCAGCCGACTGGCCGACCAGCCGACTGGCCGACCAGCCGGCTGAACGGCCGGCGGGGCCGGTTCCGCGGTGGCGGAACCGGCCCCTTCGTGCTGCCGGGC
The DNA here is from genome assembly GCF_907177275.1 of Actinacidiphila cocklensis. GTDB lineage: Bacteria > Actinomycetota > Actinomycetes > Streptomycetales > Streptomycetaceae > Actinacidiphila > Actinacidiphila cocklensis. The sequence continues at coordinate 69,236 of NZ_CAJSLV010000092.1, forward strand.
GTCAGTGCGCCAGCCCGTCAGTGCAGGGTGAACTTCTGCGCGGCGGAGCCGTTGCAGTCCCAGATCTGCAGCCGGGTGCCGTTGGCGGTGGCGCCGCTGGGGGAGTCCAGGCAGCGGCCGGACTGCGGGTTGAACAGCGAGCCGTCGGAGCGCTGGTTGAAGACCTGGCCGCCGACGCCGTTGCAGTCCCACAGCTCGACCTTGGCGCCGTTGGCGGTGCCGTTGCCGACGATGTCCAGGCAGCGGCCGATCGTGGACAGCGAGCCGTTGGTGTGGTGCGCCCAGAACTGGTCCTCGGCCCAGGTCTGGCAGTCCCACAGCTGCACGGCCGCCCCGTTGACGCCGGTGTCGTCCGCGGCGACGTCGACGCACTTGCCGCCGGGGCCCGTGATGGTGCCCTGCGGGCCGTTGGGCACGTTGGTCTCGCCGGAGTAGCCGACCGAGACGATATTGGACTGGACGGCGTTCTCGGCGGCGTCCGTCGGGTAGCCGGCGACCATCACGCCCTCGAAGAAGGTGCCCATGTTGCGGTTGCTGTTGTCACCGCCGGTGCCCAGGATGATGCCGCCCTCCTGCTGCATGGGCCGGTAGCCGCCGCGGGTGGGCAGGCCGCCGTTCCACCAGGTGGTCAGCCCGCCGGACTGCGAGTTGCCGCCCTTGATCGCGTACGTCGTCTGCCCGTTGTTCTTGAGCACGGCGGTCACGAACGCGCTCTTGTTGCCGGCGTTCGCGGTGTTGGAGCCGTTGTCGCCCTGGAACATGCCGTTCTCCATGTCGGCCTCGACCCAGGGGCCCGTGCCGTTGCAGGGCGCGAAGTAGCAGGTGGTGGCGATGCTTACGGCGTCCATGTGGCCGTTGCCGGTGTCGGCGGGGGTGGACTCGGCGTTGCCGTAGTCGAAGCAGCAGTCGGAGCCGACGTGGGTGCCGCTGGCCACCATGTAGGCGCCCTCGGCCTGCCCGTTGACCGCGGTGCCCGACGCGGCGCCGTGCGAGCGGTAGCCGACGCCCGGTGAGACCCAGATGCCGTACACCTTGTGGCCGCCGGCCGTCACCGACAGCTCGGCGGCGTCCGCACCGCGGTCGGCGCCGCCCGCGGTGCCCGCGGGGCCGATGAACAGGTCGTTGTGGCGCGAGGTCTGGTCGTAGACCTTGGTGATCCGACAGGTGGTGTCCGCGCAGAAGGAGTCCTGCGCGGCGGCGTTCGCGTAGCCGCCCTGGGAGAGCAGCCCGATGTCGGTGGTTGCGCCGTTCGAGGCGCGGGTGACCTGGTAGAGGGGGCCGTTGTAGCCGGAGAAGAGTGCGCGGGTCGTGCTGTGCGCGGCCACGCAGGGGGTGCCCGCGCCGCCGTAGATGTCGCAGGGCAGGGTGCCTGCGGCCTGCGCTGCCGAGCCGGGCAGGCTCAGGAACGCGGCGAGCAGGAGCCCGAGGGTCGCCAGCACGGACAGCAGCGCCCTGTGGTGGCGCGCGGCAGCGGATCTCGTTCTGCGCATGTGTGCTCCTTGATGGGGGGAGGGAGCAATATCCCGCCGGCGGAGCAGTGCGGTGGGAGCACTGCGGCCGACGGCTGCGACGGAACGTACGCGCGCTGATTGTTTGCGTCAATATTTGTTGCTTTTATTTTTGCGGGGCCGCCTGCGATGTCCGGATATGTTGTTTACAACGTTGAATCAGGCCATGCCGCGGTGCGGTTGCCGTCACCGCGACGGCTTGTCCCATCCGAAGCCGTCGGGGTCGGTGAACGGTCCGCCGTCGCCGTTGATCGCCAGCCGGTGCGAGCCGGTGCCGTCGGAGTTGACGCCTGCGTCCTTGGCCAGCGCGCGGCGGCCGTACAGCGCCAGCTTCACCGGGCTTGAGGCCATGTCGAACTCGGTGTACTTGCGGGCGAAGCTGCGGCCCACCGCCAGGCCGTGCTCGACGTAGAAGCGCTTGCTGGCGACCATGTCCTCCACCCCGAGCAGCAGCACGAGCTGGTCGAACGTCCCGGTGTCGGGGCCGGTGTCCTTCTTCGCCGAGGTCGCGAGCTTCCACAGCGCCCCGTCGGGTGCCTGGACGACGCCGCCCCAGCCCCACAGCGACTTGTGGACCGGCTTGACCGCGGTGGCGCCGGCCTTGACCGCGGCGTCGAAGAAGCTGTTGACGGTGGCCGGCTGGGACACCGTCAGCGACAGCGTGAAGCCGCGGAAGCCGGTGGACGGCTCCTCGGCGGCCCGCACCTGGACCTGGGTGTCCAGCCGGAAGGCGTCGGTGTAGAAGTCGGCGGCGGCGGCGGGGTCGGCCGCCTCAAGGGTGACTGATGCGATGGAGGTCATGACTCGAAGCTAAGCGCCGGGCACCGGCCTGCGCTTCTCGAAAGCTGACCGGTACGGACGTCCGGGCGGCACGCGGCCGGGCCCGCCGGGTGCTCACGCCCGGCGGCCGTGCCGCAGGCAGGAGACGACGACCACCACCGGCCACAGCGACTGCACGATCGTCACGACGCGCTCGGCCACACCGGCGGCCCCGTGCATCTGCAGCTCGACCAGGAACCACGCGGCGCCCAGCACCATCATCCCGGTCGCCGCGAGCGACGGCACGGGCCGCAGCCCCCAGGGCGCGGGCGGTTGCCGGTAGGAGGCCAGCACCGGCCACAGCGCCAGCAGCGTGAAGCCGACCGCGACCACCGAGCCGTGCGAGAAGGAGCCCCCGGACTTCGGCGCGGGGAACAGTGCGAGCACCATGGCCGACAGCCCGCCGGCGCCCAGCGCCAGCCGCCCGGCGAGCGCGGCCGCGCGCAGTCCGAAGGCGGTCGCCAGATGGCACGCGCCCAGCGCGACCAGCATCACCGTCAGGGTCCAGTAGCCGGAAGGGTTGCCCGCCGCCAGGACGCTGATCGTCTGCCTGACGGGGTTGTAGGTGGGTCCCTCCAGCACCGTCGCTGTCGTCGAACCGCCGATCAGCAGGACCGGAGCACACCCGGACGAGACCACGGCCCACCACGTCACATATCCCATCGAGCCACGGTAAAACGGACATGCGCCCGCTCTCCTGTGCACACGCGGGACGGCCAGGAACGCCGCTGGATGTATCAGAAAACGAACATTCGTCTTGACTGTCGGGTGATGCGAGGCCTACGCTCATCCTGAAAGAAGAATGATCATTCGCTTTGGGAGCGTGATCGTGAGGAACCCGCTGGCCGTCGTGCCGTGGCGCCAGGCCGTCGTCACCGTCGTGGGGCTGCCGCTGGTGGTCACGCTCGCCGTGCTGGCCTACGCGTGGCCGGCGGCGCGGATCGCGCCCCGCCACGTGCCGGTGGGGGTCGTCGGCACGGCCGCGGCCGCCCGCGGCGCCGCCGAAGGACTCCATCGCGGGGCGCCCGGCGGCTTCGACGTCCACCGCTACCCCGACCAGGCCGCCGCCCGGTCGGCGATCGAGCACCGCGACGTCTACGGCGCCTTCGTCGTCGGCCCCGGCGGCGTCACGGTGCTGCAGGCCAGCGCGGCGGGGCCTTCGGTGGCCCAGCTGCTCGACGCCTCGGGAAGCCGGCTCGCCGCGTCCGCCGCGGCCCCCGCCGCGGTGCGGACGGTCGACGTCGTCCCGGTCTCCGCGCACGACCCGCGCGGCCTGGTCTTCAGCTCCGCGCTGCTGCCGCTGACCATCTGCGGCGTCCTGGTCGCCCTGGTCGTCACCATGTCGGGCGCCGTCATGCCGGGCCGGCGCCGGCTGGTGGCCCTGGTCACCGCGTCCGCCGCCGGCGGCCTGGCCGCCCTGCTGGTCGCCCAGGGCTTCCTGGGCGCGCTGCCGCACGAGCACGCGGCCACCTGGGCGGGCCTCGCCCTCACCGTGCTGGCCGTGGCCGCGCCCACCGCGGGCCTGGTCACCCTCGTCGGCCGCGCCGGGCTCGGGATGGGCGCGGTGCTGATGGTCTTCGTGGGCAACCCCTTCTCCGGCAGCACCTCGGCGCCCGAGCTGCTGCCCACCGCGGTGGGCGACATCGGCCGCTGGCTGCCGCCGGGCGCGGGCGCCAACCTGCTGCGCGGCACCGCCTACTTCGGCGGCAGCGGCTCGGCGGGCCCGCTCGCCGTCCTCGCCGTATGGATCGTGCTCGGCCTCGCCGCCGTCGCCTCGGGGCGGCCGAGCCCCGCCGACCTGGGCGACCACCTCGTCGCCGAGGGCGGGGGCCAGGCGCTCAGCCGTGCGTCGCTGACCGTGGTGCCCGCGTCAGAAGCCCGCGTACGCCGGCTGTGATCTGCTGGTGGGCGGCCAGGCCCATGGTGTTCCACTGGATGATCCACCCCTGGATCAGCGCGACCAGGACCCGGGCGGTGTCGCCGGGGTCGAGGCCGGGGGCGAGGACGCCCGCCGCCTGGTAGCGCCGGCACATCTCGGCCAGCCGCTGCTGGATGTCGCCCAGCGTGCCGGCGACGGCCCCGGCGATCCGGGGGTCGCGCATCATCTCCGACCACACCTGCGGCGCCATCGGCGCGGGCGCGGAACCGCCCAGCGCCGTGAGGTCCTCCATGAGCTCCGGCAGCAGCTCCTCGGGCGGCGGGAGGTCCGGTGCCCGCAGGTGGGCGTCCAGGATCTCGACCAGCTGGCGCATGGAGGTCTCGGCGATGGCGGTGATCAGCGCTTCCTTGCCCGGGAAGTAGCGGTAGACCGCGCCGGCCGACAGCCCGGCCTCGGCGAAGACGTCCGGCATGGACGTCTTGTGGAAGCCGTTGCGCGCGAAGCAGACCCAGGCGGCGTCGAGGATCTGGCGGCGGCGGGCTTCGCGGTGCTCTTCACTGACCTTGGGCATGGTCCATCGTAAAACGAATGTTCTTGCGCGTGGGTCCTTGCGGGTCCCGTGCAGGGCAAGGCCCGCGAGGCGGTGGCCGCCGCGTCCTGCGGGGCGCGGCCGGGGGCGATTGTAGGGTGACCGCATGCCGGATGCCGCGCCACGCCCCGAGCCGTTCACCGTGCGGGCCGCCCCGGCGGACGTCGACGACCTCCGCGCACGGGTACGGGCGACGCGCTGGCCGGACGAGCCCGCGGACGCCGGGTGGTCGCTCGGCACCGACCTCGGCTACCTCAAGGAGCTGGCCGCCTACTGGGCCGACGGCTTCGACTGGCCCGCGCAGGAGGCGGCACTGGCCCGCTTCCCGCGCTTCCGGGCCGAACTGGGCGGCCTGGGCATCCACTTCGCGCACGTGCGGGCGGCCGCACCGGCCGGCACCGCCCTGCCGCTGGTCCTCAGCCACGGCTGGCCCGACTCCTTCTGGCGCTACTCCAAGGTCATCCCGCTGCTGACCGACCCCGGCGCGCACGGCGCCGACCCGGCCGACGCCTTCGACGTGGTCGTGCCCGACATGCCGGGCTACGGCTACTCCGACGCCCCGGCCGGGCCGCCGCTGAACTCCGTCGCGGTGGCGGGCCTGTGGGCCGAGCTGATGGACGTGCTCGGCTACCGGCGGTTCTGCGCGGCAGGCGGCGACATCGGCAGCCACGTCAGCCGCTACCTGGCGCTCGACCACCCCGACCGGGTGGTGGCCGTCCACCGCACCGACGCGGGCGTGCCCTACTTCGACGGCGACCAGGCGGCGCTGGCGCCCGAGGAGCGCGACTGGCTGGCGAGCGCCGCGGCCTGGGGAGCGGCCGAGGGCGGCTACGCGGCCATGCACCGCACCAAGCCGCAGACCGCCGCCGTCGGCCTGAACGACTCGCCGGCCGGGCTGGCCGCGTGGATCGTGGAGAAGCTCAGGGCGTGGAGCGACTGCGACGGCGACATCGAGCGCAGCTACACCAAGGACGAGATCCTCACCAACGTCACGCTCTACTGGCTGACCGGCACGATCGCCTCCTCGATGCGCATGTACCGCGCCAACGCGGCGATCCCGCCCGCCCAGCTGGCCCGCCGGGTCGAGGTGCCCTCCGGCTTCTCGCTCTTCCCCGGCGACATCGTCCGCCCGCCGCGGGCCTGGCTGGAGCGCACGGCGAACACCGTCTACGTGGCGGAGCCCGCGCGCGGCGGCCACTTCGCGGCGTTCGAGGAGCCGGAGCTCTACGCGGCCGAACTGCGCGCGTTCTTCCGGCCCTTCCGCAGCCCGTCCCCCGCGGCGGGCTGACGCCGCTTCGGCGCCGCCGGGCGCCTTCGGGGGCGGTGCGCGGCCGGTAGCGGCCGCCGACCTTCGACATTCACCGCACGGCCATCGGCCGGACGGCGGCCGGGGGCCGTGCAGGCACCGGGTGCGGGCATCAATGGGCGCGGGTTCCCCCCTGCGGTTTCCGGCCACCTCTGCTCCGGCACACGGGAGTTGTGATCTGTCATGCCCATGCCTCTTTCTGTTCGCTCGTACGTCACCTCGATCGCCGCCACGCGGGAGGAGGTCCGGGCCGCCCAGCGCCTGCGGTACCAGGTCTTCGCCGAGGAGAAGGGCGCCGTCCTGCACACCCCGCTGCCCGGCCACGACATCGACGACTTCGACGCCCACGTCGACCACCTGATCGTCAGCGAGCGCACCACGGGCGAGGTCGTGGGCACCTACCGGCTGCTGCCGCCCGGCCGCTGCGCGCGGCTGTACTCCGACGGCGAGTTCGACCTCGCCGCGCTCGACGGCCTGCGCGACTCGCTGGTCGAGACCGGCCGGGCGTGCGTGCACCCCGACCACCGGGACGGCACCGTCATCAACCTGATGTGGTCGGGCCTGGCCCGCTACGTGCTGCTCTCCGGCCACCGCTACCTCGCCGGCTGCGCCTCCGTCCCGCTCGGCGACGGGGGCCTGGCCGCCGCCAACGCGGCCCTGCTGGGCAGCACGAGATACGCCTGCCCGCCGGAGTTCCGGGTCCGGCCCCGCGAGCCCTGGACCGGCGGGCAGCCGCTGCCCGCCGCCCCCAGCCCCGCCCTGCTGCCGCCGCTGCTGCGCGGCTACCTGCGGGTCGGCGCCTGGATGTGCGGGGCGCCCGCGCACGACCGGGACTTCGGCGACGCCGACTTCTTCGTCCTGCTCGACCTGGAGCGGATGAACGAGCGCTACCGGCGCTACTACCTCGGCGAGGACCGGTGAACGCCGGCCCCTGGGCCGCGGTGTCGCCCTGCTCGGCGGCCTGCCTCGGCGGCCACCCGCGCAAGGCGCCGCCGCTGGTGACGCTGCGGCGCTGCACCGCCTTCGGCGCGCACCTGGCGGGGGCGGTGGCGGCCGGCCGGCGGCTCGGGTCGGGGGAGGAGGTGCGGCGCAGGGCCGGCGGGCTGCTGGCCGACCTCGGCATAGGCCTCGACGGCGGCAGGGGCGGGCTCGCGGTGGCGGGCGTGCCCACCGGCACCCTCGTGGTGGCCAACCACATCTCGTGGCTCGACGTCCTCGCGCTGCTCGCGGTGCAGCCGGCCACCCTGCTCGCCAAGCGCGAGGTGGGCCGGTGGCCGCTGGTGGGCACGCTGGTGCGGCGGGCCGGGACCCGCTTCATCGACCGCGACGGCCTGCGCGGCCTGCCGGCGACGGTGCGGGAACTGGCCGCGCTGCTGCGCTCGGGTGAGTCGGTGGTGGTCTTCCCCGAGGGCACGACCTGGTGCTCGGCGCCGGGCGGCCCCTTCCGCCGGGCCACCTTCCAGGCGGCGCTGGACGCGGGCGCCCCGGTGCGCCCGGTCACCCTCGCCTACACCCGCAACGGCGCCCCGACCACGCTGCCCGCCTACGTCGGCGAGGGCACCTTCGCCGGTTCGCTGCGCCGGGTCGCCACTGCCCGCGGCCTGACCGTCCACGTGACCGCGCACCCCGCACTCCACCCCGCGGGCCACGACCGCCGCACGCTCGCGGCCCTCGCCCGGGCCGCGGTCTTCCCGCAGCCGCCCGCTGAGGTGCATCCGCAACTCGGGCACCGGCGCTAGGGCGTGCTCACCGGGTGGCGGCCGTGCCCTTGTGCAGGAGGCCGTCGACGCCGTGCAGGAACGTCTCGGTGACCAGTGCGGGGTCGAAGAGGCAGCCGGATGCCATGGCGCCGTCCCGGAGCATGACGTAGTGGCGGCCCGCCGCCTCGGCGGGCGTGCAGCCGGCCTGCGCCAGCAACTGCGTGGCGGTCTCCAGGAACCACTGCCGGTGGGCCAGTACGGCCTGGTGGATCGGGTGCGCCGCGTCGGGGTACTCGGCCGCCGCGTTCATCCTGCTCGCCGCCGGGTTCTCCGGCACTCCGGCCGTCCTGCGCGTGTGGGGCGCCTGGGCGATCACCGCGGGGCTCGTCCAGCTGGTCGTGGGGGTCCTGCGGCGCGGCATGGGAGGCCAGTGGCCGATGATCGCCAGCGGTGCCATCTCCACGCTCGCCGGAGCCTCCTTCGTCGCGCAGGCCGGCAAGGACGACGCCTCCCTGCGGACCCTGGCCGGCTACGCCTTCCTCGGCGGGGTCTTCTTCCTCCTCTCCGCACTGCGCCTGGGCCGGGCCGGCGGCACCGCGCGTCCGTGAACGGCGGTTCGACGCCCCCGCGAACCTCGCGGTCACCGCCGCCTGGCTGCGTACGGTCCTGGGCTGGGCCCGGCGCCGTCCGGCCGGCGTCAGCCGATCCTGACGACCTGGCCCGCGGTCGAGTACGCCGGGTCGCCGAAGGGCCACAGCGACGAGTAGTTGCTGACGTAGATCGAGCCGTCACGTCCGGCCAGGAAGCCCGCGGGCGCGAACAGCTTGTCCCCGCCCAGGGCGGTGCGCCTGCCGTCCCTGCCGATCTGGATGACCGCGCCGGTGGGCGGGACGTCCTGGGACGGGAAACCGGTGGTGTCGAACTCGGTGACGTAGAAGTCGCCGTTGGCGCCGAAGCCGCAGCCGTTGACGGCGCTGAAGCCGCTCTGCCACACCGTCAGGGCGCCGGTGCGCGGAGCGTAGCGGTAGATGTTCGCGTCGGTGGCCGTGCCGCCGAACCCGGTCAGCTCGCCGATGTAGACGGCGCCGTCAGGGCCGATGTCGAGGCAGGTGGGAACGGAGTTCGCGCCGCCCGGGGTGTTGGGCACCAGCGCGAGCACCCGCACGTTGCCGTTGCTGTCGATCGAGTCCAGCGTGTTCGAGCCCCCGTCGATCACGTAGAAGCCGCCGCGCGGGTTCGCCGCCAGGGCGTAGGGGTTGCCGTCGTGGTCCGGCGCCCACTGGTAGTCGACGTCGCCGGGGTTGGCGATCACCTTCGGGGTCCCGCCGGTGACGTCGAGCAGCGCGCCGTACTGCGTCGTGAGCGTCGCGCTCAGCGCGGGTGTCAGGCCGGGCAGGCCGGCGGGGACGAACTCCGGTGACGCGGGCTCCAGCGCGTACAGGTGCCCGTCGACGTACTCCAGGTCGTCGGGGCCGACCATCTCGCCGCCGTTGAGCAGCGAGGCGAGGCCGGTGCGGATCCGCACCGGGGTGCCGGACGAGACGTCCGCGATCGAGCCGGTCAGGCCGAAGCAGTTCACCCCCGCCGGGTTGGTGGTGTCGCACAGCGAGGGGATGGTGCCCGCCTCGCCGACCAGCAGGTGGCCGTGCGGCCCCCAGACCAGACCGCGCGGGCCGTTCAGCCCGCTCGCCACGACATTGACCGGTGCGTTGCTGCTGAGTTCCGCCGGACGGGTGGCCGCCTGCGCCACCGGTCCCGACGGTCCGGCGCTCAGGCCGGCGAGTGCCGCGGCCGCTGCTGTGGCCACGAGTGTCCGACGTACTGCGAGAGGTCGCATCCGCGCCTCATCTCCTCCCCTGAGAGTGAGCACGCGGGGTCGTGCGCAGACGCCTCGGTGAGATGCCGGCCGCCTGTGCCCCCGCCCGCGGCTCACGGTAGGGCCGGTCGTGACACCGCTGCCGGACACCGCAATGCCCCCCTGCCGCGGGTCACACCAGCCGGGTGACAGGCAGGAGCATTGCCGACCCGACTTGCCCGCCCGCTGGTTTCGGCTTGTTGTCCGCTCGGAAGCACGGGTGGGCCGGACGGGACGTCAGAGGAGGGTGGTACAACCCCGCCGACCTGGGCGCCGTTCCCGGCGCCGCACCGGGCGCCACCTTCGGGTATGTCCCAGTTGCGACGAAATCGAACGAATGCCAGCCTGAAGGCCTCCCCAAGAGAAGGAGTGGTCTCATGGCTACGGAGCTGACAGCCCCCGTCGAGACGGCAGCCCTTGCCGCCGCGGTCGAAGGACTGCTGGATTCCGCAGAACCTGAAGGCATCTACCGCGACACCCGCGAATGCGGAGGCGGGCTGCTCCTCGCAGCCCTGCTGCTGATCTCGCCCCCAACCCCCCGCGCCCCGAAGACGGACGCCCGCTGACGGTCAGGGGCACCCATTGGCCGGGCAGGCGCAGGAGAACTCCTCGCTGAGCACTGTGGTGGCCGATGTCGCTGGCGGAGTCGCCCTCGCCCTCGACGGCGAGGGCGGCTCCTATGCGCTGTCGGCACTGCTCGCACAGCGGGACACGGTGGCACTGGCCGCCATCAGGGTGCTGGGGGCTGACGTCCTGGCACCGTACGCCCTCAACGGAGGTGCGGTCCGGGGCGGTTCGGACGCACCCGACAGCCAGGTCGTCCGCCGGGCGCTGGCGGCGTATCCGCCGGGCGCCGACGCCTCGGACGTCTCGCTGTGGAGCTACCGGGGCCTGGTCGAGGCGTCCCGGGCCTTCCTCCCGCCGGGCGGCGAGGACTGGCCGGTCGAGCCGCAGGCCGGGGACACCTGGGTGCGGACCGACCCCTGGCCCAAGCTCGCCCACCGCGCCTCGCAGCTGGCCGCGCTCTCGCTGCCCGGCCTGGCGCCGGGTCTCGCCGCGGGGCTCGCCGCCCGCACCGACGACCTGGCCAGGGGCTTCGTCCGGGCGGTACGCCGCAGGGACTGGCTGCAGGCGGCCGGGTTGGGCCGCTGGCTGGTCCGCATGCCGGACGTGCCGGACACCCTCGGGCTGGAGGCCGGCCTGGTCTTCGTGCACCGGATGAGCGGCGGCGACCCGCGGGTGTCGCTGCACGCGAGCGCCGCGCGCTGCTTCCCCGGCGGCTCGCGGTGAGCATCCGGACCACGGACGCAGGACGCGCGCACCCCGACGCCGAGTTGCTCGACGGCGTCGTCACCGGGGCGCTGCAGTGGCTCGACTCGATGCGCGGCGCCTTCCGGCTGCCCGCCGACGTGGCCACCGACGCCGACCCGAACACGACGCTCAAGCCGCTGGGCGAACTGGCCGAGCTGGCACAGGTGCTGCACGCGCTGCACCCGGTCGCGCCGGTACGCGAGGCGGCCGCCGACCTCTTCGCCTTCGCCTGGAAGGAGACCCGCGACGGCGAGCTGTTCGCGGAGCTGGTCCGCGGGGAGCCCGCGGGCACCTATCCGGTGGAGCTGTACGGGGTGTTCGCGCGGGCGGGCCTGCGCCACCCGGGGGCCGAGGAGCTGATCGGGGCCACCACGGCGCTGCGCCGCTGGCGGGTGGCCCGCGACGACCACACCCGTACCCTCGGCGTGCTCAACGCCGAGGCACGGGTCGGCCTGCCGCCGCACGCCCGCTTCGACGCGGTGCTCGCCTGCACGGGCCTGGGCCGGTGCTCCGAGCCGTGGGCGCTGGACCGCAAGGCGGCGTACGGCATCACGCACGACGTCTTCCACACCACCGACTGGGGCCGCGCACCCGGCCGGCTGCCCGCCCCGCTGGCGGACTACCTGCGGCTGTGGCTGCCGGCCTGGACCGAGAGCTGGTCGGAGGAGCAGCTGTGGGACCTGGTCGGGGAGTTCCTGGCGGTCTCGGCCTGCCTGCCTGACGCCCCCTACGACGCCGGGGCGTGGCGCCGGCTGGCCGCCGCGCGCACGCCGGACGGCGCCCTGCCGGAGATCGGCGACCCGCCGCGGCGCGACGCCGACCAGCAGGCGGTCTTCACCGCCTGCTACCACTCCACGCTGGTGGCCGCGTTCGCCGCCACCCTGGCGCGGGCGGCCGCGCCCGCCGCCCTGCCGCAGGAAAGCGAGAGGACACCGTGACCGCCGCATCCCCCGCTGTGCTGCACCGCGTCGGCGACCAGGCGCTGGCCTGGCTGGACGCGCACCGCGAGTACTTCCGGCTGACCGACGAGGACCGGGCCACCGGCCGCGGCATCGTCGAACGGCTCAAGCCGGTCGGGGAACTGGCGGTCAACATGCGGGTGCTGGCCCGGGAGGGGGTCGCCGGCTCGCGGCAGCACGACATCTCGGTGCGGCTGCTGGACCACGTCTGGCGCGACCTGCTCGACGGCGGCAACCTGCTGGCCGAACTCCAGCGCCAGGAGCCGCTGTCGCCCGTACCGCTGGAGATCTACGCCGGGCTGTACGAGCTGGGCCACCGCCACCCCGGGCTGGAGAGCGCGATCGACCTGGCCCGCGGCACCGCGAGCTGGCAGGCGCTGGAGATGGTGCCGAACCGGCGGCTCGGCCTGCTCAACGCCGAGCGCATGATCGGGCGGGTGCCCGGCGGCGACCCCGGCAAGGTCCTGGCGGCCACCTGGCTCGGCCGCATGCCGGAGCCCTGGACCGTACAGCTGCACATCGCCTACGACATCACCCACACCGTCTTCCACCTCACCGACTGGGGAGCCGCCCCCGACCGCATCCCGCCGCGGGTCGCCGACTACCTCGCCCGCTACCTGCCCGCGTGGACCGCGGACTGGGCCGAGCTGGAGCACTGGGACCTGCTCGGCGAACTCCTCGTGGTCGACGCCTGCCTGCCACGGCCGGTGCTCGACGCCGGGATGTGGGAGCTCTACGCCGCCGCCCAGGCGCCCGACGGTGCGATGCCGGTGCAGGGCGCGATGCCCGCCGGAGAGCGCGCGGAGGTCTTCGACCAGGTCCACCACCCCACGCTGGTGGCCGCGTTCGCCTCCGCGATGGCCACCTCGCGGGCGCTGTCCGCGGACCTGGCCGCATGAGCGTGCGGACGGCCGCGCCCGCGTACCAGGCCGAGGACCTGTCCCCGCTGCTGGACGGCGCCCTGGCCCGGGTCCGCGCCCCGGACGTCGTGGTGGCCGTGAGCCGCGACGGCCGCCGCACGTACGCGGCCGGCGGTACGGCGGCGGCCGGGGTGTATCCGCGCGAGGACCTGGGCTTCGCCCTCGGGTCGCTGTCCAAGACCTTCACGGTGCTGCTGCTGGCCGACCTCGGCCGGGCCGGGGTCCTCGGCCTCGACGACCCGCTGGCCGCGCACCTGCCGGGGCTGCGGCTGCCGCCCGGCCACGCCCGCCGGATCACCCTGCGCCACCTGGCCACCCACACCTCGGGCCTGCCCAGGGTGCCGCGGGACATGGTCGCGGGCGCCCTGCTGCACCCGTACGCCAACGGGTACGCCGGCTACGGCCGCGACCGGCTGCTCGCCGCCTTGTCCCGCACACGCTTGCGGCACGCGCCGGGCACCCGCTGGCACTACTCCAACTTCGGCCTGGCGCTGCTGGGTCCCGTGCTGGAGAGCGCGACGGCCGCCGACTTCGCCGACCTCCTCACGGACCGGGTGCTGCGGCCGCTGGCCCTGACCGGGACCGCGCTCGGCACGGAGGCGTCCGCCGTTCCCGCCGCCGCCGTCGGCCGCCGGGGCGACGGCCGCACCCCGCTGCCGCCCACCGACATGGCCGCGTTCGCGCCCGCGGGCGGGCTGCTGTCCACCCCGGACGACCTGCTGGGCTACGCCGAGGCGCATCTGCGGCCGGCCGGCGCGCTCACCGCGGCCCTGCGGGACGTCCAGGTCCCGCAGGTGCGGCGGGGGCGGCCGCACCGCCGCGAGGTGCACACCCTGACCTGGTACCAGCACCAGGCGGCCGGCGGCCCGATGCTCTTCCACGCCGGCGCCACCTTCGGCCAGCAGTGCTTCCTCGGCTTCCACCCGGCGACCCGCACCGCCGTCGCCGCGTTCGCCACCCGCCACGACCGCACCTGCGCGGTGGTCGCCGCCGGCCACCGCCTGCTCCAGGACCTGGCGTCGGCCGCCGGCGGGTGACCGCGGGCCGCCCACGGGTGCGGGCGGCCCGGCAGCAGCGTCAGCGCACGTGGACGGTCACCGTGGCGGTCTTGAGGACCGCGGGCCGCGGGCCGCTCACCCGTTCGGCGGCCCGCGGGTCACCCGTGGCGGCGCTGCAGGCGGCGGATCAGGCCTGCCTCGGCCTCGCTGAGGTTGGGGTCCCGGCCGAGCTTCCACTCGGCGGCGGCGGGTATGCCGGCCCGCAGGTCGCTGCCGCCGGCGCGGGCCATGGACCGCAACAGGCCCCGGATCACCAGGCGTTCGTGCGGCGGCAGCTCGATGCCGCGCAGGATCACGAACGTCATGGCCACATCGACCTCGGGCGGCCCCACCCTGGCGTTGGTCCAGTCGATGACCCGGGGGCCGTCCGCGGTGACGATGATGTTGTCGGGATGCAGGTCGAGGTGCAGGACGCGGGCCTCGCCGGTGCTGCCGGGCAGCGGCCGCAGCCAGCCCGGGTCGGGCAGGGCGTGCAGCTGCCGGTGCAGCCGCCCCAGCGCCGCCCCGTACGCCGGAGCCCGCCACGGCCTGCGGCGCAGCGCCTCGGCCATGGTCGGCCCGTGCAGCCGCTCCATGACCAGGTCCGTGCCCTCCGCCTCGTGCACGGCCGGCACCGGGTAGCCCTGCGCGCCCAGCCACCGCATGAGCCGTGCCTCGTCCGCCGCCGGACGCTCGTCACGCAACCGCCGCAGCACCCGGGTCTCGCCCAGCGCGAACACGTCCGCCTCGCGTCCCCGCCCGATCAGCTCCATGCCGGGGAGTCTGCCAAACCGGCGGCGGGTGGACCCGGGCACAGCGAGGGGAGGGCCGCGCACCATCGGGACCTTCCACGCGCTGGGGCCCTGGACCGCCTCGAACCGGTCGTGCTGCCGATGCTGTTCGGCGGCGGCACGCGGCTGGCCCCCGCGCTCGACCCGGCGGCAGGGCTGGCCTTCCAGAGCCGGCGAGCCCTGCCCGGCGGGTCGGTGGAGATCGGCTACGCCTGCGGCGACGCCCGCGCCCCGCTCCCGGTCAGGCCCGCGAGCCAGGCCTGACCGCCGCCGCGGCCGGCGGTCAGCCCACCGCCCTCCAGTGGTCGTACGTGCTGAGCATCTGGTAGCTGCGGGTGGGGCAGTAGAAGGCGCTGTCCGGCTGGTCGTAGTGGGTGTCGGAGTTGGCCGAGGTGGCCGTGGACCAGGTGCCGTTGCTGCGCACCGAGATGTTGCTGGACTCGAAGGTCAGGCCGGCCATGTCGGTGCAGGAGTAGGCCTGCCCCGAGGGGGCGACCGACGAGTACAGCTCCTCGATGTCCCAGCCGTCGGTGCGCCCGGACTGGTTGGTGCCGGACTGGGTGAACAGGGTGTCCCAGCGGGCCGTCGAGTAGTTGTAGAGGGCCGCGGTCCAGGTGTTGGAGGCGGCCGAGTTCCGCACGACCCGCCCGGTGTAGGCGCCGGCGCCGTTGCCGTACGTGGCCAGGAAGGAGCTGTTGATCGGCACCGAGGCCGCGAAGCTGACGCTGCGGCACCAGTCCCAGGCGGACACCGAGCGCACCGACTGCGTGTAGACGGTGACCAGTTCGACGCAGGAGCCGCCGGGCGGGTACATCGTCGGGGTGTAGATGGTGGTGGCGCTGTTGTGGACGGTGAGCTGGGTGGAGACCGACTGCGTGGCGCAGGAGCCGTCGGCGCCGGACAGGGACTTGAACGCGGTGCCCTTCGCCGGGTGGATGCTCACCAGCGGCTGTGCCGCGGCGCTGCGGTCCGCGGTGGCGCCGGCGGCGGTGCCGAGTGGACCCTTCCCCGGGATGCCGAACTGCGCGCGGTGCTGCGCGGTCAGCGGGGAGAGCAGGCGCTGCACCTCCGCCTGGGGCAGGGTCCCGCGGACTGCGCCGCCGGACAGGGCGGTCGAGCTGCAGACGCCGACGGCCGCAGGACGGGCGGTGCCGGTGGGGGCGGGGGCGGCGCTGGCGGTACCCAGACCGACGCCCAGGACCAGTGCTGCCGCGGCGGCTGACGAGACCGCGATGGTCTTCGGACTTCTCACGCTGATGCGGTCCTCTCATGAGGTGGCGCGACGTCAGAAAAGGCTGGTGCGAAGTGCGCTGATCCTGGTCAGTGCGGCGCTGGAGGCGGCGGCGTCCAGAGTGCCGTTCTGGAGTGCGGAGGCGAGGGCGGAGACGATGGCCTGGCCCTGGGAGACGTCGCCCGAGGCGTCCAGGACGAGGTCCATGCCGGCCGCGGCCGCGGTGACCGCGTTCTGGGCCGGGGTGCCCAGGGCGCTCAGCGCGCCCGCGCCGATCGCGTCGGTGATGGACACGCCGGTGAAGGTGAACCGGTCGCGCAACTCGCCCTGCACCACGGTCGGGGACAGGCCCGCCGGGTGTGCGGCGTCCAGTTGGGAGTAGATCGCCCAGGACACCATCACCAGGTCGACGCCGGCGGTGAGCGCGGCGACGTAGGGGACTTCGTCCTTGTGGCGCAGCTCGGACAGCGACGTATTCAGCGTGACCGGGCGAAGGTCGGTGTTCTGCGTGGCGGTTGCGGGTCCCAGGCCCGGGAAGTGCTTGGCGGTGGCCGCGACGCCGGTGGCCCGCTGTGCCGTGATGAACGACCGGCCGCACACCGAGACCACCTCGGGGTCGGTGCTGTACGAGCGCTGGTACTGGTCCTCGAAGTCCCCTGCGGTGCGGTAGACGTCGAGCACCGGGGCGAGGTTGACGTTCATCCCGACGCTGCGCAGCAGGTTGCCCGCGCCGGTGCCCGCGGTGGCGGCGGCGCCCGCCGGGTCGGCGGAGGCGCCGATCTGCTTCGCGGACTGCACAGGGGCGCCGGGCAGCCGGCGTACCTGCCCGCCCTCCTGGTCGGTCATCAGCAGCAGCGGTGCGGGGGAGGGGCTGCTCAGGTTCGCCTGCCGCAACTGCTGCACCGCCGAGGTGATCTGGGCGAGGCTGCTGATGTTGTCGCCGAAGAAGATGACGCCGGCCGCCTGCCCCGAGCTGATCTGGGTCAGCAGGCTCTGCGGGACCGTCGTCCCCGAGTAGGAGAAGACGACCCGCTGCCCGGCCTGCTGCTGCGGGGTCAGCGCGGCGGGGCGGGCGAAGGCTGCGGCCGGCGTGGCCGCCGACGCGGCGACCGCGGTGCCGGCCGCCAGGACGCTGCGGCGGGAGAGAGGACGGCCGGAGCCGGCCATGGCGTGCCTCCAGGAGGTGGGGTGCGGGGGCCTGCGGGTTCCGGTCGGGCGTGCGGCGGCCGCGGGGACCGCCGCACGCCGCGGGGTCAGCCGTTGGCGAGCGCCTGGACGCGGCTGAAGTCGCCGTTGAAGGCGTCCTGGTCGCCGGGGAAGATGCCGCTGTCGGCAAACTGCCAGATCGTCTGGTAAGGCCAGTTGTAGGGCATCGGGCCGGGGCTGCCGTTGTAGTTGGCGAGCACCAGCGGGTTGGTGGAGGAGAAGTCGCCGGTGTTGCCGGTGCACTGGCTCCACCAGGACGTCGCGGTGTAGATGGTCACCCAGCGGGTGGTCCTGGCGTGGTACTCGTTGCTGAACGAGAGGATCCAGTTGACCATCGAGGACGCCGACAGGCCGTAGCAGGTGGCGCCGTACGGGTTCCACTCGATGTCGAGCATCCCGGGCAGGGTCTTGCCGTCCTTGGACCAGCCGCCGCCGTGCGCGATGAAGTAGTCGGCCTGGGCGGCGCCCGAGGAGGTGTTGGGCGTCGCGAAGTGGTAAGAGCCGCGGATGAGGCCCGCGTTGTAGGAGCCGTTGTACTGCTGGGTGAAGTACGGGTTCGTGTACGACGTGGACTCGGTGGCCTTGACGTACGCGAACCGGCCGCCGTTCGCCGCGACCGACGCCCAGTTGACGTTGCCCTGGTAACCGCTGACGTCCAGCCCCGGGGTGCCGGCGACGTTCGGGGTGACGGCCAGGTGCCCGGCGGAGGCGGGCTGGTGCAGGGCGATCTGGGAGCCTGCCCAGTCCAGTTCGGGGTGCGTGATGAGGTTCTTCGCGGCGGTGGGGGCGGCCGCCGCCGGCAGTGCGGTGGCGCCCAGCGCGGCGCATGCCAGCGCCGCGGCGCCGACCAGGATGCGCCGCATGGCAGGTACATGCCAACTCAACATCAAGTCCTCCGGTGTGAAGCACGCTTCGGGTGGGGCGGGGGCGTCGTCCACGCCCAGAGTGAAGGAAACTTTCGTCTCGCACAAGGCACATGAAAAAAAGTGTTAGCGGCTCCGGTCCGGCCGTGCCCGACGGCCCCGCGGCGGGTGCCCGGCGCGGGGCCGAACGCGGCGGAGCCCGGCCCCAGGTGGGGACGGGCTCCCGGGTTCCGCGTCCTGCCGGGGTGGGGCGCGGTCAGAGCGTCGCGACGCGGCCGGCGTACCGCTGGGTCCAGCCGGTGCCGGTGCCGGCGGTGATCACCAGGTCGTAGGAGCCCAGTCGGGTCGGCCGGTCGACGACCGCCGAGCGGCCGCGGGCGACGGTGCAGGTCCGGGTGCCGCCGAGGTGGCCGTGGGCGGTCAGGGTGCAGCGGACCGCGCGGGTGCCGTCGTTGCGCAGCGTCAGCCGGACCTGCGGCGCCGGTCCCGCGACGGGTTCCGCGTCGACGCGCGGGGTTCCGGGGTGCTTCTGCCCCGCGGGGACGAGCCGGCATCCCGCGCGGGTGTGGACACTCCTCCCGCACCTCTGGTACCCGGGACGCCCCCTCGCCTCCCCCGCCCCGCAGGCCCTACGGCCTCGCCAGCAGGCCCTCCATCGCGGCCCGCGGCAGCGACGGGTTGGCGGCGGCCGCCCGCACCACCTGCCAGTCGGCGTGGCCGAGCAGCTCGGTGACGACCTGTGGCGGCAGCGCGGGGTGGCCGGCGGCGACGTGCCCGGCCCGGGGGTCCGCCAGGCAGGCCAGCAGCGCGGGGGCCGTCGCGCGCGGGTGGCGGGCGATCTCGCGGAGGGCCTTGCGCACCGGTGGTTCGTGCCGCGCCAGGTAGTCGAGCAGGGAGGCGGTCGCGTCGGGGTTGCCCGCGACCCCGGCGACGACGTGGGCGCCGTACCGGTCGGCCATGGCGCGCAACTGCGCTTCCGGCAGGCCGGGGTGGGAGGCGACGGCCGCGACGACCTTCGCGTCCGGGTCGGCGGCCAGCGCGTCGCGGATCCCGGCCGGCAGGTCGCGTCGCCGGGCCGGCAGCATCCGGACGGCCGGCTGCGGGTACCGGGCCAGCTCCGTCACCTCGGCGGGGGACGCGGCCGCTATCCGCGGCAGCAGGGTCGCGCCGATCTTCGCGGTGCCGGCCAGCTCGGTCAGCACGTCGAGCGGTACGCGGGGGTTGTGGGCCAGCCTGCGCCGCACATCGTGGCCGCGGTCGGCGGCCAGTACGCGGATCAGGGCCTCGCCGATCGCGGGGTTCTCCGCGAGGTCGGCCCGTATCCCGGGAACGGTGTCCACCGCGAGCCGCTCGTACACCTGCGACGGCAGGTCGGGGCGGGCCGCGAGCGCCCAGCGCAGGTGCATCGAGGGGTGGTCGGCGAAGCCGGCGGCGACGTCGGCGGGCGTGGCCGGATTCTGCAGCGCGGCATGCCGCATGGCGTGCACGGTCGACTCGTGCGAGCCGTCGCAGGAGGCGCCCGGCGGCAGGTCGCAGTCGGGCCGCGGGCACTGCCTGTCGTGCACGAACGGCACCTGCTCGCGGTCGCAGACCAGGCACCGCGCGGCCGGCGGCAGAGCGCCGCCGATCAGCGCGGCCAGCAGGTCGGGCGGCGTCGCCTCGTTGACTGCCGCCGCCCGCCGGACCTCGGCGTGCGGGTGCCGCGCAAGTCGCCCCGCCACGTCGGCGGTTGCCCATAGGGCCAGCTCCGCCACGACCCGTATGTCCGCGTCGGCCGCGAGCCGCTCCACCACGTCGCCCGGCAGCCCCGCGCAGGCGGCCAGCCTCTCGCGCCGCCCGGCGAGAGGGTCGGCCGCGAGCACCCGCGCCCACTCCGGCCTTCCCCGCCCCGCGTCGAGCAGGGCGAGCGCGGTGTCCGGCTGCGCCACCGGATCGACGTCGTCGGCACCCAACGTGCCCGCGTACGCCAGCGGTACGCCGCTGCCGGCGACCCGCGCCGCCAGCGCGACCGCCTGCGTACGGCTGAGGTCGGCCCGGCGGGCCAGCTCGGCGGCGACGTCGCCGTCCGCGGTTTCGACCAGCCGGTCGAGCAGTTCGGACGGCAACGCCGCGTTGGCGGCGAGCCCGCACAGCGCAGGATTCACAGGGGAACTGTGCCAGAACCCGGTGGGATCGGGCGGCGTCTACCAGGCGCCGTGGTAGGCAACGCCCAGGGTCAGGGCCGCGACGGCGGTGGCCAGGAAGACGATGCCGCCGACGATGTCGCGGGAGCCCACGCGCAGGTGGGCGATGATCGCGCCGACGAAATACAGGATGAGGCCCGCCGCGGCCAGCGTTCCCAGGGCCGGCACGGCGAGGCCGGCGAGGAGCCCCGCGGTGCCCGCGGCCAGCAGGGAGCCCAGGACCGGGACGTACTTGCGGGGTATGCCCTTCATGTCGGCCTGGGCCTTGGGGTATTCGTGGCCGATGAGATAGGTGACGGCAGCGGCGCCGTTGAAGACGGCGCCGACGATGACGATCGTGAGGTAGGCGGCGAACACGCTTTCTCCGCTTCTGTGAGACGGGGTGCCGTTGGGCACCCCGTTGTGAGAGCGATAGCCGGCCGGGGGGGTGCCGCTCACCCTAGCGGCCCGCCCCGGGCCGCCTTCGGGGTGGGCATCCGACCTGGTCTCGGGCGCGCCAGGTTGGGCCGATGCGGCTCCTGCACCTCTCCGACACCCATCTCGACCGGTCGGGCGGCCCCGACGCCGACGGGGCGGACGGCACCGCGGCCCTGCGCTGCCTGCTGGCCGAACTGGAGCACCTCCAGGGCCTCGACGCGGTCGTGGTCACCGGCGACGTCGCGGACGACGGTTCCCACGAGGCGTACGCACGGGCGCACGAGCTGCTGTCCGGCTTCGCCGGCCCGCGGGGCGCGGACGTCTTCTACGCGACCGGCAACCACGACGACCGCGCCGCGTTCGGCGCGGTGCGCACGGGCTGAGCCCGGCGGCGCGGCCGCGCCGGGCGGTCACTCGACGTCGGCCAGGACGCGCTCGATCGTCGCCATCCGCGCCTCTATCCCGGCCAGGGCGGCCTGCGTGGCCTCCTGGCTCGTGACGGACCGCTCGGCGATCGCGCGGTAGCCGGTGTCCCTGGCCAGTTCGGCCTTCGCGCGCAGGTGGACGCCCACCTGCCGGATCACCGTGACCAGCACGGCGCCGACGACGGCGAGGACGACGATCTCTTCGATGATCCAACTGGGCATGTGCGTCACAGCTCCTTCTTCGCGGCCACGCCGCGTTCCGAGGTCTCCGCGAGCGTCTCGACCGCGGTGGTCAGCGTCTGCGGTGTGAGGTGCAGCGCGAACGGGCGCACCTCGTAGAACTTCATGGCCTTGCCGTCCTCGGACACCTCGATGCGGGCCGAGACCAGACCGACCGCCTCCAGCCGCTTGAGGTGCACCTGGAGCAGCGCCCTGCTGATCCCCAGGTCGCGCGCGAGCTGGCTCACGTAGGTGGGACCGGCCGACAGGGCCGTGAGAACGCGCATCCGGTGCGGGCTGGCAAGCGTGGCCAGCACTCTGACCAGGTCGTCGCCCGTCAGATCCGACGTCTCCATAACGTTCTCCTGCATGTGCAAAACATTATTGGCACGTGCCGGATGTGTCAATCACCGCTGTGGCGCGTCGGGAGAGGCGGGCCCGGGCGCTCAGCGCCTGGCCACGTAGTAGACGTTGAGGATGTCGCCCTCGACCCGCCGGGTGTGGACGTGGCCGAAGCCCGCCTCAGCGAGCATCCGCCGGGCCGTCTGCTCGCCCCACGCGGTGCCCAGGCCCTCGCCGCCCTCGCTGAGGGAGACGCTCAGGCAGTAGAAGACGGAGAAGGTGTAGAGCCCGGGGCCGAGCGGGTGGTCGATGTTCTCCTCAAGGCGGCTGGACGCGGCGATGTCGCCCATCAGGAACACGCCGTCGTCCCGCAGGGCGTCGGCGACGGCGGCGAGGGCGGCGGCGGGCCGGGCCAGGTCGTGGATGACGTCGAACGCGGTGACCAGGTCGTAGGAGCCGGTCAGCTCGGCGCTGTCGCCGACGCGGAAGTCGGCGTTGCCCAGGCCCAGTTCCGCGGCCTCGGCGCGTGCCGCGGCGATCCCGTCCTCGGACATGTCCAGGCCGAGGAAGCGGCTCGCGGGGAAGGCCCTGGCCAGGACGTTGACCGCGTGGCCCTGCCCGGTGCCGACGTCCAGCACGTCGATGCCCTCGCGCAGCCGCTCGGTCAGGCCGGGCACCAGCGTGACGATCCCGTCGACCAGGGCGAGGTCGAAGACCTCGCCGGACTCCTCGGCCTGCAGGGCCTGGAAGCGCGGGTACGCCGAGTACGGCACCCCGGCGCCGGTGCGGAACGCCTCCACCACCTGCTGCTCGACCTCGCCCATCATGCCGAAGTCCTGGGCGATCCTGGCCAGGTTGTCGGGGCCCGCGGTGCGGGTGAGCGAGGCGGCGTGCTCGGTCGGCAGCACGTACACCGCCCGCTCCGGCCGGTAGTCGACGATCCCGCCGGTCACCATCGCGCCCAGCCATTCGCGGACGTACCGCTCGTCCAGCCCCGCGGCCTCGGCGATCTCCGCGCTGGTGGCCGGCGCCATGCCGGCCATCGTGTCGAACAGGCCCGTCTGGTGGCCCACGCCGGCCATGAGCCCCAGGCAGGTGTCGTTGACCACCTGGATCATGCGGCCCGCGAACTCCTCCTGCTTCGCCGCGTCCAGTTCCGCAACCGACATCGCTCCTCCTCAGTCCATCGGACCACGGTGGGAGGGGCGGGGCGCGCTCGGCTCAGGCGGCTCCGGGGCACGCGGCCGGGCCAGGCGGCCCGATGGCGACGGCAGCACTTTCCTCTTCCTCCACGCTACGCCGAGCGCCCCGGGGCGGCCCCTCGCGGACCGGACCCGCGGGGCGCTGCCCGGCGGCGTGGTGGTGGGCGAAGCCGGCCGGATTCGAACCGGCGTCCTCGCGGTTTTGGAGACCGCGCGCGACGACCTCTGCGCTACGACTTCGCTTGCCCGGGATCGTAGACCGACCGGCCCCGCCGGGGAACGCCGGGACGTGTTGACATCGATCACGGGAGCTGATTAGGGTCGCTTTATATTTGCTTTGAAAGCAAACTAGCTGGAGGACGCCCTCATGGCCGAGAGCTGGAACGACCGCATCGTCAAGGAATTCCGTGCCAACAACGGAAAGGTGGGCGGCATGTTCGAAGGTGCCCCCATGGTGCTGGTGACCACCGCGGGCCGGCGCAGCTGGCTTTGTTCACGTGAAGTGCCGTCAGTTGTTCACGGGTTTGGGAGGCACCCAGATCCACGGTCGGGTGATGTTCACGAGTTTTGACAGCGCTGGGGTACTTGCCAGGGGAGCATCGAGGTGCTCCTGGTGAAAGGTCCTGGTCATGCCGCAGATGTCGAAGGTCGAGCTGTACGCGGCGATCCGGCGTGATCATCGTGCTGGCATGACGATGCGCGAGCTTGAGCGCAGGCACAACGTGTCGTGGCGGACGGTGAAGAAGGCCGTGGACTCTGTCTGGCCGGAGCCGCGGAAGAAGCCGCCGCCGCGGCCGACTGCGCTGGATCCGTACAAGCCGGTGATCGACGAGATGCTGCGGACGGACCTCGATGCGCCGCGCAAGCAGCGCCATACGATCAAGCGGATCTTCCACCGGCTCATCGAGGAGCACGGCGCCGAGGTGTCCTACCCGATGGTCCGGCGCTACGTCGCCGACCGGAAGCCGGAGATCCTCACGGCCTCGGGCAAGGCCCCGATGGAAGCATTCGTGCCGCAGACCCACCTGCCGGGTCACGAGGCGGAGGTCGACTTCGGTGACGTGACCGTGCGCCTGGCCGGCGAGCTGGTGACCTGCTACTTGTTCTCGCTCCGCTTGTCCTACTCGGGCAAGGCCGTCCACCGGGTCTTTGCCTCTTGCGGCCAGGAAGCCTTCTTCGAAGGGCACGTGCACGCGCTGCGGACGCTGGGCGGTGTCCCGCGGAGCAAGATCCGCTACGACAACCTGAAGTCGGCCGTCGCCCAGGTGTTGGGGTTGAGCCGGGCCCGGGTGGAGACAGACCGGTGGATCGCCTTCCGCTCGCACTTCACCATCGAGAGCTTCTACTGCCGCCCGGGCATCGACGGCGCGCACGAGAAGGGCGGTGTCGAGGGGATGATCGGCTACTTCCGCCGCAACCACTTCACTCCGGTCCCGGAAGTCGACTCCCTCGCCGAGCTGAACGAGATGGTCGACCAGTGGGACCTGCACGACGGGCACCGCAGGATCGGTTCCCGGCCGCGGACCGTGGACGAGTATTTCGCGATCGAGCAGCCGCTGCTGCTGCCGCTGCCCCAGGAGCCGTTCGAGACGGGCCGGCTGTTCACGCCGCGGGTCGACCGTTATAGCCAGATCACTGTCCGCACCAACCGCTACTCGGTCCCGACCCGCCTGATCGGCAAGCGGGTGCGCGTCGTGCTCCACGCCTCTCACCTGGTGGTCTACGACAAGAACGTCGAGGTGGCCCGGCACGAGCGGCTGATCGCGAAAGGCGGCTGCCGCCTGGACTTGGACCACTACCTCGAAGCCCTCATCCGAAAGCCCGGGGCCTTCCCCGGGGCAACGGCCCTGGAACAGGCCCGGTCCGCAGGCAGGTTCACCCCGGTTCATGACGCCTGGTGGGCCCAGGCCCGCAAGGTCCACGGCGAGCGGGACGGCACCCGGGCGTTGATCGAGGTCCTGCTGCTGAACCGGCACCTCGCCCA
The DNA here is from genome assembly GCF_907177275.1 of Actinacidiphila cocklensis. Classification (GTDB taxonomy): domain Bacteria; phylum Actinomycetota; class Actinomycetes; order Streptomycetales; family Streptomycetaceae; genus Actinacidiphila; species Actinacidiphila cocklensis. The sequence continues at coordinate 93,982 of NZ_CAJSLV010000092.1, forward strand.
CGAGCACGTGGTCGCGGGCCTGGCCGCCGCGCTGCGGGCCGGCGCCCTGACCGCAGACGCAGTCGCCTTGGAGGCACGCAAGGCTGCCCAGGCGGAGGACGAGCCGACCACCGGCGGGTCCATCCCGGCGGTTGCCGGGCAGCCGCCGGCCACCGTCACCTCGCTGCACGCGTGGCGGCTCGCGCACCTGCCGCCGGACACCCGGCCGCTTCCGTCGGTGACCCCCTATGACCAACTGCTCCGAAGCCGTCGCACCAGCGACAGCGACCACCGTGAGGGAGAAGCACAGTGACCACCCTGCCCCGCCAGCGCGGCTTGACCGAGCAGGCAGCCGACGCCGCGATCGACACTGCCTGCCGCCTGCTGCGACTCCCCTCGATCCGCAACGAGTTCAACGAGATCGCCGACCGGGCGGTCAGGGACCAGATGACCTACCGCGGCTTCCTCGCCGAACTGCTGATGACCGAGTGCGACGACCGGGCCCGGCGCCGCTCGGAACGACGGATCAAAGCAGCCGGCTTCCCGCGGGAGAAGTCCCTGCGGGCCTTCGACTTCGACGCCAACCCGAACATCGACGCGGCCACCATCCATACCCTGTCCAGCTGCGAATGGATCAAGAAGAGCCAGCCGCTCTGCCTGATCGGCGACTCCGGCACCGGCAAGTCCCACATGCTCATCGCTCTGGGCACCGAGGCCGCGATGAAGGGCTACCGCGTCCGCTACACCCTCGCCACCAAGCTGGTGAACGAGCTGGTCGAGGCCGCCGACGAGAAGCAGCTGAACAAAACCATCGCGCGCTATGGCCGCGTCGACCTGCTCTGCATTGACGAACTCGGCTACATGGAACTCGACCGCCACGGCGCCGAACTCCTCTTCCAGGTCCTGACCGAACGCGAGGAGAAAAACAGCGTCGCCATCGCCTCCAACGAATCCTTCGGCGGCTGGACCAAGACCTTCACCGACCCCCGCCTGTGCGCGGCCATCGTCGACCGCCTCACCTTCAACGGCACCATCATCGAGACCGGCACCGACTCCTACCGCCTCGCCTCGACCCGGGCGCGATCCGAAGCACCCGCCCAAACCGGCTGACCGCCGCATGGTTCAGCTTGATGGTCCACCACCCCAAGGATCGTCAAGCACTGTTTCAGGGAAGTTCGCCGTGAGCATTTCGTCGATGCAGCTGCGCAACCCAACGCCGGTGGGGTTGATCCAGGTGAGCCACGGCACGGGCTGGAGCAGGTCGTCGTATTGACGGATGCCGGGGTCTGTGAGGAGGGCGCGGAGCTCGTCGGGGGCGGGGTCGGTGACCAGGCACAGCCAGGCCAGCCCAGCGCCGATGCGGACCTCGGGCGGCCGTCCGGGATCTGACCACAGATCCCGGGCCCACCTGGGAGCGTCTTCATCTGAATGTTCGCGGGCGAGTTGGGCGATCGCCAGGATCAGGCTCACCCGGACCACCGCATCGTCTTCTCTCGCCAGCTTGGACTGCAGAGCAGAGAAGACGTGTGAAAGCTCGCCGATCGCCGCCGCCAGGACGTAGGCGGTCTCGGAGCGGACCTCGGGGTCGGGGCTGGCGAGAAGCGGGAGTAGAAGGTGCAGGTCGTCCGTGACGGCCTGACGGGCGGCCTGGATCGTCCAGTCCACCGGGCACATCGTGCTGCCCTCGACCATCAACGGCTCCTCAGCGACCTGGAGCAAGCCTTCTCGCGTTCCGTCCCCCATGTGCTGACACCGACCGATCTCGGCGACCAGGCGAAGGGTCTGGGCACGGAGTTCGGGGCGCCCAGTCGCCGCGACGCGGAGCAGGAACGGCACCGCCAGTGCCCCCACCGCGATGGTGCCGCCTTGATGATGAAGATTGTTCCAAAGCCGATCCAAGGCCCTGTCGGCTGCGTGGGCATCCCCGGACGCGAGCGTGGCGAGCAGTCCGGGGATCTCCTCGCCCGGGCCGTAAAAGTGCGGGAACTGCTGCCAAGGGACCTCGTCATACCTGAACAGGTCCTTGACCTCCCGCGGGATCGCGCCCACGGCCGTCCGCACGTCACAGTCCGTGCCGGCCCATCGTTCCGGCCAGCCGGCCCAGAAATCATCGTCCACGGCTTGGCCTTCCAGCCCATCGACAGCATCCGAACGCCGGGAGTCTAACGACCGGTGATCAAGGGGCGGACCCTTCTGACGCACTCCGGTGGCACCGCAGTACGGCGACGTCATTTCTCGTGAGCATCTGCAGCACTGAAGATCGCCAACTGCTGTCCAAACTGCCGACCAAACGCTGCTACTTCACGTGAACGAAGCCACGCGCGGTGGTGCTGGAGGGGGAGGAGCGCGACCGGCTCTACGCCGAGCAGTCCGCCATCATCCCGTCCTTCGGCGAGTACCAGGCGAAGACCAGCCGGGTCATCCCGGTGGTCGCGCTGAACAAGCTCGACCTGTCCGTGAGCGGCGAGCGCAACACGATGATCGGGCGGCAGCTCATCGCCCACCACGACGACCTGCGGGGCGCGCTGGCCTCGGTGCGTGCCGAGATCGACGCGGCGCTGAACGGCGCCACCCCGTCGGTCGACGTCTCCACGTTCGACCTGGGCGCCCAACTCCGCGGCCACTGCCTGCGGTTCTGCTACGACCTGCAGATGCACCACACCCGCGAGGACGGCTCCTTCACCGCGTTCGAGCAGCAGTTCCCCGAGCTGCGGCCGGCCATCTCCCGGCTGCGCGAGGAGCACCACGCCGTCGAGCGGGCGCTCGCCGGCCTCGAGGAGCTCATCGTCCGGCGCCTGTCCGGCGACGCGAGCGACGCCGAGCGGCTGCGGGCCGAACTCGACAGGACCGTCGCGGGCCTGGAGGCGCACTTCGCCTACGAGGAGGAGAGCCTCCTGCCCGCGGTGAACGTGACCCGCGCCCGGTGAACCGTCGCCCGGCCGGCCTGCGCCGGCTGCGCGCCTGCCCCGGGGTGACCGGAAAAGGCCGGCCCGGCGCAGCTCCGGCAGCGCGACCTGGAGGACCGTGCCGTCGATGAGGTCCATGACCGTGGCTGCCATGGTCACCACCAGTGCCGCCATCGATGCGGGCTGAACTGCTGGGACTCGGATCGCGGACCGGGCGTGAGCAGCCCCTTCGGGTACTGTGGAGACATCACCAAGAGGGTTTGCTTTGAAAGCAAATCTATAAGGGGGGTGGAGGGATGTCGACGCAGCCGGACGAGTCGCGGGCGGGCCAGGACGCCGCGCCCGGTCTGGACACGGACGAGGCCATCCGCGCCATGCTGCTGCTGATGCCCCGGGTCGCCGCCCGCCTGAAGCGCACCCTCGTCCCCGAGCGGCTGCGGTCGCTGAACCTCGCGCCCCGCCACCTGTCGATGCTGTCCTACCTGCTGTTCGACGGCCCGATGCCGGTCAGCCGGCTCGCCGCGCGGCTGGAGGTCGCGCCCACCACCGTGAGCCTGATGGTCAGCGACCTGAGCCGGCAGGGCGTCGTCGACCGCCGCTCCGACCCCGCCGACGGCCGCCGCACCATCGTCAGCATCTCCCACGACCCGGAGACCCGCGCCGCCATCGAGGGCTGGCTGGCCAACGGGGCGAGCGCGTGGCGCGCGGCCTTCGAGCCGCTCAGCCCCGCCGAGCGCGCCGTCTTCGTACGCACCATCGAGGCGTACGAGAAGGGCGCCGCGGGACCCGCGGGCGCCGCCGACGCGGACTGACCTTCCCGCCCGCGCGGACCCACCCGTACCGGACCGGGATGCGAGCCGTCCCGTCCCGTCCGCCGGCGGTGACCCGTCGTCAGTGCCCGGCCGGCGGGCGCAGCTGTCGCCGAACGGCCGGCTGCGGACGGTCCACCCGGGCACCGGGTGCCGGGGCCGGCCCGGCGGCCGGGTTCGCAGTCGGCGGCGTGGTGCGCGATGGTGGAGGTATGTCGATCGACGACTTCTCGCCGGCAGGGGTGAGCGTCCCGGCACCCGTCCTGCACTGGTACGACTTCGTGTGCCCCTTCTGCTACGTCGGGCAGGACCGGTCGCGCATCCTCACCGCCCGTGGTTTCACGGTGTTGAACGTCCCGCTGCCGATCCACCCGGAGATCCCGCACGAGGGCATCGAGGCAGGCCCCCGGCAGGGGCCGATGTACGAGTTCCTGGAGTACGAGGCACGCGCCGCCGGGCTCCCGCTGAACTGGCCGGAACGGCTGCCCAACACCCTGCACGCCCTCACCGCCGCCGAATGGGTGCGCCGCCACGAGCCCGCCGCCTTCCCCGCGCTGTACGCCGGGCTCTTCGAAGCGCACTTCGTGCGCGGCGAGGACATCGGCGACCCGGCCGTGGTGGAGGCCCGAGCGGCGGCGTGCGGCGCCGACCCGGACGCCCTGACGGCGGCGATGTGCTCACCGGAGCCCGCCCGCGACGTCGAGCGGTCGGCCGGTCTTGCAGCGCGGATCGGCGTCACCGGCACCCCTGCGTGGCTGGTGGGCTCGCGGGTGGTCGCGGGCCTGAGCCCGCGCGCGGAGTTCCAGGAGTTCCACCCCGTCTGACCGCCGGCACCGCGCTCGTCCGGCTGCCCCGCCCCGACACGCCCTGGCCTCGGTTGCACCAGGCCCGACCGGGGGGCGAGGCTTGCGGGCATGTGCCGTTCCGAGCGCCGTCGCCCATCGGGGCGCCGCGCCGCCGCCGTCGCGCTGGGCCTCGGCCTGCTCGGCGGGTGCGGGTCCGATCCGGCGTCCCCCGCGCACGCCCCGGCGACCGCATCACCGTCCTCCTCTTCCGGTTCCTCTTTCTCTTCTTCCTCCTCTTCTTCCTCGTCCGCCGCCACCGCCCCGGCCTTCCGGGCGCTGGAGGGCCGCTTCCACGCGAACATCGGGCTGCTCCTCCTCGACACCGGCACCGGCCGCTCCGTCGCCTACCGGGCCGACCGCCGCTTCGCGACCTGCTCGACCGTCAAAGCGCTGGCCGCCGGGGCGCTGCTGCGCGAGGACGGCGACGCGGACCTCGGCCGCACGCTCGGCTACGACCGGTCCGACCTGCTCGACCACGCCCCCGTCACCTCCCGGCACGTGGACGCCGGCATGCCGCTGCGCGACGTGATGGCCGCCGCGCTCCAGTACAGCGACAACACCGCGGAGAACCTGATGCTGCGGGAACTCGGCGGTCCCGCAGGGCTGCAGAAGGCGGTCAGGGAACTCGGCGACACCACGACGCTGGTGAACCGGACGGAACCGGACCTCAACGAGGCGGCCCCCGGCGACACCCGCGACACCAGTACGGCCCGCGCTCTCGCCGCCGACTTGCGCGCCCTCCTGCTCGGCACGGCCCTCCCCGCCGCCCACCGCGCCCTGCTCACGGACTGGATGCTGCACACCACCACCGGCGGCCCGTACATCAGGGCGGCCCTGCCCGCGGGCTGGAAGGCCGCGGACAAGACGGGCAGCGGCGGCTACGGCACCCGCAACGACATCGGGGTCGTCTGGCCCCCCACCGGCGCCCCGGTCGTCGTCGCGGTCCTGACCGACCGCGGCCGGCAGGACGCCCCCTCGGACGACGCGCTCGTCGCCGACGCCGTCCGCACCGGCCTGACCGCCCTGCGCGGCCCGCTCAGCCGAGGTCCTGGTAGCTCATGAACCAGTGGGTGTCGAAGTAGCGGGCCATCGTGAAGCGGTGGCGCGGGTCGAGGAGGATGCGGCAGACGAACTCCGCGGTCTGGCAGTCGAAGGGGACGTCGACGTTGTCGAAGCTCCTGACGGTCACGCGCCAGCGGTCCGGGTCGCCGTCGTCGGTCCGCCAGCAGTACAGGTCCTCGTGCTCGGTGCCCGCCCAGATGAGCAGGCCGTCCTCCCTGAGGTAGGTCTCCGGCTCCTGGCTCAGGTCGAGGTAGCCGTCGAAGGAGCCCGACCCGAACGTGTCCACCATGCGCTTGTAGTCGCGGGGGAGCGGCGTTCCCAGGTCGGCCTCGGTCCGCGCCCAGTCGGTGCCGGGCTGCCGCGCGGGCGGGGTCCAGCCGGTGACGGCGACGAGCCGGTCGACCCAGTCCTCGCCCTCGCCCGGCCCTCCCACCGGCGGTGCCTGCGTGCGCCGCGGCGCGGTCGCCAGCACCGCCCGGACGGCGCCCTCGCCGTCCCGCGCGGTGCCGGCGCCGATCCACTGGTCCCCCCACGCCCACGCCCGTATCGTCTCGCCCCGTCCTTCGAGGACCGGCAGGAGCGCCGTGCCGCAGGACTCGTCCGCGGTCGGGTCGGTGAAGCCCTCCAGGACGAGCGTGCGCGCGGCACCGTAGCGGCCGTCCAGCAGTTCCACGAGCGCGTGCGGATCGACGTCCGCCGGCAGGTGCAGGCGGCCGCCTGGGGCGGCGATTCGGTCCAGCAGGTCGTTGAGTGCGGCTTGCGTCAGCTCCATGGCCGACAGTGAAGCGCACGGCACCGACACCTAGAGGTCGAGGACGACCTCGCTGGTCGGTTCGCTGCAGCAGACCAGGACCGTGCCGGGCTCGGGGAGTTCGAGGGGCGGGGTGGCGTACGAGGTGTCGCCCGACACCAGCGGGGTGATGCACGTGTGGCACACGCCCGTACGGCAGGACCAGCGGGTCGGGATGTCGCAGGCCTCCGCGAGGTCGAGCAGGGTGCCGCGGGTGGCCGACCAGGGGGTGGCGAGGCCGCTGCGGGCGAAGGTGACCAGCGGGCCGGTGCCGGCGGGGCCGGCGGGCTGGTGGGGGCGTACGGCGGCGGCGGCCGTCACTCCGGGGTTGACGGCGGGCAGCGCGCTGAACTGCTCGGCGTGGATGCGCTCCGCGGGCAGGCCGTGCTCGCGCAGGTAGCCGGTGAGGTCGTCCATGAAGGCGGTCGGCCCGCACAGGTAGGCGTCGGCGTCGGCGGGAATCCCCAGGGCCGCGAGCGAACGGGCCGTCGGGCGGCCGTGGGTGACGCGGGGTTCGTCCCGCTCCGGGGCCTGCGCGGTGTAGTAGACGGACTCGTGCGCGTCGGGGAGCCGCCCCAGCAGCGTGTGGGCCTCGTCCGCGAAGACGTGGTGCGCCCGGTCGCGGGCGGTGTGGACCCACCAGACGGGCCGCGGGTCCTTCGCCCCGGCGAGGCGGTGGAGCATGGCGAGCACGGGAGTCGCGCCGATCCCCGCGGAGAGCAGGACGACCGCGCGGGTGCCCTCTTCGAGGACGAACGTCCCGCGCGGGCTGGCGACCTCCACCAGGTCGCCGGCGCGGAGCGTGGCGTTGATGTAGCCGCTGACCCGCCCGCGCGGCTCGCGCTTGACGCTGATCCGGTAGGCGCCGCCCGCGGACGCGCGGGACAGCGAGTAGCTGCGTACCGCGGGCGCGTCCTCGCCGACGGCGACCCGCAGGGAGAGGTACTGCCCCGGGCGGGCCTCGGGCAGGGGCGTGCCGTCCTCGCTGTCGAGGTAGACCGACGAGACGGCGGGGGTCTCGTGCACGATGCGGCCGACCCGCATCCGCCGGAAGCCCGGCCAGCCCGGCTCCTCCCGGGGCTGCTCCGGCGTGCCCGGTTCGCCCGGCCAGCCCGGCTCCCGCTTGGGCTGCTGGGCGTCGGCCAGCTCGCGGAAGGACTGCTGCCATCCCGGGCTGAGCGCGGGGATCCTCAGGGCGCTGCGCAGCTTCGCGGGGTCGCGGTCCGGAAGGTAGAGCAGCGCGTCGGTGTCGGCGACGCTGAGCCCCTCCGGCCCCCTGCGGGTCCTGGTGATCGCGTCCCCGGCCTGGACCCGGCCCTCGGCCAGGACGCGCAGGTAGAAGCCGGGCCGGTGGTGGGCGACCAGCAGCGACGCCATGGTGGGCTCGCCCAGCCGCATGCCGACCCGGTAGCAGGTGACGCGCGGCTGGGTGACCTCGAACTCGGCCTCACCGATACGGAAGCGGTCCCCGATGCACACGTCGTCGTCGGGCAGGCCGTCGACGGTGAAGTTCTCGCCGAACATCCCTGACGCCAGGTCGGCGCGGCCGAGCTGCTCGTTCCAGTACCGGTAGGAGTCCTGCTGGTAGACCAGCACGGCGCGCATCTCGCCCCCGTGCCCGGCCAGGTCCCCCTGCCCGTCTCCCTCGACGTTCAGCCGCCGCACCATCCTGGGCCCCTGCACGGGCGACTTCCAGGCCCCGGTGCGGACGGTCCGCTCCTGCCAGGGGACGTCCTGGGGCATTCCTACGTTGACGGACACCAGCGTCGCCATGGCGGACCTCCTGGGGGGCGGCCGACCATTCATACCGCGGGCGGCCCGGGAACCGGGGCGATCCCGTCCCGTGTCGTGCCGCCGATCTGCTGCGCGCCGTGGCCACCCCCGGCACCACGCCGCACCACACCTCGTACGTGCTGGAGGGGGACGGGCGGGCGGTGGCCGCGTCAGGCGGGGCCGGATGAGCGTGTACACGCTCACTGGTGGAGTAATCGGTACAAAACGGGATTCATGGGTCACACTACTCCCCTGACCCTCCCCCGCGGCGAACTGGATTCGAGCTATGAACCCGCGTACGCATACCGCACGTTCGGCCCACCCGACACTCACGGGCTCCGTGCAGGCCTCGTCACCCGAGGCATCCTCCGACTCCGCGAACCGCCCGCTGATCCGGCGCGGCAACGCCTGGAAGGCGCTGCTCCTGGCTTCGCTGATCCCCCTGACGGCCGCCGCGCCCGCGCTCGGCCCGGCCGTCGCCAACCCCGCACCGGACCCGAACAAGGCCGGGCTGATCGAGAAGAAGCTCGTCCCCGACCTGCTCGGGACGATGCAGAAGCTGCGCATCCCCGGCGCCATCGTCTCGGTGACCATGGCCAAGTGGGGGACCACCACCACCGCGCTGGGCACCGACAACCTCGGGACCGGCCAGCGGATCGACGCCGCCGACCACGTGCGCGTCGGCGACATCACCAGGACCTTCACCGGCACCGTCATCCTGCAGCTCGCCGACGCCCACCGGCTCGGGCTCGACGAACCGGTCGCGCGGCTCGTCCCCGGCGTCCCCAACGGGCGGAACATCACCGTCCGCCAGCTGCTGCACATGACCAGCGGGCTGTTCGACTACGCCGAGGACCAGGGCCTCAACCAGACGCTCACCCAGCACCCGGAGACGCAGTTCGCCCCGAAGGACCTGCTCGCCGTCGCCTTCAAGCACCAGCCGTACTTCGCGCCTGGCAAGGCGTTCCACTCCTCCGCCACCGACGCCGTGCTGCTCGGGATGATCGCCGAGCGCGTCACGCACCAGTCGCTGCAGACGCTCTTCCAGCAGCGGATCTTCGCGCCGCTGGGCATGAAGGACACCCGCATCGACAGCAGCACCGCGATCCCCGCCCCGGCCGCCCGCGGCTACCAGCACGTCAGCAACGCCGCCGCGCTGACGGCGCCCGTGCTCACCGGCAAGGACGCGGCCTGGGCCGACTACTCGGCGGGCAAGCCGGCCGACGTCACCACGGCGAACGCCTCCTGGACCTGGGCCGCGGGAGCCGCCACCTCGACCGTCGCCGACCTGAACCGCTGGGTTCCGGCGCTGGCCACCGGCAAGCTGCTCAGCGCGAAGATGCACAAGGAGCAGCTGAAGTTCACCGCCACGTCCGCGCCCACGTCCACGACGGGCGCGTCCATGTCCGCCACCTCCACCGCGGCGGCGCCCGCCGTGCCCACCACGCCCACCACGCCCACCGCCATGACGTACGGCCTGGCCCTGGCCGACTACGCGGGCCTCCTCGGCCATGAGGGCCGGATCCGCGGCTACTCCAGCTTCATCGGCTACGACCCGGTCAAGCAGGCCACGGTCGTGGTGCTGGCCAACTCCGACCGCTCGCCCGACGGCACGACGCCGGCCTCCGAGCTGACCAAGCGCGTCCTCGCGGACGTCTTCGGCGGCTGAGCCGACCGAGCCGCAACTCCCGCGCCGCCGCCGGTCGGCCAGACCGGCGGCGGCGCCTCCACGTCGCGGGGCGGTACGGCTCAGGCCCGCTCCGCGAGGCGGTCGAGGAACGCCGCCTGCGCCTTGACGACCACGCCGCGCGCCGCGTCGAGCCCGAACCACGCCACCCGGTCCAGCTCGGGGAACTCCGCGGTGCGGCCCGAGCCGCGCGGCCACTCCATGGTGAAGGTGCCCGGCACCACGTCCGCCGGGTCGAGGTCGCCCTCCACCGCCCACACCGTCACGTGCTTGCCCCCGGACTGCACCACCTCGCCGAGCGGCAGCGGCGTCCCCTCCGGCGCGGGCAGCCCCAGCTCCTCGCGGAACTCGCGCAGCGCCGCGTCCCAGGGCCCCTCGCCGCCCTCGTACTCGCCCTTCGGCACCGTCCACGCGCCGGCGTCCTTGCGTGCCCAGAACGGCCCGCCCATGTGGCCGAGCAGGACCTCCACCCCGGAGCCGGTGCGGCGGAAGACGAGCAGGCCCGCGCTGCGCTTGATGTCAGCCATGAGGCCAGTCTCGGTGCAGGGCCGTACGGCCGCGAGCGTCCGTCCGCCCCGGGCCGCGGAATAGCGGGCACGGCCCGCGAGGTTGCCCGTGCATGACGTCGGTGGAGAGGGCGGCCGCGCCCGGCAGTGGTGTGGGCGTCGGGCCGACGTGGGACATGGGCGCCGTGACGATCCGCCGGCTGGTGGCGGGGGAGCGGCTGGAGGGGGCGGACGGCGCGGTCTGGGCGCTGGTCCTGGACGGCGAGGCACGGCTGGAGACCGCGGCGGGCGTCGAGGCGCTGCATACGGGTGACGCCTTCCTCGTGGACGCCAGGAGCGCCTACCGGCTCGTCGCGCTGACGCCGGCCGAGGTCGCGGTGAGCGCGGTGCGGGCGGTCGCGCCGCTGCCTGGCGGCCCGCTGGTGGCGCGGGACTTCGCGCGGAGCAACCGCGGCATCGTCGAACTGGTGCGGATCTGCCCGCTGGACCCGCGCCGCGAGCTGCCGCTTTTCGCCGCCAGCTACGGCGGGCTGATCCAGGCCGCGATGCTGCGGGCGCAGGAGGAGAGCGCGCGGCAGGACTCCGACCCGCGGCTCACCGCGCTGGTGTCGGTGCTCGACGCGCATCCCGGGCGCCCCTGGACGGTGGAGAGCATGGCCCGGGTCGCCCATCTGTCCCGCTCGTCGCTGGGCGAGCGCTTCCGCCGCGAGCTGGGCAGCAGTCCCGCGCAGGTGCTGCGGGAGGTGCGCATGCGGCACGCCCGCGCGCTCCTGGCCGGGACGGACAAGCCGATCGAGCAGATCGCCTTCACCGTGGGGTACGGCTCGCTCGCGGCCTTCAGCCGGGCGTTCTCCGCCCAGCACGGCAGCTCGCCGCTGGCGTGGCGCTCACGGCCGGGGGGTGCGCAGCACCCCGAAGCCGATGCTGCCCGCGAGTGCGGCGGCGACCCCGACCAGTAGCGCCGCCCGGACCCCGCCGCCGTCGACCACGGCCCCGCCGATCGCCGAGCCGGCCGTGATGGCCACCTGGAAGGCCGTCACCTGCAGCGCGAGCGCCGGTTCGATGCGCTTGGGCTCGGCCCGGGTCACCCACAGCTGGCTGGCGACCGGCATCATGTTGAAGCCGAAGCCCCAGACGACGATGGCCACCGTCGCGGCGGCGATCCCGTGGGTCGTGGCCAGCGCCAGCAGGCTCACCGCCAGCAGGGCGGGGCCCGCGACCACCGAGATCCCGAGGCGGCGGGAGAGCATCCCGGCGGCCAGGTTGCCCGCCAGGCCGCCGATGCCCCAGCCGAGCAGCAGCCAGACCGTGCTGCCCTCGGTGACCCGCTCGATCGCGAGCCGTATGTAGGGGTAGGCGGCGAAGTTGCCGAAGGCCACCAGCCCGATGCACGCCGTCCCGGCCATCAGCCGCCGGTTGGCCAGCGCCTGCCGGAGCATGCCGAGCCCCGCCCCCTGCTGGGCCGGCACCGGCGGCACGGTGGCCGCCACCGCGACCAGCGCCAGCACGCTCAGGCCCGCGGCCGACCAGAACACCGGCCGCCAGCCCACCGCGTCGCCGAGGACCGAGGAGAGCGGCACGCCGACGATGGTGGCCGCGCTCACGCCCAGCGCCAGGCTCGTGGACACGACGTGGTCGCGCCCGGGCGCCGCGTGCGTGCCCGCCCCGAGCGCGAACGACCAGAAGCCGGCGATGGCGACGCCCAGCAGCAGCCGGCCCACGAGCAGCAGCGGGAAGTTCGGGGTCACCGCCACCACCGCGTTGGACACCACGGCGGCGGCGAGCAGGCCGAGCAGCACGGTCCTGCGGTCGGTGCGCGGCAGCACCACCGCGATCGTGGGCGCGGTGACGGCGCCGGCGACGGCGGTCGCCGCGACGGCGAGCCCCGCGGTGCCCTCGCTGACACCGACGTCGGACGCCATCGCCGGCAGCACGCTCGCCGGCAGGAACTCGCTGGCCACCAGGGCCGCGATCCCCAGCGTGAGCGCCGCGACGGGCGCCCACGCGGCCGCGCCGCCCCGCGCGGGCGGGTCGCCCGCGGCGGCACCGCTCGGTGCCACGGCGGACTCGGTACCGGTCACATAGCCCTCTGAGGTCATGCGCCCAGTCTCGTGTGCCCGCGCCGCACCGGCTTGACCGTCCGGCCGCCCTCCTTGATGCGGACGCCGGACCCGCCCGGGGGCGCGACCCGGGCGGCCGGCGGGCGTCAGGCGGTGGTCGCGGTGGCCGGGTCGCTGGTGCTCGCGGCGCCGGTCTCCACGTGCCCGGCGAAGCGGCGTACGTAGGCGGAGTCGGCGCCGGAGGTGACCGTGATGTCGTACCAGCGGTTGCCCGCGGGCACGCCCCACCCGGTGACGCTGCGCGTGGCGCCGGCCTGGACGGTGTACGTGTAGTGCTGTGCGGGCGCGTACGCGTCGGTGGCGGTGAAGGTGACCGGGCCGGAGCCGGGGTTGGTGAACACCAGGGCGACGTACCCGGTCGCGGTGTCGTGCCGGGCGATGACCTCGGGGCCGGCCGAGCCCGCGGTGCCGGCCATGCGGCGCAGGAAGCCGTTCGGCCCGTAGACGGAGAAGTCGTAGCGGGAGCCGGCGGCGGGCATCGCCCAGGTGTCGCTGAGGGCCTTGCCCGCCTCGACGGTGTAGGGCCAGGGGCCGTCGGAGCGCACCGCGGAGGTGACGAGGAAGGCGGCTCCCGCCGTGCCGTAGCTGCCGAAGGTGAACTGCATGCGCCCGTTGACCAGTTGCGTGTCGGCGGTCAGGTTGTACGGCAGGGCGCGGGCGTTGCGCAGGCCGGGCTCCTGCCGGGGGATCGCGCCGGTCGCCGGCGGGGCCGGGACGTAGTTGCCCGGGTTGTGGTGGTCGGGCGGGACGTAGCCGCCGGTGCCGGGCAGCGCGGGCGCGGTGGCGTTGCTGCGGGTGAAGTCGAACGCGGCGGTGAGGTCGCCGCAGACCGCGCGGCGCCAGGGCGAGACGTTCGGGTTGTGCACGCCGAACCGCTTCTCGATGAACTGCACGATCGAGGTGTGGTCGAAGGTCTGGGAGCACACCCAGCCGCCGGTGCTCCACGGCGACAGGACCAGCATCGGCACCCGCGGCCCGAGCCCGTAGGGGCCGGCGGCGTATCCGGACAGGCCGCCGGTGTAGAGGTCCTGGGTGACGTCGGCGGTGGACAGGCCGCGGGCGGCGGAGGCGGGCGGGAAGGGCGGGACGACGTGGTCGAAGAAGCCGTCGTTCTCGTCGTAGGTGAGGAAGACGGCGGTACGGCTCCACACGTCGGGGTCGGCGGTCAGCGCGTCCAGCACCTGCGAGACGTACCAGGCGCCGTAGTTGGCGGGCCAGTTGGGGTGCTCGCAGAACGCCTCGGGGGCGGCGATCCAGGAGACCTGGGGCAGCCTCCCGCCCAGCACGTCCGCCTTGAGCCGGTCGAAGTAGCCCTCGCCGCCACGGGCGTTGGTCCCGGTGCACGCCTTGTCGTGGAGCGGGTTGCCCGCGGTGAGGCCGCGGTACTGGCCGAAGTAGAGCAGCGAGTTGTCGCCGTAGTTGCCGATGAAGGGGTCGCTGGTCCAGCCCCAGCCGCCGGCGGCGTCCAGGCCGGTGCCGGCGTCCTGGTAGACCTTCCAGGACACGCCCGCCTCCTCCAGGATCTCCGGGAAGGTGGTCCAGCCGTAGCCGGCCTCCTCGTTGCCCAGCACCGGGCCGCCGCCCTTGCCGTCGTTGCCCGCGTAACCCGTGTACATGTAGTAGCGGTTGGGGTCGGTGGAGCTGAGCATCGAGCAGTGGTAGGCGTCGCAGATGGTGAACGCGTCGGCGAGGGCGTAGTGGAAGGGGATGTCCTCGCGGGTGAGGTACGCCATCGAGGTCGTGGTCTTCGCGGGGATCCAGCGGTCGTAGTTGCCGCCGTTCCACGCCTGGTGGGTGCCGTACCAGCTGTGGTCGAGGTCCTGGATGAACTGCAGGCCCAGGTTGTCGGCGTCCGGCCGGAAGGGCAGCGTCTCGTGCCCGTTCGCCGCCGCCTGGTGGAAGACGGACCTGCCGCTCGGGAGGGTGGCGGGGCGCGGGTCGCCGAAGCCGCGCACCCCCCGCAGGGTGCCGAAGTAGTGGTCGAAGGAGCGGTTCTCCTGCATCAGGACGACGACGTGCTCGACGTCCTGGAGGGTCCCGGTCCCCGCGGCGGCCGGGATCGCGGCGGCTCTGTCGATGCCGCCGGTGAGCATCGACCCGGCGGCGGTGGCCCCGGCGAGTTGCAGGAACCTACGGCGATCGACGTTGGCCACGGGCGGTTCTCCTGACATCCGGTGGGGGCGGCCCGGCAGCGGGCGTGCGTGCGCCCCGGGGAGACGGTGCGCACGTCCGGGCAGATATGTCGCGCTCATGCTGATCACGCGCGGCCCATGGTGTCAATGAGGCGTGAACGGACCCCTACGGCGGCCCGTCCCCCGGCCGAAGCGCGGGGGACGTCTGCCCGGGATGCCGGCCCCGCGACCGGGGCGGAGGTCAGGCGCCGGTCAGCGCGGCCGCGCCGCCGGCCTCCCGCAGGGACGCCGACAGGGCGCGGGCCTCGTGCTCGGTCATCCGGGAGGTCTCGTACGGCACGGCGTTGACCCAGCGCTGGGTCAGCCGGGCGATCCGCTCGCCGTACCGCTCGGCGGTGATCAGGTCGCCGCGCGAACCGGCCTGCTCGGGGCCGAGGTCGGCGTGGCTCTGGCTCATCAGGCCCAGCCACGAGCCCAGCCGGTTCACGTCGTCGCGGGTGCCGCCGCTCCAGTTGTTGCCCGGCATGTCGCCGACACCGATCCACTGCATGCCCAACTGTGCTCCGAAGACCGCCAGTTGCTGGAGCACCGCCAGCTTGTCGCCGCTCTGCGAGGCGGACATGGTGAACCCGCCGGCCAGCTTGTCCTTCCATCCTTGCGTCACGAACGGCGTGAACACCGCCTCCATGAAGGCCTTGAACACCGCGGAGACGCTGCCCATCAGCGTCGGGCAGCCCATCACGATCGCGTCGGAGCGCTCCAGCAGCGCCATCACCTCCGCGTCGTACCAGCGGCCCGCGGTGACGTCCTCGGCCCGGATCTCGACCAGGTGCACCCGGGCGCCCGGCACCAGCCGCGCCCCGGCGGCGAGGTGTTCGGCCAGGACGCGGGTGGTCCCGTGCACCGAGTGGTAGACCACCGCCACCGTGACCGCCGGGGCGTCCTGCTCGCGGTCCACGTCATTGACTGCCATCTGCTCTTCACTACTCCCGGTCGTGGGGAAATCCCTGCGTGCACAGCCATCACAACCCGCCCGCGGCACGGCATCAACGCCGAACTTCGGTGCGCAGCGATCGGCCGCACCGATCGATCGGGTGAGGGCAGGCCGTAGCCTGGCCCCGTGGACAGGATCGAGCTGGAAGCGTTCGTCGCGGTCGCCGAGGAGCTGCACTTCGGCCGCGCCGCCGAGCGCCTGCACCGGGGGCAGCCCACCGTCAGCGACGCCGTCAGGCGGCTGGAGAGCGCCCTGGGCGGGCGGCTGTTCCACCGCACCAGCCGCCGGGTCTCACTGACCGACCTCGGCGCGGCGCTGCTGCCCGACGCCCACGCCGCCCTGGCCCAGCTGCGCCGCTTCCAGCAGCGCGGACGCTCGCTGGCCGCCGGCGACCCGGCCCGCACCACGCTGGTCGTCGCGCACGCCGCCTACACCTGCCACCACCTGCTGCTGCGCTGCCTGCCGCAGCTGCGCGACCGCTTCCCCGACGTGACGATCGTGCCGGAGGCGTTGCCGACCACCGCCCAACTCACCGCCCTGCGGGCGGAGACGGCCGGACTGGGCATCGGCTGGGCGACCGGCGACCTGACCGGCGTGCGCGCGGACGTGCTGTCCACCGAGCGCTTCATGGCCCTGGTCCCCGCGGCCCACCCGCTGGCCGGGCACGCCGAGCTGACCGCGTCCGAGCTGTCCACCACCGCCCTGCTCACCTGGCCGCACCAGATCAACAGCGGCCTGTGCGACCGGCTGCTGTCCGCCTTCCACATCGGCGGAGCCGACCTGCGCATCATCAGGACCGCCGACAGCGTGCAGGCCATCGCCGCCCACGTCGCCGCGGGCACGGGCATCGGCATCACCGTCGAGTCCGCACTCGACGACCGGACGCCCGGCCTGCGCGTCATCCCCCTCGCCGGCCCCTCGACCACCGTCGACCAGGTCGTCCTGACCCCCGCCGCCCCGTCGTACACCGCCACGGCCCTGCGCGACCTGCTGCTGCGCGCCTCGGCCGAGCCGCCCGCCGGCCGCTGAGCACCAGGCACGGCCCCCGGAGTCCACCCCCGGCTGCCGGTCGCCGTGCGCGGCACCGCGGAGCGGACTTCGGACTCCCTCGCGCTGTGGGTTCCTGATGGTGCCGGCGATCCTGGCCGCCGGCGGCCGGCTCGCCTTCACCCGCCGCCTGCCCGGGCCGTCCGCCTGGGGCGGGAGGGGCGGAGTCGCCGGCGCGGCCGTCAGACCTCGATGTCCGAGCCCATGATGACGGTCCGGTCGCGCGGGAGGCCGAAGTGCTCGGCGGCGTCGGCGGTGATGTAGGAGGTGGCGACGAACAGCCGCTTGCGCCACGGCCTCATCGTGGGCGCCTTGCCGCGGCGCAGTTCGATCTTCGACAGGAAGTAGGACGCCTCGTCCAGTTGCAGCGGCCCCTCGGTCGTGGCCGGGTCGAGCAGCGCCAGCGTGGCGGGCACGTCGGGCGTCTCCATGTAGCCGTACCGGGCCGTGACGTGGATGATCCCGTCGTCGGAGTAGCCGAGGCTGTCCACCAGCAGCCGCTCCTCGACCGGGACCCGGGGCACGGGCTTGGTCTCGATCGACAGGATCACCACCTGGTCGTGCCGTACGTGGTTGTGCTCGACGTTGGCCCGCATGGCCAGCGGGGTGGTGTGCCGGTCCCGGTTGAGGAAGACGGCCGTGCCCGGCACCTGGAGCACCTGCGGCTCCCGGTGGCGCAGGTAGTCGACGAACTCGCGCAGCGACCCCTCCCGCTCGGCGCGTTCGGCGGTGACCACCTTGCGCCCGCGCTGCCAGGTGGTCATGACGGTGAACGCGACGAGGCCGATCAGCAGCGGCAGCCACGCGCCGTGCACGAGCTTGGTCAGGTTGGCGGCCACGAACAGCAGGTCGACGGAGAGCAGGAAGGTCGCACCGGCGGCTACCAGCCACAGCGGTGTGTCCCACCGGGTCCGTGCGACGTAGAAGAACAGCAGGGTGGTGATGATGATCGTGCCGGTGACCGCCATGCCGTAGGCGAAGGCCAGGGCCGTCGAGGTGCGGAAGGCGAAGATCAGGGTGAGGACCGAGGCCATCAGCAGCCAGTTGATCCAGGGGACGTAGATCTGGCCGATCGTCGACTCGGAGGTGTGCGCGATCCGCAGCCGCGGCAGGTAGCCGAGCTGGGCGGCCTGCGAGGCGACCGAGTACGCGCCGGTGATCACCGCCTGGGAGGCGATGACGGTTGCCGCCGTGGCCAGCAGCACCATCGGCAGCCGGCCCCAGCCCGGCACGAGCAGGAAGAACGGGTTGCTGATGTTGCCGGGGTGGGCCAGGATCAGCGCGCCCTGCCCGAAGTAGCTCAGGATGCAGGCGGGGAAGACCAGCAGCACCCATGCCCGCGTGATCGACCGGCGGCCGAAGTGCCCCATGTCGGCGTACAGCGCCTCGGCGCCGGTGACCGTCAGCACGACCGCGGCCAGCGAGAAGAAGGCCGTGCCGAAGTGGCCGAACAGGAAGCTCACCGCGTAGGTGGGCGACACCGCCCTGAGGATGCCCGGGTGGTCGACGATGCCGGAGATGCCGCAGGCGCCGATCACCGTGAACCACACGACCATCACCGGTCCGAACACCCGGCCCACGGCCGCGGTTCCCCTGCTCTGCACCAGGAACAGCACCACGATGATCACCGCCGTGATCGGCACGACGGCGCTGTGCAGCGACGGCTGGACGACCTTGAGCCCCTCGACCGCGGACAGCACGGAGATCGCGGGGGTGATCATGCTGTCGCCGAAGAACAGCGACGCACCGAAGATCCCCAGCGCCGCGAGCACCGCGGCCGCGCGCCGGCCGCGCTTGGCCTTCCCCTGCCGCAGCAGGGTGATCAGCGCCATGATGCCGCCCTCGCCGTCGTTGTCGGCGCGCATCGCCAGCAGCACGTAGGTGACCGACACGATGATCGTGATCGACCAGAACACCAGCGACACGACCCCGTACACGTTGCGTGCGGAGACCGGGACGGGGTGCGGGTCGTCCGGGTTGAACAGGGTCTGCAGGGTGTAGAGCGGGCTCGTGCCGAGGTCGCCGAAGACCACGCCGAGCGCGCCGACCGTCATGGCCAGCCGGGCGGTCTCCCGCGCGCCGGAACCCGCGGCCGGGCTGTCCTGCGCCGGTGCGGGGCCGCCCCCGGACCCGCTCTCCTGCCGACGATCGGCCATGACGTCTCCTCCGCGCGGTCGTGGCGGCCCGGGCCAGCGCACCACGCGGGACGATATCCCGATCCCCCGTACGGCGCGGGCACCCGCCCCGCCGCACACCGCGACGAGCCCGGGACTCCGCCGCGGGCACCGGCGGGGCCCGCACCAGGCATCCGGCGCCGCAGCGGGAGTTCCGGTTTCCCCGGCCTTGGCTAATCTGCACGGGTGACCACCGACCTGACCCTGCTGCCGCGTGTCGCCTACCGCGGACAGGAGGTCACCGCGCCCCGGCTCCGCGGGCTGCTCGCGCTGCTCGCGGGGGACCTGCGCACGGGCTGCAGCGCCGAGCGGCTGGTTGCGGGGCTGTGGCAGGACGAGTTGCCCGAGCGGCCGGGAAAGGCCGTGCAGGTCCTCGTCTCCAGGGCGCGGGCGCAGCTGGGCGCCGACGTCATCGTCAGCACGCCGGCCGGCTACCGGCTCGCGCTCGCCGAGGAGCAGGTCGACAGCGCCGCCCTGCTGCTGCACGCCGCCGCCGGCGCGGACCGGGCCAGGGCCGGGGACCACGCGGGATCGCTGGCCGCGGCCGAGGCGGGACTCGCGCTGTGGGAGGGCACCGCCGACGCGGCGGGCGACCCCGCCGACCCCGTGGCCGCGCTGCGAGCCGAACGCGCGCCCGTCCGCGGCACGCTGCTGCGCACCCGGGCGCTCGCGCTCGCCCGCCTCGGACGGCACGCGGAGGCCGCGGGGCCGCTGGGCGCGGCCGCCGCGGAGCATCCGCGCGACGAGGAGCTGCTCGCCGAGCTGCTGCGCGGCGAGGCCGCGACCTCGGGGCCGTCCGCCGCGCTGGCCCGGTACGAGGCCTACCGCCGTGAGCTGCGCGACAGCCTCGGCACCGACCCGGGCGCCCGGCTCAAGGCCGTGCAGCGGGAGCTGCTGCGCGGCGAGTCGCCCGCCGTCCGGCACGGCGTCCCGCACGAGCCGAACCCGCTGCTCGGCCGGGACGAGGACGTCGCGGCGGTCGCGCGGCTGCTGGGCAGCTCCCGCGCCGTCACCGTCGTCGGCCCCGGCGGCCTGGGCAAGACCCGGCTCGCGCACGCCGTCAGCCGCGGGGCCGAGCAGCGCGTGGTGTACTTCGTGCCGCTCGCCGGCCTCACCGCCGACGACGACGTGGCCGCCGAGGTGGCCTCCGCGCTCGGCGCGGGCGGCGCCATGGGCAGCCCCGTGGCCGACCCGGTGGCCGGCATACTCGGCGTGCTCGGCTCGGGGCCCGCGCTGCTGGTCCTGGACAACTGCGAGCAGGTCGTGCGGGGCGCCGCCGACCTCGTGCAGGCCCTGGTCTCGTCCTCCGACGGCCTGCGGGTGCTCGCCACCAGCCGGGCCGCCTTCGGCCTGACGTCGGAGGCGGTCTACGCGCTGCCGGAGCTGGGCCTTGACACCTCCGTCGAGCTGTTCACCCAGCGGGCGCTGGCCGCCCGGCCCGGCGTGCAGCTGCCGCCGGACGCCGTCGCCGAGCTGTGCCGCCACCTCGACGGGCTGCCGCTCGCCGTGGAGCTGGCCGCGGCCCGGGTGCGGGTGCTGTCGGTGCCGGAGATCGCCCGGCGCCTCGGCGACCGGTTCGCGCTGCTGCGCGGCGGGGCGCGGGACGCGCCCGAGCGCCACCGCACCCTGCATGCGGTCGTCGAGTGGAGCTGGAACCTGCTGGCCGAGGACGCCCGGGCGGCGCTGCGCACGCTGTCGGTCTTCCCCGGCGGCTTCCTGGGCGAGACCGCCGAGCGGGTCCTCGGCGAGGACGCGCTGTTCCTGCTGGAGCAGCTGGCGGGCCAGTCGCTGCTCACCGTCGCCGACACCCCGGTCGGCGTGCGGTTCCGGATGCTGGAGACCGTACGGGAGTTCAGCGCGGCCCGGCGCGAGGAGGCAGGCGAACAGGACGCGGCCGTCGGCCGGTTCCTCGACTGGGCGCGGGAGTTCGGGGCCGCCCACCACGACGCGCTCTTCGGTGCGGACTCCTCGGCCGCGTGGGAGCGGATCAAGGCCGAGCAGGACAACCTCGTCACGGCCCTGCGGCACTCCCTGGCCCGTACCGACCACCCGGCCACCGCCGCCCTGACCGCGGTCCTGGGAAGCCTGTGGTCCACCGGCACCAACTTCCCCCGCCTCGCCGCCCTCGCCGCGGACACCGGCCCGCCGCTGTCGCACTACCGGCCCGAGCCCGCCGGCGTCGAGGTCGCCCGCACCGCGGCGGTGCTCGGCGCGGCGACCGTCTTCATGGGGTCCGGCCCCCGCGCCGTACGCCAGATCGTCACCCTGCGCCGGCTGCCGCCGGCTCCGCCGGACACGCTGATTCGCGCCACCGCGGTCGTCCTGAGCGCGATCCCCGAGATACGTCCGCCCGGCTACGAGGTGCTGCGCCGGCTCTCCGAGGACAGCGGGCAGCCGCTGCTCTCCGGCATCGCCGAGTGCGTCGCCTGCTATGTCTGGGAGTTCGAGCACGACATCGACCGCGCGCTGGTCTCGGCCCGCCGGGCGGTCGCCGGGCTGGCGCCGGTCGACAACCCGTCCGTCCAGCTGATGGTGCACTCCCGGTTGAGCGAGCTGTGCCTGCGGACGGGGCGCGGGCAGGAGGCGTACGAGCATCTCCAGGCGTCGCTCGACGTGCTGCCGCGGCTCGGCGACGGGCACGACCACATCGGCATCCGTTCGCTCCTGGCCCTCGCGTGCCTGCAGCGCGGCGACCCCGAGGAGGCCGACTACTGGATGCGCCAGGCGGAGAGCCACAGCACCCCGCAGCAGGACGACTTCTACCGGCCCGACCTCGGCGGACGTGCCGAGATCGCGCTCGCCCGCGGGCTGACCGAGGTGGGCCTGGGGCTCTGGCGGGGCGCGGTGGAGCGGATGCTCGCGGCGGCCGCGGCGCGCGACGGCGACGCCGGCCACGACCCGTGGGTGTTCCTCATCCAGTCGGTGGCGGTGACGGCCCACGCGCACGCCGGCCGGCTCGGGCTGGTCGCGGAGGCGGCCGGCCGGCTGCGGCAGCGGCTGCTGGCCCTGCTCTCGGAACCCGTCGGCTCGCCGTCCGAGCTCCCCCTGTTCGGCACGATGCTGCACGCCCTCGGCACGGCGGGGCTCGCCGCCGGCGACACCGGTGCGGTGCGGATGGTCGCGCTGGCCGAACGGCTCGGGGTGATGCGCGAGTTCCAGCCGACGATGTCGGCGGACCGCGCCCGGCAGGCCGCGCAGGACGCCGACGGGGCGGCGTATTCCGACGCGCTGTCGGAGTACGCCGCCCTGGGGCGGGAGGAGTTGCGGGAGGCGGCCCGCGCTGTCATGGCCGTTACTTCGGGTCGCGGTTGAACGAGGCCTTCGACCAGCGGTGGCCGAGCGCGGCCAGGGCGACGCACCACAGGATCGCGATCCACCAGTTGTTTCCGATCCCGGTACCGAGCAGCAGCCCGCGCAGGGTCTCGATGGCGGGGGTGAAGGGCTGGTACTCGGCGATCGGCCGGAACCAGCCCGGCATGGTGCCGGCCGGGATGAAGGCGCTGGAGATCAGCGGCAGCAGGATCAGCGGCTGCGCGCTGTTGCTCGCGGCCTCCGCGTTCGGGCTGGCCATGCCCATACCGACCGCGATCCAGGTCAGCGCCAGCGAGAACAGCACCAGCAGCCCGAACGCCGCCAGCCACTCCAGCGGTGTGGCGTCCGTGGACCGGAAGCCGATGGCCACGCCGACGGCGCCGACCAGGACGACGCTGGCGACGCACTGCAGCACGCTGCCGACGACGTGCCCGACGATCACCGAGCCGCGGTGGATCGCCATCGTGCGGAAGCGGGCGATGATGCCCTCGTTCATGTCGGTGGCGACGGAGACCGCGGTCCCGATCACGGTGCCGCCGATGGTCATCATCAAGATGCCGGGCACGATGTAGGCGACGTAGTCGGAGCGGTCGGTGCCGCCGATGCCGGTGCTCATCACGTCGCCGAAGATGTAGACGAAGAGCAGCAGCAGCATGATCGGCGTGAGCAGCAGGTTCAGGGTGAGCGAGGGGTAGCGGCGGGCGTGCAGCAGGTTGCGCCGCAGCATGGTGTTCGAGTCGCGCAGGGCGAGGGACAGCGTGCTCATCGGACGTTCTCCTTGGTCTGCTGGGGGATGTCGGTGCCGCCGGTCAGGGCGAAGAACACGTCGTCGAGGTCGGGGGTGTGGACGGTCAGCTCGTCCGCCTCGACGCCGGTCGCGTCCAGCCAGTCGAGGATGGAGCGCAGCTCGCGCTGGCTGCCGCCGCTGGGGATCTGCAGCGCGAGCGCCTCGTCGTCCCGGGTGACCTCGCGCAGGGCGGTTGCCGCGGACTGGTAGGCGTCGGGGTCGGAGAAGCGCAGCCGCACGTGGCCGCCCGGGACGAGCCGCTTGAGCTCCTCGGCGGTGCCCTCCGCGACGATCTTTCCGTTGTTGAGTACGGCGATGCGGTCGGCGAGCTCGTCGGCCTCGTCCAGGTACTGCGTGGTGAGGAAGACGGTGACGCCGTCGGCGACGAGTTCGCGGATGATCTGCCACATGGTGTGGCGGGAGCGCGGGTCCAGGCCGGTGGTGGGCTCGTCGAGGAAGATGATGCGCGGGCTGCCGACCAGCGTCATGGCGATGTCGAGGCGGCGCTTCATGCCGCCCGAGTAGGTCGAGGCGGGCTTCTTGGCGGCCTCGACGAGGTCGAAGCGTTCGAGGAGTTCCGCGGTGACCCGCCGGCCCTCGCTCCTGGACAGGTGGTGCAGGTCGGCCATGAGGAGCATGTTCTCCTCGCCGGTGATCAGGCCGTCGACGGCGGAGAACTGGCCGGTGACGCCGATCGCGGCGCGTACGGACTGCGGGTCGGCGGCGAGGTCGTGCCCGCCGACGCGGAGGGTGCCGGCGTCGGCGGTGACCAGGGTGGAGAGGATCTTCACTGCGGTGGTCTTGCCTGCGCCGTTCGGGCCGAGCAGGGAGAAGACCGTCCCCGTCGGTACGGTCAGGTCCACCCCGTCGAGGACGACCTTGTCCCCGTAGGCCTTGCGCAGCCCCTCGGCTGCGATGGCGGGTGAGTGCGGTGTCGTTGTCGTCATGCCGCAGAGCTTGCGGGGCGGCGCATTCAGCGCGGTTTCACGACGGTTTCAGCGCGCTGGAAGCGGGCCGGACATGCTGGTCGGGCGGCCGGACAGGCCGCCGGTCAGGCCTTCGGCGGCCGGAACGCGACCTGCTTGCGGGTCGCCTCGTCGATCTCCTCGACGGTCAGCAGGGGAGTGGCCCTGGTCTGCAGGGCGCCGCTCGCGGTGACCATCATGCTCACCGCGGCCATGGAGGCCGCGTCGGGGAGGTCGACGATGAGCACGGTGTCGTCGGCGCCGTAGCAGAAGTACATCGCCTCGACGGTGCCGCCCAGCCCGCCGACCACTTCCTCCACGGCCCTGCGGCGCCCCGTGCCGCCCTCCTTGAGCAGCCCCTTCGTGCCCTCGGCGGTGTAGGAGGCCTGGATCAGGTACTTGGCCATCGGGTGACGCTCCTTTCCACGGCGCTTCCGCGCCGCCCACCAGCCTGGCCCCGGGGCGCGCGGCCGGCCACCGGTGGCCGCCGAACGGGTGGGCCCGGCCGCGGCCACCGCCGTTCCTCCCCCGGCACCGGTCCCGGAGAGCCGATGATGCGCGCATGGACGGTTTTCCTGCCCCGGACCAGGGCCTGCTGGTCACCGTGTTCCTGACGGTTCGTGACGTGGCCCGGTCGCGCCGCTTCTACAGCGAGGTGCTCGGCGGGGAGGTGGTGCTGGCGGAGAACCCCTGCACGGTCAAGCTCGCCAACAGCTGGATCATCATGAACCCCGGCGGCGGCCCGACCCCGGACAAGCCCGCCGTGACCCTGGTCGCGCCCGACGACCCCCACACCATCTCCAGCTTCATGAACCTGCGGGTCGCCGACATCAACGCCTGCTACGCCGAATGGTCCGCGAAGGGCGCGGAGTTCCTCACCCCGCCCATCGACCGCGAGGCCGAGATCCGCTGCTACATCCGCGACCCCGACGGCTACCTGATCGAAGTGGGCCAGGCCACCGGCATCCTCCACGGCGTCTTCGCCCGCACCGACCAGCCCTCCACCTGAGCCCTTCACCCGCTGCCCCCGCCGGCGGCGGACAACCCGCCGCGCCTTCCGCACGGCGGTCGCCTGACCGCCCCACCGGTCGTGGGGGACACATCCGCGCGTGCGGCGGGCAAGCCCTACCGGTCGTGGAGGACGGTGGGCCGGGTGACGGGTACGACGGTGAGGAGGTTGTCGAGGCCCTTGATGACTGCGCAGGTCGCGCTGGGTGATCTCGGGCTGAGCTGTCATCCCTAAAGCGTGTGCCACGTACGCCCTGGCGCGGCGCCGAAGCGGACGTAACGCCTCCGGTGGGGTGGCGCGTCCATGAGGTGAGCAGGAGGAGCGTTCCTCCGCGAAGGGAGAAAGCAGATGTCGTTCCCACGCAGGACCGCGCAGGTCCTCGCAGTCGCGGGTGCCGCGACGCTGGCCGTGAGCGGCCCGGCCGGGGCAGCGGCGGCGGACAGCGGTACGTGGTCGGAGACGTCCACGGGCTCCGTCTCGGTGATGAGCGTGGCGCAGCCGACCCCGGCGGTCACCTGGGCCGCGGGCGCGAACGTCGTGACGGACCCCGACAGCGGCGTCATCGGCTTCACCCCCACCGTCTACGAGCGCGACCTCGCGAAGGGCGGGACGTGGCGGCAACTGCCGCTCAGCGGCGCCGGCGCGTGGAACAGCAGGATCAACGACATCGCCACGAACCCCGACGGCTCCGCGTTCTTCGTCGGCGACCAGGGGACGGACGCCCAGGGCGTCCTGGTCGGGCGCTACGCCGCGGGCTCGTGGCGGCTGACGGCCGACACGGCCCTGCCAGCCGGCACGGTCGACGCCGGCCTGCTGTCGGTGAGTTCGGTCTCCGCGCGGGACGCCTGGGCGGTGGGCGAGGGCTACGACGGGGACACCTTCGCCCAGGTCCCGGTCGTCCAGCACTGGGACGGCCGGCAGTGGCGGTCCGTGCAGATACCGGGCTCCGGCAACTGGGGCCTCTACCAGGTCGACGAGGTCGCGCCGGACGACGTCTGGGTCGTCGGCGCGGACTACGACACCGGCCAGTCCCTCGTCGTGCACTGGGACGGGCAGCAGTGGAAGCGGACCAAGACCCCGGCGTTCCCCGACTCCTCGGTCCTCTTCGACATCGCCGCACGGACGCCGTCCGACGTGTGGGCGGTGGGGTGGTCCCGCGACACCGACAAGCAGCGGCCGGCGGGGCTGGCCCTGCACTGGGACGGCACCGCCTGGACCGAGGTGCCGCTGCCCGCGGGCACCTTCGCCCTGCAGGCGCTGACCCTCCGCCCGCACGGCGGCCTCGCCGTCGTCGGCGGCAACGACGACGCCGCGGTCGGCCTGTCCTGGACCCCCGCCGCGGGCTGGCAGTCCCTCGGCCTGCCCGAGAGCGACCCGCAACTCGCCCTGGGCGTCTCCTCCGTGACCTCCTCGGGCAGCCACCTCACCGTCGGCGGCTGGCACTACGTGTCCAGCGACGACGGCGACAGCTTCTCCTCGGGCGCCATCCTCACCCGCTGAGGGCACAGGGCCTGCCGTCGCCGCCCCCGCGCCCGTACGGGGGCGCCGGCCGGTCCCGCCGGGGAGCGCGGCTTCGCTACCTGGTCCTGGCCGGCCACGGCCGGTCCGCACCGCCGAGGACCCGGGCGAGCTGGCGGCGGCCCGGGACGCCCAGGCTGCGGTAGATGTTCTGCAGGTGGTTGTCCACCGTGCGCACCGACAGCCGCAGGGCGGCCGCGATGTCCTTGCTGGTGGAGCCGCCCGCGGCCAGCAGGGCGATCTCCCGTTCCCTGGCGGTGAGGGCCGCGGCGGTGCGGACGGGGGCCAGCAGGGGAGTGTGCACCGCCCCGCAGCGGGCGGCGCACGCCGCGGACCGCCGGGCCGCGCCCGCGGCCCTGCGGGTGTGGCCGGTACGGGTCCAGGCCGCTCCGGCCGCCGAGGCCGCCTCCGCGGCCAGCAGGTCGGCTCCCGCGGCCTCCAGCTCCCCGGACACGCCCATCAGCGCCTCCGGATCGCCGGCGGCGAGCGCCGCGGCGAGGGCGGCCCGGGCAGGGGCGAGGGCGCCGTCGCAGGCCCGGGCGATCCGGGCCAGCCGGTCGGCGGCCTGCTCCGCGGCGCCCAGCCTGGCGAGATCGGTGAGCAGCAGCCCCTCGGACGCCAGATCGCCGGTGGCCCGTGCGGCGGCGGCCGCCTCGGCCAGGGTGCGCCGCGCCTCCGCCAGGTGGCCGCGCGCCGCGTGCAGCCACGCCTCGCCCAGCCGGTCCTCCCCCGCGCGGAAGTCCGAGGGCGGGTACGCCGCCGCCTCACGCCCGATGCTCTCCGCCGCCGCGGTGTCCCCGGTCAGCGCGGCGCAGGCGGCCAGCCCTGCCAGCCCGAGCCGCATGCCGCGGTGGATGCGGTGGGCGCGGCAGGCCGAAACCATCTCGGCGAACCAGCGCTGGGCGGGCTCCACATGGCCGGCCAGCCATTCGGTGCGCGCCTGGTGGAAGGCGAGCCAGATCCAGGTGACCGGGTTGCGATCGTGCCCGTCCGCCTCCCACGCGCGGTGCCCGGTGGCCCGTGCCTCCGCCAGCCGGCCGGCCTCGGCGAGGGCCAGCGTCCGGGTGATCAGGTGGCCGATCGGGGCGAACAGCAGCGACTGCTCCTCCAGCCGGCGGTGCAGGTCGTAGGCGCGCCCGGCGAATTCCACCGCCTCCTCGGCCCGGCCGGTGACGGCAAGGGCGACGGGTTTCATCATCGCGCCCATCAGCCACACGCTGGGGTTCGGCGACTGCCGCGGGTCGGGGTCCAGGTCGGCCAGCAGCTCCAGGCTCCGCGCGGGGCCGCCAGAAGCGGCTTGCAAGGCGCCCTCGTTGACCCTGAGCATGCGCTGCTCGTCCGCCCCGGTCAGCTCCGTGCGGGCGGCGGCGTTGACCGCGAGGGCCGCGGCGGCGTCGTTCGCCGCCCAGAACAGGTTCAGGGTGCGGGCGAAGGCGATGTCCAGCCGCTCGGCGGTGGTCGCGGCCGGACCGGCCGCCCGTACGAGGGTCTCCTCCGCCTGCGCGGAGTCCCCCAGCTCGAACTGGGCCTCGCCGAGCAGCAGCAGGCTGCGGGCGGTGTGGTCCGCGTCGCCCAGCGGGCGCAGCAGCAGGACGACGTGCTCGTAGTCGCGGACGTGCCGCGCGAGGGTGGCCGCGCGCAGCAGGAGGGCGGGGTCGGCGGTGCCGTGCGCGCCGAGGCGCCAGGTGGCCAGGTTCAGGACGTCCTCGCGCCGGCGGGCGCCGTACGCCTCGACGCGCGCGATCTGCCCCAGCAGCAGGGCGCGGCGGCGCAGGGCCGGTAACTCCGCCCTGACCGCCTCGCCGTAGAGCGGGTGCTGGAACTCCACGGTGGTGCGCCGCCGGTCGGTGCCGACCTCGACGAGCCCGCCGTCCTCCAGACCGGCCAGCACCTCGGGCGGGGCCACCGCCCGCGCGTCGGCGAGCGACAGCGTGCCGCACAGGGCCAGCAGTTCCAGTACCGGCCGGCCTGCCCGGTCCGCGGCGGACAGCCGTGCCGCCATCAGCTCGGCCAGTTTCGGCGTGCCGCCGGGCCTGCTGCGGTTCAGCTCCCAGATCTGCCCGTCGCCCGCCAGGGTCCCCGCGGCCAGGGCGCCGGTCACCAGCTCGCGCAGGTAGAGCACGTTGCCGCCCGACGCGGCGTGCAGGTCGCGGACCGTACGGCGGCCCACCCGGCCGCCCAGCGCCGCCTCCAGGACCTCGGCGACCTGCGCGCGGTCCAGCTCGGCCAGCTCGCTGCCGCGGACCCCTTCCGCGGCGCACAGTGCCCGCACCGCCTCGCTGACCGGTTCGCCGTTCCGGACGGTGGCGATCAGCCGTACCGTCCGCGTCTCCAGCAGCTGCCGCAGCAGCACCGCGGAGGTGGCGTCCAGCAGGTGCAGGTCGTCGACGAGGAAGGCCCAGCGGCGGTCCCGGCCCGGGCCGGCGAGCGCGGCGGCCACCCGCGGGAATCCCGCGACCGGGTCGGACAGGTCGACCGTCGCCGGTATGAGATGGGCGATCGCGCCCAGCGGCACCGTGCCGGCGCCCGCGGTGGCCCGGGCACGGCCCGTGCGGTAGCCGTCCCGCGCGGCACGGGCCAGGTACTCCTCGGCCAGCCGCGTCTTCCCCACCCCGGCCGGCCCGCGCAGCACGCAGCCGCGGAAGCCCGGGGCGCTCCACTGCCCGCCGAACGCCGCCAGTTCGGCGTCCCGCGCGACCAGCGGCCAGCGGGAGGCCGGATTGAACACACCCATGACCGCCTCCGCGGGACACACCGGGACCATTGCCCAGGCTAAGCCGGAATCCGCGCCGCGGTCCGGCGGACGCGCCGCCCCGCCGCCTTCGCTTCCCTCGGCCAAGTCCCCATCAAGCCACGGGTGTTACGCATGAGTAGGGTGAAAGCCGCGCGGGGCCGGGGGGCCGCACGCGACACGGGCGGGAGGTCGCGGTGCGTGGTCCGGACGGGGGGACGGCGTGGCCCCTGGTGGGGCGGGACGCCGAACTGGCCGCGTTCGACCGGGCGTGGGAGGACCCGCGGTGCCGCGGGGCGGTGCTGTTCGGCCCTGCGGGGGTGGGCAAGACCCGGCTCGCCGAGGAGTTCCAGGCGCGGGCGGTGGGCGGCCGCTGGAAGGGGATCAGGACGGCGGGCGGCAGCAGCCGGAACGTGCCTCTGGGCGCGCTGGCCCACCTCCTGCCGGGCGGGGCGGACCTCACCGATCCGGTGCGCGGCTTCGCCGCCGTCGCCCGCGACCTGGCCGGGCCGCGGCGGAACCGGCGGTGGGTGGTGCTGGTCGACGACCTGCACCTGCTGGACACCGCATCGACGGTGCTCCTGCAGTACCTGCTGGACGCCGGGGTGATCCGGCTGATCGCCACCGTGCGCACCGGCGAGCCCTTCGGTGACGCGGTCGACGCCCTCGCCCAGGGCGACGCGGTGCTCCGGACCGACCTGGCCCCCTTCGACGCCGAGCAGATGGACGCGGTGCTGCGCGGGGTCCTCGGCGGACCGGTCGACCGGCGGGCGCTGCGGGCGTTCTTCGCGTGGTCCCTCGGCAACGCCCTCTACCTGCGCGAACTGGTCCATGCCGCGCTGGAGGCCGGGACGCTCACCCACGACGGGGAGATCTGGACGCTGACCCGGGACGCGCCCCCGGTACCCGCCGTGCTGGCGGAGCTGATCTCGGCCCGGCTGGCCGCGGTGACCGGGCCGGCCCGTAGGGTGCTGGAACTGCTCGCCCTGTGCCAGCCCGTCGCGCTCGCCGACGCCCAGGCGGTGTCGGGGCTGGACACGCTGATCGGCCTGGACGAGTCCGGCCTGACCCGGGTCCACCAGGACGGCCGGCGCACCACCGTCAGCCTCGCCCACCCGCTGTACGGGGAGGTGGTGCGGGACGGCCTGCCCGAGCCGCGCCGGCGCGACCTGCTGCTCCGGCACATCGAGCGGGTCCAGGCGCACGGGGGCCGCCGGCGCAGCGACGCCGCCCAGCTGGCCGCCCTGCACCTGGCCGCGACCGGCACCGCCGACCCCGAACTACTGGTCCGTGCGGCCATGGTCGGCCGGCACGCGCACGACTACCGGCAGGTCGACGCCCTGCTGAGCGCGCTGCCCGACAGCCACCGCACGTCCAGCACCTGCCTGATGAACGGCGAGGCGCTGATGAACCTCGCCCGCTGGCAGCAGGCCGACGCGCTGATGGCGGAGGCGGAGAGCCGCGCGGGCAGCGAGCAGGAACGGGTCACCGCGGTGCTGGTGCGCACCTCCAACCTCTTCTGGGCCGCCGCCCGCACCGAGCAGGCGCTCGACGTCAACGACAGGGCGCTCGCGCAGGTCGGCGACCCGGCGAGCCTGCGGCTGCTGCGGCTCAACAAGGGCGCCATGCTGGCCGCTTCTGGCAGGCCTGCCGAGGGCGTGGAGCTGCTGGCCGACGTCGAGGACGACGCCGCCGCCCCGCAGGACGCCGCCCCGTCGCCGCAGAGCGGGGTCTGGGAGGTCGCGGCGTTCGGCAGGACCGCGGCCCTGTGCTGCGTCGGCCGCGTCGAGGAGGCCGTGGAGTGGGGCTGGCGGGCGCACGCGGCCCACCGGCGGCTCGCCGAGCGCGGCCAGGCGGCGCGCACCCCGTACTCCCAGCTCAACCCGCTGGTCTTCGCGCTGGCGGACGCGGGGCAGCTGGACCTGGCGCGGGAGACGTCCGAGGGTGCGCTGGCCGACATGGTCACCGAGGGCGTCACCCTGCCGGGCATCTGGATGACCTGCTTCAGGGGCAGGCTGGAGTGGCTGGCCGGGGATGTCGCTGCGGCCCGCCGGTGGTACGCCGAGGCCGTCGCCCAGGCCCGCACCCACCGCTTCCTTCCGCCGCTGCGCCAGGCGTGGGCCGGTCTCGGCGCCTCGGCGGCGCTGCTCGGCGACGTGGACGCCGCCGAAGCGGCGGTGGCGGAGCTGCGGAACTGCCCGGTGATGGGCTTCGCCGCCGGCGAGGAAGGGCTGGCGGAGGCCTGGCTGCTGGCGGCCCGCGGGCGCCTGGCGGAGGCCCGCACCGTGCTGGCCGCCTCCGCCCGGGACGCCCGGCGCACCGGTCACCGCACCTCGGAGCTGCTGCTGCTGACGGACGTCGTCCGGATGGGCGGTACGGAGCAGCCGGCCGGCCGGCTCGCCGACCTGGGCCGGCTCTGCGACGGCCCCTTCACCGCCGCACGCGTCCGGTTCGCGACCGGGCTCGCCGTGGACGACCCGGCCGCCCTCCAGGAGGTCTCGGACGAACTGGCGGGCCTGGGCGCCCACCTGCTCGCCGCGGAAGCCGCCTCGGCAGCGGCGGCCGGGTGGCGGAGCACCGGCCACCGCCGCCGCGCCACCGCCGCCGCCCACCGGGCGCAGGCGTACACCGCACGCTGCCCGGGAGTGCGCACCCCGCTGCTCGCCACCTCCCGCAGCGCGCCGGCGGCCAGGTCGCTGACCGCGCGGGAGCACGAGGTCGCCCGGCTCGCCGCCGCGGGTACCACCAGCAAGGACATCGCCGAGGCCCTCCACCTGTCGGTGCGCACCGTCGACAACCACCTGCAGCACGTGTACGCCAAGCTGGGCCTGACCACCCGCCGGCAGCTGGCCGCCGCGCTCGGCCTACCGGCCCCGCCCCACGAGCCGTCACACCGCTGACCGGCCCCGCCCCACGAGCCGTCACACCGCCGACCGCTCCCACCGCCTGAGCCGCGCTCAGGAACGGTGCCGGACCGCTCCGGCCGCCGCGAAGAAGTCCCGGAAGCCGTGCAACCTCGTCCGCGCCTCGGGAGTGAAGGGGATGGAGGGACGAGACACCCGCTCCTCCGCGAGACCGAACGTATCGAAGGAGCACCATGAAACTGCGCATCCTCGCGTCCGCCGTGGCTCTCGCCGCGGCAGGCACGGTCGCCGCCGCCACCGCCCACTCCGCGTCCGCGGTGCCCACTCCCGCCGCCGCCCCGGCCGCCCACCGGGCCGCGGCCGCGCCCGCCGCCGCTCACGCCGCCGCTCCCGCCAAGCCCGCCGCGGCCCCCCGCGTGCTGGTGGTGCGGCCCGGGCAGCTGGTGAACGCAGGCCACGGCCAGTACCTGAAGCTCACCCGCACCGAGCGCTGCGTCGGCACGCCGCCCGAGGACTGGTCCACCTGCAAGAGCGTGGTCGACGGCAACCAGCCCGCGGGCACGGTGAGCCTGCAGTCCTCGGGCGACGCCTCGGGGACCCTCTACTCCCCGCTCTACATCGGCGACGGCCGGGCGGCCCGCATGACGGTGACCGTCCAGGGCGCCACCTACGACGCCCGGGTCGTCACGCTCGGCGGGCACCCGGGGTACGCCACCGGATACGCCTGGGGCGCTCCCACCAGCGGCTTCCCCGGTGAGAAGCCCGAGGTGACGGTGTACGACGCCGCGGGCACGGTCCTTGCCCAGTTCTGACAGTCCACCGCTCGACGCGCCCACGCGCGGCCGCGACGTCCCGGGACGCGACCTGTCCCGGGACGTCGCGGCCGCCGTGGACGCGGGCTCGGACTTCGAGTCCTGGGCGGCGGTGCGCTGGTCGCGGCTGGTGCGGACGGCGTACCTGCTGACCGGCGACCACCACGAGGCGGAGGACCTGGTCCAGACGACGCTCGCCAAGGTCTTCCTCGCCTGGCCGCGGATCAGCCGGCTCGACGAGCCCGACGCCTACGTCCACCGCGCGCTGGTGAACAACAACCTCAGCCGGTTCCGCCGGCGCCGCGTCGTCCACCTGCTCACCTCCCGGCTGCCGGAGCGGAGCCGGCCCGCGGCCACCGGCCACGTCGAGACCCGGGCCGCGTTGGTCACCGCCCTCGCCGCGCTCCCACCGCGGATGCGGGCGGTGGTCGTGCTGCGCTACTGGGAGGACCTCAGCGAGCAGCAGGTCGCCGACGCGCTGGGCTGCACGATCGGGAACGTCAAGAGCCAGGCGAGCCGCGGCCTGCGCAAACTGCGCGACCATCCGGCGCTCGCCGCCGGGGAGAGCGGGGAGAGGTGAGAGGTGTGAACAGCCGGACGGCGGAGCACGGCGACGGGGCTTCCGCAAGGTTCGAGGAGCGGATGCGGCGTGCCCTGTCCGACGCCGCGGCCACGGTCGAGCCGGCCCCCTGGCCCGCCGGGGAGGTGCTGGGACGTGCCGCACGCCGCCGGCGCAACCGGCGCGTCGCGGTCTGCGTGCCGCTGGTGGTCGCCGTCGCCGCGATCGCCGCCCTGGCGGCCGGTGTCGCCCGCGGCCCGGACGAACCGCGCCCGGTGGCAGCGGCCCCCGCACCGCCGCCCCGACCCCGTACGCCCCCTTCCCCCGCGGTCGTCTGGCCGGCGGTGCGGGTGGCCGAGCCGGGCCGGGCCATCGGCTTCGGCGGCGGCGTGCGGATGCGGCTCGCCGCCGGCGAACGCTGCGTCGACTGGAAGGACGGCGGGGGCTGGGACTGCCGGGACGAGTCCAACGAGGACGGCAACCAGCCGCAGGGATCGGTGAGCACCCAGGCGTACGGCTACACCGGCGGCATGCGCTACACCCTGCTCTACCGGGGGACGGCCGCCCCTGCGCGGATGTGCGTCACCGTCGCCGGCCGCGCCTGGCCCGCGACCGTGGTCACGCTGCCCGGCCACCCGGGATGGGCGGCCGGCTATCTCGACCTGCCCACGTCCGCCGCCTCGCAGGGCCCGTTCACGCCCCTGGGCCTGACAGTGTGGGACGCGGACGGCCGGGTGATCGCGTCGCTGGAGAAGCCGCGGGGGTAGCGCCTGGTGCGGCGGGCGGGAGTCGCGGCTTGTTCGAGCCCCAACCGCCCCACCCGTTCCGGACATTGCGCTGACTTGACCTGTACATGACCCTCGTGTCGATCCTACGATGGCACGGCACCACCTGAGAGCGCTCTCTGCTCGCTTCGGTCTCACTCCCCCCAGACGGAAGAAGAAGAGGTGTCATGAAACGCAGAATCGGCACGATCATGGGCCTGTCGGCCTTACTCGCCGGGGCCGTCGCCGCCGGCGCCGGCGCCACCTCCGCGACCGCGTCCGCGTCCGCCGCCCCCAAGGTGGACGCCTCCGCGGCGGTCGTGGACGCGATGGTCCACGACCTGGGCCTCACCAAGGACCAGGCCCAGCGGCAACTGCAGCAGCAGGCCGCCGCGAGCGGCCTCGCACCGAAGGCCGAGAAGGCCGCCGGAAGTGCGTACGGCGGCTCGTGGTTCGACCGGAAGGACGGCAGGCTGGTCGTCGCGGTCACCGACGCGGACGCGGCCCGGGCGGTGGCCGGGACCGGAGCGGCCACCCGGGTCGTCACCCGCACCGCGGCGCAGCTCGACGCGGCCAAGTCGGCGATCGACGCGCAGGCCAGGAAGCAGAAGGCCCCGGCGGGGGTGAGCAGTTGGGGCGTGGACCTCGCGTCGAACAGCGTCGTGGTCAGCGTCCGCGCCGACAAGGCGGCGGACCCCGCGGTCCGCGCCTTCGTCGCCCGGGCGGAGCGGGGCGACTCCGCGAAGGCCGTGACGGTGCGGACGACGGCCGCCGCCGCTCCGACAACGCTGTCAGCGGGCACGGTCGGCGGCGACCCGTACACCAGCCACGGCATCCGCTGCTCCATCGGCTTCTCGGTGGTGGGCGGCTTCGTCACGGCAGGGCACTGCTCGCAGGCGGGCGCGGCCGTCTACGGCTGGGACGGCTCCTACGTCGGCAACTTCCAGGCCGGCACCTTCCCGGGGAACGACTACTCCTGGGTCAACGTGGGCAGCGGCTGGTGGACGGTGAACGTCGTCCTCGGCTGGGGCACCGTCTCCGACGCGCTGGTGCACGGCTCCGCGGTCGCCCCGGTCGGCTCCTCCGTGTGCCGCTCGGGCTCCACCACGCACTGGCACTGCGGCACGGTCCTCGGCATGAACCAGACCGTCAACTACTCCCAGGGCAGCGTCTACGGGCTCACCGAGACCAACGTGTGCGCGGAACCGGGCGACTCCGGCGGCTCGTTCATCACCGGCGACCAGGCCCAGGGTGTGACCTCCGGCGGCTACGGCAACTGCAGCTCGGGCGGCGAGACCTGGTTCCAGCCGGTCAACCCGATCCTG
This sequence comes from Actinacidiphila cocklensis, assembly GCF_907177275.1. Lineage (GTDB taxonomy): Bacteria > Actinomycetota > Actinomycetes > Streptomycetales > Streptomycetaceae > Actinacidiphila > Actinacidiphila cocklensis. Next base: position 129,452 of record NZ_CAJSLV010000092.1, read on the forward strand.
TCGGCCTACCACCTCACGCTCCAGACGAGCTGACGGCGCGGAGCAGTCCTGCGGCGGCCTCCTGACCTGCGGGTCCCGGAGGTGTCGCGGCCGGTGGCCAGGGAGATGGCGTCCCTGGCCACCGGCGCCGCGTCGCAGGCGGCCGGCGGCAGGAGCCGTGGGGCAAGGTTCACTCCGATCCGTAACGGCACAGTAACTGGGCCGCCAAGAGGGCGCGGCCCGTGCGAGGTTCGACTCCCTGGCGCCGGTGTCCCGGCAGCAGAGCCCGATCCGGGGGGATTGCGGATGTCAGAACCACCCTTGAGCGGTGATGACGCGGGTGCGGGTGCCTCCACCGGCAGCGTTCCCGTGCCCGGCGTCCCACCCGGCGCCACGCCCGACGAAGCCGGTACGGCGGCCGGCGCCGCGCCTGGGGACGGCGGGTCCGCGGACACCTCCGCGGCGGCCGCCGAGCCGGCGGACACCGGCACCCCCGCGCCGCCCGGGATCTCCGCCGGCAGCCTGCTGGCGCTGTCCGTCGCCGCGGTGGTGTGGACGGTGGTCCTGCTGTCCGTGGCGGCGGTCGAGACCGACGGGCTCTCCCGGGTGTTCGCCGGGCTGGTGGTCCTGGTCGGTGTCGTGGTCGCGGTCCTGGGCCTGTTCCCGCCGCTGCGTCCGCCGTCGATCCCGCGTCGGACGGCCGTCTGGGCGGTCGTCGCCGTCCTGTGTGCGGACGGCCTGGTCACCGCCGGATGGCCCCTCTGGTCGTACCACCGGGCGAACACGGTCGTCACCGTCCCGGACTGGTCGCTCAGGGGCAACCTGGGGCTGCTGCCGAAGCAGTCGGCCACCTTCCAGGCCAAGGTCACCGCCCACCGCAAGTACGTCGTCATCACGTTCGAGGTGACGGACACCGACCGGACGATCGGCACCTGCGCGCCGCTGACGACCCTTGACGTCGTCCCCGCGAGCACGACCAGGCCGCAGCAGCCGGTGCAGGTCGCTCCCGACACCCGGGCGAAGATCCGGCTGGAGCCCGGACAGGACGAGATCACGCTCACCGTGACGGTGGTGAACCCCAGGGACGACGCGAACTGCGGGGTCAACCTGCAGATCTCCCGCGTCGCACTCAGCAACGGCTAGCTACCGAAAGCAGGAACATCCCCGTGCCCGCAGCGCGTCACCCGGCCAAGGCGGCCGGTCTTCTCCTTCTCGCACTGGCCACCGCCTGCGGCGGCTCCAGCTCCCCGGCGGGCTCCGTGCTCAGCGGTGAACGCGTCACCGTCGGCACCATAGCCGACGCACCGGGGTTCGACTTCGACGTCCCCGCGGCGGGCTTCGACATCGACGTGATGCACGCCGTCGGCGCGGCGCTGGACAAGAAGATGGTCCCCTCGCCGATCTTCTACAAGGACCGCCCGGGCCAGTTGCTCGACGGCACCCTCCAGCTCGTCATCGCCACCTACTCGATCACGCAGGGCCGCAACGACGCCGGAATAGACTTCGCCGGACCGTACATGGTCAGTCCGCAGGGGCTGCTGGTCCGCAAGACCGACGACACGTTCCGCAGCGCGAAGGACGTCCGGGGCAAGAGCGTGTGCACCGCGGAGGACACCACCGGCGGCGGGACGGACATCCCCGGGGCGCACATGGACGACCAGCAGCCGACCACGCAGGGATGCGTCGACCAGCTGGCCGCGGGCAACACCGACGCCGTCTTCAGCGACTGGCTGATCCTCGACGGCTTCATGCACCTCCACCCCGACGAGTACAAGGTGGTGCTGCCGAACGTGTTCGGCCAGCTCCAGTACCTCGGCATCGGCCTGAAGAAGGGGCATCACGCCGACTGCCTGAAACTCAACGGCGTCCTCACGAACTTCCTGGACAAGCAGTGGGCGACGGACTTCCTGACCGATTTCCCCTACGCGATCAAGGACTACAACCAGCAGACCGGGCAGGCGCGGGACTACCAGAGCGTGTTCAAACCCACCTCCAGCGAGGTGCAGCGGCTGTCCTGCAAGCTGTGAGGCCGTGGGGGGCGCCGCGCACCCGTCACGCGGTGCGCGCGGCGCCCGTCCCGCCGGCCCCGCGGGGCCGGCCGGTCAGCCCGCCGGCAGGGGCAGCGCCTTCTGCGCCCCGCCTGGGGCGCCGTGCGGCAGCCGTGGGGTCTTGACACGGCCTGCCATCGGGCACGTACGGTCGTTCCGCACCGTCAGCACGCATCACGCGGCCGGGACGTACCCGGGGCCGCGGAGCAGTGCCCGGCCTTCGAGGCCGGGCCGATCGGAGTCGTCGTGAGGGGATCGCGCGTCGTGCCCGTCGGGGCCGCGGTTCTGCGTCCCGGCTGGACGAAGCGCCGGCACGTCGATCTGTGCCGGACCCACACCACGCTCTGTCGCTGACGATCCGCCGTCCCTGACGGCCACCCCTCCACCCTTTCGCGCGCGGGTCGCCGTGTGCGCGCGCCCCGGCGGAAGCCCGCGCGCGTGACTGCGGCCGCCGCCACCTCCGCCGTGAACGACGGCGGCACCCAGCCCCATGACGCCATCGGTGCCTCGCCGCCGGTGAGAAGGGACGACCTGTGAGCGCGAAGCCTCCCAGGACACTGAAGACCGTGACCGGAGCCGGCGGTGTGTCGGAGACGTACGACCTGGCGGTCGACCCGGAGCGGTCCACCCTGGACACCGCCCTGCGGGTCGCGGCACTCGCCGAAGCGGCGCGGATCGACGCGCTGTTCACCGCCGACCTGCTGAGCTTCGGCGCGCAGGGAGCGATCGGCTCGCAGGAGCCGCTGGTGTTCGTGTCGGCGCTGAGCGCCGTCACCTCGCGGATCGGCCTGATCGCGACCGTGTCGAGCACCTTCCACCACCCGTACAACCTGGCGCGGCTGTTCGGCACGCTCGACCACGTCAGCAACGGGCGGGCCGGGTGGAACCTGGTGACGTCCTCGCTCGGCGAGGAGAACTTCGGCCCCGGCGGGCTGCCGAGCCCCGAGGAGCGGTACGCGCGGGCCGCCGAGACGCTGGAGGTCGTCAACGCGCTGTGGGACAGCTGGCAGCCGGGCGCGCTGACCCGTGGGCCGGACGGCACGGCGGTGCTGGACCCCGCCAGGGTCCGGCCCATCGACCACTGCGGCCGCTACTTCTCGGTGGCCGGCCCGCTCAACATCCCGCCGCTGCCGCAGCGCCGCCCGGTGCAGTTCCAGGCCGGGCAGTCCGACGCGGGCCGGACGCTGGGTGCGCGGTACGCCGAAGTGGTGTTCACCTCGCTGCCCACGCTGGACGTCGCGCTGGACTTCACCCGCAAGATCCGCGGCCAGGCCGAGGAGTTCGGGCGGCCCGGCGGACTGCCGCTGATCTTCAGCTCCTTCCACGCCACGTACGGCGCGACGGAGGAGGAGGCGCGGCGGCTGGTGCGCGAGCGCCGCGAGGCGATCGACTTCGAGCGCGGCCGGGCACAGGTGGCCGACATGCTCGGCGGCGGCGTCGACCTCTCGGAACTGCCGCTGGACGCGAAGCTGCCGGAGAGCCTGCTGCCGGACGTGACGGCGGTGAACCGGCGGCGCGGCCGCGTGGACATCTTCGCCGGGTACGCACGGCAGGGCTACACCTTGAGGGAGCTCGTCGTCGCCGCGCAGGACACCGGGCACTGGGCGGTCGCGGGCACGCCGGAGCAGCTGGCAGACGCGGTGGAGGAGCGCTTCCGGGCCGGCGTGCTGGACGTCATCATGCTCGGCGGCCTCGCCGACCCGCGCCAGCACGACTTCGCCGTCAACGGGCTGCTGCACGAGCTGCGCAAGCGGAAGATCGTCGCCGGGGACTACGCCGGGACGACGCTGCGCGAGAACCTCGGCCTCGAACTGCCTCCGGCGGCCGGCTGACGGCGGCCGGCGGACGGCGGACGGCGAGCACCGGCCCTCGACCCGCGGGGCGGGAACCGCCGCTCCCGGGGAGCGGCGCGCGCGGACCCGCGGGTTGCGTGGCCGGGTAGCGGGCCGAAGACCGGGGCGGCCTGCGCCGGCAGCGCGGCTGCCAGCGCGAGCAGGCAGGCGGAGCCGAGCACGGCGGCGCGCGGGAACAGCGAGGAGCGCGGCGTGGCGGGATCCGCTCGGGGGAGGACCGGGTCGGGCCGAACGGGAAGAACGCAGCTCCGTCCCACGCGGAATGCGGAGCAGCAATGACGGGAGGGGGGCAGGGGGCCGCTGCGGCGGTTCTCCCCTGGAGTCGCCGGGTGGCTACGTCAGCGACACAGCGCGCTGGACTGCCGGCCCTGGTCGACGTGGCGACGGAGCACGAGCAGGGCGGAGGTGCACCCGAGTCCCGCGGCGGCTGTCATGAACACAGATCCTGGCAGCCCCAAGTGCCCCCGGACAAGCACACGTCCGGCGGCCGGGGTCGCGGCGCGTGCGGCACCGCGGGTGGTTCGTCTGATTTGTGTGGGGCCTTGCGCCGTGCGCTCGCCTGGCCCCACACTGCACCCCGTCGGCGCGGTCCGCGGCCCTGCCGGGGCTGCGACGCGGGTTGTCGGCGTGCCCTGCGGGGTCCGCCGCGGGCGGAGGGAACGCGTCGTGGGGTTGCGTGCAGCAGTGCGGTCGGCAGGTGTCGGAGGGCGTGCGGCCGGCGGGGCGGCCGGGTTCTCCGGGGTTTTCCTGATTGTCATGAGCCTGACCTTTTCGGCCGGGGCGATCAACTCGTACAACGCGACTCCGGCGCCAGAGCGGACCGAGGTCGGGGCGCTCGTCGTGCAGTGGGACGACGACGGCGACCCGGCGACGCCCGACCGGGTGGACTGGGAGTGCTCGGGCACGATGGTGGACCGCGACACGTTCGTGACCGCCGGGCACTGCACGACCGACTGGTCCGCGGGCGTCCGCTTCTACGTCTCGCTCGACCAGGACGTGCAGACCGCGCTGGACAGCGCGGCGCGGGCACACCCCGGCGACCCGGCGGCGATCGGCGCGGCCGTGGGCGTCGAGGGCGTCGCCCACACCGACCCCGCCTACCCCGGACCGTCCGCCGACCCGCACGACATCGCCGTCGTCCAGCTGCCCGCGACCTCGGTGGCCGCCCGGTGGACGTTCACGCCGGCCGTGCTGCCCACCGCCGGCGAGCTGGACGCCCTGGCGCCGCAGCAGCTGGACGCCACCCCCTTCGAGGTCGCCGGCTACGGCACCCAGGAGGCGCAGCGCGGACCGGGCGGGCAGACCCATCCGGGCGGCGGCGTCCGGATGAAGGCGCCGGTCACCTTCAACGCCCTCAACCCCTCGTGGGTGCGGCTGGGTATGACCGCGCCGCAGGGCAACGGCGGTGCCTGCTACGGCGACTCCGGAGGCCCGAACTTCGCCGCGCTCGACGGCACCCTCGTTCTCGCGGCGACCACCATCACCGGTGACGGCCCCTGCTACGCCACCAACGTCGCCTACCGGCTCGACGCACCGGCGGCCCGGGCGTTCCTCGCGCCCTTCGTCACCCTCCCCTGACGCGGCAGTGCCGGTCGCCGTCCGCCCGACCCGGGTGGCAACGGCCCCGACGTCTGCCGAACGGCAGCTGCCCGACCACCCAGTGGCGCAACGCCCGCACCGGCTGGGACGGCGCGACCGGCCTCGGCACCCCGAACGGCATCGGCGCCTTCTGACCCGTCCTGCCCTGCACCACCTGTCCCGGCAGAGGCGTCACCCGCGGGCCGGAAGGGTTCTTCCCCTTCTGGCCCGCACCTTTGCCGAGCCGCACGTCCGCCCCCTTGCGGGCCGTGCGGCCGGGTCTCATCTGTGCCGGGTGGCGCCCGGGGCTGCCGCCTTGGGCGGGGTGGACACGGGCGAGGGCGGGCCGGTGTGCGGCGTGGGGGTCTTCTGGACGTGGCTGCGGCCGTGGCCGGGGGTGGGGGAGGGTGCGGCCGTCCGTGCGGCGCAGTACGCGTCGATCCCGGCGGCGCTGCCCGCCGCCTCGGCGAGCCGGGCCTGTATCGCCTTGTCCGGCGCCTTCCCCTCGCCCTTCGCCTTGGCGTACGCCTCGCACAGCCCCTGCATGCCCGTGTCGGCGGGCGGGCCGGACGTGGGCGGGACGGTGCCGGCGAGCGTCGGGGGCGTGCCGTGCCCGGGCGTGGCGCCCGGGGTGCGGGGCAGGCCCGGCGCCGTCCCCGTACCGCGGGCCGAGGGCGCCGGCGCCGACGCCGACGGGCTGTGCGTGCCGCCGCCGGAGGAGTGGAAGGGGTGTGTGAGGCCGCCGCCCTGCGCGGCGATGGCGACCCCGCCGAGGGCGGAGACGGCCAGCGCGCCGCCGATCAGCAACCTGACCGGACGGGGTCCTCGCCGCGTACGCCACCGGTGGCCGCGTACGGCCGGGGCCGGTACCGCCGCCGCGCGGCGGAAGGCCTCCAGTGCCGCGGCCTCGTCCTGCGGCCGGCCCGGCGGCAGGACGCGCGCGGCCGCGAGCAGCCCGGCCATCTCGGCGGACCGCGGGTCGGCGTCGGTGACGTCCTCGCCGTTCAGCAGCTGCTCCGCGACGCCCGGCCGCGGCCAGCGGCCCTGCCCGCGCGCCGCATGCCCGTCGTCGTGCTCCTGTCCGCGCTCGGCCGTGGCGGGCTCGTCCCGGCCGCCGTCGCCCCGTGGGTCTTGCGGCGCCGCATGGCCGTCGTCGTGCTCCTGCTCGTGCCCGGCCGCGGCGGGCTCGTCCCGGCCGCCGTCGCCCCGCGGGCCATGCTCTTGGCTCTCGTTCATCCCTTACTTCTCCTCAGCGCCTTTCAGACGCTCCGACAGACGCATCAGCCCCCGGTGGGACGCTGTGCGCACCGCGCCGGGGCGTTTTCCCAGCACCTCGGCCGCCATGGGGCCGTTGAGTCCCAGCACCACCCGCAGCAGCACCGCCTCGGCCTGGTCCCTGGGTAGTTCCGCTATCAGGGAGAGTGCCCGCGCCGTGGAGATGTTCTCCAGGGCCGCGCCCTCCGAGTCCCGCGTGCTCGTGCGCTCCGCGACGCGTTCGGCCGCATCCTCGTCGAGCGCCGTCGTGCGCGGGCGGACGCGGCCGCGCCGTATGTGGTCCAGCGCCCGGTGCCGGGCGATCGTCGCGGCCCAGCCCCGGAAGGACTGGCCGCCGCCCCGGAAGGCGCGGAGGTCCCTGACGATGTCGTGCCACGTCTCCGAGGCGATGTCGTCCGCGTCGTCCCCGATCAGGCCGCGCAGGTAGCCCAGCAGCATGGGATGGAGTTCCCGGTACACGACGCCGAAGGCGGCCTCGTCCCCGTCACGCGCCCGGGCGACCGCGTCGCCCAGCTCCGTGTCGTCCATCCGCGAGTGCCGGTGCAGTCTCGCGTCGCCCACCATGCCCTCTTCGTACTCGCCTGCACCGCGCGTCTTGCGCGCACCATACCCGCACCTGTGCGGACCTGCCGGTGTCCCGGCAGGTCCGCACCTTACGCCGTCACACCTGTGCCCGGCCCACCACCGCCAGGTAGAACAGCCGCAGGCTCTCCGCCTGTCCGTTCTCGTACCGTTTGATGGCCTTGCCGAGCGGGTTCCACACCCGCCCGTCGGTGGTGCGGATGCCGAACGGCTGCCCGAAGAGTTCGCGCTGGGCCGGGTCGAAATCCACCCATCGCGCGCCGGCCGCCCGGTGCAGGACCTCGCCCGTGTACGCGCCGAAGCCGGTCAGCGCGGGCGCGAGCGCCTCGGCGGGCGGGTGCTCCCGGCGGATGCCGTCGATGACCCGGTCCACCAGGGCCAGGCTCTGCGGCGAGTAGTCGAGCCGGACCCGCGCACCCTCCCTCGCCATGGCCACGACGTCCGCGGCGAACCGCGGGCCCAGTGTCTCCGCCCGAGCCTTGCTGACAGTGCCTGAGACGTGCTGCATCGTGTCGCGCCTCCATTCGCCGGACCGCCAGCCGCGGACCACGCGGCTGCAACCGAAGGCGCAGAGCCGGGCGAAAATGTCACACCCCGGGCCGTGGCGGCGATTCGTCCCGATCTGTATGCCTCGTTGACAAGGTCCAGACCAATCCGTCACCGTGTGTGGCCCCTCACGGAGAACCACCTGATCGCCAGGAGGCGTTCATGCGTGTGCTGTTCGGCAGAGTGAAGTCCTTCGCGGCGGCCGCCGCACTGGTGGCCGCCGCCGCGGCCGTACCCGCCGCCGCCCCCGCCACCGCGGCGGCTGCCGCGACCGGCACCGCGCCGCAGGTCTACGGCGCCTGGCACTGCAGCGACGACGCCTGTACGTGGGCGACGGTCCGCGACATGGCCGACTTCGACCGCAACAACCACTGGCTGATCGACCGCGGCGACGGCCGCCCCTCGGTCAACCTCGCCGTCCTCAGCTTCGTCAACCCGCTCACGCTGCTCAACGGCACGACGAACAGCGCGAACACCAACGGCGTGCCGGTCGGCATGAACCAGGCCGTGGTGAACTACTTCACCAGCCACGGCGTCCGCGTGATGCTCTCCATCGGCGGCATCACGTACACCGACGACTGGAACACCGCGCTCGCGCAGAACGCGACCCTGCTCGGCCAGAAGGCCGCCGCCCTCGCCTCGCAGCTGGGCGTCGGCATCGAGATCGACTACGAGCAGAGCGCGTCCCCGAACACCGCGGGGCTGCAGGCGTTCATCGACGCCTACCGGGCCGCCCACCCGTACGACGCGTCCGGGGCCGACCCGACCGCCCGGCTGACGATCGACGTGGCGGCCGGCGACCGCTGGCTGATCGACCTCGACCAGTACGCCACCGCCCACTGGCTCACTCCCGGCACCCCGGTGCTGGACTACGCCAACGCCATGGTGCCCAGCAGGCAGCCGTCCGCGACCGACGCCGAGTCGAACTGGCAGGAGCACCTCACCGGCAAGGCCAACTACAGCCCCGCCATCCCGCCGCTGGCCCCGGCGAAGTTCACCGGCAGCCTCTACATCGCCGAGGGCTCCAAGGCCAGGCCCGAGTGCACCGACTTCTCCTCCTCGGTGCAGAACGCGACCGGCAGCTGGACGCAGAACGCCGCACCGGCCGGCGCGGGCACCACCAACGGCCTGCTGGGGTACATGTTCTGGGCCGCGGAACGCCCCTCGACCCGCGGCGTGACCACCGACCCGCCCAACAGCTGCGAGGGCGGCGTCGGCGCAGGAGCGAGCGCGTACTCCGTGCCGGTGCCGATGCCGGCGCTCCGGCAGAGCTGAGCGCTCCTGCCCCGGTGCAAACAGGGCGTATCCGTAATATGCGCCGCTTCGCCCAAGCGGCAGACGTCTTGTAAGGTGCGCCGCCATGCAAACCCCCGCAGTGCGTCCGCCCGACGACGCCCCACCGGCGTCCAAGGCGGCCGACCACCGGTCGGGCGGCCCCGCGATGGCCGCCCGACCGGTCTTCGTCGACCCTTCGGGGCGGCGGCAGCGCCGGGTCAGGCGGCTCGGGTGGCTCCTGGTGATCCCCGCCGCCGGATACGCCGCGCTGCTGCTCAGCGCGGCCATCGGGGGGCCTTCGGTCCACTCGCCCTACCTTCCGCTGCCGGCCGCGGGGGAGCATGGCGCGGGCTCTGCGACCGCCAGGCCCTCGGCGCCGGACACCGCGGGCCGTACACCCGCCGCGCCCGGCTCCGTTTCGCCGACCGCCCGCGCCACGGCCGGCGGCGTGCCCGCGGCGGGACCGGCGCCGCGCCCGTCCGCGCCCGGGAGCACGACGGCCGCCACGAGCGCGCCCGCCACCGCCGTTCCCATCGTGACGCACGGCAAGAGCACCGCGACGCACCCCGTGCCCACCCACACCGGGCACGGCCGCGGATGAGCCGCAGAACGACAGCGCCGAGAGGGCGCCGCGGCCGCCGGGGCGTCGTCCGCAACGTGCCGCTGCGCACGCACTGGCTCCTGCTGACCGTGCTGGTGCTCACGCTCGCCGGGGCGCTGCTCATCCAGGGCTACACCCAGCACATGTTCGGCATCGGCGACGACGCGGCGGGGTCGGGCGGCGGTGCGGCGGGCCGGGTGCCCGCGGCGGTCGCCCACGGCGGTCCGGTGATCGACAGCGCCGTGACGCCCGCCCGCACCGCCCGCCCGGCCGCCCGCACCCTGGCCCTCACCTTCGACGACGGCCCCGACCCGCGCTGGACGCCGCAGATCCTCGACGTGCTGCGGCGCCATCACGTGCACGCCACGTTCTTCGTGGTCGGAACGGAGGTCGCCGCCCATCCGGCGCTGGTCCGGCAGATCCTCGCCGACGGCAACGAGATCGGCATCCACACCTTCACCCACGCCGACCTCGGCACGATTCCCGGCTGGCAGCGCTCGCTCGAACTGCGCGAGGCGCAACTCGCCCTGGCCGGCGCCACCGGGAAGACCAGTTCGCTGCTCCGGCCGCCGTACTCCTCGGTCAACGGCGCGCTGGACGACCGCGACTGGGACGCGGTCACCACGGCCGGCGGCGACGGCTACCTGACCGTGCTGACCACCCAGGACAGCCAGGACTGGCAGCGCCCGGGCGTGGACGCCATCGTGGCGAACGCGACCCCGCACGGCAGCGCCGGACAGATCCTGCTGATGCACGACGGGGGCGGGGACCGTTCGCAGACCGTCGCCGCGCTCGACCGCTTGCTGCCGCAGCTCACGGCCCGCGGCTTCAGGTTCGCCACCGTCGGGGACGCGGTCGGCATCCCGCAGGCGATGCGCCCGGCCAGTGCCGGTGACCACCGGCTCGGGTACGCCCTGATCGGCACGCTCGACGCCAGCGCGTGGGTCCTGCGGGTCCTCGGCTGGCTGCTGCTCGCGGCGGGCGTGCTCGCCGTCCTGCGCGCCGCCGCGGTGGTGACCGCGGCCCGCCGGCACGTCAGGCGGCGCGGCCGGGGGTGGGGAGCGCCGGTGGTCGAACCGGTCAGCGTCATCGTGCCCGCGTACAACGAGAGCGCGGGCATCGAGGCAGCCGTCCGCTCGCTGCTCGCCTCCGACCATCCGGTCGAGGTCGTGGTCGTCGACGACGGGTCGACCGACGGCACCGCCGAACTGGTGGAATCGCTGCGCCTGCCCGGCGTGCGGGTGATCCGGCAGGCCAACGCGGGCAAGCCGGCCGCCCTCAACACCGGTATCGCCGCCGCCTCGTTCGACCTGCTGGTGATGGTCGACGGCGACACCGTCTTCGAGCCGGACGCGGTCAGGGCACTGGTGCAGCCCTTCGCCGACCCGCGCGTCGGCGCGGTGTCCGGCAACGCCAAGGTCGTCAACCGCGGCGGGCTGCTCGGGCGCTGGCAGCACATCGAGTACGTGGTCGGCTTCAACCTCGACCGCCGCCTGTTCGACCTCGGGCAGTGCATGCCGACCGTGCCGGGCGCGGTCGGCGCCTTCCGCCGGAGCGCGCTGCTGCGGGTCGGCGGCGTCAGCGACGAGACGCTCGCCGAGGACACCGACCTGACGATGGCGCTGTGCCGCGACGGCTGGCGGGTGGTCTACGAGGAGGGCGCGGTCGCCTGGACCGAGGCGCCCGCCTCCCTCGGCGCGCTGTGGCGCCAGCGGTACCGCTGGTGCTACGGCACCCTGCAGGCGATGTGGAAGCACCGGGGCGCCCTGGTCTCCCGCGGCGCCGCGGGAAAGCTGGGCCGCCGCGGCCTGCTCTACCTGCTGCTCTTCCAGGTCCTGCTGCCGCTGATCGCCCCGGTCGTCGACGTGTTCGCGGTCTACGGCCTGGTCTTCCTCGACCCCTGGCGCATCCTCGGCCTCTGGCTGGGCTTCCTCGCGCTCCAGGCGGCCATGGGCGCGTACGCCTTCCGCCTGGACGGCGAGCCCCGCGGCCCGCTGTGGACGCTGCCGCTCCAGCAGTTCGTCTACCGCCAGCTGATGTACCTGGTCGTCATCCAGTCGGTGGCCACCGCGCTGGCGGGAAGCCGGCTGCGCTGGCAGCGCATGGAGCGCTACGGCACCCTCACCGTGCCGGCCGGACCGTCCGCGACCGCGGCTCCCGCGCAGGACGACCGGGCCGCAGCCCCCGATCTGGCCGAGGCCTGGCTGGAGGAGGTCCGCGGCGCGGCGGACCCGGAAGGCGTCCGCTACCTCGGCACCGGCCGGACCCCCGGCCTGTACGGCGAGCCCGACGCGCCGGGGCCGCACGCCCCGGCCCCGGCACCGTACGGCCACGGGGCCGCGCCCTACGGGAAGTTCTGACGGCCCGGCCCGGGTGAACTTGTTCGCCGTCTTCCGGCTTCGTTCTCCGCTCAGCGGTCAGGAGAGGGGACATGACGCACTACAGGATGACGACACAGACCAGTCACTCGTGGGACTCCGGCGCGTCTGTCGGCCGGGAGCACAAGCACGCGCGGGCCGGGCGTCCCAGTCACCACGCCGCGGGCGCGCTGACGCCGGGGCGCATGGTCCTGCTCGCCGCGGCGGCCCTGCTCGTCGTCGCCGCCGTGTTCGTCGTCGCCTTCGGCTGACGACCCCGACGCCGATCACACGAGGAAGGAACCATGATCCAGAACTGGCAGCACCGCGCTGCGTGCCGTGACGAGGACCCCGAACTGTTCTTTCCCGTGGGCACCTCAGGCCCCGCGGTGCTGAAGATCGAGGAGGCCAAGGCCGTCTGCCGGCAGTGCCCCGTCATGGACAAGTGCCGCCAATGGGCACTGGAGACCGGCCAGGACTGCGGGGTCTGGGGCGGGCTCAGCGAGGACGAGCGCCGCGCGGCCAGGCGCCGCGCCGGCCGCCTGCGCAACCGCCGCGACTGAGCGGTATCCGGCCGGAGGGACGTCGGAGCCGTCGGCCAGTGCCGTGCTAGCGTCGCGGCGGAGGCCCGTCGGTGCCTGCCCCGGACGAGATGTGCGCCGTACCCGGCCTGCCAAGACGACGCATCCAGGAGGCGTCATGGCCGCAGGCGCGTCCTTCGTCGACTTCGGCAGCCCGGCCCCCCGGCCTCGCGGACTGGACGTCCGCTGGATCCACGGCTCACCGTCCGCCAAGCACAACACCGACCCGGACATCCAGGTCCACGAGTACGACGAGCACACGGTCGTCCTGCGGCAGAACATGGCGATCGACTACGAGGCGCCGTTCCTGTTCCTGCTGTTCGGCAACGACCGGGCGGTGCTGGTCGACACGGGAGCCACCGCGTCCGCCGCGTTCCTGCCCCTGCGCCAGGTGGTGGACCGGCTCGTCGACCGCTGGCTCGCCCGCCACCCCCGGCAGGAGTACCACCTGCTGGTGCTGCACACCCACGCCCACCGCGACCACGTCGCGGGCGACGGCCAGTTCGCCGACCGCCCCGGCACCACGGTGGTCGGCGCGGACCTGCCCACCGCCTGGGCGTACTTCGGCTTCCACCAGGACCCCGACGCCGTGGCACGGGTCGACCTGGGCGGCCGGGTGCTGGAGTGCCTGGCCACTCCCGGCCACCACGAGTCGGCCGTCACCTTCCACGACCCGTGGACGGGATTCCTCCTCACCGGCGACACGGTCTACCCGGGCCGGCTCTACGTCCAGGACCGGCCCGCCTTCGCCCGGTCGATCGACCGCCTGATCCGGTTCTCCGAACGCAGGCCGGTCACCCACGTCCTGGGCTGCCACATCGAGATGACCGCGGAACCGGGTCTGGACTACCCGATCCGCACCACCTACCAGCCGGACGAACCCCCGTTGCAGATGACCACGGACCACCTGCGGGAGATCGCCGCCGCACTCAGGGAGGCCGGCGACCGCCCCGGCCGCCACGCCTGCCCTCTCTTCGTCCTCTGCTTCGACTGACCGGCGTCTCCCCCCCGCGTCTCCCGTCTCTCGCGGATGGCGGCGGAGACGGGGGACGGAGGGAGGTCGCGTCACTTGGCGGTCAGGAACTCCCGTACGGGCAGGGGCCGGTTGACGATGCGGGTGTCACCGACGTTGCCGTGGAAGACGATGTCGACGGCGCCCGCGTACTCGTGGCCGCCCAGCAGCCAGGGCAGGCCGAGCGAGGTGAGGCCCTGCGACACCCGGCTCGGGTTGTCGGCCACGGGGGCGCTGTCGACGTACAGCCTGGTGAAGCGGCCGTCGTTGACCACCGCGAGGTGCCACCACCTCAGCTCCACCAGCCCGTGGCCCCAGTTGGTCGTGGGGTAGGTGGTGTTCAGCGGGTAGTGGTTGAACTGCGGCTCGCGGCCGTTGTTCGAGATGGCGAGCTGGACCACGGGCTCGTTCAGGTCGGTGTTCTTGCCGTGCTTGCCCGCGGCTCCCGCGGAACCCCGGCGGCTGAGGATCGCCGCCCAGCCGTTCCTGCCGGCGTCCCAGTCGAGCGGCATCATCACGAAGGTCTCGATCGTGTACCCGCTCCTGAACGTCTCGGCGTTCAGCGGAGCGTTCGCCCCGGTGGTCAGGTACGTGCCGTGGACCGGGTTCCGGCCGCCGGCGAACTTCAGGCTGGCGTGTCCCGGCTGGTCGGGGTGGTGGTCGGCGGACCAGGTCAGCGCGTCGGCGGCGGTACCCGGCACGGTCACCACCGTCAGGTCGTTGCCCTTGCCCGACAGGTCGCGGACCGTCTGGCCCGCGCTGAGCGCGGTGCCGGGAGCGCCCTGCCCGTCGAACCGCCAGTAGGCCAGCGTGCCCTTCACCAGCTCCTCGGCGGCCGGGCGGGAGGGCCTGACCGGAACCGGGACGAAGCTGCTGAACCGCTCCTCGAAGTCGATCGCCACCGAGAAGTTGTCGACCGGGCCGGTGATGCGGGCGTGCTCGGCGGCCAGCTCGCTGCGCGACTCCGGGTCCTGGGCCAGGATCCACGGGTTGATCGTCTCGACGTCGATCGTGTTGCGGGCCAGGTCGAAGTGGTACAGCCGGATCATGGCGCCGCCGCCGAAGTAGCGGTTCTGGTAGTTCGTGATGTGCATGTGCACGTCGTTGCCGAGGTCGTTCTTGCGGGTCATCCGCCCGGGCGGCCAGTAGTGGCCGTTGAGGGTCAGGAAGACCTGGTCGTTGTCCTTGACCAGCCTGTCCCACATCGTCTGCCCGTTGCCCACCATCACGGCGTTGTTCTCGGGGTCGCCGGACTCGTACGGGAAAACGTTGTCATCGTAGGGCGAGGCCACGATGTCGTGCGACGTGAGGATCACCGGCATCTTCGGGTGGGCCTTGATGACCTCGTTGGCCCACGCGTAGCCCTGGTCGGTGGTCCGCCAGTCCAGCGCCAGCACCAGCCACGAGCGGCCGGCGGCCTGGAAGACGTGGGCGGTGTTGTAGCCGGTCGGGTCGGAGCCGGCGAACGACTTCGCGCGCCTGAAGCGCTGCGGTCCCATGGTCTGCAGGTACGGGGTGTCGCCGCGGCTGTCGTCGCCGCTCACGTCGTGGTTGCCGGCCAGCACGCTGTACGCGGCGCCGTGCGAGTCCAGCAGCGCGAACGCCTTGTCGACCTCCTGGAACGACAGCGGGTCGGCGTCCTCGGTCAGGTCACCGAGGTGCGCCATGAACACGATGTTGTTGTCGGGGGTCCCGCTGTTGTCGATGATGTAGCGGAACGACTCCTCCTGCGGCGCCCGGTTGACGCTGTCCTGGCTACCCCAGTAGAGGAACTGGGTGTCCGGCATGACCGCGAGGGTGAACTGCAGGGCGTCCGGGTCAGGGTTCCACGCGCCGGTCTTCCCGGTCCTGGCGCTCTCGCCGGCGGCCGCGGAGTCCGCGGCGACCGCGGGGGTCCCGCCGAGTGCGGACGCGCCGACTCCTACGGCCGCCGCTCCGGCACCGGCCAGTGCGGCGTTGCGCAGAAAGCCCCGCCGGTTCTGCCCGGCGTGTCCTTGTGACGCCGCGTCATCATGAGTGCACATAGGGGGCCTTTCGCTATCGATGGTTTCATACGCCAACGACGCTACTCAGAGGCGCCCTGAGCTGGGCAGATTCCAGATGACGAAGGAACTTCGAGCAGTTGTCCAGATTGTGGGGTGCGTGCGCGCGGGCCGCGAGGTGGTGCAATGATAGGTAGCAGGTATCATTGCTTCATGTTGTACGCGACGCCGTCCCTCTCCTCCGCCGATGACCGCGTTCTCGCGGAGATCGCCGCCATGCACTCCGAGCTGAGCCATGCGGTACGCCAGGCGCCGGCGAAGTGGACTCTGGACCTGCGCCGCGCTCTGACGGCCTCGGCGATCGCCGCGTCCAATACCATCGAGGGCTTCCAGGTCGATGTGCGCGACGTCGCCGACCTGATGGACGGCGAGCGGGAAGGTATCAACGCCAGCGAAGCCGACAAGGCGGAGACCCTCGCCTATCAGCAGATGATGACGTACATCCAGTCCCTCTACGACGTCGAGGATTTCGCCTACGGCAAGGGCCTTCTCAACTCTCTGCACTGGATGTTGCAGGGCCACCACCACAGCCGCCGGAGACCCGCGGGCCAGTGGCGCCGCAAGCCCATTTTCATCAGTGCCGCGGGTGATCCCCTCAGCGTGGAGTACGAGGGGCCGGGCGAGGACCGGCTGCCGGCTCTCACCGGCGAGCTGGTCGACTGGCTCAACGAGGGTGACCTCGACGCGCACCCCTTGGTCCGCGCCGCCATGGCCCACCTCAACCTGGTGAAGATCCATCCGTGGGTCGATGGCAACGGCCGCATGTCCCGCAGCCTGCAGACGCTGGTCATCGCCCGGCAGCGCGTCCTCGCGCCGGAGTTCTCCTCCATCGAGGAATGGCTCGGGATGCCCGGAAACACGTGGGACTACTACAGGGTGCTCCGCGACGTCGGTGGTCCCGTCTACTCGCCGGAACGCGACACCGGCCCGTGGATCTCCTTCAACCTGCGCGCCTATCACGAGCAGGCCCAGCGCGTGCGGCACCGTGTGGAGCGTTCCACGGACGTCTGGCTCCTGCTCGACCAGCACGCTGCGAGCCTCGGTGTCAGCGAGCGGCAGGTCGCGGCTCTGCACGAAGTGGCCATAGCCGGACGCGTGCGCCGGTCGCGCTACGAGAAGAGCGAAGGGCTGAACTCCCAGCAGGCCACCCGGGACATGCAGGCTCTCGTCAGGTCGGGCGTCCTGGCTGCCGTCGGACAGACCAAGGGCCGTCACTACGTGGCCGGCGACCACTTTCCCCAGGATGTCCTCGAAGCCGCCCAGCGCCGCCACACGATCCGCTACCCCTACGGTTCCTAGCCGCCGTCCACCGCCCCTCGCGGGGCCGCCTCAGCCCAGCCAGTGGTAGGGCAGGCGGAGGATTTCGAGGGTGCGGGCGGTCACCGCGGCCGCGTGGGGTGGGATGCCGCCGTCGGACAGGCCGCGGGTCAGGTGGAGGTGCAGGGACTGGAGGGTGGCGAAGGTGTTGAAGGCCCATGCCGGGACCGCGCCGGGGCCGCTGTCCGCGAAGGCCGCCGTCACGGTGTCGAGCCAGCCTGTCGCCTGCCCCTCGGTGAGGCCGGGGGCGAGCAGGATGCGGGTGACGGCCGCGGCCAGGCGGGCGTCCTCGACCTGGACGTAGCGGTAGCCGGTGTCCCGGGCGGTCATGCGCAGCGCGCACAGCTCCAGCAGGTCGGTGCTGCGGTCGGGCAGCGCCGCGGCGAAGGCCGCGGCAGCGTCGGCGCCGTGGGCGACGGCGTGCAGCCAGCCCAGCTCGTCGTCCCAGCCGCGGGTGTCGCGCTCGTGCGGGTACCAGGCGGCGAAGCCGGCGTACCAGCGGCGCACCGCCGCCTCGGGGACGGCGCCCGGGACCTGGCGGCCGCGGGCCAGCACGCACTTGAGCACCAGGGGCGCGAACGTGCGGGCCTGGACGTCGGGGTGGGTGAACCGCCCGGCGGCGGTGTCGCCCATGGCGGCCAGCACGCCGTCGAGGTGCCCGGCGCGGATCCAGGCGGCGGCAGCGGTGTAGGCGTGCTCGTCGCGTACGACGGGGTCGGGGGAGACCAGCATCTCCGCCAGCTCGTCGCCGATCCGTTGCGCGGCCACCCCGGCCGGGAACGCGAAGTCCCCGGCGGCGACGGCCGTCCAGTCCACTACACCCCTGCGCATCGCGCCAGCTTTCCACGTGCCACCACCCCGGGGAAGGGCTTCCCGATTCCGGGGTGGGGGGATTCGGGACTGGGGTCTTTCCACGGTTCGAGCGGGCGGTTCCCGATGGTGTGCTGCTCGGCGTAACCGATCCCGAGAAAGGCACCGCGACGATGCCCAGCCCGATCCCCGTCCTCTTCATCCACGGCCTGTGGCTGCACAGCACCTCCTGGCAGCCGTGGATCGACCTCTTCCGCCAGGAGGGCTACGACCCGTCCGCGCCGGGCTGGCCCGGCGACCCCGACAGCGTCGAGGACGCGCGGCAGAACCCGGAGAGCATCGCCGACCACGGCATCGACGACGTCGTCGAGCACTACGCGGCGATCATCCGAGGCATGGACACGCTGCCGATCCTGATCGGCCACTCCTTCGGCGGCATGATCGCCCAGAAGCTGCTCGGCCAGGACCTGGCCGCGGCCGCCGTGGCGATCGACGCCGCCCAGATCAAGGGGGTCCTGCCGCTGCCGCTGTCCGCGCTGCGATCGACGCTGCCGGTGTTCAGGAACCCGGCGAACAAGCACCGCGCGGTGTCCCTGACCGCCGAGCAGTTCCGCTTCGCGTTCGGCAACGCCGTGACCGAGGAGGAGTCCGACGCGCTGTTCGCGCGGTGGACCATCCCGGCGCCGGGCAAGCCGCTGTTCGAGGCCGCCGCGGCGAACTTCAACCCGCACTCGCCGGCGAAGGTCGACACCGCGAACTCCGGGCGCGGCCCGATGCTGCTGATGTCCGGCGGCAAGGACCACACCGTCCCCGAGGCCGTCACCCTCGCCACGCTCAAGCAGTACCGGCATTCCGAGGCGGTCACCGAGTTCGTGTCCTTCCCCGACCGCGGGCACTCGCTGACGATCGACGGCGGCTGGCGTGCGGTGGCGGACGAGGCGCTGGCCTGGCTGCGGCGGCAGAGCCTGGAGTCGCCGCGATGACCGCTCCCGCCTTCGACCTCGGCCTGGCCGGCCAGAGCGCCGTGGTCACCGGCGCCGGCCGGGGCATCGGCCTCGCGGTCACCGAGGCCCTGCTGGCGGCCGGCGCCCGCGTCGTCGCGGGGACCAGGAGCCGCAGCGAGGCGCTCGACGACCTGGTCGCGAAGGGCGCCGAGCTGACCGTGGTGGAGGTCGACCTGGCCACCCCCGACGGCCCGGGGACGCTCGTGGCCGCGGCGGCCGATCTGCACGGCGGGCTCGACGTCCTGGTGAACAACGTCGGCGCGGTGCGCCCCCGGGTCGACGGCTTCCTGGCGACGACCGACGCGGACTGGGAATGGACGTTCACCGCCAACCTGATGGCTGCCGTCCGGACCACCCGCAGCGCCCTGCCGCACCTGATCGCCACGGGCGACGGCCGGATCGTCACCGTCTCCTCGGTCAACGCCCGGCTCCCCGACCCGCTGGTCATCGACTACAGCGCCGCCAAGGCGGCCCTGTCCAACTTCTGCAAGGCACTGTCCAAGCAGGTGGGTCCGCAGGGTGTACGCGTCAACTGCGTGAGCCCGGGCCCGGTCGAGACCCCGCTGTGGAAGGGCGCGGACGGCGTCGCCGCGACCGTCGGCGCCGGTCTGGGCCTCGATCCGGCCGCCGTCGCCGCGAGCGCCGCGGCCGAGGCGGTCACCGGCCGCTTCACCCTGCCCTCCGAAGTGGCCGACCTCGTCGTGTTCCTGGCCGGCACGCGCTCCGGCAACGTCACCGGCGCCGACTTCCTCATCGACGGCGGCATGACCGACACCCTCTGATCCCGGGCGCCGTCCGCCGGCCCGCCGCCACCCACCACCCCAGGAGTGATCATGATCAGGAACTTCCCCGCCTTCGAGCCCACCCCCGAGCGCGAGCCGTTCTGGTTCCTCGGCGGGCAGGCCAGGGTCCTGCTGCCCGGGTCCGCGACCGGCAACGCCATGAGCCTCATGGAGTTCTCGGACCCGGTCGGCCACGCGCCGCCGCAGCACGTGCACGAGAACGAGGAGGAACTCTGGTTCGTCCTCGACGGCGAGGTGTCGTTCTTCGTCGGCGACGAGCGCCATGACCTCACCCCCGGGCAGGTCGCCTACGGCCCGCGCGGCGTGCCGCACAGCTACCTGGTCCGCTCCGGCGAGGGCGCCCGGATCGCCGTCGTCTTCAGCCCGGCCCTCATCGAGGAGTGGTTCAAGGCCAACGGCACCCCGGTCGCCGAGGCCCGGGACCACCCGCCGGCCTTCGACCTGGCGGCTGTCGTGGGCTCGGCCGAGGCCTTCCGGCTGCGCGTCACCGGACCGCCGCCGACGCTGTGACCCCTTCCCGCGACCCCGAGACCCGAAGGAAGCCGACATGACGTACACCGAGCCCGCGCCGTCCCGCCGCGCCCTGCTGCGGCGCAAGAGCGTCGTGATCCCCGCGCTGGCGGCCGCGGCCCTGCTCGCCGTACCGGCGAGCTCGCAGGCCGCCCCGAACCCGGCGGCCGGGGCCGCCCGCGCCGTGAAAGCGGCCAAGCCGACGATCGTCCTGGTCCACGGGGCCTTCGCGGACTCCTCCAGCTGGGATGGCGTCGTCACCCGGCTGGAGCGCGACGGCTACCCCGTCCTCGGCCTGGCGAACCCGCTGCGCGACCTGGCGGGCGACGCGGCCTACCTGTCGAGCGTCCTGGACTCGATCCCCGGCCCTGTCGTCCTGGTCGGGCACTCCTACGGCGGCGCGGTCATCACCGACGCCGCCGCGGGACACCCCAACGTCAAGGCCCTGGTCTACATCGCGGCGTTCGCGCCCGACCAGGGCGAGAGCAGCCTGGGGATCACCGGCGAGTATCCGGGCAGCCAGTTGCCGTCGTCCCTGGTGGTGCGGTCATTCCCCGGCGGCGGGCAGGACGCGTACATCGACCAGGCCGCCTTCCGGAAGGTCTTCGCCGCGGATGTCCCGGCCGGCCGGACCCGCCTGATGGCGGCCGAGCAGCGCCCGGTCGCGGTGGCGGCGCTGGCCGCGCCCAGCAGTGCACCGGCCTGGCGGTCCATCCCGTCGTGGTACCTGGTCGCCGGCGCCGACCAGGCCATCCCGCCGGCCGCCGAGCGGGCCATGGCCCAGCGCGCCCATGCCCACACCGTGACGATCCCGGGCGCCTCGCACGCCGTGTCGGTCTCCCACCCGGGAGCCGTCGCGGACCTCGTCAGGGCGGCCGCCCGGGCCACCGCCTGACCGAGTGACCACCGCCGGCGGGACCACGCGGCGACGCGCGGTCCCGCCGGCTGCCGTTCCTCTGGCGAGCGGTTCTGGCGCGGGAGGAGGCCGGCGCCGGTCGGCAGGTCCTGGCCGCACGGCCCGCGAGGCCAGGACCGCCGTACCCGCTTCCCGATCCGGCCCGCGCGGTCGAGCGCCCTCGCCGTCAGGCGGGTTCCTCGACGGGGTGCTTCTGCACGGCGTCCTCCTCGTCGTCGGGGTGTTCCTCGACGGAGTGGGAGTCGGTGAGGCTCAGCGCGCCGCCTGCCGCGATCAGTCCGACGACGACGGCGAGCACGGCGTAGGTGATCCGCTCGCCGTGGAAGAACGACGCGACCAGGTCGCTGCTCCACGTGCCGGCCGGCAGGTGGGTGGTGACCAGTGCGGCGATCAGGGTGCCGACCACCGCGGTACCGACGCTGGTACCGACCTCCTGGGCGGTGTCGTTGAGGGCCGCACCGATGGAGGTGCGGTTGCTCGGAACCGCGTCGACGAGCGCGACCGCGCAGATCGTCATGACGGTGCGCAGCCCCACGGTCATGAGCACCATGCAGACGGCGATGGCGGCGTACCCGTGGTCGACACCCCAGGCGAGGCCTGCCATCGAGCCGGCCAGGCAGGCCGCGCCGACCAGGCAGGCGATGCGGTGGCCGAACCGGCGGGCGAGCCACTCGGACAGCGGGGTCGCACCGATCATCGTCACGATGATCGGCAGGTTGGCCAGGCCTGCCCGCACCGGGCTCCACCCGTAGGCGTACTGGAAGTGCAGGATCAGCCCGAACATCACGCTGGCCATCGCGATGGACGTGCCGATCTGCGCGATGGCGGCGCCGCGGACGGTGCCGCTGGAGAAGAGGCCCAGGTCCAGCATGGGTGCCGCGCTGCGGCGCTCGTGCCGCACGAACGCGATCGCGGCCACGACGGCGCCCACGATCGAGGCCAGGGTGGTCGCGGAGAGCCAGCCGCGGTCGACACCGCTGGTCAGCGAGTAGCAGGCGAGCCCGATGGCGGTGACGCTCAGGACGGCGCCCGGCAGGTCGAGGGCGTCGCTGGTCAGGTCCTCCCGCCGGTCGGCCGGGACGCCGAGCCGCACCCCGATGCACGCGATCACCGCGATCGGGGCGTTGACGACCAGCAGCCACTCCCACCGCACGTGGGCCAGCGCGGTGCCGCCGAGTAGCGGCCCCAGGACGAAGCCGGACATGCCGACGATGATCATCACCGTCATGGCGCGCATCCGCAGGGCCTTGCCGTCGAACAGCCGGAAGACCAGCGAGTTCGTGATCGGGGCCATCGCCGCGGCGGCGACGCCGAGTGCGGCGCGCAGCGCGATGAGCTCGCCCGTCGTGGTGACGAGGACCACGCACAGGCTCAGCGCGCCGAACACGGCGAGGCCGGCCAGCAGCACCCGGCGGCGGCCGAGCCGGTCGGCCATCGACCCCGCGGTGAGCAGCAGCCCGCCGAAGGTCAGCGAGTACGCCCCGGTGACCCACTGCAGCGCGGTCGTGCCGCTGCCGAGGTCGCGGCCGATCGTGGGCAGCGCGATCGACAGCAGCGTGTTGTCGACCATCTCGACGAAGAAGGCCAGGCAGAGGGCGGCCAGGGGAATCCACGCCGCGCGCAGCGACGGGTAGGTGCGGGACGGGGCTTCAAGCGTGGCGGTAGTCATGGCAGTCCTCCAATCGAACGCCGTTCGGCTATCGAACAACGTACGATACGGTACGATAGAACAACGTTCGATACAGTGCAAGACGCGTGGGGATGTGAGCCATGGCACACCTGCAGAACCGCCCGGGTCCGGGCCAGGGACGTCGACGGGCTTCGCACTCGATGGAGTCCGTGCTCACCGAGGCGGTCGCCCTGCTCGACGAGGCCGGAGCGCCGGCGCTGACCTTCCGCGCGCTCGCGCAGCGCCTCGGCGGCGGCGTCGCCAGCATCTACTGGTACGTCGCGAACAAGGAGGAGCTGCTCGACCGCGCCACCGACCACGTGATCGGCACGGTGCTGGCCGAGATCGAAGCCCTTCCGGGCAGCGACGACCCGATCGACGACCTCCGCGCGATGGCCGTGACGCTGTTCGACGCGATCCTGGACCGGCCCTGGCTGGGCGCCTACTTCATGCGCAACACCGACGTCCAGGGCAACTCCCTGCGCCTGTACGAGAAGCTCGGCCGGCAGACCCTCCGCCTCGACCTCAACGCGCTCCAGCGGTTCCACGCCGTGTCCGCGGTCGTCGGCGTCGTCGTCGGCTCCGCCGTCGACATGGGCCAGGAGCCGCCCGAGGAGGTCCTCGACGGCTCCGTGAACCGCGACGAGTACCTCGGCCGCTACGCCCAGACCTGGCGGGAGCTCGACCCCGAGGCCTACCCGTTCGTCCACGAGATCGTCGACGAGTTCGACGGCCACGACGACGTCGACCAGTTCCGCTCCGCACTGGACCTCACCCTGGCGGGCCTCCGCCTCCAGTCCGGCGCCTGAGCGGGCCGCGGCGGGGCGGGGGAGCGGACCGTTCCGGGTGGGACGAGCGCGGGAACCGCTCAGAGCCCGGTACGGCTGCCTCCGGGGGACGGCGGCAGCCGGGTGGGTCTCTCCTACCGGTGCTCGGGGTTCTCGCTGTCGCCGTGGCAGCCGGCGTCCCAGGCGGCGCGCTGGTTGCCGTAGGCGGGGATGCCGCCGGCGTCCTTCAGCATCCGGGCCAGGTGGAGGAGGTTCCAGGTCATGAAGGCGGTGTTGCGCTGGGTGAACTCGTTCTCCGGGCCGCCGGAGCCGGGGTCGAGGTAGGAGGGGCCGGGACCCGCGCTTCCGATCCATCCGGCGTCCGCCTGCGGGGGGATGGTGTAGCCGAGGTGCTGGAGGCTGTAGAGGACGTTCATCGCGCAGTGCTTGATCCCGTCCTCGTTGCCGGTGATCAGGCAGCCGCCGACCCTGCCGTAGTAGGCGTACTGGCCTGCGGGGTTGAGGAGGCTGGAGCATCCGTACAGCCGCTCGATGACCCTCTTGGTCACCGAGCTGTTGTCGCCGAGCCAGATCGGGCCCGCCAGGACCAGGATGTCCGCCGCCATGACCTGCTCGTAGACGGCGGGCCAGGCGTCACTGGGCCAGCCGTGCTCGGTCATGTCCGGCCACACGCCGGTGGCGAGGTCGAGGTCGACAGCGCGCAGGACGTCGACCGCGACCCCCTGGTCCCTCATGATCCCGCTGCTGCGATCGACGAGGCCCTGGGTGTGGCTCCTGGCCGGCGACCGTTTGAGGGTGCAGTTGACGAAGAGCGCCCGCAGGTCGTCATAGCGGGCGGGCGGCTGGTCGTTTTGCGACTGGACGGTCATGGAAGGCTCCGATGATCCTGCCGCCGTGCGATGTCACGGTGGCGCAACGCAGCCCATCGTCCTGACTTGCCGAGCAGCCGATCCCCAGCGGCACGACGGCCCGGGCACGACCACCCGGACGGCGCAGCGAGATCCCCCCGCACCCCCGGCCGACGCCTGCGGCAACCCGCCCGCCGGCCCGCGCGTCGGCCCGCGCGTCGGCCCGCGCGGCGGCGACCGCGCGGGCCGACGGGTTCGCGGCAACCGGGTCGGTCACGGCAACCGACACGCCGACCGGATCGAGCACCGCACCGGTGCTCGGGTCCGTGACGTCCACGGAGACGTTGTGAACGCCCGCCGCGGGAAGGGCGATCCGCCACGCCGCTATGCGGTCGCCGTAGTAAGGACTGGGTACGAAGTCCGGCGTCGTGGCGACTGAGCCGCGATGCCGAACCGGTGAAGTAACGGGTGGAACAAGGGACTTACGGTCCATCGGGGCATGTGGCTACTATCGGGCAACCGATGGCCGGTACTTGACGTTATGTCGTCGGGGTTGCGTCGTACGGCGAGGAGAGTGTCCCGAAGGTGACCGGATTGGGCCGTCTCGGGCGGCGAAAGCCGGGGAGTCCGACTGGCGAGAACGGGCCATCGAAGGCGACCGGTCGTCCCGCGGGGCACCTTGGATCTGTTCGGCGGCTGCCGCTTCGCACGGTGCTGATCATTCTCGTGCTCGTACCCGGCCTGGGCCTGTCCCTCCTGTGGGGGCTGGGCACGTACCAGCTGCTCACCCAGTGGCAGGCGGAGAAGGCGCAGCGAAACCTGGGCGTCGCCGTCGGCAACGTGACGGTCACCCTCCTGCTGGACCTCGAGCAGGAGCGTCGCCTCACCGCTGACGTGCAGGCCGACCC
This sequence comes from Actinacidiphila cocklensis, assembly GCF_907177275.1. GTDB lineage: Bacteria > Actinomycetota > Actinomycetes > Streptomycetales > Streptomycetaceae > Actinacidiphila > Actinacidiphila cocklensis. Next base: position 154,754 of record NZ_CAJSLV010000092.1, read on the forward strand.
CGGCGCCGCCAACCGGGGCAGTCTCGCCGCGCAGCGTGCGGTGACCGACCGGGCCGTGCGAGACGCCCGGACGCTCGTGCACCTGGACACGGCCCACGGGCAGAAGGGGCTCGCCGCAGGCATCGCCGATACCGAGCAGAGCCTCGACGCGCTCGCCGAGCAGCGCAAGGCGGTGGACGCCGCCACGTCCAGCGAGCAGCAGGCCTTCGACTACTACAGCGAGGCCCTGGACTCGCTCCTCGGCCTGCTCACCGCGCTCACCCACAGCAGCAACGGCGACACGGCCGCACTGTCGCAGTCACTGGTCGATCTCTTCTCGGCCATGGACATGATCGGCCGCGAAGACGCCCTCCTCGCCCGCGGCTGGAGGACCGCCCATCTGACGACCGAAGCCCGCGACGGACTCATCGACGCCATCGGGACCCAGGAGTACCTCCTCCAGTCGCGCGTGGCCCCCTTCCTCACCGGTGAAGAGAGCAGCACCTACCGGGCACTGACGACCAGTAAGGCGTGGCAGAACAAGAAAGCGGTGGAGGAGCAGCTGGTCGCCGCCGGAGCCGGCAGTGCAAGCGACCGCCAGGAGTTCGCCCGCACGCGCGCCGACTGGCGCACCTCGGTGGACAAGGTCCAGCCGCAACTCCTGCGGATCGTCGCCATCCGGGCCGACAGCGACACCAGGGTCGCGGCCGACAGCGTCCGGCACCTGCGGACCCTCCTCATCGGTCTCGGCGTCGCGGGACTCCTCGCGCTGGCCCTGGTCGTCGCCACCAGCTGGCGGCTCACCGTGGTCCTGCGCCGGCGCATCCTCGGACTGCGGGAGGAGGCCCAGGAGCTCCAGACACGGCTGCCGGACGTCGTCGCCCGGCTGGAGCGCAGCGAGGACGTGGACGTCGACGCGGAGATCCGGCTGCTCGAACCCACCCCCGACGAGCTCGGCGAGCTCGGCAGGGCACTGAACCTGGCCAGTCGCAGCGCCGTGTCCACCGCCGTACGGCAGGCCCAGCAGCACCGCGGCTTCGAGCGCCTGCTCCAGCGCATCGCCCGCCGCACCCAGATCCTCATCGGCCTCCAGCTGAAGAAGCTGGACGAGCTGGAGAACAAGCACGAGGACCCGGAGGTCCTGGAGGGCCTGTTCGACCTGGACCACCTCACCGCGCGCCTCCGCCGCTACGAGGAGAACCTGGTGATCCTCGGCGGCGGGCTTCCGCAGCGCCGCTGGCGCAGGCCCGTACGCCTGCTCGACGTGCTGCGCGCCGCGCAGGGGGAGGTCCAGGACTACCGCCGTATCGAGGTCGAGGTCGAGGACGAGCCCTGGGTCGCCGAGCGTGCGGTGGGACCACTGGTCCACATCATCGCCGAGCTGATGGAGAACGCCGCGGCCTTCTCCAGGCCGCCGACCCCCGTCGAGGTGCGGGCGGCGCGGGTCAGCAGGGGCGTCGCCGTGGAGATCGAGGACCGGGGCCTGGGCATGGTGCCCGCGCAGTACGCCGCCGCCAACGCCCTGATGGAGTCGCCACCGCAGCTCGACGTGCTGACCCACGCCGAAGACGTGCGCTTCGGCCTCTACGTGGTCGCCCGGCTGTCCAAGGGCCTGGACCTCCAGGTGGAACTGCGGCCGTCCGCCTTCGGCGGCACCCGCGTCATCGTTCTGCTCCCGGAGTCGCTGGTGGTGGGCCGCCCGGCCGAGGTGCCGCGGCCGGCCGTGCGCCCGGCGCAGGCCGACGTGCGCCCCACCGGTCCGCGGCCCCATCCGCCGCAGGCCCAGGCCGGTGGCGGGTCACCCGCAGCAGCGGACGGGAAGTTGCCCGTCCGCTCCAGAGGACACGCGATGGCACACGTCACCGCGGCCCCGTCGCGGGAACGGGGCGACGCGTACGGGTCCACCGGCGTCCAGCCGCTGCCCCAGCGGGTGCGCCAGGCCAGCCTGGCCGCCGAGCTCAGGGTCCCGGCGGACGAGGCCGGACACGGTGGTCAGGAGACCCGGGGCACGGACGGGCCGCCCAGCCGGTCCGGTGCCGTCGTGGGCGCGTTCCAGAGGGAGTCCCGCAGGGCACGGAAGGCCGACAGCGCCCTTCGGCCCGGGCTGGACGGCCTCCCTGAAGTCGGCTCTGCTACGAGGGAAGATCGAGAATGACGCAGCGAACCACCGGTACCGACGCGGACCTGGACTGGCTTCTCGACGGCCTGGTCGACCAGGTCGCGGGCACCCGGCACGCCGTCGTGCTGTCGAACGACGGCCTGGTGATCAGCCGGTCGCGGACCGTCGACCGCTCGGACGCCGAGCGGCTGGCCGCGATCGCCACCGGCCAGCAGAGCCTGGCCCGTGGTGTCGGGCAGCTCTTCAGCGGCGGACCGGTCCACCAGGTCATCGTCGAGATGGCCGACCTGTGGCTGTTCGTCATCGCCGCGGGCCACGGCACCCACCTGGCCGTGGTCGCCTCCCAGGAGGTCGACGCCGAGCTGATGAGCGTCGCCATGCACACCATGGTCCAGCAGGTCGGCCAGAAGCTGGGCGCCGACCCGCGAGATTCGCAGCCCGAGGCTGCGGGCGGGCACGGATGAAGCACTGGACCGAGGAGTTCGACGACGACGATGCCGACGAGCCCCTGGTCCGTCCTTACACGATCACCGGCGGAAGGACCGCTCCCGAGCGGCACGGCCTGACGCTGATCACCCTGGTGGCAACCGTTCCCGAGGCCTCTGCCCAGACCGGTCGCGGTCCGGGCAGGTGGCAGCCGGAGCACCGGACGATCCTCGCCCTGTGCCGGCGCCCCACCGCCGTCGCCGAGATCGCCTCCGGGCTCGGCCTGCCGGTGTCACTGACGAAGATCCTCATCGGCGACCTCATCGACGCCGAGCAGGTCCGGGCCAGGCCGCCACGGGTCCTGCGCGGGGACGGCGGCCTCCGCGACAGAACGATTCTTGAGGCGGTGCGGGATGGACTACGCGAACTCTGATCACGGAGGCGCTGATCCGCTGGCGGTGAAGGTCCTCATCGCCGGCGGTTTCGGAGTCGGGAAGACGACCATGGTCGGCGCGGTGAGCGAGGTGGCCCCTCTGCACACCGAGGAGTACCTGACCCATGCCGGCATCGGCGTGGACGACCTGGAGCTGGTGGACGGCAAGTCCACCACCACCGTCGCGCTGGACTTCGGGCGCATCACCATCAACGGTGAGCTCGTCCTCTACCTCTTCGGCACCCCCGGGCAGGAACGTTTCTGGTTCATGTGGAACGACCTGGTCGACGGGGCGATGGGCGCGATCGTCCTGGTCGACACCCGCAGGCTGGACGTCAGCTTCGCGTCGATCGACTTCTTCGAGAGCCGCGGTGTGCCCTTCGTCGTCGGCGTCAACTGCTTCCACGGCGTCAGGGACCGGACCGCCCAGGAGATCCGCGCGGCCCTCGACCTGGACCCCGGCGTCCCGCTGGTCCTCTGCGACGCCCGCGACCGTACGTCCGGCAGGGACGTACTCCTCGCGCTCATCGACCACCTGATGGCCGACCAGCCCGACCCGTCCCCCCACGCGGTGTCCTGAACCCCGACATGCTCCAGGCAGGCCCCTCCGCGTCCTCTGCTTCCCCTGCTTCTTCGTGCGGGAAGGTTTCGTCCTCCCCGAGGTCCGGAGCCTGGAAAGGGTTCGTCTTCGGAGGCGGCGATGCTGCGGCGGAACAGCGGGGCTGGCCTTCCAGGGCGGAGAACAGCGAGGTCGGATCGATGAGAGGTATCTCCTTCGTTACGGGTCCTGAACGGGTCCGGTGCGCCCGTGTCCGGGCACAGCGGTCCTACAGCTTGGTCATCTTGACGTACGGGCTCAAGATCCGCATTTGCTCCGAGCCGAAATCCACGAGCGCCGCGACACCGTCCTCGACGCCGACTACCCGGCCGAGGCCGTACACGTCATGTGTGACCTGGTCGCTCGTGGCGAAGTGCTTGGGGGCCGGCGTGGCCGCTGCCTTGAAGGGGCTGGTAGGCAGGCGACGCTTGGGCGCAGGAGGCTTTGTCATGACTCAGTATGAGCCTACGTTCATCCGGTTTGCTGCGGTTGTCGGCACGGTTTCTGAAGGGGACGACCGCCGTCATGCCGCTGACCTGGGATTTCGACGCGAGGCGCGGCAAAATTCGACCGCAGGTCTCCTGTGCTGACAGTGGGTGACCTCACTCGCCTCTCAGTCACGCTACCGGCTCGTGTCGTCGATCCTCGCAGGTCGCGAAGGCCGGCCGGCGCCGGCCGGCCGCGCATCTGGCGGCGTTCCGCGCTCGCCCGGGTCTGCGACGTCGGCCCATCCGTTGCGGACCATCCGCGACATCCGGGAGTCCCTGCCGGAGGACCAGGCCAGGCACTTCGACGCGGAACTCGCTGACACCGAGCTCGAGGCGCTGCCGGAGATGCTCAACCGGTGGGTTCAGCTGGCTACGGATGGCTTCGAGGAGTTCCTGCTGTCCAGCCCCTTCGAAGAGCTGGAATTCGGCGGGCGCTCCTACGACGACGATCAGGCAGGCGATCGGTGATCTACCTGCTCGACACGAACGTCGTGGCGGAGCTCACCGCCCGCCTTCGGCCTGACCCCCGGGTCGTGGCCTGGCTCCGCTCGACTGCGCGCCCCAACCGCTTCCTCAGCGTCATCACCGTCGCGGAGATCGAAGCCGGCGTCGCAGCGGCTCCGGCGGACGTCTTGGGGGCGGAGGCCGTTCGGGGTCACAGCACCTCCGGGTTCACGATGTGGTCGAGGAGCCGGGGCCAGCACGAGTCAGGGATCTCCAGCGCGCTCCGGTCGACCTCGGCCATCGCCTCCCGCAGGCGCAGGCGCAGCATTTCGGGATCGGCGGTCCTGCTGCCGTTGAAATCCCACTCCGGCTTCGTGGACTTGAGCAGGTAGTGGAAGTGCACGAACGCCCGCAGGCTGCTGTTGATCCGGTAGATCTCGGCGTCGTCGGGAAGGCAGAAGACCTCGCCGGTCGCCGGGTCGAACGCGAGGTCGTCGTAGGGGACGAGCCCGAGGCCGATCCAGTGGTCCGCACCGGGCGGAATGTGCTCGTAGCGGTCGGGGAGCCGCCAGTCCCAGTCGGTGATCGGCTCAAGGCGTGTGCCGATCTTGTCGTCCATGTCGAACCACGGGTTCTCCCAGTGCGGGATCCCCAGGGTGCTCAGCACCTCCGCCGCGTCCGCGTTCGCGACCGGTCCCAGAATGCTCTGCGGTGCGGTGAGCAGTTCCTCCGGCGCGAATACGGACTCCAGCATCTCGCGGGTGAGTGTGCTCATACCTTCCGCTCCATTCCGCTGCGTTCCCATCCGGCGTCCCGGCCCCCGGGGTTGGGGGCGGGCCTCATGGCGAACTACTCGACACTGTGCCGCACTTCGACGTGCGGGAGCCTCGCGGCCATGGCTTGGCATCGAGTCGCTCGAAGGCCTCCAGCGCGGCGCGAAGGTGGCGGCGGGCGTCGGACCGGCGGTGGGCGCGGCGCAGCCATTCGCCGTACAGCAGCCCGGTCCGGGCCCGTTCGAACCGGTGGGCATTGTCCTTGTACAGGCTGACGCGGTGGCCCGGCTCCGGATCGGCGGGTCAGGAAGCAGGCCCGCCCGGGCTCCGGGAGAAGGCCGTGTCGCCGGCCGTCGCCACGATCGCGTCCTTGACGAGCAGCACGCTCGGCGGGATGTTCACTGCTTTGTCCCCGGTGTCGTCCAGGGCGGGAGTGCGCCAGACCTCCCCTCCGGTGCGGCTGTCCAGCGCCAGGAGGCGGCCGAAGCGGTTGGAGAAGTACACCCGCTTGTATGCCGCTGACACCGCGGGCACGGACAGGTACTCCATGTCCGTGGCCTTCTGCCAGAGTTGTCTGCCGCTGTCCGCCGACACCGCGGTGACCGACCCGTTGGATCGGACGAAGTAGACGACGCCGTCCACAAGGGTGGCTGTGCCGGTCAGCGGATGTGCCAGCGCTATCCGTCTGACCCGCCCGGTTTCCAGGTCCACCCGCAGTATGGCGTTGTACGGCCGCTCGTATCCGGCTTCGTACACCTCCTTCGTGGTCTGCGGGGCGAGGAAGACGGGTTGTCCGCCGAAAACGCCGAGCGCCTCCGCCCCCGTGGGCAGTGTGGCGATCTCCGTGAGGCTGCCGGGTCCGAGCTTCTCCAGGTCGACCGGGCCCTTGCCGGGCTCGGTGCCGGCCGAGCAGAGGGCATAGGAGGCGCCTCCCAGCGCCGACGCAGTGCAGTACTCGTCCAGCGAGGGCGCCTCCCACAGCTCCTTGCCGGAAGGCCCGTAGACGACGAACGCCGAGTCGGTGGACATGGTCAGCAGTCCGCCGTCGTACAGGACAGCTTCCTGGGTGGTGCTGATGTCGTGCTGCCACCGCTGGTGTCCGGTACCGGCGTCGAGGGCCACCACGCGCCTGGTCCCCGAGTCCCGAACTTCGTACGCGTAGACGAGCCCGTCGCGAACTCCGATCGGTCGAGCGTTCTGAGGGCGGGTGCCGCTCCGCCACAGGACGCGGCCGGAGGCGGCGTCGACCCTGGCGACGGTGAAGCCCGTACCACCGCAGAACAGGGCGGTTCCCGCTGCGACGCATCCGGTGCTGTCGTAGTCGAGACCGACACCCTTCACGTCGTACCGCAGGTTCGTCTTCCAGGGCCGCCAGCCGCCGGGCAGCGACGCGGCACGGGCGGTGGCGGTGGTGCGGGAGGCTGTGGGCGTGGGGGCGGTGTGGGAGGCGGTGGCGGTGTGCCGGCCCAACACGTAGACGCTTCCCCCGACGAACAGCCCCGTTACAGCCAACGCCGCTCCGACGACGGTGAGCAGCGTCCGTGCCCGGCGTCGCCTGCGGGTGCCCGGCGCGACGGTCGCGGAGGTGGTGCCCGCGTTCCGAGGAGCGGGGCGGGGGCGGCGGTTCGCGGAGTCCCTGGCCTGCGCGGGCGCGGGGGCGTCGGATTCCGGTAGCGCCTGGAGCATGCGGTGCAGATCCGCCAGTTCCAGCCGTGCGGCAGGGTCCTTGTCCAGGCAGCGCTCGACAATGTCCAGGAGCGCTTCGGGCACCCCTTCGAGGTCCGGGGTCTCGTACATCACCTGGTAGCCCGTCATGTACGGGCTGTCGGCGTCGAACGGTCCTGTTCCGACGGCCGCGAACACCAGCAGCGACCCCAGCGAGAACACGTCCGATGCCGGGGTGACATCCCGGGGAGAGGCCAGTTGCTCCGGCGACATGAAGGGCGGAGTGCCCATCATCTGCCCGGTCATGGTGAGCTTCTGGCTGTCGGACGTGCGCGAGATGCCGAAGTCGATGACGCGCGGCCCGTCCTCGCACATCAGGACGTTGGCCGGTTTGAGGTCCCGGTGGACCAGGCCCGCCCGGTGGATGTCGCGCAGCGCCTCGGTGAGCCCCAGCCCCAGGCCACGCAGCTCCCGCGGGCTCAGCGGGCCGTCCTTCTTCACGACTTCGGCAAGAGTGGGTCCCGGTACGTAGAGCGTCGCCATCCACGGCCGGTCGGCGTCCGGGTCGGCGTCCACGACAGGCGCGGTGAAGGCCCCGCTCACTCTGCGCGCTGCAGCGACCTCCTGCCGGAAGCGCGTTCGGAACTCCTCCTCCTGGGCATACGGCCCGTGCACGAACTTGACCGCGACCTGCCGTCCCGAAGGGGAGACGCCCAGGTAGACGACTCCCATGCCGCCCGCTCCGAGCCGACCGAGAAGGGTGTAGTCACCTATGGACCTCGGGTCCTCGGTGCCCAGGGGCGTCATCGACGATCACCTTTCCCGCGCCTGCCTGCTTCACCGCCCTCAGGCTAGGCCCTGCCTCCCCGGCCGCGAACCCGGCCATGACACCGAACGGTGTCGTCGTGTCGAGCCGTACGCTCGATCGTCCGTCCTGGCGCGGGCTCCACTCGGGACCGTCCGTGGGCACCCTCCCGGGCCAGGTCCGCCCTTGGTGGCGAGATGGCCGTCACCGCGCCCAGACCCCAGCCCCGGCCGCCGTGTTGCCCGGGGCGACGAGTGCGATCGCCCGAACCGCCTCGCTGCGGGCCGGCAGGTGCTCCTTGCCGGCGGGCGGCCACACCCGCCCCGCCGCGAAGGGGGCCGCACCGTCGTCTCGGCGATGGCGGACACCTGTCCGGACGCGACTCGCCCCGACTTCCGGCAGCGATCGCCGAGCCGGGGGAAGCACCCGGTGCCCGGGGCCGGCCCCTCGGGGTCAGCCGATGTCGCGGCGGGAGATGAGGAAGGAGGAGAGGGAAAGGCACATCACCACGTAGGCGGCCAGGACCAGGCTCGCGGTCAGCGGGCCGGAGACCGAGACGACGCCGGGAACCGAGGTGTTGGGCTTGCCGGACGGGTCCAGGGCGGTGGCCAGCGAACCCGTGCACGGCCCGATCAGCAGTCGCTGGACCCCCTTCAGCGCGGGCAGCGGACCGGTCAGCCCGGAGACCAGGTTCTCCACCGCGAGCAGCCACAGCAGCCCGACCCCGATGGCGGCGCCGGTGGACCGCAGCAGGATCGACAGGAAGACGCCCACACTTGCCGAGGCCATGGCGACCAGCCAGATGGCACCGGTCCCGGCCAGCAGCGTGGCGGCGCCCGGCCAGGGCGCCGACCGGCCGGTGGCCGCCGCGACCAGCGCGCTCGTCCCGGCGCTCGCCGCCACCACCAGCACGGTGACGCACAGCACCGCCGCCGCCGTCGCCACGGCCTTCCCGAGGACCGCGGCGTTGCGGCTGGGCCGTTGGACCAGCAGCGTGCCCCAGGTTCCCCAGCGGTAGTCCCCGCCGATGAGGACGGCGCCGAGGATCAGCATCAGCGCGCTGCCGAACAGCGGGTACAGGTCCACGGTGCCGGACAGGAACTTGTCCGGCAGCAGACCGTCGATCAGCTTCTCCGGGTCACCGGACGATCCGACCGGCCGGTTCCGGATGGCCAGCCAGACGATGTAGGGCACGACCATGCCGAAGCCCACCGCCAGCACGGTCCACGCGCCGCCGACGATCCACACGCCGGGACGTTTGCGGGCCGACAGCAGCTCCGCGCTCAGGACACCGTTCAACGGCCCCTCACCTCCACGCGTTCCGGTCCTGTGGGCGGATGGTCCTCGACCAGCTCGAAGAACACGTCCTCCAGGGAGAGGACCCGCCGGTGCAGTTCGCTGACCTCCAGCCCGTTCTCCACGAGCAGCCGGTTGACGGTCGCCGCCTCGCGCGGATCGACGGCCACCCGCAGCCGCCCGTCGACGACGGTCGCGGAGCGGACCGCCGGCAACCGGCCCACGAGGTCGGCGGCGCGCTCCGGCGCGTCGACGGTCACAGTAAGCCCGCCCTCCCCTGCGTCGCGGCGCAGGTCGGCCACGGTGCCCTCGGCGACCAGCCGGCCCCGCCGGATCACGCCCACCCGGTCGCACAGCAGCTCCACCTCGGACAGCAGGTGGCTGGAGAGCAGCACCGTACGGTTGTCCCGGCGCAGGCCGGTGATCAGGTCGCGCATACCCGCCACGCCCTCCGGGTCGAGTCCGTTGGTCGGCTCGTCCAGGATCAGCAGTGCGGGGTCCTTCAGCAGCGCGGCGGCCACCGCGAGGCGCTGCTTCATGCCGAGGGAGTACGCGCGGAAGGCGACGTCCGCCTTGGCGGCCATCCCCACCTCTTCGAGGACCTTTCCGACGCGGTCGGCGGGTGCGGACGCGTACCCGGCGAGGATGCGCAGGTTGTCCCGGCCGGACAGATGCGGGTAGAGGGCCGGGGACTCGATCAGCGCTCCCACCCCGCTCAGGCCGCTCCGGGTGCCGGCCGGGTGGCCCAGCACCGTCGCGGTCCCGGACGTGGGCCGGATCAACCCCACCAGCATCCGCATCGTGGTGGTCTTGCCCGACCCGTTCGGGCCGAGGAATCCGAAGACCTCACCGCGGCGGACCCGCAGGTCGAGGCCGAACACGCCGGTCTGCGGGCCGTAGCGCTTGGTCAGTCCTTCGGTGCGGATGACGAGGTCGTCGAGGTCAGGCATCGGTGGTCCGCCGTTCGCCGGAGCGGCCGCGGACGGCCGGGGACAGGATCCCGATCAGCACGGCGGTCTCGGCGGCGAGCACCGCCACCGCCCACACCGGCCCGATCCAGTGCTGGAGGCTGCCGAACCAGAGCCACAGCAGGGCGCAGTAGGCAAGCACGAGGAAGAGCAGTGAGCCGGCGCCGTACAGGGCGTAGGCGCGGGTGTCGCGGGTCGGGTAGGAGCCGAGCCGTTCACGGGCGGCGGGGTCGCGCCGGCTCAGCCGCAGCCGCCAGAACCGGTAGGACTCACGGCGCAGATCGACGAGGTCCAGCGCGTGCGTGAGCATCACGTAACCGTCCGATCGGAGAACCGGCAGCAGACTCATCACGGCCCCCCCGCTACCGAACAGCAGCAGCGCGGCGGCCAGCCGGTGCCCGATCGACCCGTCCGCGGTGAGCAGCCACCAGGCCGTGACCGGCGCCAGTGCCAGCAGGGTGACGAAAACGCCGGCGAACGCCGTACCCACCCTTGCCCGGCGCCGGTGGAACAGCACGATGTCGTCCGTACGGCAGTACGGCGTCAGCATCGGGAACCGCCAGCTGACCCCGATCTCGGTGACGGTGCCGCCGAAGTGCCGGCAGGCCACGCCGTGCGCGAACTCGTGCAGCATGGTGAGCAGCCAGAACAGCGCCATCGAGAGCGGCACGGTGACCGCCCAGGTCCTCTGGTGCCCCACCTCGTGGGCCAGGGTGGCGACATGGGCCCACACGAACAGCTGGACCACGACCGCCAGGACCGCCGCGGCCGTCACGAACGGCGCGGAGAACGCGAACGCCAGCCGGCTCGCGAGGGCGGCGCACAGCCGGTCGGGGCGCAGCAGCACCCAGCTCCGGCGCGACCAGCCCTGCCGGGCCGACTGCTTGGCGTCGTGGGCCTGCCGGAGCCGGTCCAGCGCCGCCGGATCGGCGTACCCGTCGAGCAGTTGGTAGCGGCCCAGCATGGTGAACACCTGCCGCCAGTGCTCCGGCCCGAGCCTGCGCTCGTAGGCGTCGTGGTACTCGCGTCCGATGTCCTGGAGGGTGTGCCGGCCGTCCATCAGGCCCATGATGAAGTGCTCGCGGGGGCCGACCCGGTAATAGCAGCCGGTACGGGCGTCCTTGACGTGGTGCACGGTCTTCGGCCCGGAGCGCAGGGCCGGGCCCAGCACCACCTCCGGACGCAGCCGGGGCCGGTCCCCGGCCGGAGCGGCCGCCTCGGCCGTGCCGCTCACCCTGCCACCGCCTGGGGCGCCATGTCGGAGAGCGCCTTGCACAGGACGTAGGACAGGTAGATCTCGTCGAGGATGCTCGCCCCGAGCCGGTTGTTGGTCATGTGGACGTAGGAGCTGAGCACGATGGCAAGGGCGTCCTGCGGTGCGGGGACGGCCCCGTCGCGGAAGGTGAGGGCGCCCGCTTCGGACAGGGCGAGCACCCTGTCCCGCAGCTCGGCGCAGTGGGCGAGCCAGGAGCGCTCCAGCGGCGTGGGCGAGGCGGCGCTGTCGCCCCGCGCGCTGTCGCGGAGGTGCAGCAGCCGCGGCACCAGCCGGTCCCGCATCCGGCCGTAGCTGCGGTCGAAGCGTTCGTGCTGGGCGTCGCTCGGCTCCTGGTACGAGGTCTCCCACATCGTGCGGTAGCGGGTCAGGAACCGGGCCACCTCCGCCTCGTCGTGCAGGAAGGCGAAGCACAGGGCGGCCGTCAGCTGGGATGCCTGTCCGAGCAGGACGGTCCGCACATGGACGTTCGTGGTCTCCAGCAGGGTGACGACCATCTCGCTGGACTCCTGGAAGTGCCACTCGGCCAGTCCCATGCCGGCCGCGCCGCCGTACCGGTCCAGCTCCCGCTCGTACGGGATGCGGGCGACGCTGTTGTTCTCCCTGAACGGCATCTCGCCGTCCGCGCCGTACAGTTCGTCCCAGCGCTCCTGGGTGTATTCGGCGAGGAACATGTTCTTGTACAGGTCGCGGCTGGAGTTGCGGTCCTCCTCGTACAAGGCGGGGCGCTCGCGCAGGAACTCCTCGATGGCCTTCCGCGCGGTCTCGGCGACCTCGTCGGCGACCGACGGGTCGGCGGGCAGCAGCCGCAGCCGCACGTGCGGGCCCTCCAGCCAGTAGCGGATGAAGAACCACGAACGCAGCAGCCCTTGTTCGCGCAGGCCGGACACCAGTGGCCGCACGCAGTCCACCAGTACCGGGTTGGAGTTCGCGGCGTAGAAGACGTGCAGGCTGATCCAGCCGTCGCCGTCCTGTTCCGCCCCGGGGGGCACGCCGCCGTTTCCGCCGTGGTCGCCGTCCATCACCGCTCCCTATCCGTTGCGTCGAGTCCGTCGAGCTGGACGGTCAGCTCCGTGACGTACCGGTGCCGGCCGTCGCGCAGCCACAGGTGGTCGGGGCCGGGCAGCATCTCGGTGAGCACCACCGCCGAGTCGCTCTTGCGGGCCGCGGTCTCCAGCAGCCGGACGCAGGCGTACGAGTCGAAGTCCACGTACTGCGGTTTGTGCTCGCCGCCGAGGGAGGCGAACACGCGGCTCGGCAGCCCGCGGGACCGCTGCCATTCCCGCCACGACAGGTACCACTGCGGGTCGGGCTGTCCTGCCACGGCCGGCGGCAGGTCATCGGCGGCGAACCTCCAGGACTTGCGCTGGAGCACCAGGTTGCCCAGCCGTACCCGGGGCAGCACGCCGCTGTCGCCGTCCGGCAGGCCGGTGCCCTCCCACAGGTCGAGCTGGACCATGGTGGTGCAGGAGAAGTTGAGCAGCACCTGCTGAACCTCCGGCAGCGCCATCGGCAGCAGGAATCCCAGATAGACGGGGATCACCTCGACGCCCAGCCGGCGTGAGCGCAGGCGCAGCCGGTCCGCCGCCGCGTCGTGCTCGATGATCAGGTCCTCCACCGGGATCTGCTCGTGCGGCGGCCGGAAACTGGTCTCGCCGGGGCAGACCACCTCGTACGGCGTCACGACCGGGTGCAGGTTGAGGTTGGTCGCGTCGTAGCCGCCCTTCAGTTCGGCGAACACCGCTCCCGCCGGTACGGCGTCCGCCAGAGACCGGCGCAGGGACGCGGTGAGGCCGTCCTCGAAGCAGTGCGCGAACCGGGAGAAGAGCAGGGTGAGCCCGGAGTAGACCCGGTTGACCACGACAAGGGGATCCCCGGCGCTGTCTTCGACGCCGTCCCCGGCAGCGCCCTGGGCGCCGCTGTCGGCCAGTTGGAGGAAGAAGGACAGCGAGCGCAGACCCTCCGGCCGGGGCAACAGGCCCTCCACGGTCTCCAGGAAGCCCTCGTCCAGCTCGACGTCCGCTCCGGCGGTGCGGGCGTCGCGGCCCCGTCGGCGCATCTGCTCGGCCACGGCCGCCCGGGCGCGGTCGATTCCGGCGATCTCCTCCTGCCGGAACCAGTTGTCGTACGGGCGGAAGTCGGTGCCGTCGAAACGCTGATGGCGCATCAGCCGCTGGTTGTAGTTGCTGTAGAAGTCCTGATCGAACCGGTGCGCGAAGGACAGGAAGTCCTCGCATCGCCCGCCCTCCCCGTAGCGCGCCCGGAAGTAGCCTCTGGTGACCAGCCTGCGCACCAGGTTGCCGTCGAACGCGGGCAGAATCCGGGCCAGTTGGCTCAGGCCGGGAGTGAGCTGCCGAGCCCACGTGCGGGTGTCGCCGGTCACCGCGAGGCCCGGCAGGGTGGTGTCCTCGTAGACCAGGGTGCGCAGCACCGGTACGTCGTCGCGGCCCAGGGCGCGGTGCGCCTCGGCCACCGACTCCCCGACCCGCGCGAGCAGTTCACGCCGCTGGGACAGTTCCCCCTCGGCGAACCGCAGGACGTCCGCACCCATCCGCTCCACGAGCACGGCGAGTTCGTCGGCCCATTGCGTCTCCAGCCGCCGCAGCCCCCGCTGGTAGCTGCCGACCGGGTCCGGGTCGTGGATGTCGAGGTGCAGGTCGGGCACCACGAGCAGGCCCAACCGGAGCAACTGGGCCAGGTACCTCTCCACTTCGGGCTCCGGGCGCCGCGCGTCCATCTCGCACAGCCGCCGCACCGCGTCGGCGAACCGCAGCGTGGCGCCGCCCTCGAACATCGTGAGCACATCCGTGAGAGCGTCTCCGCCGGGCAGGAAGAACAGCCTCTCGTGCACCGCGTCCAGGGTGACGGCCGCGTCCGCGTCACCGTTCGCGCCGCGCAGCTTGCGCAGATAGCGCACCCGGTCGCGGCGCACCTGCGTGCCGCTGGTGGCCCGCAGCGGCAGGTCCCGGCGGACCTCGGGGGCCGTGGTCAGCAGGTCCGAGATCCTGGCGAGGACCGCGATGTTGAGCCGGGTGCTGCCGCGCTTGTCCCAGCCGCTCACCGACGCCGCCAGAAGCCGGCCGTCCGCCTCGCCGAAGACGCCCGCGGACACCGCCGTCAGCGTGCTGAACGGGCTGGTCTTGCACGCGGTGCGGAACAGGTACTCCAGCAGCGACCGTTCGATCCGCCGTTCCCGCTTGCTGAGCGGACCGTCCGGACGCCGCAGATAGCCGTCCAGGTACTCGTCCAGGGACGGGGACGACAGCTGGACGCCGGAGCGCAGGTCCGTCTCCAGCGCCACCTGGCGCAAGTCCCTCCGGCCCGCCGCGATCTCCTCGGCCAGGATGGCGGAGCCGGTCCGCAGCAGCTCCTCGTGCCGCTCCCGATCGGCGGCCCACGCGTGGAGTTCGGCGAGGTCACCGGCCGGCAGATGGGCCTCGGCCGCCGTCAGGCCGCGCGGGGCACGGAGGTTGAAGACGTCACGCCGCAGGTTGATCAACGTCCTGCGCGCGGCCGGGTCCTCCAGGCGGTGCGCCACACGTTCCTGGAGCGTGTCGGCGAGCCGGGCGCCGCGCTCGCGCAGCCGCAGCCGCGCGTCGAGTACGCCGTCGGCCCATGCCGCGCTCGCCGGGGTGGCCAGGGCGGCGGCGGTCTCGAAGGGGAGCCCGCCGACCCGCAGCATGAACCTCGGTACCAGGTGCCACGACACGTTCGCGGTCTCGTGACCTGGCCGGGTCGGGCTGGGCGCCGCAGGCGCCGTCAGCGGCATCGCGCTGGTGTTCACGGATCAGCCCTCTCAGACCAGCCGGTAGTCGAAGTCCGCGCTGTCCGCGCGTTCGTGGCCGAGCAGTACGAAAAGGAAGGTGCGCTCGTCCCCGTCGTCGAGGCCGACCGCCTCGTCGATGGCGATGTTGTCGAAGCCGAGGACCACCCCGCAGCCGACGCCCAGCGCGGCAGCGGCGGTGTACGCCGTCTGCGCCAGCGCACCCACCTCGGAGTTGATCACCCGGTAGCCGCGGCTGCCGTAGGCGTCGAGCGTGCTGCGCCAGCGCCCGGAGATCGCCAGCACCGCGCCGACCTGCTCCAGGTTGTAGTTGCTGAGGTAGTAGCTGCGCTGGAGCTTCTCGGCGAGCGGCATCTCGCGCACCACCCGCAGCCGGTGGCCGTCCGCGTCGTAGCCGTAGGTGCCGCCGGGCAGCCCGGCGACCCGGTTGGCCAGGACGTACAGGCCGGTGAGCCCCACGTCGTCGGGGACCACGTCCGAGCGGTAGCGCCGGCCCGAGGCGGTGCCCGCCAGCACGGTCGCGAGCTCGTCCAGGCCCAGCGGGCGGGAGCGGGTGAACGAGCCGAAGCTGGTGCGGCGGGCGCGCAGCGTCGCGCCGAGGTCGCCGCCCATCCGGTCCGCCAGCGGCTCGGGCAGCGCCACCTCCTCGCCCGGCCGCGGCAGCGGTACGAGACCGCGGGCGACCTCCTGTTCCGGGCGCGCGCGGCGGTCGGCCAGGACGGCGTGGTGCACCTGCTCGATCTGCTCGAAGGTGAGGATGCGCGCCGACCTCTCGTAGCTCGGCCGGTCGATCAGTCCACCGCGGTCCCCCGGTTCCGCGGCCCCGGCGGCGGGCGGCGCCACGGGGTGCCCGAACGACAGCGGGACCACGGCCAGCGCGCTCTCCTGCTCGGTGTCCAGCCCGAGCAGCCGGTCGAGGCGTTCGTCGTCGAACCACAGCACGCGGGCGAGCCGCCTGCCCATGCCCCGGGCGATCAGTTCCCAGCAGCCCAGCAGGGCGCCGGCGTCCTGCGTGACCACGTGGTAGCAGAAGCTGTTGTACTTGAAGGAGTTCTTCCAGAAGCGCATCGTCACCACGAGGAAACCGTCCGCCGTGCCGGCCCCGCCGTCGCAGGCCGCGCGCACGTCGTCGGTGAGGTCGCCGGCGAGCAGCCGCTCGAAGCTGTGGTGCGCCGTCGAGTAGTGGTACACGCCCGGGGTCAGCGGACCGCCGGGACCGGCCACCCAGTACACCTCCAGCGGGTACATCCCGCCCCCGGAGGCGGTGCCCCTGCCCCACAGCGACTCCGGGTAGAGCACCCGTACGTGGCTGTCCTGGTTCCAGCTCACCCGCAGCCTGCGGTCGAGTACGCCGTAGGACAGGCGCAGCAGGCCGGCCAGCGCGTCGAGGGTCCACAACGGCCCGCTGGTGCCGGCCGGTTCGTCGAGGAGCACCTGCGCGGTGGGGGCCAGCGGCAGGTCGGTGCCGGCCGGCAGCGGGAAGCGCCGCACCCCCAGGTACGTCTTGTGCCGGGACGGCTGGTCCGCCCAGTCAGGGTTGAAGCCCACCGGTTCCATGGGCTCCCGGCCGCGCCGGAACACGGCCTCCACGTAGTCGCTCACCATCTGCGTGCGGTCTTCGGACACCGGATCTCCTTCCTCGGCGGGGCCTGTCGCTGGCGGGAGCGGCTCACGGGAACGGATGCGGCCTGCGGTTCAGCCCGGTCGGGCCGAACCCCCCGGCGCGGCCGTGGATCTCGCTCAGTTCGCCGTCGAGGTAGGCGCGCAGCCGGGGGTGGTCCAGCACGCGCTGCCGCTCCCAGCCGAAGTCGATCGGCACCAGACCCGTGGCCAGCACGGACAGCGTGCGGATTCCGGTGCCGTCCTGCTCGGGGCAGGTCTGGTCCACCGCGACCACGTCGCTGCCCGCCTCGCGCAGCCGGGCGATCACGAACCGTGCGTCGTCCGCCAGGTCCAGGGTCGCGGGCCGCTGGGACTGCCACGACGCGTACAGCTCGTCCATCGGACGGGGCGGCGCCGCGGTCTTCAGCAGGAAATCGACCGCCGGCGCCATCTCGGGCAGGCCGTACAGCAGCGCGTGGTGGGTGAGTTCGTGCACCCGGTTGTAGTCGTCGGCCATCGCACGCAGGTCGGGCAGCTTCGCCTCCACCCGTTCGTCCATCCCCGGGATGTACGAGGCGGTCTCCGCGATCGCCGCGCGCACCGCCTCCACCGGGTCCAGGCTCGCCCCGGCCGCGAAGCACAGCCGGCCCATCCCGCCGTCCAGCCGCTCGGCCACGGCCATCACGGCCGGCACCGGGACGTCCACCCGCATGTCGAACAGCCGCATCCGGTAGCCGAGTCGGGCCACCCGGTCCAGCATGAACTGGATCTCCTCGTCGGCGCAGGTCTCCTGGGCGATCTCGGGCAGCCGGGCGGCGCCGTACCAGCACAGCAGGAACGCGTCGCGCTCGATGAGTTCGAGCATGCCGTGCAGCAGCGCCTCCTCGGCGCTGGTGCCGCTGGCGCAGCCGTTGGAACACTCCTGCACGAACTTCCGGTCCGGGCGGCGGTCCAGGTAGAAGACCACCTGCTCGGGCACCAGCACAGGCCGCTGCTCGCCGTAGGAGTAGCCCCACACCCAGTGGGTCGGGGTGTCCGGGTGGTACGGCTGGTAGTAGTCGTGGTGCCCGACGTAGAACTCCGGGGAGTACGAGCCCATCGCCGTGGGGTCCAGGGCGTCCGGCGCCAGCTCGCGGTAACTGGCGTACACCGTGGACTCCCTGGCCCGGGGGTACTGCCCCGCGTATCGCTCCAGTCCCTCCAGGAGGCCGTAGCGCTCGCTGCTCGCCGAGCTCTGCGACTGACCGCTCCACCACATCTCGTGGTAGTCGTACTTGCTGCGCACCCGGAAGTACCCGCTCACCGGCAGGGTCGCGCTGCACTGGTAGACCCGCTGGGCCGCGCTCGCGAGCGTTCCGCACACCTCGTTGACCAGGCCGGCGGCCGGCAGCGTCAGATCCGCCGCCGAGGCGCCCCGGTAGCTGGTCGGACTCGACTTCGGCCGCGGGGCCAGGGCCAGCATCGCGCCCTGCGTGGTGTCCGGCACCGGGGTGGCGCACGATTCGCACTCCGAGTCGGCGATCAGATCGCGGCGGGTGACGGTCAGGTCGCCGGTCCGCAGCTCGACGATCCGCCCGACCCGCCGGTCGCCGGGGGCGAGTTCGCCGCCTGCCGTCTCGGCGGACACCACCTGGGCGATCTGTTCGAGGGCGAAGGGTGTCAGCGAGGGTTCGTTGCCCGCCATCCAGAAGTCCGCGCCGTCCTCGATCGGGCGGCGCTCCTCGACCGGGCGCAGGGCCAGCCAGCGGCGTTCCAGACAGCGCCCGCACGGCTGGCTCGACCCGTCGGCCCGGTGCAGCGGTCCCATCAGCACGGTCCCGCCGTACAGCCGCACCGGGTAGACCAGGCCGTCGGCCGGTGTCCGGCCGGGCGCGGCGGGAGTCGGCAGGCCGAGCACGCCGACGTCGATCGTGACGCCCGCACCGGCGCGTCCGGCCAGGTGGTCGCGGACGAGGTCGACGGACCATGCCCGGGGATCGTTCAGGACCGTCGCGGTGGTCGCCGCGTTCGACATCACAGTCATCCGTCCGCCCAGTCGATCACTACGAAGATGAAGGTGCGGCTGCTTGCCTGTCCGGCTGCGCCGACTGCCAAGCAGCCGCACTGGTCACAACGGGTGGGCGGCCCGGTCACAGGTACCCGCCGCCCTGGTCAGACCGTCTGCGTCAGCTGGTGCTGCTGCTGCAGGAGCAGCAGCTGCTGGTGCTGCACGAGCAGCAGCTGGAGCAGGAGCAGCTGGAGCTGGACCAGGCCAGCTCCACCGACTCGTCGGTCATTTCCTCGATCTCGAACGTCGCGCTCTCCAGAGCGCTCAGCTCGTCCTTGAGCTCAACGGACATGGCGATCCTTTCTGTTGGTGAGCCGTACACCTCGGAACGGATGATCCGAGAATCGTGGCGCGCCTCGTGGGGACGCGGACCAGCCCGCCGCTGCGCCTAGGTCGCGGCGAGCAGGATCGTGCCTGTGACCATGCCGCGGACCGCGTGCAGGTCGACCGTGGTGGTGTCGGCGAACAGGGCGCGGATGCCCTCGGCGTCCAGCCGGGCCAAGGCCGCGGAGAGCGGCACGGCGGGCTGCTCGAAGGACCATTCGGCCTTGGCGTCGCCCTCGGCCAGCGCCCGCGGGTCGAAGTCCGCCACGAGCGGGTCGCCGGGGTCCATGGGCGCGCCCTCGTAGTGGCGGCCGGCCGCGAGGCCGACGGCGTCGAGCACGGCCTCGCGTACGGCGCTGCGCACCGACAACGCCGAACCCGTCGCCCAGTCGACCGCGCCGTCGTCGCCCTCGACCACCGCGAGGACCGCGAAGCAGGGCGCGGCGCCGGGCAGCGCGTACACCCGCGCAACGCGGTCGATGTGCCGCAGGCCGCCCAGCGTGAACGCCACCTCCTCGTCGCCGGCCAGCCACTCCTCGGCCAGCCGCAGGGCCGGGGCGTCACCGCGTATGGCGCGGGCGAGCCCGCGGTGCGCCAGCGCCGAGCCCAGTCCGCGCTCCTGGACGTCCTCGGCGGTCCAGCCGGCCGCCGCTCCCGCGGGGCTCGGCTCGAACACCAGCCCGGCGTTGGCCGGTGAGAGCGGGTGGACGGCCGCGGCGGGCACCAGCCACCTGCTCGCGTCGTGCAGCGACACGGCGGGCAGCGCGCCGCCCGCCGGTCCCGCCCCGGTCGCGGGCAGGCCGCTGAACAGCGTCAGCCGCTCGGCGGGCACCACCGCGGCGTGCGGCAGGGACGCCTGGTCCGGTGCTCCCACCGGACCGAGGCGGCCGACGTAGCAGGACACCGCCGCCCGCACCGCACGGGTGCGGGCGACCAGCGCCGTGTCGATGTCGAACGCGGCGATCTCGCGGGTACCGTCGGTCAGGGAACCGGCAGGACCCAGCCTGACCCGGCCGGTCTTGAGCGGTATCTGCCGGATCGACTCGTCGGTCCATCCGGACAGCACGCCGAGTTCCGGCGAGACCAGAACGGCCGCGCGGCCGTAGGCATCGCTGTCGTCCTCGGGCGGGATCCGGACCTCGTCGGACGCGACCCGCCCGTGCCGCGTCGGACATCCCGGATGGGGCAGCACCCGTTCGCGCTGCGACTCCAGCGTGGTGTGATCCTGGATCACGGCGTGCCGCTCGTCGTCGGCCTGCAACTGACCGGTGCGCAGCCGGAAGACCTCGAACGCCACCGCGTTGCCGATCATGGACTGCGCCACCGCGCCGCCGCCGGTGGCCCCGGCGCCGGTCTCGCCGACCGCCAGCGCGCGCCAGAAGTCCGCGCTGAGCCGCGGATCGGAGGTGGCGGACAGCCGCAGCTGTGCGCACACCCAGCACGGCTGCTCGGCGGGGCCGGAGATCGGGCCCAGCACCATCCGGGTCGGGTCGGCCACTACCGGCACCAGCCGCGGACCGTCCGCAACGCCGTGCAGCCGTCTGGTCAGCTTGAGCAGCGCGCGGGTGTCCGGGCCTTCGGCCGCGCACACCACGACGTCGAAGTCCGTCAGGTCCTGGGGCGTGGAGGGCAGGACCACGACCCGCGCCGGTGTGCCGGCGTCCGTCAGGCGAGTCGCCTCCGGGGCTAACTCTCGTCCCCACGCGGCGTCGTCCAGCGACACCTCGGCGAGCCCGTTGCGCAGCAGACCGCGTACGGCTGCTGCCGCGACGCCTCCGGGCGGGCCGCTGACCAGGACCCGGGAGGAGCGGAACCGGGCGAAGAGCTCCTGGGGCGTGTGCTGGTCCGCGTGCATGAAATGCTCGATGAAGTTGATCTGCGGCGAGTACGCCTCCAGCACGGCGGAGGGCAGCACGCGCACATCCGGGGTGGGGACGGCGCGGGCGAAACCCCTGCTGAGCAGGGTGCGCATCAATCCGACCGCGGTTGTGCGACGACTGTCGTCCAGACCTTCGCACAGTTCGGCCACCGTCGACTCGCCGGTCATCCGGGGGCCGAGGACCGACATCCACTCATAGGCACCAGGGCCCCTGAGGACGCATGAATTCTCGGAACTTCTGAGGTAAATCCCGGTGTCGACGCGAAGGAACACCACGTCGTTGCGCAGACGGGGCCTGAGATCCATCAAGGACGTATTCGGGGGTGCATTGCCGATTTGCATATCGTCCCCTCGCAGGATGGTACGCCAAACGCGGCCTTGGGAGATCTACCCGCGTCCACCAGGCGTGGAGTGTGACGGTGACGGCAGGGCTGTGTCAACAGGGCGCACTAATTCCATCAAAAGGGACGAGTCGACCACTTTTTGATCTCGGGCGCCCGCGGGGAAGCGGATCCGGTATGTCACTTCCTCCCCGGACCTGGCCCCAGTTGTATTCCGGAGTGATCCGCTCCGCTGAAACTCCGGGCGCAGTTCGCGATCTTTACCGGCCGGATCCGTGATTCCGATGATGATCGCCTGATGTTCCGTGAGAGCGAGGAAGATCGTGGCCTCGGGACGTGAAAACGGCCTTGTCGGGGTGGCGCCCAGATCGCGGGGCGCCGCCGCGGGTGATGACGCGCAGTTCAGGCTCGCTGTCCGTTCTCGGCAAGGCCGGCAGGGCCGGCAGGGCCGCTCTCGCGGTGCTCGACTTCCATGACGCGGTGGTCGCCGGGTACGAATCGGACTCGGGCGAGTACCGGAAGGTGTGGCGGTCTGCTCGCGAAGCGCGCGGCATGTTGGTCGAGGCGATGCGTACGGTGCTGAGGCGCTCCAGAGCGCTGGCTACGGGTGTGGGCCGGACCCGTTGCGCCGTGTCTCCAGTACGGTGGCTGCTGACCGGCTCACGGAGAGTCGGCTGGCGGCAAGTCCCAAGGGCCCGGTACGTGAGGATGCTGCAACTGGGTGTGCTTCACCCGGCATTGGGGCTCTTCAACCGGTGGGGACTCGGGGAAGCCCGGCCGCCGGCTCAGCGGGGCCTGCACACCTTGGTCGCCTACGACATCACGGCTGCGCCTCGATCCCGCTGATCGGGCATGCGCGCAGGGAGAGGCACGCTCGTGGCGGGCGTTCTGCACGTCGTAGCACGGTGGGTCGGGCGAGGGAGCGTGCGTTCCCGGCCCTGCGGGCGGTGGTGCTGCAACCCGCCTACCCGGCCAGGCCAGATGCGCATCACGGGCGGCCCCGTGAACTCAGAAATCTCTCTGCGGCCCGTTGGAGGTCCGGGGACAGGCCGGTCAGTTCAGGCAGTAGTTCCTCGACCTGCCGTGCGATTCCTGGGAAATCGGACCATGTGGCGGGGTCCCTCCGGACCACGGCGGACAACAGGTCGTCATCGTAGAATCCACCTTCTGCAAGTCGCGGTGCTGTTTCCTCCAGGATTTCCAGTGCCAGCGGAAGTGCCCAGGGCAGACCCACCCCCTGTCCGATGAGGCGGGCCAGGTCCCAGGGGCTCAGAGCGCCGATGGGCTGACGCCGGAGTTCATACACGTTCCGGACCATGGCAGTTGACTCGCCGGGGGGATCCGGCCACCGATCGCTTTCGAGTGTCTCGATGGAGAGATTCCGATCAAAAGTGACCCGAGTCACCAGTGCATCCCTTCTGAAGGCATGTGCGAATTGATGCCCGTTGGATGAGATGGCGTCTCTTGGCACGGGCGTGCATTAGTGTCCGATGGAGTGCAGGAATCCCTTGAGGCGATCGAGTTCCCTCGTGACCTCCTTGTGTTTTGCGAGCAATACCTCAATGCCGCGTTCTGTGATGGTGTCTGGCGGCTGGGCGATCTCGCGCTGAAGAGTCTTGCGGATCCTGTCGCGTCCGTCCTTGGCCTGGCCCCGCACGGGATCACTCCACTTGCTTCGGCATCACGATCCTGCTGGCCCGCTCGCCCGGACCCGAGATCAGGCACCAGGTGCCCATGTCCAGGACGCCGTCGCCCTGTGGGCCGGCCTTGATGATGGGGGGAAATGTCACTTCGCGGGTGAGCAGGTCGAAGTCCAGGGGAAGCTCCAACTCGCACACCCAGCCGTGGGGCTGGCGCTGGAAGCCATCCCCGGCCGCAGTGAATCGGTTGCCGTTCGCGATGAGGAGTTCGACCACCGGCAGCAGGTTCTCGTAGGGGTACAGGGCATCCGGGTTCCCGGGGGCGATGTCGATCAATTCTTGTCCCAGTTCTTCATGTCGGTGACTTCCCCCGGAGACAGGGTCTGCTGCCCGTTCGGTATGAACACCTGCGGATATCCGTCGGGGGCTCGCCACGGCAGTTGATGGCGGACACCGCGGTCGAGTGATGTCGTCGGAGGCGACGTCTTGGGCGCTCGTGCGGCCAGGGCGGGGACGATGTCGGGGGCGGGTATTCATTCGTGGCGTGAGGCGGAGTAGGCCCGGGTCCTCAGGACGCGGACGCGGCGGGCGTCCCAGGACGCCGAGAGACCGTCTCCACGGATCTCCGTACGAATTCCGCCGGACGCGCCCGCCGTCAGGGTCACCGCATCCGCGTGGGAGCCGGACCAGCCGTTGATGTGCAGGTGGGCGATTCCTTCGAAGGTGAGGAAGAACTCGAAGGCGTTGAGTCCTTCTGCCGTCCACTCCGCCGGCGGTCGTCCCGGCAGGGAGTCCAGCGCGAATCCGAGCGTCAGGCCGGTGTCGCGCTCGTCGATATGGACGGAGAAGAGGTCGAAGGACGCCAGGTCGGGCGGGCGGGTGCAGAAGGGCGCCAGGGACTCCGGGTTGTCCGTGAGCCGCAGCCAGTCAGACGCGTCCATAGAAGGTCTTCTCTCCCGGGTCGGGGAGGACGCTGTATCGCATTTGGTCGACCTTCCCGACGTAGTAATGGCGGCCGTGGTCCATACCGTCGGGGGCGGCGCGGTAGGCGCTCATCTTTCCGACGGTGAGGGAGTCGCTGCTGGAGAAGGTGAGGCGGGTGCCGTCCGCGCCGAGCAGCACGAGGACCCTCCGCTCCTCCCTGGGCTCGACGTCCAGGGACCCCGTCACCGGGGGGTTCCAGCCGCGCAGCTTGAAGTCGTCCACGGCGAGGAACTGCAGCTGGCACTGGAACGTGTCGCAGCCGTTCTGCTCCCACTCCGGGCGCGGCCGGTCCGGGAAGCCCGGAAGATCGAGTCGCAGGGTGAGTGTCGGACCGCGGCGATCGAGGTACAGGGACCTCACCTTGACGGGTTCGAGCGGCGGGGGAGACGTGTAGAAGTCAGTGAGCACCGCCAGGTTGCGGACCAGTCCGGCCCAGGCTGGGGTCATAGTAGTAATGCTCCTCGGCTCCTGGAAGTTGCCCGTTCCACGGATCGTCGAATGGCCGGACATGGACATGAGGCCGCTGGTATCCGGGTTCGCCGGGTGAGCGATGTCCCGTCCAGTGGTCCTGGAACGTGATCAGGTCACCGGAATCCGTCAGATGGTCCTCCTCCCGGAAATAGATCGGCCGGTGGTCCGCGTCGAACAGCTGTGGGCTGCCCTGCCATTCAGGTCCAGTGGATGGTACCCAGTCCCTGACTTCCAGCGGCGCCTGACCCTCGGGCACCCCAGCGTCCCGAAGGGCGCGTGCTCGGACTTCGTCGAAGCCGGGGTCGCCGCAGGCCAGACCGAGCGGGTCGATCCACACGAGAGGATTGGCGACGTAGGGGTAGTCGTTCGGGGCGGGTGCCAGTCCCAGCGGATCGGCACTGAGGAGTTCCGTCGGCGCTCCGGCGAGATTCGTGATGATGGAATAGAATTCCTCGTCGATTTCCGCTTGGGGCGCATCGGCGGGAGACCGGTGTTCTGTCTGCGTCAGCCCGCGGTGGGATTTCGGCTCCCAGTTCCAGGTCGTCACACCGTCATCGGCGTACTGTTCGGCGATCCGGGACCCGTCCCAGGAGAAGTCGGTCCGCTGGAACACGGAGTCGTCGACGTGGACACGTCCCTTCGATATCCGGCGTCCGAACGGGTCGTATCGGTACCGCCAGTGTCCGCCGTGCGGATCGATCACCGCGGTCGGCCGATCGTCGGCCGACCAGGCGTAGTGCCACTCGCGCCTACCGCCGGAGAGGAGTTTCACCGACCGTCGGATGACACGTCCCTGCGCGTCGTAGAAGAGGTTCGTGCGTCCGGCCCGGTTGATCCTCGTACCGCTGACGGACCTGTCACCCTGCGCCTCATGGCTGTCCGGCGCGGACCACTCGGCGAACGCGAGGTTTCCGGCGCGGTCGTAGGCGTAGGTCTCGGACCAGTCCTGCGCCCGTACCGAGACGATGCGGCCGTTGAGGTCGAGTTCCATGAACCGGCTGCCCGCGGACGAGTCCGTCGTTGTCGTCGGGCACCCGTCTGCGCGCTACCGCTCGCAGGTCCTCGCAGCGGATGGTGATCACCACGTCGGTGAGCGCGAGCTCATGGACGCAGCCGCCGTCCCCGTCCGGAAGGATCTCGTCGAGAAGCACGGTATCGACGGGCATCCAGTCGGTGGAGTGCTCGTTGTCGATGGAGAAGTGCTTCACGCCTGAGTAAGTAACGCGTAGCCCGCAGTCGTGCGCGATGCGGCACAACGGGAATTCAAGGGCGAGGTCGTGACAAGGGGGGGCCGGACGGCACTCTGTTCTGCAGGTACCGCACGCTTCCCCAGGTCTCAGACCGTCAGCATCATGGGCGAACGCCCAACTCCGTCAGGTAGTCGGCCTGCTCCTCGTCGAGTTGGGCAGAGAACAGCCTTCGCAGGGGTGCGAGGAGTTCGGGACGGACCAGCAGGTGTTCATCGATACGTAGGAGGGCGTGCAACTGGATCTCACGAATCGTCTCCTGATCTTCTGACGCTGCTGTCAGGGCGAGAATCCTCACCAGCAGATCCGCCTCGTCCTGGTCGAACAAGGACGACCAGTCGCTGCACGTATTGGCGCCGTATTCGCGATCCTCAGGGGAGGCGGACACGATCTTTGTGACGAGGCCCACCAGGTCCGTCTCGCCGATGGTCATCTAGAGTCCCGGATAATTCGAGGGTCAGGGTATGTGTGTCGATCACCATGCGACGACGCCTGGCCTGCGACTACGAACGCGACCCCGCCCACTCCGAAACGATGATCCGCTGGGCCGTGGCCGACGTGACACTTCGCCGGCTCACTCGCGGACGGCCCGCCACCCGCCCCGGCCCCAAACCCTACGGAGAGTCCCCTGAATTATTCTCAAACGCGCTCTGAGCTCGGGAATCACAGGTGCCTTCTCGGCGTCCGCGTTGGTCAGCGGCACGTGCAGGCCTACGTGCCCACTGGGGGCGTTTCTGCTGGTGACCGTGTCGTACCGTTGTGCGTGGTGCGGATGCGGTGCGGCCGTGCGACCCGCTCAGCACCGCCAAGCTCCGCCTGATCGACAGCAGCGGCTATACGGCTTCTAAGACGTCTCTTGACCTGAGCCCGGTGGCCGGGCGCCGGTCAGTCGACGTCTGTGCCGCGGGCAGGCGGAGGTTCATACGTCCGGGCAGGACGCGGTGAACTCCTCGAGCCACGCCCGGAAGTCGGCCGGGCCGTACAGAAAACTCCCGGGGCCGGTCATCGAGTCGGCGCCGCTCAACTCGTCGAGCGCGCGCCAGACGGGTTCCTGTTCCAGCAGCGGGTCGTCACCCTGCATCGTCTCCAGCGCCCAGTCGGCGATCCCGGAGACATCGGCGGTGGAATCGTTCACCAGCGATTCCAGCCTCGTCTTGATCTGGTGGGTAAGGCGATCGTCCATTTTCTCTCATAGCCGTGGGTGTCGTCAGAACGTTCCGATGAAGTTGCCCTGTGCGTCGAAGAGGTAATGGACCTTTTTTCCTCCGGTCACCTTGACGTCCGGGCGGACGATACGGACCCTACCGGAGTGGTCGACGGTCTCCTGCCAGATGCGGGTGGAGTCCGTCGCCGGGTCCCATTCGCGCACCACTCGCCGACCGAGCATCTCACCAGGTGTTTTCGCCTCCGCGACCAGACCGTAGAACCGGATGCGCCCGTCCTGGAGTTCTCGGATGCCCCCCTTTCCGTATTTCTGCGCCTGCTGGAGGTAGCGCAACTGCTTCGCGTAGTTCGCGGCGTTGCCCGGACCGGCGGGATCGCATGAGAGTCCGAGCGGATCGGCCCAGAGCAGCGGATTGGGAGCGTATGCATGGTGGTTGGGTGCCGCATCCAGGCCCAGCGGGTCCGGTGAGACGTAACTGGCCGTGGTCGGATCGTAGAAGCGGTGCAGGTTGTAGTGGAGCGCCGTCTCGCCGTCCCGGTACTGGCCCTGGAAGCGCAGAGGGCAGTCCTCTGGCCCGGAGCCGCTGCCTGCGCCCCACAGGGTGGTGCGCAGCCGCCACACCACGACCCCCGACTCGTCGAGGAGTTCGGTGGGGGCGCCCGCGATGTCGGTGACGATCGCGTAGAAGCGCAGGTCGTATTCGTCCTGCGTGGTGAGCTGGGCCAGCGGCCGGTGGCTCTCCTGCGCGTACTCCCAGGTCCTGTGCCGTGGTCCGCTGCTCTCCTCGGCAAGCCGTGTGCCGTCCCAGGTGAATTCGGTGCGCTCCAGCACCTGGCCGGCGTCTCCCATTCGCTCCTTCGCGATACGCCGCCCCAAGGGGTCGTAGCGGTAGCGCCAGAGGCTGCCGTCAGGGGTGGAGACGCCGACAAGCCGATCTTCGGCGTCCCAGGTGTACGTCCACGTCCTGCGCCGGCCGTTGAGCAACCGGTGGTCGTGCCGGATCAGCCGCCCTTGGCCGTCGTACGCGTACTGGTGGCGTCTGGCCGCGTGCACGAGCGTGCCCCGCGCGGAATGGGCGTTCTCGTCGTCCTTATCGCCGGTGAACGCCGATCGCACCACGTTGCCGACAGCGTCGTAGGCGTACGACTCCTGCCAGTCGGCGGCGTTGACGGCTGTCACACGGTCGGTCGCGTCGAGAGTGAACCGTCGGCTGCCGGTGTGAAGATCGGCGATCTCCCGTACGGCGCCGCTGCCGCTGTACGCGTAGCGTCGACGCAGGACCGCCGAGCCGTCCGACGAGGGCCGGGCGCTCACCTCCAGGTCTGTCAGCCGGCCGATCGCGTCCCAGCCCTGCCTGATCGCGACGGCGGCGCCGAGACGGCGCACCGTCTCCTGGCCTGCCGCGTCGTACTCGAAGCCGAGGGTGCCCGCGCCGCTGTCGAGCGCGACGGCGCGTCCTGCGATGTCGTAGGTCCATACCGAAACGGCGCCGGACGGCGTGCGGCGTTCGACGCGCCTGCCCGTGGCGTCGTACGTATTGCTGATGGCACGGTCTCCGGTCTCCTCGCGCAGCACGCGGCCCAGCGGGTCCCGCTCGATGCGGACAGCGGTGTGCTCGTTCGCGGCCCGGACGATGTGGCCGGACGGCGAGTACGTGAACGTGGAGACGGTCCTGTCCGCCGCGCGCTGCTCCACGACGCGGCCGAGGAGATCGCGGACGAACTCCAGGCGCTGGCGCGCACCGTTGACGCGCCCGGTCAGCTGACCCGCGGCATCGTGCTCATAGGTGAGGAGCCGGCCGTTGAAGTCGGTTTCCGCGGTCAGCCGCCCGGCGGGGTCGAACTCGTAGCGCCATTGCAGACCTTGGGGATTGGTGACGGTCGTCAGGCGCAACTCGGTGTCGTAGCCGAAGTCGTAGCGGGTCCCGTCGGGATCGACGCGGGAGACCGGGAGACCGAAGGGGCCGTAGACGTACGACGTCGTGGCGCCTGAAGAGCCGGTCTGGGCGAGGAGGTTGCCCTCCGCGTCCCATTCCCATGACTCCGTCTCCTGGCCGGCTGTGGTTCGGGACGCGAGAAGTCCCTCTGCCGTCCATCGTTGTTCGGTGCGGACGGACAAGGGGTCGGTCGTCGCCACGACGCGGCCGAAGGCGTCACGTTCCACAGCCGTCCGCTGCCCCAGGGCGTCCGTGACGGACACGGCCAGCCCCGCCTCGTCCGTCGCTATGTGCTCGGTGGCACCGAGGGGGTCGGTGACGGAAAGGGGTGCGCCGGCGGAGTCGTAGGTGTAACTCGTCACGGCTCCCGAGGGGTCGGTGAGGGACGCCAGGTTGCCGCGCTCGTCGTAGGTGTGCCGCCAGACGCCGCCGCCCGGACCGGTGACGGCGAGAGGCTGTCCCCAGGAGTTGTAGGTGGCTGTCGCGGACGTGCCGTCCGGCTGGGTGATGACCGAGGGCTGCGTGTGCGAAGGGCCGTCGTAGCCGAAATGCGTCGCCCTGCCCAGCGGGTCGATGATCGCCGTGAGCCGGTTTTCAGCGTCCCACTGCCGGGTGGTGGTGTGGCCGAGCGGATCGGTCTCGGCGATGAGGCGGTAGGCGGTGTTGTGGGTGTAGGTGTGCTGGTGGCCGAGCGAGTCGGTGAAGGTGGTGGTGCGGGTGGCGTCGTCGTAGCCGAGAGTGCTGTTCAGGTGGCCGTCGGCCCCGTGCGTGGCGACGCAGCGGCCGCGGGAGTCGTACGCGTAGTGGTAGGCGGTGTCGTTGCGGTCGGACCAGGACGTGATGCGGCCGGCCTGGTCGTAGGTGAACCGATAAGGAAGACCGTCCGAGTTGACGACCTTGCTGAGATGCCCGCCGGAGCCGTACCCGAAGGTGCGTACCCGGACATCGGACCGGTCGTGCCCGAGGAGGCGCAGCCCGGTGACGCGGCCCCGGGCGGTGTCGATCGCGACGTGGTATCCCCCGGAGTGGCGAATCTCGCGGGGTATGCCGGCGTCGTCATAGGTGATCGCGTAGTTGTTGCCGTTGCGGTCGCTGACGTCGGTGAGGGGCAGCAGCATCGGGCCGCGAGCCGGCGTCGGGGCGCCTGGCCCGGCGCTGAAGCGGAGGGTATGGCCGGTGTCCGTGTTGGTGATGCGGAGGAGGCCGCCGGGGGCGCCGTCCCATTCCAGCGGCCAGCGGGGTCCCGCGACCGGCAGAACGGGCACGTGCGGCTCCGGCACCGGGTAGAGCAGGAGGGCGCCGTCGTCGGTGACGAACACCGCGCCTCGTTCGTCGAGTTCGAGGCGCTGGTCGAGGGTGGAGGCCCAGGAGGGGCCGAAGAGGCGTCCGGTGCGGTAGGAGGACAGGTGGGTGCGTTCGAGGACGAGGGGGAGGGTCCCTGGGAGGGTGACGTCGGTCTGGGTGAGGATCACGTCACCGGTGGCGACGTCGATCGGGTCGCCCACGCAGTCCTTCGCGCCCTTGCGGATGCCGGCCTTGAGCGGGTCTTCGGCGGCAGCGCGTGCCCCGTTCTTGGCGGCTTGCTCTGCGGCGCCTTTGGCGGCGTCTTCGGCTGCGGTTTTGCCGGCGGCGCTGCCGCCGTCGGTGGCGATGGCCAGGAGGATGTTGCCGATGAGGCGTCCGCTTGCTTCGGAGCCGTCGGAGCCCCAGCCGGTGCCGAGGATGATGCCGGGGAGGCGTTCGGGGTGCTGGGTCATGTCGGCCAGGCCGGCGGCGGTGGCGTTGAGGTGGGTGAGGTACTGGGCGGGGTGGGTGAGGTTGTAGGGGTCGGTCGGGTTCAGGCCGCGGGCGAACTTGTTCAGGTCGGTGAGTGAGCGGACGAGGCCGCCGGCGAAGTGCTCGCCTGCGATGGGGAGGGCTTTGCCGACGTCGCCGAGGTCGTTCTGCATCCGGTCGGTGAAGTCCGGTTTCGGCGGGGCGAGTTTGGTTGCCTCGCGGACCTTGGCCTCGGCTGTGGCGGCGGCGCTGTCGCGTTGCCTGCGTGCCGCGTCGAGGGTGTGCTTCGCGGCCTGCTTGTCCTTGGCGCCGGGGTCGGTGAAGTCCGCCGGCTTGACGGGTTCGGTGCCGGGGTCTTTGCCGTTGTCGACCTTGTCGTTGTAGGCCTTGACGTCGTCGTGGTACTGGTCGACGGCCGAGTTGTACGCATCCGCCGCCGCCTTGCGCTTGGCCTGGCCCTGCTTCCACAGCCGGACCGCCTCCCTGGCCTGGCCCAATGCCCAGTCGACGGTGTCGGCGTACGTCAGCAGGGCGGAGGCGGCATCGTGGCAAGCGGTGGCGGCATGAGCCCACTTGGGCGGCTGGGTCTTGAACCTGGCCCGGAACGCCTCGGCGCCCAGGCCGTCCCAGTCGCCGGGGTCGAGATGGGCCAGGCCGGTGTGGCCTGTCTCGAACGCTTTGGACAACGTCGCGAGGTGGAGGGCGACTTCCTGGATCTTCCCCGAGTCGCCGTGCAGCAGTTCCTTGGGGTCGTCGGTCTGCCCGAGCTGTTGCTCGGCGACGTGTGCGCCGAGGTGGTCGGCGACGGCGTCGCCGTGGTCCTCGACCCAGTCGGCTGCGTCATCGAGCCCGACATGTTCCAACCCGTCGCCGACGATATGGGCGCCGTCGTCGATGATCTCGCCGGCCTTCTTCTTGACCTTGTCGACGCCGTGCTCGATGCCGTCCCCGACGCTGTTGACGGCTTTCCGAAGGCTGAACCCCATCCGTCCCACCCCCCCACGGCAGTACGACAGTCACACCGAACCTAGCAACCACCGGCAGTGGAGTCATCACCGCCCGGGACGCGGATGCCTGAGCATGTCCTCGGCGCATTCTCGTTGGCCCACCCCTCCACGGGCTCAGGGCCTCATGCACGCTGCCGGGTGCCCTGAAGTTCCCATGTGGTCGGCGCCGTTGGTGACCGTGGCTGACCGCGCCGTACCGCTGTGCGTGGTGTGGATGTGGTGCGGCGGGCAAGCCCTACCGGTCGTGGAGGACGGTGGGCCGGGTGACGGGTACGACGGTGAGGAGGCCGTCGAGGCCCTTGTAGTCGTCGGGGTTGGTGGTGAAGAGGGGGAGTTCTTCGGCGATGGCGATGGCGGCGATCATGAGGTCGGCGACGCGGCGGCGGGGTTTGCGTCCGGCGCCGATCACCGCGGCGCAGACTCTGCCGTATATGCGGGCGGCTTCGGTGTCGAAGGGGATGGGGTCGAACTCGTTCTCGGCGCGTTGCAGGATGTCGAGGCGCCGGCCGCGTTCCGCGTGCTCGTCGTAGTCGCTCTGCTCTTCGTTCCTGCGCACCTCGTGAGGCCCTGCGGAGAGTTCGGCGAGGGTGATGGCGCTGATCGCGACCTCTGCGGGGAGTTCCGCGGGGTCGAGCCACTTGCGCAGGATGACGATGTTGGTGTCGAGCAGGCCCTGGGCGTACTCAGCGGGCATAGGGGTCGTCCGTCTCCTGCTCGGCGGTGGCGTCCTGGTCGGCCCGGAACGCCTCCAAGGAGACGTCCGACGCGGTGCGGGACATGGCGGCGAACTCCGAGCGCGGAACGAACCGCCGGCGCCTGCGCAGCGGGATCAGCTCCCCGATCTGATGCCCGTCGCGGGTGACGGTGAAGGATTGGCCGCCCTGGACGGCGTCCATGATCTCTTTGGACCGGTTGCGCAGGTCGCGCTGGGTGATCTCGGGTTGCGCTGCCATTCCTCCACGGTAGCACCTTGTAGCACTGCGTGCCGCGAGCCGGTCGTAGGCGACGGGGTTCTCAAGGTCGCTCCGGGCGTGGTTGCAACCGGGAGTCTGGCGTCCGGGCGGCTTCGGGGCCGAACTGTCAGACCCGGCGATCAGACTCGTCTCATGAGTGTCAGATCGGATTTTTCTCTGGATTTGCAGTTGAAGCGTGTCCTGGATGTTGCTGTTCATCCCGACGTTAAGGCAGTCCTCGTATCGGGCGGCACCCTGAAGGACGCCATGGTCCGCGTCGACCGGTCCTCGGAGAAGGCCGCCCTGATCCACCAGCACTCACCGCTGGAACGCCAGAGGGGGGTCGCGGCCGGGCTCGACGAACGCGTGTGCGCCGAGCGTCACGAGGCGGCCGGCGAGGCTCTATCTGGTGCGGCAGTGGTGCGGCGGCTCGCCGCCCAGGGCGGCCTCGGCGCTGATCCATGCCTGGGGGACGGACCCGGCGGCGAGGCCGAGGATGACCCCTCTCCGCGCCCGCGGGGATGGACCCGGTGCCGGCGGTAGAGCGTAGGCGTGCGTTCGCCGTCGCGGCGACCAGTGAGCCCTGTCGCTCGGCGGCACTGACGGGGAACGGCCGTCGGTACCACGGCAGCTTGCCGTGGTACCGACGTCAGCCGGTTCCCTGTCTCCTCAGCTTCCGGTACGTGCGCAGGACGCCTTGTTGAGAAGGAAGCGGCCCGGTGCGGACCGGTCGTCCGTGTGGGAGGCCAAATAGCCCAGGGTGATGGAGCCGCCCGGCGGGATCGCCGAGTTGTATCCGGAGTCGGACGCAGTGTAGAGGTCGCCGATGTTGGTCAGGGTGGTGTTCCAGTCCGAGATGACAGCCTGCCCATAGGGCAGCGGGAACTCCAGCGCCCAGCCGTTGATCGGGGTTGTGCCCCTGTTCGTGACGGTGAGATAGACGGCCATGCCGGTGCCCCAGACGTTCGTCGTGACGGCGACCTGGCAGGTCGGCGTCGTGTGCGCGAACGAAACCCGGTGCAGGCCGCCGGGGAGGTCGTTGACCACGTAGAGCTCGCCCTGCGGGGTGGACCCGAACGCCGTCACCTGGGTGGGCATCTGGCCAATCGCGGCCTGACGGAGGACGCCGTTGCTGTCGGGGCGCAGCGCCCAGATGGTGGACGTGCAGTAGTCGGTGGCGATGTACGTGCCGCCGGCCAGGTCAGCGAACTGCCGGCCGCGGTAGACCTGGCCGCCGATGACCGCGCAGCTGCCGGTGTAGTGCGAGTAGTAGAAGTCCTGGGCGCGGTAGCGGGCACCTGACGAGCACTGGGAAGCGTCGAAGACCTGCGGCCCCTCGTAGCACGACCAGCCCAGGTTGGTTCCGGGCTGCTCGTCGCGCGTCAGGTGGTCGATCTCCTCCCACAGGCCCTGGCCGACGTCCGCCACCCACATCGACCCGTCCGCGGGGTCGAAGGAGAACCGCCAGGGGTTGCGGGCGCCCCACACCCAGATCTCGCCGCGGGCGCCGGCGACACCGGCGAACGGGTTGTCCGCGGGGATGCAGTACGGGAGCGCACCGCAACTGCGGCTCACGTCGAGGCGGAGGATCTTGCCGAGCAGGGTGTCGGTCCGCTGCCCGCTGTCGAAGGGGTCACCGGCACCACCGCCGTCGCCGATGGCCCAGTACAGCTTGCCGTCGGGGCCGAAGGCGAGCTGGCCACCGTTGTGGTTGGTGTAGTCGGCGTGCGGCTGCTGCAGCAGGACCTCGAGGCGCGCGTCGGCGAGGCTGTAGCGGGCCAGGGTGACCGCGCCGTCGGGCAGCGCGGTGAAGGCGAGGTAGAGCTGCTGGCTCTGGACGAAGTCCGGGGGGAGGGCGATGCCGAGCAGTCCGCGCTCGTTGTCCGACGAGTCCACCTGGGACGTGATGTCCAGCAGTGGGGCGGAGGCGAGCCCGGTGGCCGGGTCGTAGACGCGAACCGTTCCGAACTTCTCGGTGATGAACAGCCGCCCTGTGCCGTCGTCGGGTGCGGCCAGGGCCGTCGGGCGTTTCAGGCCGGAGGCGACCTGGGTGGTGGTCGCGGTGATCTCCTCCAGCGGTATCGCCGAGGCGACGGCCCGCGACTCTGTGGAGAGCGGGGCCTCGGCAGACGAGGCGGGGAGGGACAGGGGGCCGGTCACGAGCACCGGGAGTGCGAGCAGCAGGCCGATCCATCGGCGACGTAACTGTCTCAACATTGCGGCTCCAGCGAGGGGGGACCCGTTCGGGAAGCGAACGAGCGGTGCGGGACCGTACTTTTGTCGGAACTACGTGTACCTCGCGGGACGCTACTGCCTCTCCCACCTAGGTGCCAGGCCGTCTCCCCGTGGATGTCCAGGTATTTCCTTCCGCTTCTTTGATCCGTACGGCGGCGCCCGTCTGCATGCCGGTTCGGCAAGATCCTCTGTGTGCCGGCGACCGGAGAATCACGCTGGGCGGAGGGACAGGCACCGACCGACGGCGAGGAGAACGGAGACGCAAGGACCGGACATCACGGCTGCGGATGTCGGTGTGAGGTCTTCGACATCTCCGGCGAAACCGAGGCGGTTCACCGGATTCGCGGCCGGGTCCGTGCGCGGAGCCGGTGGGGGGCATGCCGAGCGGTGCGGGACATGCGGCGAACTCCGAGCGCGGGACGAACCGCCGGCGCCTGCGTAGCGGGATCAGCTCCCCGATCTGGTGCCCGTCGCGGGTGACGGTGAAGGATTGGCCGCCCTGGACGGCGTCCATGATCTCTTTGGACCGACTGCGCAGGTCGCGCTGGGTGATCTCGGGCTGCGCTGAGATGAGTCCGCGGTAGCACCCTGTGGCACCATGTGCTCTGCAGGTGAAAGGCGCCGGACCCTTCGGTCAGAGTCGTCGCATGAGTGTCAGAGCAGAATTCTCTTTGGACTTGCAACTGAAGCGTGTCCTGGACGCGGTTGTTCACCCGGAGGTGAAGGCAGCCCGCGCATCGGCTCGGACGCACATGAACAGCGCCGAGCGGAGGGCACCGCCGGGGCGGGCAGGCCCTTGTAGGACCCGGAAGAGACCGCGCGTCGGATCGTCACCTCACCCGAAGCCACCGCTCTTCTTGCCGCCGACACGCGGGGCGAGAGCTGCCGGCCTGGAGGCTTTGCGCAAGTAGCGGAGGACCCCACGGCATCCGAACGCGCCCTTCAGCGCGCCCTGGAGGGGCGGCACTGGATTTTCGGCGGACGGTTGCTGCCGTCACACGCTCATCAGCAGGTCCCGGACGGCGGCGGGCTGGGACAGGAATGGGTGGTGGCCGGCGTCGAGTTCGACCACGTTGCCGGCCCGGCGGGCGAACTCGCGCTGTAGGCGCGGCGGGGTGCCCCGGTCCTGGGCGCAGACGAGGTAGGTCGAGGGCACCTGCTGCCATGCGGCCGCCCCGACTGGCTGCCCGATCACTTTCGCGCTCTGCCGGGCCAGGTGGTCCGCCGCCTGCGTCTGGACCTCGGGGGCGCAGTCCTGCAGGAATGTGTCCACGAGCAGCTCGGGGCGAACCCCGAAGGTGCCGGCGCCGGGGTCGACGTCGAGGAATGGGGCGGGGCTGCCGTCCCCGAACTCCGACAGGCTCTGCCCGACCTCGGGCAGGTAACTGGAGACCATCACCAGGTGGCGTACCGACCCGATGCCCGCGGCGGCTTCCGCAGTGACGATGCCGCCGTAGCTGTGGGCGACCACAACGGTCGGCTCGGCGCTGTCCAGCAGCGCCTGCCGCACCGCCGCGACGTCCTCGGACAGCCCCGAACCGTCGGCGCCTCCGGGCAGGCCCGCCTCGCCGCAGCTCGGCAGCGCCGGGGCCACGCTCAGTACCCCTCGCTCCTGCAGCAGCTCGGCGGTGCGGTGCCACCACCACGACCCGTCCCGCACGCACGCCCCATGCACGAACACGACCCTCATCGCTACCTCCACGTCTGCCTTGACTGCCTTTCGATCAACGCTAGACGTAGCCGCCGTTACGGGAAAAGATGTCGCCATGGGCAGACGACCGCAGCCATACATCAAGAACAGGCTGCTCGACGCCTGCGCCGATTACGCCCTCGCGCACGGCCTCCCCGACCGGCTTGAGCCGCTGGCCACCGCCACCGGCACGTCGGCCCGCATGCTGATCTATCACTTCGGCACCCGCGACGCACTGTTGCGGGCCGTCCTCGGGCACGCGCGCCAACGTCAGCTCGACGCGTTCGGCGACCTCCTGCGAGTGCGACCCGACGAGCCCTACACCGTCACCCTGGAGCGCGCCTGGACCTCGATCACCGGCTTGGACGGGCGGCCGTACCTGCAGATGTTCAGTCAGCTGCGCGAGAGCGCAGTGCAGCGGTTGTGGCCCGACTTCCGGCGTACCGCCACGACCGATTGGCTCGGGCCGCTCGAGGACGGCCTGCGCAGCATCGGCCGGCCGGAGCTAGCGACGCTTGTCCTCGCCGTCATCCGCGGTCTCCTCATGGACCTCGACGCCACCGCCGACACCACCCGCACCGACCGGGCTTTCCACGACTTCCTCGCCGCAGTCGAGCACCTGCCTCGCGACGACGACCGCCTACCGCTCCCAGGAACTCGCCAGCGGCAGCAGGACCAGCACCGTCACGGTGTCGGGCACGTAGCGCTGTGTCGCCTGCCGACCGCCTGATGCCAAGCAGGGACTCCGATAAAGACCGGAGGTGAGGGGCCATGGGGTGCGCGTTGTCTCCGGTTGGCCTTGGCGTACCCCTGCTACTGGTGCGGCATTGGTGCTGCGGTGCTCCGCCCGGGGTTCGCCTCTGCGGCGATCGCACCCCTGGCGGTGACCGGTGCCCTTAACCTGGTGCGAGACGGCAGCCCGCGTGCGGCGAAGGGGATGAGCACGGCCACTGCACCTGGCGGTGTACCGCGCTCGTTCGGGTCCGCGAGTACGGCGCATCCGCTGCGGACTATCCGCGACATTCGGGAGTCCTTGCCGGAGGACCAGGCCCGCCACTTCGATGCGGAGCTCGCCGACACCGAGCTTGAGGCGCTGCCGGAGATGCTGAGCCGGTGGGTCCGATTGGCTACCGACGGCTTCGAGGAGTTCCTGCTGTCGAGGCCCTTCGAAGGACTGGATTTCGGGGCGTGCTCCTATGACGATGATCAGGCAGGCGATCGGTGATCTACCTGCTCGATACGAACGTCGTCGCGGAGCTCACCACGAGACTTCGGCCCGATCCCCGCGTCGTGGCCTGGCTGCGTTCGACCGCGCGGCCCCGACCGCTTCCTGAGCGTCATCACCATCGCTGAAATCGAAGCCGGCGTAGCGGCGACCCCGGACCCCGCACGGCAAGCCCGGTACGCCGAGATCCTCGCAGCTGCCCGGCCGGAATACCGGGACCGCATCGCTCCGATCGGCGAGCCCGAGGCGGCGGCTTATCTCTCTGTCCACAAGGCGTTGAAGGCCGCCGGCGCGAGCATCGACCCGCCGGACGCCCTCATCGCCGCCACCGCGCCGGCCAACGGCTGGACCGTGGCCAGCCGCAACATCAAGCACCTTGAGCGCACAGGCGCCGCGGTGATCAATCCCTGGGATTTCAACCCGTAGCAGCCTCGGTGGAGCAGCTACCCTGCCTTCGACACGGTTGGTCGGAGGGCGTACTTGCCTGACACGCTCGCTGAGGTGGACCGGGCTTTCGCCTCGCCTCCCCGGTTGGATCGTTCGGTGGGCGGATGTACTCACTGTTTTTGCGGGATCGGAACTGCATGCTCTGGGCCGGGATTCCGCAGCCGTTTCGAATGAACTCCTCGGGTAATTCACGCGCAAAGCCGTTGACCATTGGGACGCGGACCAGCACGCCGTTTTGTGGCGTCGCGTTCTGCCTCGTGCGCTGCGTTCCGGGGGTCCGGGGGTCGACTCCGGTGGGACACCGGGCCTGGAGATGGGCCGACTCGCCAGTGCCGGTGCGCAGCTGACGCGGTGGCCGGCGGCGGAGCGCGTCGCGGTAGAGCGCGCTTCGGGGTGTTGCCGGCCGACACGCAGCCGTGTCGGCCCCCGAACGTCCTCCGTCGCGACACTGCGTGGCTGGCGCCGCGGTGTCCGCGTGCACTCTCGGAAGGTCAACTGTCCACGTATATAAGGGAGTTTGCTGATGGAAGGGCGCGGTCACCGAATCGAGAGGGCCAACTGTCCGTGTTTGCTGAGCGCTTAGGCTAGTGGTGCACGTCACATGAAGTCCGTCTCGCAATTCGAGAACTGTCTCGTATGAGCATTCGAGACTCCGATTTCGAACGCCTCGTGGCGCCAATTGACCGCCCGATGTGGTGCGCAAGTGGTGCGCGGTCCTTGAATTGGGCTAGACAACAAATAAGCCCCAGGCTGCTGACCTGGGGCTTCGTATTGGAGCGGATGACGGGAATCGAACCCGCGCTCTGAGCTTGGGAATCACAGGTTCCTTGGCGGCATGCGTGCTGGTCAGCGGCACGTTCGGTCCCGAAGCGCGCATCGGAGCGGTGCCGTTGGCGACCGTGGCTGACCGTTCCGTACCGCTGGGTGTGGTGCGGGTGTGGTCCGGTGGCCGAGCCCAGGGCGAGGCTTCGCCAGGGTCGGCGACCGACCTTCGCGCGGTCCACTTATGAGGCGAGTTCGCCGACCTCGGCAACCTGGTCGGCGTCCCACTCGGCGATCCCGAGGTCCATGACGACATGAAACGGGATCGCCGGACGATCCCACCACTCGCCCAGTGCTACCGGAGCCGCCCACTCTTCGGCACTCAGTTTCATTGTATCGAGAAAGGCTCGGCGCTCGATCGGTTCGTCGGCGAAGAGCGAGTCGCTGCTCCGGAACACCAGGCAGTAGGAGTCTGCTGGAAGCCATTCGAGATCGGTCAGGCAATCTTTCAAGGCCGGCCAGTTCCGGCCGAAATAGTCAGGAAAATCCAATCTGCTGGAAACCATCGAGAAGAAGGAGTCGAGCGTCCTCGCATCCCCGCCCTGGAATTCGACAACCACCCCCGAGCCCCCGGCGTCTTGGATGTAGTTCCTGGCGGTGACGTCATCTAGGTCGGCTTTGACCACCCAGGGCGGGGAGGGGTGGGTCAAATGGTTTGATCGGATTGCCATCCCAAATTCCTTTACTTACGGGATGCGAATGAAAGTCTGATAGTGGTCTGCGGTGTAGTAGGCAGATCCGTCCGAACCGGTTACGAGTCGCTCCTCGCCTCGATCCACACCCTTGATCTTCGGGTTGACATCCCATTCTCGGTACGTGATGGCCGTCCCCGCGGGGTCAACCGTTGGGAGCATCTGCCCACCCTTCGCCCCGGTATTCCCGAACGGAGCGCCGCCCTTGTATCCGGCAAATGGCGAGCCTTTGGATCTGACCCTATCAAGAACATTCTGGACCTTTTCCGTTGCCGGGCCGTACGGGATGCACGGCGTGAGGCCGAGGGGGTCAATCCAGTGGGTGGGGTTGGGGACGTAGGCGTAGTCGTTGTCGGCTGGTCGGAGGCCGAGGGGGTCGGGGGTGAGGTAGCGGGCGGTGGTGGGGTCGTAGTAGCGGTGATGGTTGTAGTGGAGGCCGGTCTCCTCGTCGGCGTATTGGCCGGGGAAGCGGAGAGGGCAGTCGGCGGGCTCGTTGTAGGAGGGCTGCGGGGGCGATCCCCACAGGTCGGGGGTGGCGTGCCAGGCGGTGGTGCCGTCGGGGTTGAGGAGGTGGGTGGGGGTGCCGACGAGGTCGGTGACTATTGCGTAGAACTGGGCCTCGTCGGAGGTGCGGGTGGTCTGGGTGAGGGGAGTGTGGCTTCCAGGGGGGTATTCCCAGGTCGTGGTGGTGTCGGCTGTGGTCTGTTCGGTGAGCTGGGTGGAGTCCCAGGTGAAGTCGGTGCGGGTGAGGACGCTGCCGTCGGGGGCGAGTTGTTGCTTGGCGGTGCGGCGGCCGAGGGGGTCGTACCGGTAGCGCCAGGTGGTGTCGCCTGAGGTGGTGCTGGTGAGGCGGTCTTCGGTGTTCCACGTGTAGGTGCGGACGCGTTTCTGGCCGTTGAGGAGCCGGAGGGTGGTGCGGGTGAGGCGGCCGTGGCCGTCGTGTTCGTAGGTGGTGCGGGCGCCCCGGTGGATGCGTGTGCCAGTGAACTCCCGGGTGGTGGGGGTCTCGGACCCGGCTTCCGGGGCGTGGGTGAGGTTGCCGGCGCTGTCGTAGGCATAGGTCTCGGCCCGGTGGGGGGTGTGGACGGTGGTGACGCGGCCGGCGGGGTCGAGGTCGTAACGGCGGGTGCCGTCCTGGAGGTCGTGGATCTCGGTGAGGTAGCCGCCCTCGCGGTAGGTGTAGGTCCGGTGGTGCAGGAGGTGGTCGGCCTGACCGTGGGCAGCGTTGGTGACAGCGGTCCCGGTGAGACGGCTGCTTGTGTCCCAGCTCTGGGTGAGGCGGAGGCCGTCGCCTATGCGGCGTTCGGTCTCGCGGCCGGCGGCGTCGTAGCCGAAGGTGAGGGCGCCGGCGAGGGATTCCAGGCCGGTGGGGCGTCCGGCGGGGTCGTAGGTCCAAGTGGAGGTGTGGCCGGACGGGGTGGTGCGGCTGAGGCGGTGGCCTGCGAGGTCGTAGGTGTAGCGGGTGGTGTGGCCGTTGACGGTCTCGGCGAGGACGCGGCCGAGCGCGTCGCGTTCGAAGGTGACGGTGGCGTCGGCGTTCATGGCCGCGGTGAGCAGTCCCGCAGAGTCGTAGGCGAACGTGGCAGCCTCACCGTCCGTGGCGCGCTGTTCGGTGACCAGGCCCAGCGGGTTGCGGGTGTAGGCGATGGTCTGGCCGACGCCGTTGGTGCGGGCGACCAGTTGCCCGGCGCCGTCATGGGCGTAGGTGAGGGTGCGGCCGTTGAAGTCCGTCTCGGCGGTGAGGCGTCCTGCCTGGTCATGGGTGTACGTCCAGGTCAGCCCCTGCGGGTTGGTGACCGCGGTGAGGTGTAGTTCGGTGTCGTAGGCGAAGGAGTAAATGCGCCCGTCGGGGTCGGTGCGGGTGGCGGCGAGGTCGAAGTGCGTGTACGCGTAGCAAGTGGTGTGGCCGGCCTGGTCGGTGTGGGCGGTGAGATTGCCTTCACCGTCCCAGGTCCATGTCTCACGTGCGCCGTCCGCGGCCTCGCGCCAGGCTGGTTTGCCATCGAGTGTCCACGCCATGCGCACCGTGTGGCCGAGCGGGTCGGTGACGGCGGTGGGGCGGCCGAAGGTGTCGCGTGTGACGCGGGTGCTGCGGCCCAGGGGATCGGTGACAGCAGTGGGGAGGCCCGCGGGGTTCGGCTGGTAGTGGTGGGTGTGACCGAGGGGGTCGGTCTCGGCGGCGAGGTGACCTTGCGCGTCGTGGACGTAACCGGTGACGGCGCCGGTGGGGTCGGTGGTGGTGAGGAGGTTGCCGGCGTCGTCGTAGGTGTGGGTCCAGGTGGCGCCGCCGGGTTCAGTGATCTGGACGGGCCGGCCCAGGTCGTTGTAGGTGGCGGAGGCAGTGGTGCTGTCGGGGAGGGTGACCTCGGTGACGTTGCCGGCCTCGTCGCAGCTGTAGCGGATGGTGCGGCCGAGAGGGTCGGTGACGGCGGTGAGGTGGCGGTTGGCCGGGTCCCACTCCTGCGTCGTGGTGTTGCCCAGAGGGTCGGTCTCGGCGACCAGACGGTGCGCGGCGTTGTGCTGGTAGGTGGTGGTGTGGCCGAGGGAGTTGGTGAAGGTGGTGGTGCGGGTCGTCTCGTCGTAGGCGAGGGTGCTGCTGAGGTAGCCGTCGGTGCCGTGGGTGGCGACGCAGCGGCCGCGGTGGTCGTAGGTGTAGGCGTAGGTGGTGTCGTTGCGGTCGGTCCAGGAAGTGATGCGCGCGGCGGTGTCATAGGCGAACTGGTGCGGCAGACCTGAGAAGTTGATTACCTGCGACAGATTGCCGGCGGCGTCGTAGCCGTATTGGCGGACGAGTGTGCCGGGCTGATCGGGCTCGGCCGGGTCCTGGAGGCGCAGGGCGGTGATGCGGCCGTCATGGGCGTCCAGGGTGAGGTGGTAGCCGCCGGTGTGGTGGATATCCGAGGGGACGCCGGTCTTGTCGTGCGTGATGGTCCAGCTGTTGCCGTTGCGGTCGCTGACCTTGGTAAGGGGGAGATGGGTGGGGCCGCCCGGGGAGGCCTTGGTGCCGAGGACGGCGGTGAAGTGGAGGGTCTGGCCGGTGGTGGGGTCGGTGACGCGCAGGGGTGAGCCGGGGTTGCCGTCCCACTGCAGGGGCCGGCAGGGGCCGTGGCTGGGCCGGGTGGGGACGTCGGCTTGCGGTACCGGGTAGAGCTGGATCGACCCGTCGGCGGCGACGAACGCCACGCCTTGGTCGTCGAGTTCGAGGCGCTGGTCGAGCGTGGAGGCCCAACTGGGGCCGAAGAAACGACCGACCCGGTAGGACGAAGTGTGGGTGCGTTCCAGGACCAGGGGGAGGGTTCCGGGGAGGGTGATGTCTGTCTGGGCGAGGATCATGTCGCCGGTGGCGACGTCGATCGGGTCGGTCACGCACTTCTTCGCCGCTTGCTCGATGGCGGCTTTGGCGGGGTCTTCTGCTGCGGCGCGGGCGCCGCCCCTGGCGGCTTGTTCTGCGGCGTCCTTGGCGGCGTTCTTGGCGGCGTCTTCGGCTGCGGTTTTGCCGGCGGCGCTGCCGCCGTCGGTGGCGATGGCCAGGAGGATGTTGCCGATGAGGCGGCCGCTTGCTTCGGAGCCGTCGGAGCCCCAGCCGGTGCCGAGGATGATGCCGGGGAGGCGTTCGGGGTGCTGGGTCATGTCGACCAGCCCGGCGGCGGTGGCGTTGAGGTGGGTGAGGTACTGGGCGGGGTGGGTGAGGTTGTAGGGGTCCATCGGGTTCAGGCCGCGGGCGAACTTGTCCAGGTCGGTGAGTGAGCGGACGAGGCCGCCGGCGAAGTGCTCGCCTGCGATGGGTGCGGCTTTGCCGACGTCGCCGAGGTCGTTGTGCATCCGGTCGGTGAAGTCCGGCTTCGCCGGAGCGAGCTTGGTCGCTTCGCGGACTTTGGCCTCGGCTGCGGACGCGGCGCTGTCGCGTTGCTTGCGGGCGGCGTTCAGGGTGTCTTGGGCGGCCTGCTTGTCCTTGGCTCCCGGGTCGATGAACGCAGCCGGTGCCACGGGTTTGGTGCCGGGGTCTTTGCCGTCGTCGACCTTGTCGTTGTATGCCTTGACGTCGTCGTGGTAGGTGTCGACGGCCGTGTTGTAGGCGTCGGCTGCGGCTTTGCGTGCGGCGGCGCCCTGTTTCCACAGCCGGACGGCTTCCCTGGCCTGGCCTTTGGCCCAGTCGACGGTTTCGGCGTAGGTCTCCAGGGCGAGCCCGGCTTGGGCGCAGGCGGTGGCGGCATGTGCCCACTTGGCGGGCTGGGCCTTGAACATCTTCCGGAAGGCGTCGGCGCCGAAGCCTTCCCAGTTCCCGGGGTCCAGATGTGACAGGCCGGTGTGCCCGGAGTCGAAGGCCATCGCGAATTTCGCCAGGTGCAGGACCACTTCGCGGATCTTCCCTGCGTCCCCGTGCAGGAGTTCGTCCGGCTCCTCGGACTGACCCAACTGCTGCTCGGCCACGTGCGCGCCGAGGTGGTCGGCGATGTGGTCGCCCTTGTCCTCCACCCAGTCCGCGGCATCATCCAGACCCACATGGTCGAGGCCGTCCCCGACGATATGGGCGCCCTTGTCGATGGCCGCCCCGGCCTTCTTCTTCACCGCGTTGTAGCCGTGCTCCAGGCCGTCACCGACCGAGTTGACGGCATCCCCGAAGATCCCCATACGCCCCACCCCCCACGGCAGTACGACAGTCACACGAACCTAGCAACTGCCGGTAGTGCAGTCATCACCGCCCGGGATGCGGATGCCCGAATATGGCCTCGGTGCGAGCCCGTTCGCCGCCCGTCCCTCCGGCTCAGGGCCTCACGTACACCGCCGGACGCGGAATCCACCGGAACGCCCAGAAACGAATGGCGTCAATTGACCGCCAGATGCGGTGCGCGAGTCGTGCGGGTTCTTCAATCGGCCCGCCCGGACGATAAAAAGGCCCCGGGTCGTCGACCTGGGGCTTTGCAATGGAGCGGATGACGGGAATCGAACCCGCGCTCTGAGCTTGGGAATCACGGGTGCTTGCCGGGCGTCCGTGCTGGTCAGCGGCACGTGACGTCCTGGAGCGCCCACCGTGCCGGAGCCGTTGATGACCGTGGTTGACCGCGCTGTACCGCTGTGCGTGGTGCGGATGTGGTGCGGCGGGCAAGCCCTACCGGTCGTGGAGGACGGTGGGCCGGGTGACGGGTACGACGGTGAGGAGGCCGTCGAGGCCCTTGTAGTCGTCGGGGTTGGTGGTGAAGAGGGGGAGTTCTTCGGCGATGGCGATGGCGGCGATCATGAGGTCGGCGACGCGGCGGCGGGGTTTGCGTCCGGCGCCGATCACCGCGGCGCAGACTCTGCCGTATATGCGGGCGGCTTCGGTGTCGAAGGGGATGGGGTCGAACTCGTTCTCGGCGCGCTGCAGGATGTCGAGGCGCCGGCCCCGTTCCGCGTGCTCGTCGTAGTCGTCCTGGTCCTCGTTCCTGCG
This sequence comes from Actinacidiphila cocklensis, assembly GCF_907177275.1. Lineage (GTDB taxonomy): Bacteria > Actinomycetota > Actinomycetes > Streptomycetales > Streptomycetaceae > Actinacidiphila > Actinacidiphila cocklensis. Next base: position 199,716 of record NZ_CAJSLV010000092.1, read on the forward strand.
CACCTCGTGGGGTCCTGCGGACAGCTCGGCCAGGGTGATGGCTGTGATCGCCACCTCGGCGGGGAGTTCCGCGGGGTCGATCCATTTGCGCAGGATGACGATGTTGGTGTCGAGCAGGCCCTGGGCGTACTCAGCGGGCATAGGGGTCGTCCGTCTCCTGCTCAGCCGTAAGGTCCTGGTCGGCCCTGAACGCCTCCAAGGAGACGTCCGACGCCGTACGGGACATGGCGGCGAACTCCGAACGCGGAACGAACCGCCGGCGCCGACGGAGCGGGACCAGCTCCCCGATCCGGTGCCCGTCGCGGGTGACAGTGAAGGACTGCCCGCCCTGGACGGCGTCCATGATCTCTCTGGACCGATTGCGTAGATCGCGCTGGGTGATCTCGGGCTGCGCTGTCATTGGACCAGCGTAGCACCTGGTAGCACCGTGTGCCGCGAGCCGGTCGTAGGCGCCCGGAGATCGCGTCCGGCTGGTTCAGGACTCCTTGGGCTGCGCTGAGGGACGGATGGTCCGTGGGTACCTACCGCGCAGGTGCAGACGCTGTCGGCCAGGGGGCGAACTACCTGGTCGGCCGGGACGAGAACCGTCAGCGGCTCCGCGAGGAACTCGGCATCGAGACGTGGCGGACCAGCGCGATAGTGCTGATCGGACACCCGTCGATTCCGTCCTCCGTTCCTGAGGAGTCGGTCACCGAGGCACTTCGCATCTTCAATACCCAGGTGAATCGCGTGGAGGTGCTTACGTACGAGGAGTTGGTTGATAAAGCCGAGCGCTCCTTGGGCAGCGAGCCTTCGCCGTAATCCCGCAGACATTAGGACTGCCTGCGGCGTGTCCTAATGAATCACCGAGTTCGCCATGGGCGGCGATAATGATTTGCGGCCGAGAGAAAGCCCCACGTCTTCGACCTGGGGCTGTGCAATGGAGCGGGTGACGGGCATCGAACCCGCGCTCTGAGCACGGAAACCAGGTGCCGTTGGAGCCTTGGCTTGCCTCGGGCCAGAGGCGGTGCCGTCGACAGCGGCAGCATGAATGCTGCGCCCCGACGGCGACTCCGGGCGCCCGTGGTGTGTCCGGAGACGGTGCCGTGGGTGGACATTCATTCGTGGCGTGCGGCCAAGTAGGCCCGGGTCCTCAGGACGCGGACGCGGCGGGCGTCCCAGGACGCCGACAAAGCGTCTCCGAGGATCTCCGTACGAATCCCGCCGGACGCGCCTGTCGCCAGGGTCACAGCATCCGCGCGGGAGCCGTGCCAGCCGTCGACGCGCAGGTGGGAGATCCCTTCGAAGGTGAGGAAGAGCTCGAAGGCGTTGAGTCCTTTCTCCGTCCACTCCGCCGGCGGTCGTTCCGGCAGGGCGTCCAGCGCGAATCCGAGCGTCAGGCTGGTGTCGCGCTCGTCGATATGGATGGAGAAGAGGTCGAAGGACGTCAGATCGGGCGGACGTGTGAAGAGCAGAGCCAGGGCTTCCGGGGTGTCCGTGAGCTGCAGCCAGTCAGACCCGTCCATAGAACGTCTTCTCTCCGAGGTCGGGGAGGACGTCGTACCGCAGTTGGTCGACCTTCCCGACGTAGTAGTGGTGGCCGCGGTCCGCACCGTCGGTGCTGGAGCGGTAGGCGCTCATCTTTCCGATGGTCAGGGAGTCGCTACTGGAGAAGGTCAGGTGGGTGCCGGCTGTACCGAGCCGCACCAGGACCCTCCGTTCCACCGTTGGCACGATGTCCAGGGATCCTGTCACCCGGGGGTTCCAGCCGAGCAGCAGGAAGTCGTCCACGGCGAGGAACTGCAGCTGGCACTGGAACGTGTCGCAGCCGTTCTGCTCCCACTCCGGGCGCGGCCGGTCAGGAAAGGCCGGAAGGTCGAAACGCAGGGTGAGCGTCGGGCCGCGGCGGTCGAGGTACAGAGACCTCACCGTGAGGGGTTCGAGCGGCGGGGGCGACGTGTAGAAGTCAGTGAGCACCGCCAGGTTGCGGACCAGTCCGGCCCAGGCTGGGGTCATAGTAGTAATGCTCCTCGGCTCCCGGAAGTTGGCCGTTCCTCGGATCGTCGAATGGCCGGACATGGACATGAGGCCGCTGGTATCCCGGTTCGCCGGGTGAACGATGGCCCGTCCAGTGGTCCTGGAACGTGATCAGGTCACCGGAATCCGTCAGACATAGGCGTAGTCGTTCAGAGCGGGCGCCAGTCCCAGAGGATCGGCACTGAGGTAGGAGGCTGTGGACGGCAGGTAGCACCTGAACAGGTTGTAGTGCAGCCCCGTTTCCTCATCGTGATATTGCCCGGGGAAACGCAGTGGACAATCGGCTGTGGTTGTCCGGGATGTCGACTCCCCCATCGGAGGGTGTTCGGACTGCGAAGGAGCCGTTACCGGATGTCGGGGGCGAGGTCCGGTTGGCAGGAACCGCACCCTCCTCCACTGCTTCGTGGGGCGATTATTCGTGCGGGTTGGGTTCCGTGGCAATGACATGGTGGAGTTGCCATCTGGCCTCCTCCCAGCGCGCGGCGCGATCCGCCTTACGGCTTTCCGTGCCTTCGGTGGCACGTTTCGCGCTTCGGCTGCCCACAGCGGATTGAGCCGTCTGCGCGATGTACTGGCAGCTCAGCTTCGTCCGTGCGACCTTGTTCATCGCTCCGGCTTCGATGAGCATGTCCTGGCACGCCAACCGCACTGCGGAATTCAGGATATGGGTGACCTCCGGGTGCCCCGACGTCTTCCAACTGGTCGTGAAGAAGGCTGCGTGTGCCCGGAGAATCCGGTCGTTCGCTCGGCCGAGCGCGATTGCTTCGCGGGCAGCGGCGACATACTCCACGGTCGCCTCCCGCATACTCTCGGACAGGGGCTCAGTCTCAAGGTCGGTCGCGTGCTCGGCGAAGTCCAGCGCGAGTGTTGCCGCCCGCGCGCCGCTCACGTCATTGAGTAGCTCATTGAGCCGCACCGGCAGAACGATCATCACTTGTTCCATTCTCCTCGACCACGGCTCATCAGATCCAGCAGCTTGGCCGTGTCACCCGCACCGGTGATGACCTGGCTGGGATAGGTGATGCCGACATGCCCTGCGGCATTCATCGCGTTCTTGAGCTGCTGACCCGCATTGCCACCGCCCATTTTGTGGTCCACCACGTACGCGACCAGGTTCTTGGGGTCGGAGGGGTCCACCACCATGAAGTCACCTTGGAATTTCTCACCGTGCGTGCGGTACACCTGCAGATTCGGACGCTTCTCCAGGAGCTTCTTCACGAAGTCCATCTCGGGCGGGCTCAAATGGTAGGCGCCGGGCAGCTGCTGTCCGGCTTTGATCCGTATCGGATCATAGGGCGCCAGCCCCAGCGGGTCGGTCCAGGTGTGGGGGTTGTGGACGTAGGTGTGGGGGTTGGGGGCGGGATTGAGGCCGAGGGGGTCGGGAGTGATGTAGCGGCCGGTGGTGGGGTCGTAGTGGCGGAGGAGGTTGTAGTGGAAGCCGGTTTCCGGATCGTGGTACTGGCCGGGGAAACGCAGAGGGGTGTAGGCACTGGCGGTGGTGGGCCAGGAGGTGGTGCCCCACAGGGTGGCGCGGGCGCGCCAGACGGGGGCGCCGGAGGTGTCGACGAGTTCGGTGGGCGTGCCGACAAGGTCGGTGACGACGGCGAAGAAGCGCTGGTCGATCTCGCGCTGGCTCGTCGCATCCGTAATGCGTTCCGTCTGTGTCAGCGGGCGCAGGCCGTCGTGGTCCCACGTGAGGGTGACGGGGTGGGGCCCGCCGGCGGCCGTCGTGGTCTGTTCGACGAGAGTGGGGCCGTCCCACGTGAAGTCGGTGCGCTCGACGACGGTTTCGCCGTCGTCCGCCAGCCGGAGCTTGGCGGTGCGGCGGCCCAGGTGGTCGTAGACGTAGCGCCAGACCGTGCCGTCGGGGGTGGTGACCGAGGCGAGGTGGTCCTCGGCGTCCCAGGTGTAGTGCCAGGTGTCGGGCTTGTGGGACAGGCGGGTTTTCTGGCGCAGGGTGACGCGGCCGGCAGCGTCGTGTTCGTAGCGGATCGCACCGGCCCCGATGACGCGGGTGCCGGTGTAGGTGCGCACCCCTGTCGCTTCGGCATCGGGATGCTCGGCCGGCCACGACGCGTTGCTCTGGTTGCCGGCCTCGTCGTAGCTGTAGGTCTCGCTCCAGCGTGCGGCACGGACGGCGGTGACGCGGCCTGCCAGGTCGAGGTCGAAGGAACGGGGTCCGGCCTCGGAGTCGTCGACACCGGTGAGGTACCCGTCTTGGCGGTAGGTATAGGTACGGCGCTGGACCGGTCCCGTGGGGGCGGCGGTCAGGAGCTGTTCGCGCAGGAGTCCGGTCGGGTCCCATGACTGGGACAGGGTCAAAGTGTCGTCGATGCGGCGGATTGTCTCGCGCCCCGCGGCATCGTGTGTGAAGTCCAGGGAGTGGCCGCCGGTGGTGAGCGTGGTGCGATTGCCGGCCGCGTCGTAGGCGTACGTGGTGACCGCACCGCTGGGGGTGGTCCGGCCCACTGGGCGACCCGCCACGTCGTAGGTGTGGGTGAGAACGCGACCGGAGACCGTCTCGGCGGTCACCTGTCCCAGTCGGTCGCGCCGGTAGGCCACCGTGACGTCCGGGTTCGCCGCAGCCGTCAGGCGGCCTGCCAGGTCGTACGCGAAAGTGGTCACCCGGTCCCCGGCCTGCTTGCGCACCACTTGGCCCAGGGGATCGCGTTCGAAGGTGGTCGTCCGACCGAGGGAGTCGGTTCGCGAGACCGGTCGGCCGGCCGCGTCGTAGGCGTACGCCAGGGTGCGTCCGTCGAAGTCCGTCTCGGCGGCGAGCCGTCCTGCGGGGTCGTGGGTGTAGGTCCAGGACAGCCCCTGGGGGTTGGTGACCGCGGTGAGGCGTAGCTCCGTGTCGTAGGTGAAGGAGTGCACGCGCCCGTCGGGGTCGGTGCGGGTGGCGGCCAGGTCGAAGTGCGTGTACGTGTAGCTGGTCGTGTGGCCGGCTTGGTCGGTGTGGGCGGTGAGGTTGCCTTCGCCGTCCCATTGCCAGGTCTCGCGTGCGCCGTCCGCGCCTTCCCGCCAGGCCGGTTTGTTCTCCGGTGTCCACGCCATCCGAGTCGTGTGGCCGAGCGGGTCGGTGACGGTGGTGGTACGGCCGAAGGCGTCGCGTGTGAAGCGGGTGGTGTGGTCCAGCGGGTCGGTGACAGCCATGGGGAGTCCGGCGGGGTTCGCCTCGTAGCGGTGGGTGTGGCCGAGGGGGTCCGTCACGCCGTCGATCGCACCGTGGGCGGTGCGATGGTAGGTACTGGTCGCGCCCTTGGGGTCGGTGGTGGTGAGCAGGTTACCGACCGAGTCGTACCCGTGGGTCCAGGTGGCGCCGCTGGGATCGGTGACGCGGAGCGGGCGGCCGAAGGCGTTGTACGTCGCGGTGGCGCTGCTGCCGTCCGGGAGGGTGACCTCGGTGAGGTTGCCGGTGTCGTCGTAGGTGTAACCGGTGGTGTGGCCGAGGGGGTCGCTGACCCGCGTGACGTTCAGGTGGGCAGGATCCCACTCCCGAGTGGTGGTGTGGCCGAGCGGGTCGGTCTCGGCGATCAGGCGGTAGGCGGCGTTGTGCTGGTAGATGGTCTTGGGGCCTAGTGAGTTGGTGTAGGTGGTGGTGCGGGTGGTGTCGTCGTACGCGAGGGTGCTGTTGAGGAAGCCGTCGCTTCCGTGGGTTGCGACGCAGCGGCCCTGACGGTCGTAGGCGTATGCGTAGGTGGTGTCGTTGCGGTCGGTCCAGGAGGTCATGCGGCCGGCGGCATCACAGGTGAACCGATGGGGCCGGCCGGAGGAGTTGGTGACCTCTGACAGGTTGCCGGCGGTGTCGTAGCTGTAGGTGCGTACGGTGGTGTCGGATCGACCGGGGGCTGTCGGGTCCTGTACGTGCAGGGCGGTGATGCGGTCGTTCTCGCTGTCCAGGGTGAGGTGGTAGCCGCCGCTGTGGCGGATCTCGATGGGTACGCCGGCTTCGTCGTAGGTGATTGCGTAGGCGTTGCCGTTGCGGTCGGTGACCTCGATCAGGGCCAGCACTGTGGGCGCGCCGGGAGTGGTCGGTGCGCCGGGAACGGCTGCGAAGTGGAGGGTGCGGCCCGTCTCGGTGTTGGTGATGCGGAGGGGGCTGCCCGGCCGGCCGTCCCGTTCCAGCGGCCAGCGAGGGCCGTGACTGGGCAGGGTCGGGACGTCGATCGTCGGCACGGGGTAGAGGAGGATCGCACCGTCGTCGGCGACGAAGACGACTCCCTGGTCGTCGAGTTCGAGGCGCTGGTCGAGGGTGGACGCCCAGGACGGCCCGAAGAAGCGGCCGATCCGGTACGACGACAGGTGGGTGCGTTCCAGGACCAGCGGGAGCGTGCCGGGCAGGGAGGATCATGTCGCCGGTGGCGACGTCGATCGGGTCCGAGACGCACTTCTTCGCGGCCTGTTCGATGGCGGCTTTGGCGGGGTCTTCTGCTGCGGCGCGGGCACCGCCTCTGGCGGCTTGTTCCGCGGCGTCTTTGGCTGCATTCTTGGCGGCGTTTTCGGCTGCGGTTTTGCCGGCGGCGCTGCCGCCGTCGGTGGCGATGGCCAGGAGGATGTTGCCGATGAGGCGTCCGCTTGCTTCTGAGCCGTCGGAGCCCCAGCCGGTGCCGAGGATGATGCCGGGGAGGCGCTCGGGGTGCTGGGTCATGTCGACCAGGCCGGCCGCGGTGGCGTTGAGGTGGGTCAGGTACTGGGCGGGGTGGGTGAGGTTGTAGGGGTCCATCGGGTCCAGGCCGCGGACGAACTTGTCCAGGTCGGTGACCGAACGGACCAGGCCGCCTGCGAAGTGCTCTGCGGCGATGGGCGCGGCTTTGCCGACGTCACCGAAGTCGTTCTGCATCCGGTCGCTGAAGTCCGGTTTCTTCGGCGCCAGTTCGGTGGCTGTGCGGACCTTGGCCTCGGCGGTGGCTGCGGCGCTGTCGCGCTGCTTGCGGGCCGTGTCCAGGGTGTCCTTGGCGGCCTGCTTGTCCTTCGCGCCGGGGTCGGTGAAGTCCGCAGGCTTGACCGGCTTGGTGCCGGGATCCTTGCCGTCGTCGACCTTGTCGTTGTAGGCCTTGACGTCGTCGTGGTACTGGTCGACGGCCGTGTTGTAGGCGTCGGCGGCGGCCTTGCGGGCGGCGACGCCTTGCTTCCACAGCCGGACGGCTTCCTTCGCCTGACCTATGGCCCAGTCCACGGTCTCGGCGTACGTCTCCAGGGCGAGCCCGGCCTGGGCGCAGGCGGTGGCGGCGTGGGCCCACTTAGAGGGCTGCGCCTTGAACTTCGCGCGGAAGGCTTCCGCGCCCTCGCCGTCCCAGTCCCCGGGGTCGAGATGCGACAGGCCGGTGTGGCCGGTGTCGAAGGCCAGGGAGAGCTTGGCCAGGTGCAGGACCGCCTCGCGGATCTTGGACGGGTCCCCGTGCAGCAACTCCTTCGGGTCGTTGGTCTGCCCGAGCTGCTGCTCGGCGACGTGGGCGCCTAAGTGGTCGGCGACCTGGTCGCCCTTGTCCTCCACCCAGTCCGCGGCGTCGTCGAGTCCGACGTGCTCAAGGCCGTCCCCGACGATGTGAGCGCCGTGGTCGATGACCGCCCCGGCCTTCTTCTTGACCTTGTCGACGCCGTGCTCGATGCCGTCGCCGACCTTGTTGACGGCACCCTTCCAGCTGAACCCCACCAGTCCCCACCCCCACAGTAGTACGACTGTCGCACGAACCTAGCAACCATCCGTATCGACGTCATCACCACCCGGTACCGCGCCCGCGGCAAGCACGTCCTGGCCGCAGCCTCGCGCGCCGGGCTCCCGAATCAAGGCCTCAGTACATTGCGGCATGCGGCTGTCACCGGGCGTCGAAAAGCAAGGGCGTCAATTGACCGCCAGATATGGTGCGGAACTGGTGCGGGTTCTTCAATCGATCCAGAAAACGAAGAAGCCCCAGGCGATTCGGCTGGGGCTTGAGGAATGGAGCGGATGACGGGAATCGAACCCGCGCTCTGAGCTTGGGAATCGCAGGTTTTTCGTCAGCGTACCTGCTGGTCGGCCAGTCCGTGCACTGCCCGGGCCTCGCTTCCGGGTGCCCGCGTCTGGCCTTGGCTGTCCGCGGCGTGCTGCTGGACCTGGCACGGAATTGGTGCGAGCAATGCTTATAGGGGCGTAGAGACCGTCTGGACCCTCCCGCACCGTCTGCTCACGCCGCTCCGACGTCTGCTCCCCGCGCCTGCGGGGATGGACCCACCAGCGCGCAGCAGGTGACGGTCAGCACCAGCTGCTCCCCGCGCCTGCGGGGATGGACCCGACTGCTGACGGCCTGTGAGGAGGGGTAGAGGCTGCTCCCCGCGCCTGCGGGACTGTGGGGTTGAGGATGGTGTCCGAATGCCCCGTGCCGCCTACGGGGCGGCTCTCGCGGTCTGGTTGCATGGGTGCCATGAACCCCTCACTGCCGCTGTATGTCGCCGAACTGCTGGCGAAGACCCCCAAAATCAAAGTGATTAAGGAACTGCGTTCGTTGACCGGCTTTTCGCTGGAGACGGCGGTGGGGTTCTGCAACGCCGTCGAGGGCCGGCGGTTCCTCCGGGAAGAGGTTCCGCCGGAGTTCGGAGGAGGCAGTCTCGTCTCCAGGATTCGCCTGCTGCAGACCGACGAGGATCCCTTTACTGCAGTCCGTCTCGTCCAGGAGGAGACGGGCATGACCATGATCGAGGCCCGCAAGTTCCTTGCCGCGCTGGACGAGCGCACCGCCTGAGCGCTGATGCCGCGGCGCCCCCTGGCCGTCGCCGACGCCAGGGATGCCATCTGGCACGGCTACGGCACGCACTGCCAACCGCAACTCGGTCGGGCGGTCGGATCGCTTCACGGAGGAGTCCGGCACCGCGAGGGGTGGGCATAGTCGGACCAATTGGGATGAAAACCGCGGCTCGTTGTGGCGCAGCTCACTGGAAATGCGTCTCATCATTCGAGAGCGCCTCGGTAAGTAGCGGTCAATTATGGGCACGTGGCGCTCCTGTGCCCGTTTTTCCCCGTCGTGTGGCACGGATATGGCACGCGCCCCACTAATTGGTCTAGGCAACAACTAAGCCCCAAGCCAATGACCTGGGGCTTTGCAATGGAGCGGATGACGGGAATCGAACCCGCGCTCTGAGCTTGGGAAGCTCATGTTCTACCATTAAACTACATCCGCGAAAAAGGCTCCCCGAGGGGTGCTTCGGGGACACTCTACCGCACGTGGGGGTGGGGTGGGGGGAAGGGTGGGGGAGGGGGGTAGGTTCGGGGGGCGGTGTGGCTGCGCGGGGGTGGAGCAGGGGATCCCCTAATGTGTGGGTTTGTCGGCCACGCGGAGTTGGGGAAGGGGCTTCATGGAGCGCACTGTCGTTCGTTGTGCGGAGGGGCACGTTTTCACTACCGGGTCTTTTCCGCTGCAGCAGTTGGGGGCGCAGCGGTTGGGGCCGGGGCGGCTGCTCAGGTGTCCCAGGTGCGCGCGGCTGCGGCATGCCGTGCCCGTGTCCGCGGGGGACGGGGCCAGCGGGGAGAAGTAGCGGCAGGTTAGGGTCGTTCCGTGCTTCTCTCAGACAAGGACATCCGGACCGAAATCGACAACGGGCGCGTGCGCGTCGACCCGTTCGAGCCGTCGATGGTGCAGCCGTCGAGCATCGACGTGCGCCTCGACCGGTTCTTCCGGGTGTTCGAGAACCACCGGTATCCGCATATCGACCCGGCGGTCGAGCAGCCGGACCTGACACGGCTGGTGGAGCCGGAGGGGGACGACGCCTTCATCCTGCATCCCGGGGAGTTCGTGCTGGCCTCGACGTACGAGGTCATCACGCTGCCGGACGACGTGGCGTCGCGGCTGGAGGGGAAGTCCAGCCTGGGGCGGCTCGGGCTGCTGACGCATTCGACGGCCGGGTTCATCGACCCGGGCTTCTCCGGGCACGTGACGCTGGAGCTGTCGAACGTGGCGACGCTGCCCATCAAGCTCTGGCCGGGGATGAAGATCGGGCAGCTGTGCCTGTTCCGGCTGACGACGCCGGCGGAGTTCCCGTACGGATCGCAGCGGTACGGCTCGCGCTACCAGGGGCAGCGCGGGCCGACGCCCTCCAGGTCGTACATGAACTTCCACCGCACCCAGGTGTGAACCGCCAGGTGTGGACCGAGGCCCTCAAGGGTGCAGACGCGCACCCTTGAGGGCCTTGTCGACGGCGTTGCGCGGGCCGTGGACGGCCAGGCCCACCAGGTCGAGGCCGGCGGTCGGGACGGCGCGGACGGCGGCGCGGTTGTCGACGTCGTTGCCGGTGGCGAAGAGGTCCGCGGTGAAGACCGCGCTGGGCAGGCCGCGGGACAGCGCCCGGGTGTGGGCGGCCGTCAGGACGTCCTTGGCGCCCTGGAAGACCAGCACCGGCTGGCGGAACATCGGCAGGTACGCGGTGCCGTCGGCGTCCTCGTAGGGCTCGCCGATGACTTCGGGCAGGTGCGTGCCGAGGCCGCTCACCAGGAACGCCGTCACGTTCAGCCGCTGCCACGGCTCCAGGTCCTCGCGCAGCAGCACGGCGATCTTCGTATCGAAAGCTGTGGTCATGGACCCAGCCTGCGCGGGGCGCCGGCCGCACGTCTTGTACGTTCCTAGCGCGTCGGGGCCGGAGCCAGGGCCGGCGCCAGGACCGAGCCAGGACCAGGGCTCAGATCAGCGGCAGCTTGAACAGCATGAGCAGCGCCACCAGTTGGATCGAGGACGCGCCCAGTGCCTTGTGCCACGGCAGGTCGTGGGACTTGCCGACCATCGACGTCATCAGCGCCGCGCAGGCCAGCCAGGTCAGCCAGCCGAGCAGCTGGACGAAGCCGTTGCCGCCGCCGAGGAAGAGGGCGAAGAAGAGCCGGGGGGCGTCGGTGAGGGACGTGACCAGCAGGGCCAGGCCGACGGTCGGCGCCCAGGCTCCGTCGCCGCCGAGCTGGCGGGCCAGCGTGGTGGTGACCGCGCCCAGCATCAGGCCGCACAGGGTGACGGCGATGGCCGTGGTGACCACCCAGGGGACGCTGGCCGACAGGGTCGCGTCGAGGACGTCCTTGCGGGCCGCGTCGAAGCCGAAGACGGCGAGCAGGCCGTAGAGGAAGGTCACGGTGAGGGCGGGTCCCCACATCGTGTGGTCGCGCATCTGCCAGAAGGTGCGTCCGGGGCGCAGCAGGATGCCGCTGAGCAGCTGCTTCCAGTGCAGCCGCGGTCCGGCCGGCGGGGCGGCGCTCTGCCCCGCGCGGTACGTCGCCACGTTGTCGTCGGCGTACGCGTACGGGTCGGCGAGCTGGGCCGGCTCGCCCATGGTGAACGCCCGGGTGTGCCCGGGGGCGTCGTCGTACGCCGGCGGCTGGCCGTAGGGCTGCTGCCGGCCGTGGGAAGGGTCGTACGAGGGGTCGTACGGGCCGCCGTACGGCCCAGGACCGCCGGAGCCGGGGCCCGAGCCGCCCGAGCCCGAGGGCGCGTACCGGCCCTGCCCCGGGGGGTAGCCGCCCGGTGCGTTCGGGTCCTGTCCTCGTCGGTTCTCGAATCCAGCCACGCCTTCGAACGTACCCGCTACCCGGCGCCCCGGTGCCCGACGGCCGGTGCGGGGCGCCGCTTTGCTGCCAACCTGTGACACGCGGCGCGGCACCCCGCAGAGGTTCAGCCCGCGGCCGTGCCGGAGGCGGAATCGGCGGCAATTGCCGCGGCCGGTGTACGTACCGAGTCGAGCAGCAGCTGCGCCACGTCGACCACCTGGAGCGACTCCTTCGCCTTGCCGTCGTTCTTCTTGCCGTTGATGGAGTCGGTGAGCATCACCAGGCAGAACGGGCAGGCGGTGGAGACGATGTCCGGGTTGAGGGAGAGGGCCTCGTCGACGCGCTCGTTGTTGATGCGCTTGCCGATCCGCTCCTCCATCCACATCCGGGCGCCGCCTGCGCCGCAGCAGAAGCCGCGGTCCTTGTGGCGGTGCATCTCCTCGCTGCGCAGGCCCGGCACCTTGGCGATGATCTCCCGCGGGGGCGTGTAGACCTTGTTGTGCCGGCCCAGGTAGCAGGGGTCGTGGTAGGTGATCAGGCCCTCGACCGGGGTGACCGGGACGAGGCGGCCCTCGTCCACCAGGGTCTGCAGCAGCTGGGTGTGGTGGATGACCTCGTACTCGCCGCCGAGCTGCGGGTACTCGTTGGCGATGGTGTTGAAGCAGTGCGGGCAGGTCGCGACGATCTTCTTCGACGCCTTGGGCTTCTTCGTCGAGGGATCCTCGTCATCCTCGCCGAAGGCCATGTTCAGCATGGCGACGTTCTCCATGCCGAGCTGCTGGAAGAGGAACTCGTTGCCCAGGCGCCGGGGTGAATCGCCGGTGCAGTTCTCCTCGCCGCCCATGATGGCGAAGTTGACGCCGGCAATGTGCAGCAGTTCCGCGAAGGCCTTGGTGGTCTTCTTCGCCCGGTCCTCCAGGGAGCCGGCGCAGCCGACCCAGTACAGGTACTCGACCTCGGTCAGGTCCTCGACGTCCTCGCCGACGACCGGGACCTCGAAGTCGACCTCCTTGACCCAGGCCAGGCGCTGCTTCTTGGGCAGGCCCCAGGGGTTGCCCTTCTTCTCCAGGTTCTTGAGCATCGTGCCCGCCTCGGACGGGAAGGACGACTCGATCATCACCTGGTAGCGGCGCATGTCGATGATGTGGTCGATGTGCTCGATGTCGACCGGGCACTGCTCGACGCAGGCGCCGCAGGTGGTGCAGGACCACAGGACGTCGGGGTCGATGACGCCGTTCTCCTCCGCGGTGCCGATCAGCGGGCGCTCGGCCTCGGCGAGGGCCGCGGCGGGGACGCCGGCCAGCTGCTCGGGCGTCGCCTGCTCCTCGCCCTCGGCGTTCTTGCCGCCGCCGGCCAGCAGGTAGGGCGCCTTGGCATGGGCGTGGTCGCGCAGCGACATGATCAGCAGTTTGGGGGACAGCGGCTTGCCGGTGTTCCAGGCCGGGCACTGCGACTGGCAGCGGCCGCACTCGGTGCAGGTGGAGAAGTCGAGGATGCCCTTCCAGGAGAACTGCTCGACCTGGGAGACGCCGAAGACGTCGTCCTCGCCCGGGTCCTCGAAGTCGATCGGCACGCCGTTGCTGGTCATCGGCTGGAGCGCGCCGAGCGCGACCGGGCCGTGCGCGTTGCGCTTGAACCAGATGTTGAAGAAGGCCAGGAAGCGGTGCCAGGCGACGCCCATGTTCGTGTTCAGGCCGAGCACGATGGCCCAGATCATGGTGACGCTCAGCTTGACCATGGCGGTGGCGTACACGACGTTCTGCAGCGTCGCGGTGCTGAGCCCGCGGAAGCCGGCGACGAGCGGGTACGAGGCGAAGTACGCGGCCTCGTAGTGGTCGACGCCGTGCAGGGCGCCCTCCAGGCCGCGCAGCGTCATGATCGCCAGGCCGATGACCAGGACGACGTACTCCACGAAGTACGCCTGCCAGGCCGTCGAGCCGGCGAAGCGCGACTTGCGGCCTGCCCGGGAGGGCAGGTTCAGCAGCCGGATGACGATCAGCGTGATGATGCCGAGCGTGGTGAGGGTCGCGATGAACTCGGTGTAGACCTCGTACGGCAGCCAGTCGCCGATCCAGGGCAGGATCCAGTCGGCCTTGAAGAGCTGGCCGTAGGCGTTGACGATCGTCAGGCCCAGCGTGAGGAAGCCGACGGCGACGAACCAGTGGGCGACGCCGATGACGCCCCACTTGTTCATCCGGGTGTGGCCGACGAACTCGCGCAGCATGGTCGTCGTACGCGCCTGCGGGTCGTTCGTACGGCTGCCGGCCGGTACGGGCTTGCCGAGCCGGATGAACCGGTAGATCTGCGCGATGGCGAGGCCGATGAGCGCGACGCCGACCGCGGTGAGAACCAGCGACACGATGATCGCGGCGAGTTGCATGAGGGCTCCTCGGGCCTGCGCACGGTGTACAGCAGTGGACACGGTGGACGGGACGGACGGGTACCGCGACTACTAAGCGGTAACTTAATGCGGTCCTGGCTGAGATTACCCGGGATCGAGAGGGTCATAAAGGCGCACCACTGGTGATCTGTGTCGCGCGCCGAACACGCGTCATGTATGCCACGCCGATCCGATTGAAACCCGGGTGTCCGTGACACATATGGATGAGGCCGGCACGCGAGGCCGACACGGACCGCGGGAGGAGGGGCGACATGCGGGCGGTGCTGCGCTGGACGGCGATCGGCGCCGGCCTCCTGCTGGTCCTCACCGCGGGGCTCTGCCTGGCCTCCTACCGCAAGTTCAGCGCGAACATCACCACCGACAGCGCCGCCGAGAAGGTGCTGGCCGAATACGCCGCCCAGCGCCCGCCGTCCCTGGTGCCGCACGCGCGGAACATCCTGGTGCTGGGTGCGGACGCGGCGGCGGCCCCGGAGCGTGACGGTGCCGCGGAGGAGGGCGCCGGGCGGGATGCGGCCGTCCTGCTGCACCTGTCCGCCGACCGTACGCGGGCCGCGGCGGTCGGCGTGCCGCGCGACCTCCGGGTCGGCGTCCCCGGCTGCCGCCGGCCCGGCGGCGGCGCGGTCCCCGCCGCGTACGAGCCCTTCGCCGCCGCCTTCCGCAGCGGTGGTGCGGCCTGCTCCATCCGGGCGTTCGAGCAGCTGTCGGGGGTGCGGGTGGACCACCACCTGGTGGTGGACGTGCCCCGCTTCGGCCGGATCGCCGACGCGGTCGACGACGGCACCGGGGCGGCGGGCCAGGACCCCCGCCGAGACCTGCTCCAGGCGCTGGCCGGTGCGGCCAAGGGCGGCCGCGGGTCGCTCGCGCACCCGGCGCGGCTGTTCGGGCTGCTGGACACCGCGACCTCGGCGATCACCGCCGACCCGGGGCTCAGCTCGCTCCCCGCCCTCTACGGGCTGGCCGGCACCCTGCGCGGCCTGCCCCCGGGGGGCGTGACCCTGGTCACCCTGCCCGTGGCGCCGTCCCCCGGCTCGGTACATGGCCGAGCCGGCGGCAATGTACTGCGCCATCCCGCCGCCGACCGGCTCTTCGCCGCACTGCGGGCGGACCGCCCGCTGGCACCGGACGCCGAGCCGTAGCCCCAGGTGCGCGGGGCGCACATCACTAAGTTGAGTCGCCTCGACTCACCTCTGTTGACAGGAGAAAATCACTCAGGCACCCTTGAGCCAGTTCCACTCAAGTCAGCAGGAGGATTTCACCATGGCACGTGCGGTCGGCATCGACCTGGGCACGACTAATTCCGTCGTCAGCGTTCTCGAAGGCGGCGAGCCCACCGTCATCACCAACGCAGAGGGCGCCAGGACCACGCCGTCCGTCGTCGCCTTCGCAAAGAACGGCGAGGTGCTGGTCGGCGAGGTGGCCAAGCGCCAGGCCGTCACCAACGTCGACAGGACCGTCCGGTCGGTCAAGCGCCACATGGGCACCGACTGGAAGATCAACCTGGATGGCAAGGACTTCAACCCGCAGCAGATGAGCGCCTTCATCCTGCAGAAGCTCAAGCGGGACGCGGAGTCGTACCTGGGCGAGAAGGTCACCGACGCGGTGATCACCGTCCCCGCGTACTTCAACGACTCCGAGCGGCAGGCCACCAAGGAGGCCGGCGAGATCGCCGGTCTGAACGTGCTGCGGATCGTGAACGAGCCGACCGCGGCCGCCCTGGCGTACGGCCTGGACAAGGACGACCAGACGATCCTGGTCTTCGACCTCGGCGGCGGCACCTTCGACGTGTCGCTGCTGGAGATCGGTGACGGCGTCGTCGAGGTGAAGGCCACCAACGGCGACAACCACCTCGGTGGCGACGACTGGGACCAGCGCGTCGTGGACTACCTGGTCAAGCAGTTCCAGTCCGGCCACGGCGTGGACCTCGGCCGCGACAAGATGGCCCTCCAGCGCCTGCGTGAGGCGGCGGAGAAGGCGAAGATCGAGCTGTCCAGCTCGACCGAGACCTCGATCAACCTGCCGTACATCACCGCGTCCGCCGAGGGTCCGCTGCACCTGGACGAGAAGCTGACCCGCGCGCAGTTCCAGCAGCTCACCAGCGACCTGCTGGAGCGCTGCAAGACGCCGTTCCACAACGTCATCAAGGACGCCGGCATCCAGCTGTCCGAGATCGACCACGTGGTCCTGGTCGGCGGCTCCA
This sequence comes from Actinacidiphila cocklensis, assembly GCF_907177275.1. Taxonomy (GTDB): domain Bacteria; phylum Actinomycetota; class Actinomycetes; order Streptomycetales; family Streptomycetaceae; genus Actinacidiphila; species Actinacidiphila cocklensis. The sequence goes on from NZ_CAJSLV010000092.1 coordinate 215,826, forward strand.
CCCGTATGCCGGCCGTGGCCGAGCTGGTGCGCGAGCTGACCGGCGGCAAGGACGCCAACAAGGGCGTCAACCCGGACGAGGTCGTCGCCATCGGCGCGTCCCTGCAGGCCGGTGTGCTCAAGGGCGAGGTCAAGGACGTCCTGCTGCTCGACGTCACCCCGCTGTCCCTCGGTATCGAGACCAAGGGCGGCATCATGACCAAGCTGATCGAGCGCAACACGACCATCCCGACCAAGCGCTCGGAGATCTTCACCACGGCCGAGGACAACCAGCCGTCGGTGCAGATCCAGGTCTACCAGGGCGAGCGCGAGATCGCCGCGTACAACAAGAAGCTCGGGATGTTCGAGCTGACCGGTCTGCCGCCGGCCCCGCGCGGGATGCCGCAGATCGAGGTCACCTTCGACATCGACGCGAACGGCATCATGCACGTCGGCGCTAAGGACCTCGGCACCGGCAAGGAGCAGCGGATGACCGTCACCGGCGGCTCCTCGCTGCCCAAGGACGAGGTCGACCGCATGCGCCAGGAGGCCGAGCAGTACGCGGACGAGGACCACAGGCGCCGCGAGGCCGCCGAGACCCGCAACCAGGGCGAGCAGCTGGCCTACCAGACCGAGAAGTTCATCGCGGACAACAAGGACAAGCTTCCCGAGGACGTGAAGTCCGAGGTCGAGGACGCGATCGCGGACCTCAAGGAGAAGCTCAAGAACGAGTCCACCGACGCCGACAACACCGCGTCGATCCGCGAGGCCACCGAGAAGGTCGCGGCCGTCAGCCAGAAGCTCGGCCAGGCGCTGTACGCCAACGCGCAGGGCGACGCCCCTGCCGGTGCCCAGGCCGACGCCGGCGCCGACCAGGCGGGCCCGGTCGACGACGACGTCGTGGACGCCGAGATCGTCGACGACGAGAACAACAAGAGGGACGGTGCCGCGTGACGGAGGAGCCGAAGGGCTTCGAGTCGGAGCCCGACGTCCCCTCCGAGGCCAGCGACAAGCAGCCGGACTCCGCCAAGGACGCCGGGGCCGCCGACGAGGCGGCCCCGGGCCAGGGCGGTGGGGACGCCAAGGAGCTGACGGCCCTGCGGGCACAGCTGGACCAGGTGCGCACCGCGCTCAACGAGCGCACCGCGGACCTGCAGCGGCTGCAGGCCGAGTACCAGAACTACCGCCGCCGGGTGGAGCGGGACCGGATCGCCGTCAAGGAGATCGCGGTCGCCAACCTGCTCACCGAGCTGCTCCCGGTGCTGGACGACATCGGCCGGGCGCGTGAGCACGGCGAGCTGGTCGGCGGCTTCAAGTCGGTCGCCGAGTCGCTGGAGACGGTGGCGGCCAAGCTGGGGCTGCAGCAGTTCGGCAAGGAGGGCGAGCCCTTCGACCCGCTGGTGCACGAGGCCCTGATGCACAGTTACTCGCCGGATGTCACGCAGACCACATGCGTGCAGATCCTCCAGCCCGGGTACCGCCTGGGTGAGCGCAATCTGCGGCCCGCCAGGGTCGCGGTCGCCGAGCCCCAGCCGGGTGCCGGCAAGGGCGACGACGCGCCGGAGGACCCCGACGCGGCAGTGGACGCGGCGGACGACGAGGAGACCGGTGGCCCGGACCAGGGCTGACGGTGTAGACGGAGCGGAGAGGAGGGACGCCGGGGATGAGCATCAGTAGGGACCTGTTGGAAAAGGACCTGTACAAGGTCCTCGGCGTCCCCAAGGACGCCACCGACGCCGAGATCAAGAAGGCGTACCGGAAGCTCGCCCGCGAGTTCCACCCGGACGCCAACAAGGGCGACGCCAAGGCCGAGGAGCGCTTCAAGGAGATCTCCGAGGCCAACGACGTGCTCTCCGACACCAAGCGGCGCAAGGAGTACGACGAGGGCCGCGCGCTTTTCGGCAACGGCGGCTTCCGCCCGGGGCCTGGCGCGGGCGGCACCGGCGGCTTCAACTTCGACCTGGGCGACCTCTTCGGCGGCGCCCAGGGCGGTCCCGGCGGCACCACCACGACCGGCGGCCAGGGCGGCGGCTTCGGCGGCGGTCTCGGGGACGTCTTCGGCGGTCTGTTCAACCGCGGCGGCGGCACCAGGGTGCAGCCCAGGCGCGGCCAGGACATCGAGTCCGAGGTCACCCTGAGCTTCACCGAGGCCGTGGACGGCGCGACGGTGCCGCTGCGGATGTCCTCGCAGGCGCCCTGCAAGGCGTGCTCGGGCACCGGCGACAAGAACGGCACACCGCGGGTGTGCCCGACCTGCGTCGGCACCGGGCAGGTCTCGCGCGGCGGCGGTGGCGGCTTCTCGCTCACCGACCCGTGCGTGGACTGCAAGGGCCGCGGCCTGATCGCGGAGACTCCCTGCGACGTGTGCCACGGCAGCGGGCGGGCGAAGAGCTCGCGCACCATGCAGGTCCGCATTCCCGCCGGGGTGACCGACGGGCAGCGGATCAGGCTGCGCGGCAAGGGCGCCCCCGGCGAGCGCGGCGGCCCGGCGGGCGACCTGTACGTGGTCGTGCACGTCGGGCGGCACCCGGTCTTCGGCCGCAAGGACGCCAACCTCACGGTGACCGTGCCGGTCAGCTTCGTGGAGGCGGCGCTCGGCGGCGACGTCAAGGTGCCGACGCTGGGCGGCCCGCCGGTCACCCTCAAGCTGCCGCCGGGCACCCCGAACGGGCGGACGCTGCGCGCCCGCGGCAAGGGCGCGGTGCGCAAGGACGGGTCGCGCGGCGATCTGCTGGTCACCGTCGAGGTGGCGGTGCCGGAGAAGACCGAGGGCAAGGCGCTGGACGCGCTGGAGGCCTACCGGGAGGCGACCGGGGACGCCGACCCGCGGGCCGAGCTGTTCAAGGCGGCAAAGGGAGCGTGAACGGATGAACATCGACGGCCGGATGGACGGCACGGCGCCCGGGCCGGGACCGCGTGGTCCCGGCGGCCCGCGCGGCCGCAACCCGTACCAGCTGACCGAGGAGTCCCCGGTCTACGTCATCTCGGTGGCGGCGGAGCTGTCGGGCCTGCACCCGCAGACGCTCCGGCAGTACGACCGCCTCGGCCTGGTCTCGCCCGACCGCACGGCCGGGCGCGGCCGCCGCTACTCGGCACGCGACATCGAGCAGCTGCGCGAGGTGCAGCGGCTCTCCCAGGACGACGGCATCAACCTCGCCGGCATCAAGCGGATCATCGAACTGGAGAACCAGGTCGCCGCGCTGCAGGCCAGGGTCGCCGAGCTGACCGCGACGGTGGAGGGCGCCGCCGCCGTCATCCAGCAGCGGGAGGCGGCGGTGCACGCGTCGTACCGCCGCGACCTGGTGCCGTATCAGGACGTGCAGCACACCAGTGCGCTGGTCGTGTGGCGCCCCAAGTCCTCCTGACGGGCGGGGTCCGGGCACGGCTGCGTGCCCGTGCCCGGGTCCAGGCCCGGGTCCCGGTCCCCGTTCGGGTTCAGGCCGAGCCCATCGCCCGGGTCAGGGCGATCTCGATGACGACGCGGTGCGGGTTGGGCGCCGGGGTGCGCCCGTAGCGCTCCGCGTAACGGGCGACCGCGTCGGCGATGCGCTCCTGGTCCTCCGAGACGGTGGCGACGCCCTCCAGTGTCGCCCAGCGCCCGCGTTCGACCTGGCACACCGCGACCTGGGCGCCTTCCGCGCCGGCGGCCCGTACATGGGCCGCCTTGGCGCTAGACGTGTTGGTGATCACCCGCGCGAGCCCGGCCTCCGGGTCGTAGGTGACCCCGACCGGTACGACGTGCGGGGAGCCGTCCGGGCGGTGCGTGGTCAGGGTGCACAGATGGTGTTCGCGCCAGAAGGCGAGGTAGCCGGCCTCGGGCGCGCGGGGATCACGTCGAACCATGGCACGACGTTAGCCCGGTTCGTACGGCCGCCGGCCCGTCACCCACGCCCGGGTGACGGGCCGGCGGCCGTCCGTGTGTCGGGCTGCGGAACCGAAGTTGAGTGGAATAGACTCAACATGGTTCATGTTCCCTTGCGCAAGTAGTCACGCGATGTGCTGCGCAACGCCGGACGCGGCCAGCACAATGGACCGATGACAGCACCTTGAGGAGGACCAGGCCCCGTGGACGCCGAGCTGACCAACAAGAGCCGGGAAGCGCTCAACGCCGCCAACACCCGGGCGGTCTCCGAGGGCAATCCCGACCTGACGCCCGCTCACCTGCTGCTCGCCCTGCTGAGCGGCGCCGACAACGAGAACGTGCTCGACCTGCTCACCGCCGTCGGCGCCGATCCGGCGGAGGTCACCGCGGAGGCCGGGCGGCTGGTCACGGCGCTGCCGAAGGTGCAGGGCTCGACCGTTGCGCCGCCGCAGGCCAACCGCGAGCTGCTGGCGGTCATCGCGGACGCCGCGGAGCGGGCCAAGGAGCTGGGGGACGCGTACCTTTCGACCGAGCACCTGCTGATCGGGATCGCCGTCAAGGGCGGCCAGGCCGGCGACCTGCTCACCCGTCAGGGGGCCGGCGGCAAGCAGCTGCTGACCGCCTTCGAGACCGCCCGTGGGGGGCAGCGCGTGACCAGCCAGGACCCTGAGGGGACGTACAAGGCGCTGGAGAAGTACGGCACCGACTTCACCGCGGCGGCCCGCGAGGGCAGGCTCGACCCGGTGATCGGCCGCGACCAGGAGATCCGCAGGGTCGTCCAGGTGCTCTCCCGCCGTACGAAGAACAACCCGGTGCTGATCGGCGAGCCCGGCGTCGGCAAGACCGCGGTCGTGGAGGGCCTGGCCCAGCGCATCGTCAAGGGCGACGTGCCCGAGTCGCTGCGCAACAAGAAGCTGGTCTCGCTCGACCTCGGCGCGATGGTGGCCGGCGCGAAGTACCGCGGCGAGTTCGAGGAGCGGCTCAAGGCGGTGCTGGCCGAGATCAAGGACAGCGACGGCCGCATCATCACCTTCATCGACGAGCTGCACACCGTCGTCGGCGCGGGCGCCGGCGGCGACTCGGCAATGGACGCGGGTAACATGCTCAAGCCGATGCTCGCCCGCGGTGAACTGCGGATGGTCGGCGCGACCACGCTGGACGAGTACCGCGAGCGGATCGAGAAGGACCCGGCCCTGGAGCGCCGCTTCCAGCAGGTGCTGGTCGCCGAGCCGACCGTCGAGGACACGGTGGCGATCCTGCGCGGCCTCAAGGGCCGCTACGAGGCGCACCACAAGGTGCAGATCGCCGACTCCGCGCTGGTCGCCGCGGCGACGCTGTCCGACCGGTACATCACCTCGCGCTTCCTGCCCGACAAGGCCATCGACCTGGTCGACGAGTCGGCGTCCCGGCTGCGGATGGAGATCGACTCCTCGCCGGTCGAGATCGACGAGCTGCAGCGTGCCGTCGACCGGCTGCGCATGGAGGAGATGGCGCTCAAGAACGAGACCGACCCCGCCTCCGTGCAGCGGCTCGACAAGCTGCGCAAGGACCTCGCCGACCGCGAGGAGGACCTGCGCGGCCTGACCGCCCGCTGGGAGAAGGAGAAGCAGGGCCTGAACCGGGTCGGCGAGCTGAAGGAGCGCCTCGACGACATCGGCACCCGCATCGAGCGCGCCCAGCGCGACGGCGACTTCGAGACCGCCTCCAAGCTGCTCTACGCCGAGAAGCCCAAGCTGGAGGCCGAGCTGGAGGAGGCCACCCGGGAGGAGCAGGAGGCCGCGGCTCAAGAGACGATGGTCAAGGAGGAGGTCGGCCCCGACGACATCGCCGACGTCGTCGCCGCGTGGACCGGCATCCCGGCCGGCCGGCTGCTGGAGGGCGAGACGCAGAAGCTGCTGCGGATGGAGGAGGAGCTGGGCCGCCGGCTCATCGGCCAGACCGAGGCGGTCCGCGCCGTCTCCGACGCCGTACGCCGCTCCCGCTCCGGCATCGCCGACCCCGACCGCCCGACCGGCTCCTTCCTCTTCCTCGGCCCGACCGGCGTCGGCAAGACCGAGCTGGCCAAGGCGCTGGCCGACTTCCTCTTCGACGACGAGCGGGCGATGGTCCGCATGGACATGAGCGAGTACGGCGAGAAGCACTCGGTCGCCCGGCTGGTCGGTGCGCCCCCCGGCTACGTCGGGTACGAGGAGGGCGGCCAGCTCACCGAGGCGGTGCGCCGCCGCCCGTACAGCGTGATCCTGCTCGACGAGGTCGAGAAGGCGCACCCCGAGGTCTTCGACGTGCTGCTCCAGGTGCTCGACGACGGCCGGCTCACCGACGGGCAGGGCCGCACCGTCGACTTCCGCAACGCCATCCTCATCCTGACCTCGAACCTGGGCAGCCAGTACCTGGTCGACCCCTCGCTGACCGACGGGCAGAAGCGCGAGCACGTGCTCAGCACGGTCCGCTCGTCCTTCAAGCCGGAGTTCCTCAACCGGCTGGACGACATCGTGGTCTTCGCAGCGCTGTCCAAGGACGAGCTGCGCCGTATCGCCCGGCTGCAGACCGACCGGCTCGCCGCCCGGCTGCGGGACCGCAGGCTGGCCCTCGACGTCACCGACGCGGCCCTGGACTGGCTCGCCGACGAGGGCAACGACCCGGCCTACGGCGCCCGGCCGCTGCGCCGCCTGGTGCAGACCGCCATCGGCGACCCGCTGGCCCGCGCGCTGCTGTCCGGCGAGGTCACCGACGGGCAGACGGTACGGGTCGACCGCGCCGCCGACGGCCTGATCGTGGGCGCGGCCACGGGTCCCGACCTGAGCAAATGACCCGGCCACCGGGCGGTACGCCGTACGCGTACCGCCCGGGGTTGTGACGAGCGGGCGCGGATGAGAGAGGATGGCAGGGAGACGTCACGAAGGGACTACACGGTGAGCATCGACCCGTCCTCGATTCCTAGTTTCGGGGGCCAGCCGGACCCCGACCCGACCGGAAACAACGGCAGTGTGGTCATTCCGGACCAGGACCTGGTCAAGCAGCTGCTTGACCAGATGGAGCTGAAGTACCTCGTCGACGAGGAGGGCGACCTCGCCGCCCCGTGGGAGGACTTCCGCACCTACTTCATGTTCCGGGGCGAGGGGGACCAGCAGGTCTTCGCCGTGCGGACCTTCTACGACCGTCCGTACACGGTCGAGGACAAGCCGCAGCTGCACGAGGTCATCGACGACTGGAACCGTCGCACCCTGTGGCCGAAGATGTACACCCACACCCACGACGACGGCAGTGTCCGCCTCATCGGCGAGGCCCAGCTGCTGATCGGCCTCGGCGTCGGCCTGGAGCACTTCGTGTCCAGCACGGTGAGCTGGGTCCGGGCGTCGATCGAGTTCGACAAGTGGGTCGTGGAGACCCTCGGCCTGGCCAAGGACGCCGACAGCGACCCCGACGACGGCCCCGCGGACGGCCCGACGGAGGCCTGAGCCCCCACCCGCACCGCCCGGAGCCCGGCCCCGAGGGGCCGGGCTCTTCGCGTATCCGCACCCGGGGCGGCAGCCAGGACGTCGCGCTGTTTCCCAGCGACGGGCGCCCGATCCGAGGACAATCACGGCGCATGGCCATCGACTACGGCAAGCCCGCGCGGATCGACTACCGGAAGGAACCCGGCCCGGACGCCTCCGCCGCTGCCCTGGAGCGGGTCGCTGAGCGCGCCCCCGGTCTCGTCAGCCTGGTCAAGACCGCCGCGGTCTGCCTGGCCAAGAACCAGGTGAGTGGCCGGCGGGCCGCCGTCTATCTCGTGCTGGACCGCTCCGGCAGCATGCGCCGCTACTACCGCGACGGGTCCGTGCAGCACCTGGCGGAGCAGACGCTCGCCCTGGCCGCCAACCTCGACGACGACGGGGTCGTGCCCGTCGTGTTCTTCTCCACCGGCATCGACGGCACCGCCGAGATCAGCCTCGACGCGTACCGGGACCGCATCAACCCCCTGCACGACTCCATGGGACACATGGGGCGCACCAACTACCACGTCGCCATGCAGGCCGTCATCGACCACTACGAGTCGTCCGGTGCGACCGACCCGGCCTTCGTCGTCTTCCAGACCGACGGCTCCCCGACGTCCCGGGCGGCCGCCGAGCACGTCCTGTGCACGGCGGCGCGGCTGCCGATCTTCTGGCAGTTCGTCGGCTTCGGCGACGACGAGTTCCGGTTCCTGCGCAGGCTCGACGACCTGCCCGTACCGGGCCGGCGCGTGGTCGACAACGCGGGGTTCCTTGCCGCGGGCGACGCCCCGCGCTCCCTTTCCGACGCCGATCTCTACGACCGGCTGCTCAAGGAGTTCCCGCACTGGCTGGCCGCGGCCCGTGCGGCGGGAATCGTGGACCGAGAGGGCTGAGCGGGCCGGTCAGGAGGGCAGCTGGCGGGCCACGCGCTCGCTCGCCCACTCGAAGATCCGCGGCTCGTCGAGGGCGGCCACCCACAGGTCGACCATCGACGCGGTCTCCTCGCCCGGCCAGGGGCCGACGCCCAGCACGCGCAGGCCCGCCCGGGTCGCGGCCTGGACTCCGCAGAGCGAGTCCTCCACGGCCAGGGCGTCCGCCGCCGGGGCTCCGCAGTAGCGGGCCGCGGCGAGGTAGATGTCCGGGTGGGGCTTGGGCCGGACGGCGCCGCCGGGGACCACGATGTGGTCGAAGTAGCGGCGCAGGTCAGCGGTGGCCAGGGACTCCTCCACGACCTCCAGCGGGCAGTTGCTGGCGACGGCCAGCGGTGCGAACTTCGCCGCGTTCACGACCAGTTCCTGGGCGCCCGGCATCGTCCGGGGCGCTTCGGCGGCCAGGGTGCGGAAACGGCTCAGCAGCCGTTCGGTCAGCTGCTCGCCCAGGTCGGGGCGCTCGGCGTCCTGGGCCATGAGCGCGCCGCACTCCGTGTAGTGCAGCCCCTTGGTGCGCTGGGCGAAGTCCGGTCCGACCCCGATTCCGAAGTCCCTGATCGTGAGCTCGCGCGCCAGCTCCCAATGGCGTTCGGTGTCCATGAGGGTGCCGTCGCAGTCGAAGACGATGGCGGCGGGGGTCCAGCTGAGGATGCGGTGGGAGGTCATGCGCGGTAGTCCCTTCGGGAGTCCCTGGCGGCGCCAGTGCCGGAGCCCCGTGCGACGGGGTGGCAAGGGCAACGTTTCGGCACCAGGAGGACGCGGGGACCGGTGACGCGAAGAAGATGTGGCTTTTCGAGCGATCACCGGTAAATGTAACGATCGATACGCTATGCGCCGCTACATAGTGGAGTCAAGTCATCACATGGAGTGAGATTTTCTAGCGGTACCCGAGGACGCCGAAGGTGGTTCTCGCCCCGCCCTGCAGGACGCCGAAGACGCAGGTCCGGTGGTGCGGCACGCACACCACGTGGGCCGGAGGGGCGAACTCCGTGAAACGCGCAGCGGTCAGCCGGCCGGCCCTCGGGCGCAGCAGGGTGCCGCGGCTGGCCACTGCCGCGGCCTGCCGCACGGCTTCGAGCAGCACCATGCCCGGCACGTGGTCGGTCGGATGGTCGAAGAAGTACGGGTGCCGGGGGTCGGCCGGGCAGAGCACCGTCTCTTGTCCCCGGCGTCCGATGAGCACGTCGTGCCGGCTCGGCACCGCCAGGTCCGACGCCGTCGGGCGGGTCAGTCCGGGCGCCGGGGCCGGCGGCGCGGAGGTGCCCGCGCCGCCGCGTATCTCCGCGTACCGCTGCTCGTCGAGGACGCGCACACCGCCTCCGGCGTGCGCGAACGTGATGCCGTCCGCCACGAAGTCCACGTCCAGCCGCAGCCCGGTGGCGGCCCCGCTCCGGTCGCGTCGCACACCTGGTTCGCGCACCTTGCAGGTGATGTCGGTGGCGCCGGAACGCGCCGCCGGCTCCGCGTCCGGGTCGATCTCGAAGAACAGATCCGTGATGATCAGTCGCGCCGCCGCGGGGACGCGGAAGTAGCGCAGCGGGATGTAGATGCCGAGTTGGCGCAGGGTCTCCGCGAGGATCAGCGGGCTGTGCAGGCTCCCGCCGTCGCGCGGGAACGTCGGATGCGACCTCGGCCAGGACGCCGCCGCCTCGAACCCCCCGCCGCTGCGCGGCCGTACGTCGGTGAGCAGCACTTCTGCGGGGGAGGTGCGGTGCACCATCTCGCGAGCGATCGTGCGCGACCAGCTCAACGGCCGGTTGCACCGAGGGGCGTCGCCGAAGGAGGCGCTCATGCACCTAGCAGAACTCATGGGGCCCGTGGGCGCATGTCGTCACGCCCGCCCGCGAGCACTACATTTACGCACTGTCGGTGATGGTTCGGGTGTGTGGAGTGACGGTGCAGGGACGAGCGAAGACGACACGGCGCTATCTGCTGGAGGCGGCGGCACAGCTGTTCGACGAGCGGGGCTATGCGGGTACCAGCATCAGCGACATCAGTAGCCGCTCGGGCCGTACCAGCGGGTCCATCTACTTCCACTACGCGAGCAAGGAGAAGCTCGCGCTGGCGGTCGTGGAGGAGCATTTCGCGAGCTGGCCGGAGATGATCGGCCGGCACCGGGCGGCCGCGGCGCCTGCCCTCGAAAGGCTGGTGGCGCTGAGCTTCACCGTCGCGCGGGCCTTCCGCGACGATGTCGTCGTCCGGGCCGGCTCGCGGCTGTGGATGGAGCACAAGGCCATCGACGCGACCCTCCCCATGCCCTTCGTGGGCTGGATCGAGGTGGTGACCGGGCTGCTGGAGGAGGCGCGCGCGGAAGGCGCACTCGCGGCCGGGATCGCTCCTGAGACGGCGGCGCACGGCATCGTCTGCGCCTTCTTCGGCCTGCACACCGTCTCGGACGCCCTGGACGGGCGCCGGTGCATCGAGCAGCACCTGTACGGGCTGTGGTCCCTGCTCCTGGCGGCGCTCCAGGCGGAGCCCGACCCGGCCGGGCTCCTCGCCCGCGCACTGGCGGAGACGACCGCACCGGACGCGGTGGCGGGCACGGTGACCGGTTCACGTCCGAACGCGGTTCCGAGCACGGTTCCGAGCGCCGTTCCGAACGCGGGCTTTGCATGAGCATGCGGGACTATGCATACTCTCTCCATGTCCAAGGTCCTCACCCAGCTTCCCGTCGGCGAGCGCGTCGGCATCGCCTTCTCGGGCGGCCTCGACACTTCGGTCGCGGTCGCGTGGATGCGTGACAAGGGCGCCGTCCCTTGCACCTTCACCGCCGACATAGGGCAGTACGACGAGCCCGACATCGCCTCGGTGCCCGGCCGCGCGAAGGCCTACGGCGCGGAGATCGCGCGCCTGGTCGACTGCCGCGCGGCGCTGGTCGAGGAGGGTCTGGCCGCGCTCACCTGCGGGGCGTTCCACATCCGCTCGGGCGGGCGCTCCTACTTCAACACCACCCCGCTCGGCCGCGCCGTCACCGGCACGCTCCTGGTCCGGGCGATGCTGGAGGACGACGTCCAGATCTGGGGCGACGGCTCGACCTTCAAGGGCAACGACATCGAGCGGTTCTACCGCTACGGCCTGCTCGCCAATCCGCACCTGCGGATCTACAAGCCGTGGCTGGACGCGGACTTCGTGACCGAGCTGGGCGGCCGCAAGGAGATGTCGGAGTGGCTGCTAGCCCACGGCCTGCCCTACCGCGACAGCACGGAGAAGGCGTACTCCACCGACGCCAACATCTGGGGCGCCACGCACGAGGCCAAGACGCTGGAGCACCTTGACACCGGCGTCGAGAGCGTCGAGCCGATCATGGGGGTGCGGTTCTGGGACCCGTCGGTCGAGATCGCCACGGAGGACGTGACGATCGGCTTCGACCAGGGCCGTCCCGTCACCCTCAACGGCAGGGAGTTCGCCTTCCCCGTCGACCTGGTGACCGAGGCGAACGCCATCGGCGGCCGTCACGGCATGGGCATGTCGGACCAGATCGAGAACCGGATCATCGAGGCGAAGAGCCGCGGCATCTACGAGGCCCCCGGCATGGCCCTGCTGCACGCGGCCTACGAGCGCCTGGTCAACGCCATCCACAACGAGGACACCGTCGCGCAGTACCACAGCGAGGGACGGCGCCTGGGCCGGCTGATGTACGAGGGCCGCTGGCTGGACCCGCAGGCACTGATGATCCGCGAGTCCCTGCAGCGCTGGGTCGGCGCGGCCGTCACCGGCGAGGTGACCCTGCGCCTGCGGCGCGGTGAGGACTACTCCCTCCTCGACACCACCGGCCCTGCCTTCAGCTACCACCCGGACAAGCTGTCGATGGAGCGCACCGAGGACTCCGCGTTCGGTCCCGTGGACCGGATCGGCCAGCTCACCATGCGCAACCTCGACATCGCCGACTCCCGCTCCAAGCTGGAGCAGTACGCCCAGCTCGGCCTGATCGGCGCGGGCGGTCCGGCCATCGGCGCCGCGCAGGCAGCCGCGACCGGGCTGATCGGCACCATGCCGCAGATGCCGGAGGGCGGCGCCGAGGCCATCGCCTCCCGCGGAGAGGCCGAGCCCGACGACGAGCTGCTGGACCTCGCCGCGATGGAGTTCGGCACGGACTGATCAGCGCTGAGGGCGTCGGCGTCGAGCACGTCGCGCGTGGTCCCGAGGCTGACGAAGGCGACGGACCCGGTGGCATTCCACCGGGTCCGTCGCCTGTTGCCTCAGCCGCGGCGGGCCGAGGCGCGCCGGCGAGCGCCGACCAGGGCCGCGCGGCACCGGCGGCGAGCACGACGCCACCGCCGACCGCCGACCGCCGACCGCCGACCGCCGACCGCCGTCCAGAGGGTGGCGGGGCCGGAGCCGGTGGCCGCGAGCTGCCCGCCGTCCCGGTCACCGTTCGCGGACGGTGCGTTGGCCGAAGGCGTGGCCGAGGGGGTGGCCGAGGGCACCGCGGTCGTCGCGTCGATCGTCCGCTCATGACCGAAGACCGCGCTGCGGGTGCCTCACAAGCGGCGCGAGATCAGGTCCGAGCCGGTGGGACGGCCGTTGCGAAACGGGCCCGATCCTGTTTTGATCCAGGGGATTTACCAATACGTGGGGGATGCCGTGGAGTTCATGATCTTAGGCGCGGGACCCGACGACGAAGCGGAGCTGCTGTCTCTGCACCGCTGGCTCAAGCAGGACCCGGAGCTCGTCGGGGCGGTCACGATCCGGCTGGTCGAGGGCGAGCCCTCGCCGGAACTGATGGGCGGCGCCCTCGACGCGCTGAACGTGATCATCAACGACGCGGCGGCGATCGCCGGGTTGGCCGTGTCCTTCACCACCTGGCAGGCGTCCCGGTCGAGTCGGCGGGCGCGGACGATCCGGCAGGACGGGCAGGACCGGGTCCTCGCAGCGGGCGCGACCCCCGAGGAGGTCCGCGCGGCCCTGGAGCCGGGTCTCGCGGAAGCGCCGCTGGTGTCCACCGGTGAGCTGCATGACGGTGCGGAGGAGCCGAGTTGAGCTCTCGGCTGCCTTCCGGGCAGCACTCACAGGTAGTCCTCGTCGGCGGATCGCAGTACGAGTACCACCCCGACATCGAGTCCGTGGACCGGAATCTGGACGGTCTGCGCCGGGTTCTCACCGACCCCGCCTACTGGGGCCTGCCGCCGGAGAACTGCCACGTCATCCGGAACCCGGAGAACCCGGACGAGGTGATGACGGTCCTGGAGACCGCTGCAGAACGTGCGACGGACGCCCTGATCTTCTATTTCGCCGGGCACGGTTTCTCCGACGAGGGCGGCCTGTATCTCGCGCTGAAGAACACCCGCCAGCCGCGGTCGGCCGTGCGCTACAACTCGATCCACTACGAGTGGGTGCGCACGGCGATGCTGCAGGGGGACTCGCCGGCCACCCGCCGGGTCATCATCCTCGACTGCTGCTACAGCGGCCGCGCCGCCAACGAGCAGATGGGGGTGGTGATGGGACCCGAGTCGACCGGCGTGCACGGGGCCGTGGTCTGGGCGGCCACCACCCCCACCCGGCTCGCGGTCGCCCCGTTGGACGGGGAGTACACGGCCTTCACCGGGGAGTTGATGCACACCCTCGACTCGGGCATCGAAGGTGCGTCGGAACTCCTCGACATGGACACGATCTTCAAGCGGGTCAGCCGCAACCTCGTGGTCAAGGGCTTTCCGCAGCCCGACCAGCACAACCGCGCACTCGGCGGCCAGCTGGCCCTGGTGCGCAATCGCGCGCTGTCCGGGGCGGCAAGCGCGCCGATCCCGGAGCAGACCGTCCCGGGCGGCCGGGGGCAGCCCTTCGCGCCGTTCGCGAGCAGTGCGTCCTGGGAGCCCTTCACCTGGGGCACGATGCACACCGATCTGCTGGTCGTCGAGGGCGACGGCGAGAGTGCCATTCCGGAAGACTCCGTCCACGTACGGACGATGGACGAGGACGTCGAACTCCCGGAGGAGATGGCCCGGTGGCGGGCGGAGATCGAGGCCGAGCAGGAGTCGCTGCGCCTTGCCGGGAAGCCGTACTTCTGGAACGGGCTCAATTTCGCGGTGGACCAGGTCACGATCGGGCGGGTCGCGGAGACGGAGGCCCCGGAGATCTATCTCCGGCTGCAGAATTCCGACTACTTCACCTTCCTGGCCACGCAGCAGCTCGACCGGCAGTTCGCGGACGGAACGACTCCCAGGAGCCGGTACCTCGACCCGTACGACCCGATGGACGTGCCCGCCTTCATGGGCTCCTCCTTCGGCACGAACGTCGCCGTGATCACGCGCGACGAGAAGCTGATCGTCTCGCGGCGCAGCCAGACGGTGGGTTCGCATCCCGGCACCTGGAACTCCTCGGCCAACGAGGCGCTGTCACGGGTCGTGGACAACGCGGCCCGGCGGGCTCCGAACATCTTCGACGTGGCGCGTCGCGGACTCAGCGAGGAGCTGGCACTCAGTGCGGACGAGTACCGGCTCAGCATGCTGGCGCTGACCATCGACAAGGGCACGCACCAGTGGGGAGCGCTGTTCCTCGCGCGGTTGCGCGGGGTGACCTCCCACGAGTTCATCGCCCGCCGGTCCCGCGGCGTGTCCGACAAATGGGAGCACGACCGGCACGAACTGGTCGACTTCGAGATCGAACCGGTGACCCGTTTCATCTTCCACCCGGACCGTGCCGACCTGTGGTCGCCCACGGCGCCGGGCCTCTTCTACCTGGCCCTGGTGAGCAAGTACGGCAGGGTCGCCGTCGAGCGCGAGAGCGCGCGCGTCCTGGCACGGCTCCAGCACGGCTGAGGCGCGGGCGCGGGCGCGGCCGCGGGCGCGGGCGCTGGCGCGAGGAAGCGCCTGCGCAGGCGCCCGCACGATGACGCCGCTGATCGGACGCGAGTGGACCCACTCGGGTGACGGCCCCCGGCTGCCGCAGCCACTTCCGGTCCCTGCCTCCGAACGGTCGAGCAGGTCGCGCTTGGCCGTCAGGTTGTCGCGGATGCCGGTGTAGTACGTGTCGCGGAGGGCGAGGGCCTGGGCCTGGGCGATGGCGTGCTTGGAAGGGGCCGAGGCGACGCAGGTCAGGAACTGCTTCGCCGTGCGGACGGCCGCGACGAGGTCGGGGGAGCCGGTTACCCAGGCCACGCCTCGGTCACACGCTCATCCGGTCGCAGCGGGCAGATCGCCGGGAAGAGGGCGGAAGCAAACGTGTCGGCCCGCATCGGTGCCGCGGCCGGTCGGTCGGAGCCGTCACCCGCGCCGCGCCGTTTCACCCGCCCGCGACCTGACCGCCCGCCGAGTCCGCGGATGACGCGAATGGTGTCGGTCACCGGCAGTCCCAATTCGTGAACGCAACCGACCGGCCGGCTGCCGTGTTCTCCGCCTTCGCGCGGTGCCTGTGGCATGGACAGACGTGTCGGTTGCCCGTTCCCGCCGACGCCGGCCCCGGCACCTGGCCCGCGATCATCGACGCGGGAGTGTGGGCCGAGGCCAGGGGCACGGCGTGAGTTCCGATCGGCAGCCCACAAGGAGGCACTCAGCAAGCCCCGGCACCGGTACTACCTCCTACGCGGCCTGGTCCTGTGCGGGCGCTGCGGCACCCTGATGTCGGGTACGGCCAAGAGCGCAGGTCCTGCGTACCAGTGCAATCGCCGGGGACGGAACGACGAGAAGAAGTGCTCCCGGGCGATAGTGGCGCCGACGCTTGAGGACTTCGTCAGCGAGGCGGCCGTCAAGCTGCTCAGCGAGCTCCGGGTGGACGGTCGGCTCGCCAGCAGCAACCTCTCCGAGGGCGTGGCCGAAGAGGTGGAGGACTCCTCGACGGCCTTACGGGCGCGGGCGCACGGGCCGCCTGGGAGGCCGAGGAAATGACGGACGAGCGTCGCAATGCCGTGCTGCGTTTCCTGTTCTCGGGCGTCGTCATCGACGAACCGAAGAAGCTCGGTCGGTACATGGACTGGGACCGGATCAGCATCGACCAGAACCCGCTGTAGTGCCCACACGATTCGACTCGGGCAGGTTCAGCAGTCCTCAAGAGTCTCCCTCGGCGAGCGCCTGCTGCGAGACGAGTTCGGATCGGGTCAGCTCCAAGAGTCGGCCCATCCAGTTCCGTCCGCGACTGTCCGGGGCATCCCTCCAGAAGGGAGAGTCCGACAACCCGGTATAGCTGATGGTGGCGTCGCCCGTGGAGACGAGGATCTCGGCAAGTTCGATGTGCTGGGCGAACTTCGCGCGCAGCAGGCCGGTCATGACGGCGAGCCGCACGCTGGGCCAGTCCGTCCGTCGGCTTGCGCGTCCCCCCAGGTCATGTGCCTCCCGGGCGGTGGGGGCGTCCCCTATCTGCGCACGATCAGAAGCATCGGCCGCGGACAGTGCCCAGTAGCCGTGGAGCACGGAGGGGTAGGTTTCACCCGCGAACTGCACGGGCGCCGGAAAATCGTTGCGCAGGACGAACAGCCCCAGTTCTTCGGGCCAGCCTCGCGGGAATACGGTCTCGTGCAAGGTGACGGCCGGGCCGGTGCCCTCGTCGGGGTCGTCCGCATATTGCACAGCGCGCCGCTCCTGTGCCTGTGCAACTCCATCGTCCCCACGATGGAAATAGTCCAGGGCTGACTGGTGCATTTCCTCCGTCGCCACAGGACCGTCCCCGTCGACGCGTTGGCCGAGGTCGGTGAGCAGGATCCGCAGGGGACGATCCTGGCGGTCCATGTCGCCCAGAACGTAGATGCGCAGGTGCGGCGGCACTGCCAGATAGGCGTCCCGCAACAGGGCGCGATGGTGTTCCGTCGGACCCTGCTGGTAGCGCCGGATAGCCTCCCAGCAGCGTTCCCCTGCGGTTGACCGGCCGCTCAGCTCTTCGATCCGGTCGGCGACCTCCGCGAGGAACCCCTCAGGAGTCAGCGGTTCGCCGTGTCGTGAAAGCCACTTCGACGGTTCGGCAGCGAGCGTGGGAACCCCGGGCTTGGTCGGCGTGAGCGTTCCTGATGCCAGCAGCCTCTGCAGGCCGGCCACGTCGGTTCGATCCCCGCACATGATCGCGCCGTCGGCGAAGACGATCAGGTCGTTCACGAACCACTGTGCTTCGAGGCGCTGCCGCTGCCATACGTGGCACCAGGCCCCGTGGATCCGCTCCCCGTCCACCATCCGATACGTCGGTCCCCGCCATGTCATGGGCGCACGCTACCGCCTGTCCATCGGTTCCAGACGTGTACGCCCATCAACCGCTACGAGGCGGCTATTCGCCTCCGCCTGGCGTGGACCGACCTCAGCGTCGAGGGATCGAGATGGCGGCTACGGACGGGCTTGCAGGGCCTCGGTCCATGCTTGTGGACTGCGGAAGTGGTTCGTGTGGCCGGCGGAGAGGACAGCGCGCAGCTCTCCCAGATACTCGGTGTCGGCCGGGAGATCCAATTGCCTGGCTTCGTTCACTTCAAGCAGCAGCGTTTGTCTGCCGCATCGGGCAGCAGTTGGAGATCGTGAGGGTCGTTGTTGTTCACGAGAGATGACGGCAGTTGGACGAGGCGGCAGCATGTCGGCGTGGCACCACTGAGATCATCGGTGACATGAAAGTACTTGTGATCGGGGCGACCGGAACGGTCGGCACTGCTGTCGCCAGCGCGTTAGAGGCTTCTCATCAGGTCGTGAAGGCTTCGCGGAGCGGCCCGGTGAAGGTGAATCTGGAAGTTCCTTCCTCCCTGGACGCGCTCTTCGAGGAGCTGCCAGACCTCGACGCGGTGGTGTGCTGTGCTGCCAGCGGCCCGCTGGTGGACTTGGTGATCGCGTCAGATGACGAGATCGCGGCCGGAGCGCGGGGCAAGCTCCTGGGGCAGGTTGCCCTGGCCCGGCGTGCCGTGCGTCATCTGCGGGACGGTGGCTCTGTCACCCTGACTGGGGGCACCTTCGCCGCGCCGCTGACTGGTGGGTCGCTGGGGGCGCTCATCAACACTGGCCTGGAGGGTTTCGTCCGCAACGCGGCTGGTGAGCTGCCGCGGAATCTGCGGATCAATCTCATCAGCCCTGGGTGGATCAAGGAGACCCTGGAAAACATGGGCATGGACTCGGCCGATGGTACTCCCGTCTCCGAGGTAGCCCGTGTGTATGTGGAGGCTGTGGAAGGCACCGCGCAGGGCCAGACCATGCGTCCGTGACCGCCCGGCGGGGATGGCACGCCGCCGTGCGGGCGGCGGGCCGCCAAGGCGGGTCTTGTAGGTGTCAGCTGGCCTTGGCGGGTTCCCCGCCCCTGCCCAGGAGAGCGCGACCTCGTTGGCGCCCAGGAGCTGACCAGTGTTCTCGCTATCGGCCCGCTCGCCGCTATCAACCTGCGTGACGCCGTCCTCCGCGAGCCAACGGTGAGCGGCATCCACGGCGGGAGTGTCCATCCGGACAGAATGAAGAATTCTGGGTGAATGGTCGGGCAGCGGTGCTCGACGCGCCTCGAATTCTCGGGCGTACCCGAAGAGATCAGTCAGACCGTGAGGTGGTCAGCAGGCTCTGCTGCGGCAGGGAACCCCAGCCTGTCCAGCAGCGCCGTGAACGACTCCTCCACGAAGACCTCGTGGGAGCGCAGAACGGCCTCGATCGAGGCCGGGTCGGCCTTACCGGGGAAGCCCGCGTTGGCCGCCCAGGCCAGAGCAGCCCGCGCATCGGCCGGTACCGTCGCGTCCAGTTCGGCCAGCTTGCGTCGGGTGGCTGCCGCGTAGGCGGGTGTGGTCACCCATACGCTCATGTCACCCATGCCCGCAGGCTCTTCCGCCCAGAGGTCTCCCGCCTCGCTGGCCGCCAGCAACTCCAAGTGCAGGTAGGCATCCCACTGCCGGCCGTCGGTCCCCAGCCCTGTGACCAGCGCAGTGTCGCTGTCGTAGACGGAGGCGCAACAGGCCGCGGCCCCGGTCCACTGGACCAGCGCGGCAAGGCTGGCTTCCTCCCATAGCCCGTAGTCGAGTTGTAGTGTCTGCCAGCCGCCCGGTCGAGGCCACCATGCATGAATGCCGTCCCGAACCTCCTCACGGAGGCCGCTGAAAACCGGCGCTTCCACCAGCGGGCACTCACTGCGGCCAAAGATCAAATCCCCGGAGAATCCCACCCTGCTCCCTCCACGATGCGTCGCCCGCACGATAGGGGAGGCGACCGACAACAGGTCGAATCCCGCTCGTCCGCGAGCGCGCCTGGACCCTGGAGTTGCACGAACTCCCCGCAAACTTGGTGCCCAAGGGCCAGGAGGCCATGGAACGCTGTGCCTATGAGCCAGTCGACCCCCTACGACGACGAACGCCTGAAGTACTCCCGCCAGGGACTCGCCCGGCTCGTGCTCTCCGACCAAGCCCAGGGCGTGGCTACCAGCGCCGCTGGTCTCGTAGGCACGCGCCAAGACGCCGATACTGGCCTCGGAGGGCGACTCAGCCAGGCCCGGCAGCTTGTTGAATTGGCGGAACGAACCGTCGCGGCGGCGGTCATCTACGAACTCGAAAGAGGAAGTTCCTGGGAACAGATTGCCGCGTACCTTGGGACCAGCGCCGACGAAGCCTGCGAGCGTTTTACCCCCGTACTTCGGCAGTGGAGCACGGCTTTCCGGGAGCCGTACCGGCTGGACGAGACAGGCCGCAAGCGCGTCCCGCAGTTGCCCACTGCGGCATACGACCCCGCCTTCGCCTGTCACCAGCTCGACACGTGGGCTTTCATCCACCACGTCGGAATCAACGATCACCAGGCCGTCAGTGCCGGCCTCGACATGCGCGGCGCCTCGGACGAGCCTGACCCGGCAACCGAGGAGAGCTGACCCATGGCCCTCACGGGGCTTGACCCTGAACGAGTCGCACGGGAACAGCACCAGGCGCTGGTGGATGAGCTGACGCGTGCCATCAGCGAGATCGAGCCTTCAACCTGAACGTGTCCGGAGGTGATGGCCGACGGACGCTCAACGACATCCGACAGGTTCCGGGAGCCCGGTCGCCCCGGGCGATCACGTCGGATGCAGTACAGCCGTGGCGATCTCGCGCACGCGGGCATGCGTGATGCCGTTGCGCTGCTCGACGGCGAGGGGGTGGTCGGTGGGCTCCAGTTCGATGAACGGGCGGCTGCCGACCGGTCGCGTGTGGGCGTTGGTCTTCAAGTCGGTGGTGCTCTCGGAGTAGAGCGCGAGCTCGGTGCTGAGCCAGCCGAAGTAGGGCTTCTCGGTCTCGCGGCCCTCGGTGTTCCAGACCTCGAGGGCGCGGGCGAAGTTGTCCTTGCTCAGGGAGACCCACACGCCCCATGAGAAGACGTCCTCGCTGCCGATCACGGGTATCTCGATCAGGCCCCTGATGAAGAAGTGCTGGCCCCTGATCACGCACTGGTCGGACGACAGCATGCTGTCCGGGTCATTCTCGAAGCGGGGCTCCCAGACGTCGGGAGCCATGGTCGAGTAGCCCATGGGGGGCTCTGCATGGTGGTCGCCGCAGCGTGAGCATGTGAAGCCGAGATCGTCAGACATGGCGGGAGCCTAGCGACCGCCCGGCTCCGGTGGCCGCCGTATGGCGCCGGCGCCGTCCGGGCTCAGCTGTCGGTGGCCACTGCGAGGATTCCCGGAATGCTACGCGAGGAGATGACGCGGGCACCTGGGACAGAGGCCCCTTCGACAACGACACCGCCGCCGACTTCGCCGGCGACCTGGACGAGGCAGCCCTGGAAGAGCGAGGGCCTATGGTCCGCAGAGTCCTCAAACGCGCCGCCGATGCCACGGTGACGTGCACTTGAACCTGCCGGGACGCCGAGGCAGGCTGCAGGAGGAGCGCTCTCGCGGAGTTGGCCGGGCTGGGGCAACGGCCGGCTTTATACGCAGGTGAACGGCATAGTGCAAGGCCCGCCCGCTCGCCAACGAACGTGGGAAGCGAGCACCCTGGCACGCCGCAGTGCCTGTTCAGCAACCGGGTGGGCGACTCTCTGCCGGCCCCAGGCCAGCCTGTCTTTACAGCTGCGAGCTGCTATCCGTGGAGGCGGGCTGCTGCTTCCTTGAGGATGTCTTGTTTCTTGCAGAAGGCGAAGCGGACCTGGGTGCGGCCGGCGTCGGGGTCGTCGTAGAAGACGGAGTTGGGGACGGCGACCACTCCGCAGCGTTCGGGGAGTGAGCGGCAGAAGGCGAGGGCGTCCTTCTCGCCGAGGGCTGCGATGTCCGTCGTGATGAAGTACGTGCCCTGGGGGCGGTAGACCTCGAAGCCGGCCGCGGTGAGGCCGTCGGCCAGGAGGTCGCGCTTCGTCTGGAGGTCGTCGCGGAAGGCGGTGAAGTAGGCGTCCGGGAGGCTGAGGGCTTCCGCGATGGCGTACTGGAACGGGCCCGAGGCAACATAGGTGAGGAACTGCTTCGTGGTGCGCACGGCCGCGAGGAGGGGAGCGGAGGCGGTAACCCAGCCAACCTTCCAACCCGTGAACGAGAAGGTCTTGCCCGCTGAGGAGATGGAGACCGTGCGGTCGCGCATGCCGGGCAGCGAGATCAGCGGGATGTGTTCGCCGCCGTCGAAGACCAGGTGTTCGTAGACCTCGTCGGTGACGACGATGAGGTCGCGCTCCACAGCCAGCTCGGCAATCGCGGTCATCTCGTCGCGGGTGAGCACCATGCCGGTCGGGTTGTGCGGGCTGTTCAGGAGAAGCAGGCGGGTGCGGGGGGTGATGGCGTCGCGAAGGGCGTCGAGGTCGGGGCGGAAGTCGGGGGCGCGCAGGGTCAGCGGGACGCGTACACCGCCGGCCATCGCGATGCTCGCCGCGTAGGAGTCGTAGAAGGGCTCGAACGCGATGACCTCATCGCCCGGTTCGAGCAGCGCGAGCATCGCCGCCGCGATCGCCTCGGTGGCGCCCGCGGTGACCAGCACCTCGGTGTCGGGGTCGAAGTTCAAGCCGTAAAAGCGCCGCTGGTGGTCGACGATCGCCGTGCGCAGTTCCGGAACGCCCATCCCCGGCGGGTACTGGTTGCCGCGGCCGCCCCGCAGCGCACGCACGGCGGCCTCCCGGATCGCCTCCGGCCCGTCCGTGTCCGGGAAGCCCTGGCCGAGGTTGATCGCGCCCGTCGTCAGCGCAAGCGCGGACATCTCCGCGAAGATCGTCGTCCCGAGCCCGTCCAGCCTGCGGTTCAGCAGCGGCCTGCCGCTCATCTCTCCACCGTCCTCAACCCGGATGCCGATCCCCTGGGGTCCATCCTGGCTGATGCGCGGCAGCTGGCCTACGCGGCAAGCACCCAATAGGCAGGTGAAAACGCTTGACCCAGGCCACTCCGCGTTCACACGCTCATTCGTATGTCGATGACGGGCCCGTCAGGGGCAGTCGGTGCGGGCGGGGGCACCGGCCGAGGCCGGTCCCCCTCCTCGCACCGGATCGCTCTGTCAGCGGCTGGGCGACGACCTCAGAGCTCGGAGCAGGGTTTCTGCGCTCGATCCGATGGGATCCCGTCAGCTCTCGTAGTGGTAGCGGCACTGTGCGATCAGGACGCTGTCCTCGGTCGCCTTGTAGATCAGTCGGTGCTCGTCGTTGATGCGGCGCGACCAATAGCCCTGGAATCCGTGCTTGAGGGGTTCCGGCTTGCCGATCCCGTCATTGCCGTTCCTGGCGATGTCGGCGATGAGCGTGTTGATGCGCTTCAGGGTTTTTCGGTCCTGAAGCTGCCACCACAGGTAGTCCTCCCATGCACGGGAGGAGAAGGTGATCTTCATCGGTCGGCTCTTATTCGTCGGTCGCCAGCTTGCGTACGGTGCCGCCGCCGGTTTCCAGCTCGTCGATCGAGGCGAGCAGGCGCCGGGCGTTCGCCGGACTCCGCAGCAGGTAGGCCGTCTCTTTCAGGGACTCGTAGTCCTCAAGGGAGACGATGACGACCGGGTCGTGTCCGGCCCGGGTGATGACGACCTCTTCGCGGTCGTCGGTGACGGAATCGAGCACCTCGGCGTACCGCGCGCGCGACTCGGAATAGGACATGGTTTTCACAGCCGACCTCCTTCCTGTACAAGAAATTGTACGTGAAGTCCCCGGTAAGCGCCATGGCACGGCAGCCGACCCGGCCCGTAGAGCTGCCGTCGGATCTGCTGACCGCGTCGGCAATCGCCGGAGTTGGCGCCGCCCTCCGAGTCCTCCGCGGCCCGGGGAAGGGGAATCCCGAGCGAAACGCGATCCGGAAGGGGAGCAGGCGCACCCGCCGGGCGGCCCTTACGCGATCGTGTGACGTGGGAGCCCGTGCCCAGACGCGGTTCGCCGTGGCCGCGAGGTGGATGCCCTGCCGGATGATCCCGGCCTCGCCGATCCGGGCGCCGGACGGCAGCCTCCTTGATTGTCGCGCACATGCTCATCACCGTTTGCAGGCCCGTCTGGCGACATCGGGAAGGGAGTGAGCCCCCGGCCATGTGTGTCACGGCCGAAGCCGTTCGGGGGGCGCGGCAGGAGTTTTCACGTGCGTCCGGCGAATCGCCGTCCGCTCCGCGCAGCCAGCAGATTCTGCTTCGCTGTGCGCGTGTAGGGGTGTTCGGGTCCCAGAACCCGGTCGTAGTCCCTGACCACCGACTCCAGTAGGCGCGTCGCCCTTGCGCGGCTTCCCGCTTTCAGGCAGACACAGCCCAGGTTGCGGCGCGCATTGAGGGTGCACGGGTGGTCGGGGCCGATGACCCGGGCCCTGTCGGCGATGGTCTGGGCGAGGAGCGACCGCGAAGCACTGTAACGGCCTGCCGAAGCGTAGGCGCGTGCGAGGAAGACCTGCACCCGCAGGGTGTCAGGATGGCTCAGTCCCAATCGCTCCCGGGATGCCGAGAGGAGCGTGGTGAGGAGGTCGAGCGCCTCCGCGTGGCGGCCGACGCCCTGCAGGGCCAGCGAGCGGAAAGGCTGCCACCAGAAGTAGATGTCGTGGTCCGTCCCCAGCAGGCTCCGGTATCCGGCGAGGTTGTCGTTGTGAAGAGCCAGGGATTCCGCGTATCTCCCCACTCGCTCGTACATGCGGGCGAGTTCGCCGAAGGCGTTGAGTGTGGACAGGTGTTCCGGCCCTTCGACCCGCAGATTGTCCGCCGCGGTCTTCTCGAAGAGTGCAAGGGCTTCACTATGACGGCCCTGTGCCCGGTAACAGCTGGCCAGGTTGATCTGGGTCCGGAGAGTGACTGGCGAGTCAGGCCCCAGGACACGCAGACAGTCGTCCAGATTCACCGTATGAGTACCTACGGCGTCGTCCAGGCGTCCAGCCGCCTCAAGGTGATAACCGAGCGTATTGGTCATCTCCAGCGTCTCGTCAGCTTCTGGTCCCGCCGACCGCCGGCACACGTCCAGGTTGTCCTCTATCAAGGGGACCGACATCTGCGGGTAGGACGCGGTGATGTACACCGAGCTGAGCGTGCCGCGTGCTGAGACGACGGCGGTGTCGTCTGCATCCAGCAGCCGCAGGTGATCGTCGAGGACTTCCTCGCCCAATGCCCTGGCGCTGGCCAGTTCACCGGCCGCGCCTAACTGGCGGACCGCGTGTCTGCGCAGATCGAGCAGGCCGGCGAGGACTGCGTTTCCCAGCGGCTGTGCCCAGACCCAGAGGCTGTTGACGTGCGGGGCCAGTTCGCGCCGGGCCGGCTCGCCAGGATCTTCGCAGAGGCCACGTAGAACGCCGGCTGCCTGTGCTACGGCTTCGGCGAGGCGCCCTTCTCCAGCCAGCCTGTCCCTCAGCACCCGCTGGACCAGCCGGTGCATCAGTACTGTTGCCCCGTCCGCCGCGAAGAACGCGAGTGACGCGTCGGTCAGGCTACCGAGCGTGCGGTCCATACCGGCGGTGTCGCCGGGGGCGACACTGTGCAGGACGCCGCGCCCTACGCCCGTGGGTGCCAGCAGCGCCATGAGGTCGACGATGGCGCGCGCGTGGCCCGCCTCTGTTGAACGCTCGACATCGCCGACTGCGAGCAGCAGCGCTGTCGCAGCGCCCTGCGGGTAGTGCCCCCCAGGTACGCGGGGAAGCGCGTCGGAGGCGGGATTGCGGACGAACCGCTCCTCGTAATCGGCGAACGTCAGGCCCTGAGCACGGATCACGAAGGCTGCCTGGGCCAAGGCGAGGGGTAGCAGGTCCAGTATCCGTGCCACCTGGGCAGCGCCCTGGCTGTCGTCGCGTCCCGACCGTTCCATGAGGAAGTCCACCGCTTCCCGCTCGGTGAAAACATCGAGTTCGACAGGCGTGCCGAGGAGGGAGAAGGAGCGCAGGGTACTGGTCACGATCACCGTGGTCCGCCCGGTACGGGGGAGCCAGCGGGCCGTCTCGTCAGGATCGGCCGCATTGTCGAAGACCAGCAGCGAAGGCTCGTGCAACGCCTCCAACCAGCGCCGGGCGGCGGCAGCAGCGAGTTCCGCGTTCTGCAGCGGTGCCCGTACGCCGGCCTCGTGGGCGAGATCGGCGAGCCCGGAAACGATCTGTCCCGGCCGTTCGGCCACGATCCACACCACGGCCCGCCACTGTGCCTTGACGCATTCGCGGGCGAATGCGGCGGCCAGTTGGGTCTTCCCCACACCTCGGGCGCCCGTGACGGCACACACGACGGCGACCCGACCGGGACTCGCCGCCTCCCGCAGAGCGCGTGAGGCGGCGTGCCGTTGCTGGAAAGCAAGGGGACGACGCGGTAGGGCACCTAGGACGAGCGAGGACGTCGCTCCTGTAGAAGGGGACCCCGGGGCCATCGCAGGCTGCTCCCGGCTTGCGTACCAACCACCCACTGTGAGTACGGTCGCACCGGCCGTCGGTGCGCATGCCAGCACGACCGCCTCGTTCAGCCCCGCCCAGTCGAGCACAGGCCAGAAAATTGCGAACGCGGCGACCGAGCCGGCAACAGCGAGTGTCCAGCGAGTGCCGTGCGACATGCCTGCCCTCCCCGAAGCGCGGCCGGCCGGTTGCTAGGCGGACGGCCTCCCCGAAAATGGTGCCGCAGCCTGCCGCATGCCGCAGGGGAAAGGGAGGAACGCTCGGCGCTCAGCCGTTGAACGCCTCGCGGAGGCGGGTGGCGGCGTCTGCCAGCACCTTTTCCTGTTTGCAGAAGGCGAAGCGGACCTGGGTGCGGCCCGCGGTGGGGTGGTCGTAGAAGACGGAGTTGGGGACGGCGACGACGCCGGCTCGTTCGGGCAGCGAGCGGCAGAAGGTCAACGCGTCGGTGTCCGGGACGAGCTCGGCGATGTCGGTGGTGATGAAGTACGTGCCCTGCGGCTCGTACACGGCGAAGCCGGCGTCGCGCAGGCCGGCGTCGAGCAGGTCGCGCTTGGTCAGAAGGTCGTCGCGGATGCCGGTGTAGTACGTGTCGGGCAGGGCCAGGGCCTCCGCGATGGCGTACTGGAAGGGGCCTGAGGCGACGTAGGTCAGGAACTGCTTCGCCGTGCGGACGGCCGCGACGAGTTCGGGGGAGCCCGTCACCCAGCCGACCTTCCAGCCGGTGAAGGAGAAGGTCTTGCCCGCCGAGGAGATGGAGACCGTGCGGTCGCCCATGCCGGGGAGGGAGATCAGCGGGGTGTGCGTGCCGTCGAAGACCAGGTGCTCGTAGACCTCGTCGGTCACGACGAGGAGGTCGCGCTCGACGGCGAGTTCGGCGATCGCGGTCTCCCGGGCGGAGTTCCTCGCGCTGACCGGGAACGGCGCCGCGGGCTGAGCGTCCCGCGCCCTCGGGCGAGCCGTCTTGCGCGCCCACCGCGAGCACCGCGGTGAGCGCCGCTCGTGTGTGCCGGCAGGGGTGTGCGGGAGCAGTGGGACGGATGCGGGTGAACACGTGAACTCGTCGGCGCTCCAAGGGATGGAAAGTGCACACAGATGGGTAAAAACCCTGAAGCCGACCCGTGATTCATGATTCCGTAGGTCTCGGACCCATTTCGAGCCGGGACCGTTCGGGTCCAGCGGACCCCACGTGGGCACGAGCCGACGCGCGCCCTGTCAATTGGGCGCGTGGAGCGGCCCATCACATCCACTGCGTGCTCGATCCACTGCGTGCTTGCGGAGCCGACCCATGCTCACCACCCTGCAAACCTCGTACACCGACACCCGCGCGGGAGATCTCGCCTGGTGCCTCGGCAAAGACGCGCTTCCCGCGCTCGCCGTGCTCAACGTCGAAGTCGGCGACGGCCGCGGGCTGCGGGCCAAGGTCGAATTACGCCTGCTGGGCGCCTCGCACCAGGTCCTGGTCGACGCCGGGCGCGGCGAGTGCTCGGAGACGGTCGCGTGCATGCCGGGCAGCCGGGCGCCGCTGCCGTTCGGGGTGGCACGCCGGGTGGGCGTGTGGGACTACGAATTCGCGGCCCGCATCGAGACGCTGTCGCAGGGCTCCTTCGCTGGCCGGGCGCAGGAGTTGCTCGCGCTGGTCGCCGACCACCCGCACGGCCTGGCCGGGACCTTCCCCGGCGACCCGCACGCCTTCACCGCGATGCTGGTGCAGTACGCGGAGGGGGGCGTGCGCTGGCGCACCTGGCACGCGTATCCGCAGGAGGGGCGGCTGGTCACCACCAGGACCCGGGTGAACGCGCTGGACTGACCCGATACCGCCCCGGTCCGCCGCCCGGAGCCGCCGATTGCACCCCTGTGGGTGACCGGTGGCACCTCGACCCTGACATAGCGTGCACTCATGATCGACCAGCGCCATCGCAACGAGGCCCCGCGACTCGGCCTGCGGTTACCGGTGCCCGCGGCCGCGGCCCGCGCGCTGGTGCTCGCCGCCGTCTTCGTCTGCGCCGCCTGCGGGCTCGTCTACGAGCTGGAACTCGTCGCCCTGGCCTCGTATCTGGTCGGCGACTCGGTCACCCAGGCCTCGGTGATCCTGTCGGTGATGGTCTTCGCGATGGGCTTCGGCTCGCTGCTGGCAAAACGGTTACGCGGCCGGGCCGCCGCCGCCTTCGCCGCCGTCGAGACCGGACTCGCCCTGGTCGGCGGCCTGTCGGTGATGGTGCTCTACGGCTTCTTCGCCTGGTTCGGGCAGGCCACGCCCGCGATGGTCGGCTGCGCCTTCGCGATCGGGGTGCTGACCGGGGCGGAGGTGCCGCTGCTGATGACGCTGGTGCAGCGGATCAGGCAGCAGGACGCGGGCGGCGCGGTCGCCGACCTCTTCGCCGCCGACTACGTGGGCGCGCTCGTCGGCGGGCTCGCCTTCCCCTTCCTGCTGCTGCCGCACTTCGGGCAGCTGACCGGCGCGCTGGCCACCGGCGTGGTCAACGCGGCGGCCGGCGGCGCGACCGTGCTGTGGCTCTTCCGCGGCGACCTCAGCCGGCGCGCCCGCGGCCTGCTGCTGGTCGCCAACGTCCTGGTGCTCGCTGTGCTCGCCGGTGCCGCGGTCGCGGCAGGACCCTTCGAGCGGGCGGCCCGGCGGGCGGTCTACGGCAGCGACGTGCGGGTCGCGGAGCAGAGCTCGGTCCAGGAGATCGTGCTGACCGGCGGCGGCAGCGGCGGCCGCCCGCTGCGGCTCTACCTCGACGGCCGGCTGCGGGTCGCGGGCACCGCGACGGCCCGCTACGCCCAGGCACTCGTCCACCCCGCGATGAACGGCCCGCACACCCGGGTCCTGCTGCTCGGCGGCGGTGACGGCCTGGCCCTGCGCGAGGTACTGCGGTACGGGGACGTCGCCGAGGTCAGCGCGGTCCAGCCGGACGGCGAGCTGCTGCGGCTGGCCCGCACCGACCCGGGCCTGACCGCCCTCAACGGCCTCGCCTACGCCGACCCCCGGGTGCGAGCGGTCACCGCGGACCCCTTCGACTGGTTGCGCCGCCTGCACCACGGTGACGCCGGCGGGACCTACGACGTGATCGTCGCCGACCTGGCGGACCCGGGGGTCTCCCGCAGCGCCAAGCTGTACTCGCAGGAGTTCTACGGCCTCGCCGCCCGCGCCCTGGCCCCCGGCGGCCGGCTCGCCGTCCGGGCGGGTACGGCGGCGGGCTCGGCCCGCACCTTCTGGACGATCGACGCGACCGTACGGGCGGTGGGGCTGCACACCTCGCCGTACTGGCTGCCGGTGGCCCCAGGCGGTCCCGGGGACGCGCCCGACCAGGCCTACCTGCTGGCCGCCCGGGCCGCCGCTCCGCCGCTCGCCCTGCCCCCGGGTACCCCGCCGACGCTCACCCCGCCGGTGCTGCGGCTGGCCGCCCGGGCGCCGCTGACCACCCGGCCCAGCCGCTCGCTGCCGCCGTCGACGCTGCTGCGGCCGCGGATACCGGCGTCGTAGGCGGCCCGGGAACGCGCGTCGTAAGCGCCTGGGGAGCGGCGGGGCAGGCGGCTCGGGAACGGCGGGACAGGCGGCTCGGGAACGCGCGGGAGCGGCTCGGGAACGGCGGGGCAGGGGCGCCGGGGAAAAAGTGCGGGTCGCGGAAACGTCAAGGGGGCGCGCTGGTGGGTAGGCTCCGCCGCATGGAGCATGAGTCCTTCGTTCCGGGCATGACCACCGTGCGTCTGCTGCAGGCGCTGCGCACGCCGGATGTGGTGCGGGCCAGCCTGCCCGGCTGGCAGCCCGACGCCGGGGAGGCGCCCGACGGCGCCGCCGAGGGGCGGCTGCGGCTGCGGGTCGGCGGTTCCACGATCACCTACCGCGGCACCGTGACGGTCAGCGGCGACGGTCCCGGCTTCACGGTGCGGGCGGCCGGCACGGAGGTGCGCGGCGGCGGGAGCGTCACGGCCACCGCCGAGGTCACCGTGGTGACGGCGGTGCAGCCCGAGGCCGGCGTGACGGTCGTCTGGCGCGGCGAGGCGCAGGCGGAGGGCCGGCTCGCGACGTACGAGCCCGCGGCGGTGGAGGCGGCCGTACGGCGGCTGCTGGACCGTTTCTGTGCCGAGCTGGCGGCGAACGCCCCGGCCGCCGAGGCGCGCGACGCGGACGTACCGCAGGACGAGGCCGACGAAGCGCCGCAGGACGCACCGCAGGACGCGGCAGGACCCGAGGCCGTACCCGCGGAGCCGGACGACGCGGCCGGCGAGCCCGAGCCGGACGTGGTGGACGACCTGGGGGAGCCGGGGCAGCCCGCCGACCTCGACGACTTCGAGCTGGTCGAGGTCGAGGTGGAGGTCCCGGAGAGCGCCGCGGCGCTCGACGACCTCGTACCGCCCGCCGAGGCCGCGCACGCCCGCCGGACGATGATCGGCCGCAGCGCGGAGGAGGTCGACCACGCGCCGCCGCGCGGGCGGTACGCACCCGTGCCCGCGCCGGACAGCTCGTCCGCGGCGGCCACCCTGCGCTGGGCGGCACCGGTGGCCGCGGCGCTGGTCGCCTCCGCGGTCGTCGTGGGCCGCGTGCTGCGGCGCCGCGGCTGAGCTCGGAGCGCCCTGGCAACCGCGTCGGCCGGCCGTCCCGCGAGACGGCGTCAGCTCGCCGCCACCACCCACTCGCCGGACCATAAGTGAACGTCAGAGCACCCGCCCGCTACGCTCGTCGCGTGGAGAACCAGACGAAGCTGACGGCGGGCGACGCCGAACTGATCCTGGAGCCCGGGAACGGCTGCCGGATCGCCTCCCTGCGGGTCGCGGGGACGGAACTCCTGCGCCAGGGCGACCGATTCGGCGCCTTTCTTATGGTGCCGTGGGCGGGCAGAACCGAGAACGGGGTCTTCCGCAACGGCGGTGTCACCCACCAGCTCCCGGTGGACGCGCCCCCGCACGCGATCCATGGCACCGGGCGGCACGTCGCCTGGCAGGAGGCGGCCCCAGCGACCGCCACGACCGCGGCCTACTACTTCGACCTGGCCGACCCCTGGCCCTACCCGGGACGGGTCACCCACACCGTGGAGCTGGCACCGCACTCGGTGACCCTGACGATGAGCGTCGAGGCGCCGGCGGGCGGGGACTCCTTCCCCGCGCAGGCCGGCTGGCACCCGTGGTGGCGGCGCAACCTCGGCCAGGGCGGGCAGGACGTCGAGCTGGCGTTCAGCGCGGAGTGGCAGGAGGAGCGCGGCAGCAACCACCTGCCCAACGGCAACCGCATCGACCCCAAGCCCGGCCCCTGGGACGACTGCTTCGGCATGCCCGACGGGGTGGACGTGACGCTGACCTGGCCCGGCGAGATGCGGCTCGAGGTGCGCAGCCCCGCACAGTGGGCGGTGATCTACGACGAGCAGCCCGAGGCGGTGTGCGTCGAGCCGCAGTCCGGCCCGCCCAACGGCCTGAACACCGCACCGCGGCTGGTCACCCCGATCGACCCGCTGGAGATTTCCACCGTCTGGACCTGGCACCGGATCGGCTGACCCGGGCACCCGCCCCTGCCCGACCAGGGGATCCGCCCCCGAGGAACGGAACCGGCCCCGCGACCGGCGCTGCGTGCGCCCGGTCGCGGGGCCGGATACTTGTGGGCATGAGTGACGACGTACGCAGTGCCCTGCTGCAGCAGATCAAGGACAAGGCCGTGGTGCACGGCAAGGTGACCCTCTCCTCCGGGCTGGAGGCCGACTTCTACATCGACCTGCGGCGCATCACGCTGGACGGCGAGGCGGCACCGCTGGCCGGACAGGTGATGCTGGACCTGACCGCTGACCTGGACTTCGACGCGGTCGGCGGCCTGACACTGGGCGCCGACCCGGTGGCCGGAGCGATGCTGCACGCCTCCGCGGCGCGCGGGAAGCGGCTGGACGCCTTCGTGGTGCGCAAAGCCAACAAGGCGCACGGGCTGCAGCGCCGTATCGAGGGCACGGAGGTCAAGGGCCGCCGGGTGCTGGTGGTGGAGGACACCTCGACCACCGGCGGCTCGCCGCTGACCGCGGTCGAGGCGGTCAGGGAAGCGGGCGGCGAGGTGGTCGCGGTCGCCGTGATCGTCGACCGCGGCGCGGAGCCGAAGGTTACGCAGGCGGGTCTGCCGTATCTCGCCGCGTATTCGCTGGCCGACCTCGATCTGGGCTGATCTGCTCGCCGCCGCCGTCCGCATCCCGGTCGGCGGCGGCCCCGGCGACCTCTTCCCAGCGGTGCGCTGACCTGCGGTTTTGTGCGCTCCGTGATGTTCCACGTGAAACATGCGGCGGGCGGTCCGCGACAGGCTCCGTACCGAGGTGGTGTATCCGTTCGGGAATGGGAAGATAGGGCCGACGATGACGTCGCCACGCCAGCACCACCACCCCGCGGAATCTGAGGAGCGGAAACGATGCCCATCGCAACCCCCGAGGTCTACAACGACATGCTCGACCGGGCGAAGGCGGGCAGGTTCGCCTACCCGGCCATCAATGTCACCTCGTCGCAGACGCTGCATGCCGCGCTGCGCGGCCTCGCCGAGGCGGAGAGCGACGGCATCATCCAGATCTCCACGGGCGGCGCGGAGTTCCTGGGCGGCCAGTACAGCAAGGACATGGTCACCGGCGCGGTCGCGCTCGCCGAGTTCGCTCACATCGTCGCCGAGAAGTACCCGGTCACCGTCGCGCTGCACACCGACCACTGCCCGAAGGACAAGCTGGACGCCTACGTCCGCCCGCTGCTGGCGATCTCGCAGGAGCGTGTCGACGCCGGCCGCAACCCGCTGTTCCAGTCCCACATGTGGGACGGCTCCGCCGAGAACCTGGACGACAACCTCGCCATCGCCAAGGAGCTGCTGGCCCAGGCGGCCAAGGCCAAGATCATCCTGGAGATGGAGATCACCCCGACCGGCGGTGAGGAGGACGGCGTCTCGCACGAGATCAACGACAACCTCTACACCACCGTCGACGACGCCTTCCGCACCGTCGAGGCGGTCGGCCTCGGCGAGCAGGGCCGCTACCTGCTGGCCGCCTCCTTCGGCAACGTCCACGGCGTCTACAAGCCGGGCAACGTGGTGCTGCGCCCGGGCATCCTCAAGGAGCTCCAGGACGCGGTGGCGCAGAAGTACGGCAAGGCCAACGCCTTCGACTTCGTCTTCCACGGCGGCTCCGGCTCCACGCTCGAGGAGATCAACGAGGCGCTGGAGAACGGCGTCGTGAAGATGAACATCGACACCGACCTGCAGTACGCCTTCACCCGTCCCGTCGCCGGGCACATGTTCGCCAACTACGACGGTGTGCTGAAGGTCGACGGCGAGGTCGGCAACAAGAAGGCCTACGACCCGCGCGTGTGGGGCAAGGCGGCCGAGGCGGGCATGGCCGCCCGCGTCGTCGTCGCCGCGGAGAACCTGCGCTCGGCGGGCAACAAGCGCAAGTAGTCCTCACCGGCGCTGCCCGGCCCACCGGCCGCTGCCCGGCCCACCGGCCGCTGCCCGGCCCACCGGCCGCTGCCCGGCCCACCGGCGCTGCCCGGCCCACCGGCCGCCGCCCGCAGGGCCGTGAGACCCCGAAAGGACCCCAGGCAACCTTGCCCGGGGTCCTTTCGCACGCCGGCTCGGGCAGACTGGAACCCATGGCCAATCACGAGAATCTGCTCGGGGGTCCCGCCCCCACCCACCTGCCCGACGACCCGGAGCCGCGCGAGCTGCTCGCCTCGGGCACCGCGCCCGCCGAGGTCGCGAAGAAGTACCCGGCGTCCTCGCTGGTCTGGGCACAGCTTGCCGACGACGCCTTCGAGGCGGGCAGCGTCGTGGAGTCCTACGCCTACGCCCGCACCGGCTACCACCGCGGCCTCGACGCGCTGCGCAGGGCCGGCTGGAAGGGCCACGGCCCGGTGCCGTTCGAGCACGAGCCGAACCGCGGTTTCCTGCGCGCACTGCACGCGCTCGGCCGGGCAGCCCAGGCCATCGGCGAGGAGGACGAGTACGAGCGCTGCACCGCCTTCCTGCGGGACAGCTCGCCGACCGCTGCCGACACCCTGAGCTGAGTCCCCCGGGGGCCGCCCCGGCCCCCCTGCGGCCGCCTGCCGCCCGCCGCCCAATGTTGCAGTCCTGCCACAGAGGGGTGGCGCGTGGCATAGCCACGTACCTGTGTGCGATTCTTGGCGGTGTTCTTCGTGTCGTACACGTGTGTGTCCGACCACATGTCCACACGCAGCACGGATAAGCCATGGGGGGCCGGAGCAGGAGCCGGGGCCGTGGGCCGGCTGCGCGGCCGCAGGGGGAGTCTTGGCAGCACAACGCAGCCGGCATCGTCATGGACGCCGGCGGGCGAAGAGCCGCGCCGCGATAGCCGGGCCGCTAGCGCTCGGTGTCGTCCTCCTCGTCGTCGTCACCGCCGGATACGCGGCCTGGCACAAGACCCAGGAGACCGCGGGCTCCGCGGTGCTGGACGACGGCATCAAGGCGTCCGCCACGGCCACCACCACCCCGCCGTCCTCCGCGGCCGCGGACGGCGGCCGCAGCCCCTCCGCCCGGCCGTCCCCCTCCCGCACCGCCACGAGCACCCCGCCGCGCCCGACCCGCACGCCCTCGCCGCCGCCGCCCACGTCCGTGCCGAAGTCCGGCACCGGCACCTTCAGCACCGCCAGGGCCGACGGCAGCGCCTCAGGGCACGGCCTCATCCGCCGCTACAAGGTCGAGGTCGAGGGCGGCATCTCGCTGTCGGCCACCGACGCGGCCCACGAGATCGCCGCCATCCTGGCCAACCCGCGCGGCTGGACCGCCGACGGCCACGACGGCTTCCAGCTGGTCTCCTCCGGCCCCGCCGACTTCGTGATCAAGGTTGCGACACCGGACACCGTGGACGACATCTGCGGTGCCGCGGGCCTGCTCACCCGCGGCGAGGTCAACTGCGACGTCGGCGCCACCGTCGTCGTCAACCTCAAGCGCTGGATGCTCGGCTCGCCCGAGTTCGACGGCCCCATCGAGGGCTACCGCGCGCTGATCATCAACCACGAGGTCGGCCACCGCATCGGCCACCACCACGAGGGCTGCCCGGGACCGGGCAAGCCGGCGCCGGTGATGATGCAGCAGATCAAGGGCCTCAAGGGCTGCACCGCCAACCAGTGGCCCTACGACGCCCGCGGGCGCTACATCTCCGGGCCGCCCGTCGCGTGACCTGCGGCGCCCGCCGGCCGCGCGACCCTCCTGCGGCGGCACGCCGCGGGAGGCCGGGCCTTGCCGGATTCGTCCGCACCGCCGATGATCGCGGCGTGGCCCGGTGATCCCGGGCGACCCGTTCTGGAGGTAGACATGTCCGACACACCGATCGACGAGGCGGCGACCCCGAACCTCTCGTTCGAGGGCAGCACGCCGTACGAGGACTACGTACAGGCGTCCGTGCTCACCCATCTGCAGCACCCGCTGTCCGACGAGCCCGGCGAGATGGCCTTCCTGGTCACCACCCAGGTCATGGAGCTGTGGTTCACCCTGCTGGTCCACGAATGGACCACCGCGGCGCGTGCGCTGCGCCAGGACGACCTGCCGACCGCCATGGCGGCGCTGCACCGCAGCCTGCCGGAGCTGGAGTCGCTGAACGCATCCTGGAAGCCGATCGCGCACCTCACCCCCGGGCAGTTCAACGCCTACCGCTCCGCCCTCGGCGAGGGCTCCGGCTTCCAGTCCGCGATGTACCGGCGGCTGGAGTTCCTGCTCGGCGACAAGTCCGCGTCCATGCTCGTCCCGCACCGCGGCACCCCCAGCGCCCACGCGGAACTGGAGAAGGCCCTCACCGAGCCGAGCCTCTACGACGAGGTACTGCGGCTGCTCGACCGGCGCGGCTACGCCATCCCCGCCGCCGTGCTCGACCGCGACCCGTCGCTGCGCTACGAGCCGCACCCCGAGGTCGAACGGGCCTGGCAGCGCGTCTACGCCGCCGACGACCAGGACTCCGACCTCATCAGGCTCGGCGAGACCCTCACCGACGTCGCCGAATACGTGTGGCGCTGGCGCAACGACCACCTGGTGGCGACCCGCCGCGCGATGGGCGCGAAGACCGGGACCGGCGGCTCCGCGGGGGTGGCCTGGCTGGAGAAGCGCGCCACGAAGAACGTCTTCCCCGAGCTGTGGACGGCCCGTAGCCATGTCTGACCCGAACCGCCGGCCCGAGCTGACCTCGCGCGCCGCCGCCCTGGACGCCGCCGACCCGCTCGCGGCCGTACGCGACCGCTTCGCGCTCGACGACGCCACCGTCTACCTCGACGGCAACTCGCTGGGCGCGCTGTCCACCGGGGTGCTGCCGCGGCTGGCCGACGTCGTCACCCGCGAGTGGGGCGAGCTGCGGATCAGGTCGTGGGAGGAGAGCGGCTGGTGGACCGCACCCGAGCGGATCGGCGACCGTATCGCCCCGCTGGTCGGCGCCGCCCCCGGGCAGGTCGTGGTCGGCGACTCGACCAGCGTCAACGTCTTCAAGGCGCTGGTCGCCGCGGTCCGGATGGCGCCGCCCGGGCGGACCGAGATCCTGGTGGACGCCGCGACCTTCCCCACCGACGGCTACATCGCCGCCTCCGCGGCCCGGCTGACCGGCCGCACCGTCCGGCCCGTGCCCGCAGCCGACATCGGCGCGGCCGCAGGCGCCTCGACGGCAGCCGCCCTGGTCAACCACGTCGACTACCGCACCGGGCGGCTGTACGACCTGGCCGGCACCACCGCCGCCCTGCACGCGGCGGGCGCGCTCGCCGTGTGGGACCTGTGCCACAGCGCGGGCGCGCTGCCGGTGGCGCTGGACGCCGACGGGGTCGACCTGGCGGTCGGCTGCACCTACAAGTACCTCAACGGCGGCCCCGGCTCGCCGGCCTACCTCTACGTACGCCGCGAGCTGCAGCCGCGCTTCGACTCGCCGCTGCCCGGCTGGAACTCGCACGCCGACCCCTTCGGCATGTCGCCCGGCTACGAGCCCGCCGAGGGTGCGCCCCGCGGCCGGGTCGGCACCCCGGAGATCCTCTCGCTGCTCGCCCTCGACGCGGCCCTCGACGTCTGGGACGGCGTGACGACCGAGTCCGTACGGGCCAAGAGCCTCGGGCTGACCGACTTCTTCCTGGACTGCACGGCCGCGCTGCTGCCGCCCGGCCGGGTCGACTCCGTCACGCCCGCCGCGCACCGGGAACGCGGCAGCCAGGTGTCGCTGCGCTGCGCGGACGCCGCCGAGGTGATGCGCGAGCTGACCGCCAGGGGCGTCGTCGGCGACTACCGCAGGCCCGACGTGCTGCGCTTCGGCTTCACCCCGCTCTACACCCGCTACGCGGACGCGCTGCGCGCCGCGCGCGTACTGGCCGACGTGATCGAAGGGACCGCCTGACCGATGGCTGCCGACTCCGCCGTGCCCCCGCCCCGGTCCGAGGCCGCGGCGGAGGAGGCGTCGGCCTTCCGGCACGCACCCGTGCCCGCGGACGCCACCGCCCGCTACGGCGACCAGCAGGGGCAGCTGGTCGACTTCTACCGTCCGGCCCCCGCGCGCGGCGGCGACGCCCGTCCCGCGCCGCTGGTCGCGGTGCTGCACGGCGGTGCCTGGCGGGCACGCTACGACCGCGCGCATATCTCCCCGCTGGCCGCGCACCTGGCCCGGCAGGGCTTCGCGGTGGCGTCGGTGGAATACCGCACGGGCGCCCCCGGCAAGGCCTCCGCCGCCGGGCGCTGGCCCGACACCTTCGACGACGTGGCCGCCGCCGTCGACGCGCTGCCCGCACTGGCCGTACAGGCGCTCGGCGCGGACCAGGTCGACCCGCGCCGCGTCGTGCTCACCGGGCACAGCGCGGGCGGCCACCTGGCGCTGTGGGCCGCCGCGCGGCACGTGCTGCCCCCCGAGTCCCGCTGGCACCGCCCCGCACCTCCCCCGTTGCGCGGCGTGGTGGCGCTGGCCCCGATAGCCGACTTCACCTCCGCGATGCGGTTGCGGGTGTGCTCCGACGCCGTGATCGAGCTGCTCGGCGGCCCCGACCACCTCACGGCCCGGCTTCCGCACGTCGACCCCGCCGGGCTGCTTCCCACCGGCATCCCGGTCACCATCGTGCACGGCACCACTGACATCGACGTCCCGCCGCAGGTCAGCCACGCGTACGCCCGCGCGGCGGCGGCAGCGGGGGAGGAGGTCGTCACGGCGTGGCTGCCCGGGACCGGGCACTTCCCGCTGATCGACCCGTCCGCCCCGGCGGTGTCGGCTGTCGCCGACGAGATCGCCCAACTCGCCTGGTAGCCGTCCGCCTCCCCTGCCAGGGGGGCGGGGGCGGGTGCCCCTTGCGCTGCGCGCTTGCCTTAGCCGCCGCGGGGAACTGCGCGCGTAACCCCCACCGGGGGAAAGCCGACCGCCCACCGCAAGGGGCACCCCCTCAGAAGGGCGCCGCAGAGCGCTAGCGGCTGCGCTTGGCCAGCCGCTCGACGTCGAGCAGGATCACCGCACGCGCTTCGAGGCGGAGCCACCCGCGTCCCGCGAAGTCGGCAAGCGCCTTGTTCACGGTCTCGCGCGACGCCCCGACCAGCTGCGCGAGCTCCTCCTGCGTGAGGTCGTGGACGACGTGGATGCCCTCCTCGGACTGCACGCCGAAGCGCCGGGAGAGGTCGAGCAGCGCCTTGGCGACACGTCCGGGCACATCGGAGAAGACCAGGTCGGACATGACGTCGTTGGTCCGCCGCAGCCTGCGGGCGACGGCGCGCAGCAGCGCCGTGGAGACCTCGGGCCGTACGTTCAGCCAGGGCTGCAGGTCACCGTGGCCGAGGCCGAGCAGCTTCAGCTCGGTCAGCGCGGTGGCGGTGGCGGTCCGCGGGCCGGGGTCGAAGAGCGACAGCTCACCGATCAGCTCGCCGGGTCCGACCACGGCCAGCATGTTCTCCCGGCCGTCGGGCGAGGTGCGGTGCAGCTTCACCTTGCCTTCGGTGACGACGTACAGCCGGTCCCCGGGGTCGCCCTCGTGGAACAGCGAGTCGCCACGCGCGAGCGTGACCTCGGTCATGGAGGCACGCAGTTCAGCGGCCTGCTCGTCGTCGAGCGCCGCGAAAAGCGGGGCACGGCGCAGAACGTCGTCCACGAGCTCTCTCCTTGTCGGCATCGCTGGGATGTCCCCATGATGCATGACGTCTCAAAGCAGTGCGATCAATCACAAGGATGTCGTATCCGGGGCCGTATCCGTGCTCCGGGGGTCCGATTGGGCGTCCGGTGAGGTGTCGGTGGCGGCTGAACGGGTGGCCGCGAGGGTGGATTCCGCTGTCAGCGAACACCCGCCGGGACGGGGCCGCCGACACCGGCGGTACGGATCTCCGCCGGGTGTCGGTGGCGGCCCGTAGTCTGGCGGCATGGCGACGAGTAGTGGCGCGACGAGCGGGACCGCGGCCGGCGGTGCCGCGGTCAAGAAGAAGGCGAAGGTCGCGCAGACGCATACGGGACTGGTGCGGCAGGCCCGGCGGATCAACCGCGAACTGGCCGAGGTGTATCCGTACGCCCACCCCGAGCTGGACTTCGAGAATCCCTTCGAGCTGCTGATCGCCACCGTGCTGTCCGCGCAGACCACCGACCTGCGGGTGAACCAGACGACGCCGGCGCTGTTCGCGCTGTATCCGACGCCGGAGGCGATGGCGGCGGCCGATCCGACGGCGCTGGAGGAGATCCTGCGGCCCACGGGATTCTTCCGCGCCAAGGCCCGCTCGGTGCTCGGCCTGTCCGCGGCGCTGCGCGACGACTTCGGCGGCGAGGTCCCCGGCCGCCTCGAAGACCTGGTCAAGCTGCCCGGCGTCGGCCGCAAGACGGCCAACGTTGTCCTCGGCAACGCCTTCGGCGTACCGGGGATCACCGTGGACACCCACTTCGGACGGCTGTCCCGGCGCTTCGGCTGGACCACCTCCGAGGACCCGGAGAAGGTCGAGCAGGACGTCGCGGGGCTCTTCCCGAAGTCGGAGTGGACGATGCTGTCGCATCGCGTCGTCTTCCACGGCCGCCGGATCTGCCACGCCCGCAAGCCCGCCTGCGGCGCCTGCCCCATCGCACCTCTGTGCCCTTCGTACGGCGAGGGCGAGATGGACCCGGAGAAGGCGAAGAAGCTGCTCAAGTACGAGAAGGGCGGCGCACCCGGCCAGCGCCTGAAGCCACCGCCGGACTATCCGGGGCAGCCCGCGCCCCCGCTGGCGGCCTCATGACGCAGGCACGGGGGACGGGGGCGGGGGTGACGGTCAGCAGGGAGGGGCTGCCCGGCTGGCTCCGCCCGGTCGCGGACGCGGCGGACGGGATACGTCCCGAGCAGCTGAGCCGGTTCCTGCCGCCCGCGGCAGGGGGCCGCCAGTCCGCGGTGCTTATCCTCTTCGGCGAGGACCAGGGCGCGGGCGGGGCCGCCGTGCCCGACCTGCTGCTCATCGAGCGGTCCGCGGCCCTGCGCTCGCACGCGGGCCAGCCGTCCTTCCCCGGCGGCGCCCTGGACCCGGAGGACGGCGACCCCGACGGTGACGGGCCGTTGCGGGCCGCGCTGCGCGAGGCCCGGGAGGAGACCGGCCTCGACCCTGCGGGAGTGCAGCTCTTCGGGGTGCTGCCGCGGCTCTACATCCCGGTCAGCAGCTTCGTGGTGACGCCGGTGCTCGGCTGGTGGCGTCAGCCGAGCCCGGTCGGCGTCGTCGACCCGGCCGAGACCGCCCGGGTCTTCCGGGTCCCGCTCGCCGACCTCACCGACCCCGCGAACCGCGCCACCCTCGTCCACCCCAGCGGCTTCCGCGGCCCGGCGTTCCTGGTGCAGGACGCCCTGGTGTGGGGCTTCACGGCGGGCCTGATCGACAAGATCCTGTACTTCGCCGGCTGGGAGCTGCCCTGGGACCGGGAGCGTACGGTCCCGCTCGGCCGCCCCGAGCACCTGTGACAACCGTACGGTCCCACGCGCTCAGGTCGCCATGAGACCGTGTTCCCCGTGAACGTGCTGGACTTCCTGCTCATCCTCGCCGCCGCCTGGTTCGCCGTGATCGGCTACCGGCAGGGCTTCGTCGTCGGCGTCATGTCGGTGATCGGCTTCCTCGGCGGCGGCCTCGTCGCGATCTACCTGCTCCCGCTGGTGTGGGACAAGGCGACCGGCGACGCGACCCCCGGTTCCGTCGCCGTGGTGTCGGCGGTGGCCATCGTCATCGTGTGCGCGTCGGTGGGGCAGGCGTTCACGACCCATCTGGGCAACAAGGTCCGTACGAAGATCACCTGGTCGCCGGCCCGGGCGATCGACGCGAGCGGCGGCGCGCTGGTCAACGTGCTGGCGATGCTGATGGTCGCGTGGCTGATCGGCAGCGCCCTGGCCACCACAGCGCTGCCGACGATAGGCCGCGAGGTTCGGTCCTCGAAGGTGCTGCTCGGGGTCTCGCGGGTGGTCCCGGCGGAGGCCGACACCTGGTTCACCGACTTCAGCTCCACGCTGGCGCAGAACGGCCTGCCGCAGGTCTTCGGCACCTTCGGCTCCGAGTCGATCACCTCGGTGCCCGCGCCGGATCCCGCGCTGGTCAACAGCCCCGTCGTGGAGAACGCCCGGCGCAGCATCGTGAAGGTGGTCGGCACCGCGCCCGGCTGCGGCAAGGTGCTCGAAGGCTCCGGCTTCGTCTTCGCCAAGGACCGGGTCATGACGAACGCGCATGTCGTCGGCGGCGTCTCTGAGCCCACCGTGCAGGTCGGCGGCAAGGGCAAGCTGCACGACGCCCGGGTGGTGCTCTACGACTGGCAGCGCGACATCGCCGTCCTCGACGTGCCGGGGCTCAAGGCGCCCGAGCTGCACTTCGCCACCACCGACGAGCGCACGCGCGACGACGCGATCGTGGCGGGTTTCCCGGAGAACGGCCCCTTCGACGTGCGCGCCGCCCGTGTCCGCGACCGTATCCAGGCCAACGGCCCGGACATCTACCACCGCGGCACGGTCCACCGGGACGTCTACTCGCTCTACGCGACCGTCCGGCAGGGCAATTCCGGCGGCCCGCTGCTCACCCCGGAAGGGAAGGTCGCCGGGGTGGTCTTCGCCAAGTCGCTCGACGACTCCAACACCGGCTACGCCCTGACCGCGGACGAGATCGCCCCTGACGCGTCCGCGGGACGTACCGCGGACCGGCAGGTGGACA
This sequence comes from Actinacidiphila cocklensis, assembly GCF_907177275.1. Lineage (GTDB taxonomy): Bacteria > Actinomycetota > Actinomycetes > Streptomycetales > Streptomycetaceae > Actinacidiphila > Actinacidiphila cocklensis. Next base: position 257,762 of record NZ_CAJSLV010000092.1, read on the forward strand.
GCGAGAGCTGCGCGCTGTGAGCCGGCCGTGCCGGGGTGCCTTCCCCCGGCGCGGCACGGCGGGTGTCAGTCGCGCGGATGGCGCAGCCGGGCGCCGACCCACCTGGCCCGGCGCCTGAGGATGCGGGGAATGCCCAGCGGGACCTCGCCCGGCGGGAAGAGGTCCATGGGCGTCGTAGTGCTGACGGCAGCGGAAGTACTTCGGCGATTCCGTGACACATCACGGTAGTCGTGCGTCCAACCCATACCGACCTAAGTGCCCGCGCCTCGTGGTCGGTAATCGCCGTTTGCTGGTCCGGTTGGCGTATGCGTCCGGCATTTTAACGATCATACTTTTGTCGTACCGGCTCGGGCAGGGACTCGGACGGGGGCTTCGGACGGGGTCAGCGGTCCGGTTCCGGGTCCTTGAGCCAGTTGATCAGCTCGGCGGAGAAGGCGGCCGGGTCCTCCTCGTGCGGGAAGTGCCCGAGGCCGTCGAAGAGCCGCCAGCGGTAGGGCGCCTCCACGTACTCCCCGCTGCCCGCCGCGCTGCCCGTCCTTATCGCCGGATCGAGCGAACCGTGCACATGCAGTGTCGGCACCCTGACCGGCCGCTTCATCCTGCGGTTGAACTGGATGCCGTCCGGACGCACCATCGACCGCACCATCCAGCGGTACGGCTCCACCGCGCAGTGCGCGGTCGACGGGATCTGCATCGCCCGCCGGTAGACGTCGATCGCCTCGTCGTCCGGCAGCGAGGGACCCGACCAGTCGTGGATCAGCTGCCCGACCAGCGCCGCGTCGTCCGCGACGAGCTGCCGTTCGGGCAGCCACGGCCGCTGGAAGCCCCAGATGTACGCCCCCGAGCGGCTCTGCCGCAGGTCGGTCAGCATCGCCGTACGCCAGCGCCGCGGGTGCGGCATCGAGCTGACCGCGAGCCGGCGCACCAGCTTGGGCCGCATCGCCGCGGCCGTCCAGGCCAGGTATCCGCCCAGGTCGTGGCCGACGAGAGCGGCGTCCGCCTCGCCGAGGGAGCGGATCACCCCGGTCACGTCGAGGGCCAGGTTGCCCGCGTCGTAGCCGCGCGGCGTCCGGTCGCTGCCGCCGACCCCGCGCAGGTCCATCGCCACCGCGCGGAAACCCGCGTCGGCCAGCGCGGTGAGCTGGTGCCGCCAGGTCCACCAGAACTGCGGGAAGCCGTGCAGGAACAGCACCAGCGGCCCGTCACCGACCTCGGCGATGTGGAAGCGGGCGCCGTTGGCAGCCACGTCGCGATGCGTCCATGGGCCGTCGGGCCGGGCCACCGACGCGCTCGACCCGCCTTTTTTCCACGGGTTTCCCGACCCGTCGGCGAGGTTCATGCTCCAGAGCGTGTCACATCTTCGCGTCGGCCGTGGCGTCCCGGGTGGGCAGGACGCGTGAGGACTCCGTGGCTCCGCTGCGCAGCGCGGGCACGCCGCCGTCGGCCAGCTCGCGCGGGTGCGGCCTGGCCTTCTGCAGCACCGCCGCGGTCTCCTTCGCCGACGCGATCGAGCGCTCCGGCTTCTTGACCTTCTTGAACCGCCCGTAGGCGAACGCGCCGAGCAGCAGCGCCAGCACCACGTAGCCGCCGAAGACGATCAGGAACGACCAGCCCAGCGTGAGTCCGAGCGCCTGGAGGCCGTACGCCGCGGCGAAACTGAGCATCGGCACGGAGAAGAAGGCGAGCGCCAGCGCGCCGAGGACCGCCCCGCTGCCGAACGCCGCGCGCTTGGCGTCCTGCCGCAGCTCCGCCTTGGCGAGCGCGATCTCGTCGTGCACCAGGGCGCTCATCTCCGCCGTGGCGGCGGCGAAAAGCTGCCCGATACTGCGGCTGTCACCGTTGTGGGCCTCGCTCATCGCGTCCTCCGTCGTTCCGTCGTCCCCTGCGGGGGCGGTACGGGTCCCGGTCGGACACCGGCGCTCCGCCCGTTCGCTGATCCGATCATGCCTCAGATGGTGTCAGGTCCGCCGTTGCGGCGGGCCAGTTGGGCGAGCCTGCGGTGCTCCGCGGCCTTGCGCTCCAGGATCTCGGCCATCCTGAGGTGGTATTCGGGCTCGTTCTCCTCGTAGATGTCGGGGATGCCGTCGCCGTCCTCGTCGCGCTCCTCGTTGTCGTACAGCCGGCGGTAGGTGTTGTTGCGCAGCTTGAGCAGGACCGCGGCCAGCACCGCGGAGACGGCCGACGCGACCAGCACGGCGGCCTTGACCTCGTCGGTGAGCAGCGGGTGGCCGTCGAAGGCCAGTTCGCCGATCAGCAGCGAGACGGTGAAGCCGATACCGGCAAGCGCCGACACGGCGAAGACGTCGGGCCACGTCAGGTCGGGGTTCAGCTCCGCGCGGGTGAAGCGGGCGGCGCACCAGGTGCCGCCGAAGACGCCGATGGTCTTGCCGGCCACCAGGCCGATGAACACCCCGAGCGTCTCGGGCCTGGTGAAGACGTCGGCCAGCGCCTGCCCGGAGATCGCCACACCCGCGCTGAACAGCGCGAACAGTGGTACGGCCAGGCCCGCGGACAGCGGTCGCACCAGGTGTTCGACGTGCTCGCCGGGGGACTGGCTCTCGCCCGGCCGGGTGGTGCACCGCAGCATCAGGCCCATGGCCACGCCCGCGATGGTGGCGTGCACCCCGCTGTTGAGCATCAGTGCCCAGATGACCAGCGCGAGGGGCACGTAGACGTACCAGCCGCGCACTCCGATGCGCAGCAGCAGCCAGAAGAGCACCAGGCAGGCGGCGGCACCGGCCAGCGCCGCGAAGTTGATCATCGAGGTGAAGAAGACGGCGATGATCAGGATCGCGATGAGGTCGTCGACGACGGCGAGGGTCAGCAGGAACGCGCGCAGCGCGGCCGGCAGAGCGGTGCCGATCACGGCGAGCACGGCCAACGCGAAGGCGATGTCGGTGGCGGTGGGGACGGCCCAGCCCTTGAGCGAGCCGCCGCCGGCGCCGCTGACCACGGTGTAGACCAGGGCCGGCACCGCCATGCCGCACACCGCGGCGATGACGGGCAGTGCGGCCGCCGCCGGTGAGCGCAGCTCGCCGGCGACCAGTTCGCGTTTGAGTTCGACGCCGGCGACGAAGAAGAACACCGCGAGCAGGCCGTCGGCCGCCCAGTGCTCCACGGACAGGTGCAGGCCGAGCGCGGACGGCCCGAAGTGGAAGTCGGCGGCCGCCTCGTAGCTGTGGTGCAGCGTGTTCGCCCAGATGAGTGCCGCCACGGCGGCCAGCAGGAGCAGAACGCCGCCCACGGTCTCGGTGCGCAGCGCGTCGGCGAGGAAGTTCCGCTCAGGCAGGGACAGCCGGCCCAGTAGGACGGCGGTGCGACGGCGCCTCGGGTCGGACACGGGGGGCGGCCTCCTGGGAGTCGTTCAACCGGCTGCGGACACAGGTGTGCTGTGTGCCGACCAGACTTCCCGGCGCTCCCTCAAGTCTCGTCGCGATCCCGCCGCGACGTGTCCTCAGCCTAGCCCGTAAGGAGGAGGGCGCCGCCCTGCCGGGACGCCCTCCCCTTACGGCGGGTCAGTCCTCGCTGGCGGCGGTGGGTAGCCGGCTTTGGATGAGGTCCATGACGGAGGAGTCGGTGAGTGTGGTGACGTCGCCGAGTTCGCGGTTTTCTGCGACGTCGCGGAGGAGGCGGCGCATGATCTTGCCGGAGCGGGTCTTGGGCAGCTCCGAGACGATCAGGATGCGTTTGGGTTTGGCGATGGGGCCGAGGGTCTTGCCGACGTGGTCGCGCAGTTCTGCCACCAGGTCTGCGCTGTCTTGTGCGGTGCCGCGCAGGATGACGAAGGCGACGATGGCCTGGCCGGTGGTTTCGTCGGTGGCGCCGACGACGGCGGATTCGGCGACCTTGGGGTGGGAGACGAGTGCGGATTCGACTTCGGTGGTGGAGATGTTGTGGCCGGAGACGAGCATGACGTCGTCGACGCGGCCCAGGAGCCAGATGTCGCCGTCGTCGTCTTTCTTGGCGCCGTCGCCGGCGAAGTAGCGGCCGGGGAAGCGGGACCAGTAGGTGTCGATGTAGCGCTGGTCGTCGCCCCAGATGGTGCGCAGCATCGAGGGCCAGGGTTCGGTGAGGACGAGGTAGCCGCCGGAGCCGTTGGGTACTTCGTTTGCTTCGTCGTCGACGACGGTGGCGGCGATGCCGGGCAGGGGGGTTTGTGCGGAGCCGGGTTTGGTGGCGGTGACGCCGGGCAGCGGGCTGATCATCATCGCGCCGGTCTCGGTCTGCCACCAGGTGTCGACGACGGGTGTGGTGCCGGCGCCGATGTGTTCGCGGTACCAGATCCAGGCCTCGGGGTTGATGGGTTCGCCGACGCTGCCCAGTATCCGCAGGCTGGACAGGTCGAACTTCGCGGGGATGTCGTCGCCCCACTTCATGAAGGTGCGGATCGCGGTGGGCGCGGTGTAGAGGATCGTGACCCCGTATTTCTGGATGATCTCCCAGAACCTGCCCTGGTGCGGGGTGTCGGGGGTGCCTTCGTAGATGACCTGGGTGGCGCCGTTGGACAGGGGTCCGTAGACGATGTAGGAGTGCCCGGTGACCCAGCCGATGTCGGCGGTGCACCAGTAGACGTCGGTTTCCGGCTTGAGGTCGAAGACGGCGTGGTGGGTGTAGCTGGCCTGGGTCAGGTAGCCGCCGGAGGTGTGCAGGATGCCCTTGGGCTTTCCCGTGGTGCCAGAGGTGTAGAGGATGAACAGGGGGTGTTCGGCGTTGAAGGGCTGCGGGGTGTGCTCGGCGGGCTGGCGGGCGGTGATCTCGTGCCACCACACGTCGCGTCCCTCGGTCCAGGCCACGTCCTGTCCGGTGCGGCGGACGACCAGGACGTGCTCGACCTGCGGGGTGCGGGCGACGGCGTCGTCGATGGCGGGTTTGAGCGCGGAGGGCTTGCCGCGGCGGTAGCCGCCGTCGGCGGTGATGACGAGTTTGGCGTCGGCGTCGTCGATCCGGGAGGCCACCGCGTCGGCGGAGAAGCCGCCGAAGACCACCGAGTGGGCGGCGCCGATCCTGGCGCAGGCGAGCATCGCCACGACCGCCTCGGGGATCATCGGCAGGTACACCGCGACCCGGTCGCCCTTGCCGACACCGAGTTCGGTCAGGGCGTTGGCCGCGCGGCTGACCTCGTCCTTGAGTTCGGCGTAGCTGATCGCCCGGCTGTCGCCGGGCTCGCCCTCGAAGTGCAGGGCGATACGGTCGCCGTGTCCGGCCTCGACGTGGCGGTCGACGCAGTTGTAGGCCACGTTCAGCTCGCCGTCGGCGAACCACTTGGCGAACGGCGGGTTCGACCAGTCCAGCGTCTGGGTCGGCTCACTCGCCCACGTCAGCCGCCGGGCCTGCTCGGCCCAGAAGCCCAGCCGGTCCGCCGCGGCCTGCTCATACGCGGCCGCGGTGACGTTCGCGGCGGCGGCCAGCCCCACCGGAGGCACGAACCGCCGCTCCTCCTTCAGCAGGTTCGCCAGGCTCTCGTTGCTGCTCACGCCAGCTCCTTGTCAGGGTGTCCCAGATGTCCCAGCACTACCTCATCAGTCCTGGCGCACCCTGACAAGGGTTCGCTACGAAATGGTTTAGACCTTTGCGGCAAGCCCGTACGCCTCCGGCTCGGGCCCGCCGCCGGCGGCGGCGGCGGTCGGCACCGCGCGCTGCCCGGCCTCGGGTTGTACCGCCGCGAACACACTGGTCGCCGGGTCCAGGATGTAGGCCTGCGCCTCTGCGACGTGGAAGTACATCCCGTGCAGTTGGAGTGCACCCTCCGACACCCGCCGGGCCACGCACGGGTGGGCCATCAGATGATCCAGCTGCTGCATGACGTTGACCAGGCTGAGCCGCTCGTGGTCGTCGGCCACCGGCCGGTCGGCGAGGGCCACTTCACCGCGCCCCAGCCGGCCGATCCTGGACAGCCGGGCCAGACTCGGTCTGCCGTGCCGCAGCCAGCGTGCCAGCGGTGTCTGCGCGCCCGGCTCGTGGTCGGAACCCAGTAGCGCCTGCATCGCACCGCACCCCGAGTGCCCGCACACCGTGATGCTGGAGACCCCCAGTACGTCCACCGCGTACTCCACGGCGGCGGCCACCGAGTCGCACGACGCCTCGGAACCCGGCGGCGGCATCAGGTTCCCGACGTTGCGCACCGTGAAGAGGTCACCCGGTCCGCTGGAGGTGATCATGCTGGTGACCAGCCGGGAGTCCGCGCAGGTGATGAACAGCTGGCCGGGCCGCTGCCCCTCGCGGGCCAGCCGCGCCAGCTCCTCGCGGACCAGCGGTGCCGTGTTGCGCTGGAAGGCGCTCACCCCGCCGATCAACTGCCCGCCGCTGGTGGCCGGCACCGACTCCGACCGGGTGCAGTGGTGGTTGCGCCACGGCGTCCACGGGCGGCAGGCGTGCGCGCTGACCGGCTCGCTGACTGCCCGTCCGGCACCGTCGCCGAACACCGCCCGGCCACCGCGCGACCTGTGCCGCGCGCACCAGCCGCGCAGCGCCTCGTACGCCGCGTGGTCCATGAACGACCCGTCCAGCTCCACCACGGCGTTGGCCCCGTCCGGCACCTGGCCGAACGCCCTGGTCAGCCTGGGTACCGCCAGGAACGTCAACTGCCCGCTCACCCGCACCCGGTGGCAGTTCGGCTCCTCGGTCACGGTGACCCGGGTACGGGTCAGCCTCTGCAGCGACAGGAAGACCGCCACCGCTCCGCCCGCGGCCACCCCTTGCAGCACCCCGAAGACAACGACCGTGCCCAGCGTTGCCGCGTAGACGGGGAATTCGCGGTGCCGCTGGATGTGCCGGATGTGCGCGAAGCTCACCATGCGCACCCCGACGAGCATCACCAGCGCGGCCAGCGCGGCCAGCGGGATCGCTTCGAGCACGCGGCCCGCCGCCCCCGCGCACAGCAGCACCCACACCCCGTGCAGCACGGTGGCCCGCCGACTCCGCGCGCCCGCCTCCACATTGGCCGAGCCGCGCATCGCGCCGCCCGCGATCGGCAGCCCGCCGAGCAGACCCGACAGCACGTTGGACGTGCCCTGGCCCAGGAGCTCTCGGTCCAGCTTCGCCGGGGCGACCTGGGCGCCGGCCTGCCGCTTGGCCTGCAGCGCGTCCACCGCGACCGCCGACAGCAGGGACTCCATGCTCGCCACCAGGGTGACCGTGAGGACCACCGCGGCGACCCCGAGGACCGGCCCCTCCGGCAGCGCGGGCAGCGCCGGTGTCCGCCAGGAGGGCAGCTCGACCCGCGGCACCGACAGGCTCGCGGCTGCCAGCGTCGCCAGTGCCACCGCGGCCAGCGGCGCGGGGATCTTCCGCAGCGCCTCGCCCGCCCGGCCTCTGAGCCGGGGCCAGCCGAGCAGCACGACCACCGTGATCGCGCCGATGAACGGGGTGGCGGGGTGGCTGTCCATCAACTGGTCCGGCAGGGCCGCGATGTTGTCGACGGTCGAATTCTGCGGGCTGCCGCCGAGCACGACGTGCAGCTGGCCGATGGCGATGACCGTACCGATGCCGGCCAGCATGCCGTGCACGATGGCCGGGCTGACCGCGAGCGCGGCCCTGGCCACCCGCAGCACCCCGAGCAGCAGCTGCACGAGGCCGGCGAGCACGGTGATGGCGCAGGTGGCCCGCCAGCCGTATCTCTGGACGAGGTCGGCGGTGACCACCACGAGGCTGGTGGCGGCACCGCTGACCTGGAGCGGAGCACCGCCGAGCAGGCCGGCGACGATGCCGCCGACGGCGGCGGACACCAGGCCGGACTGGAGGGGGGCGCCGGTCGCCAGCGCGATGCCGAGCGACAGGGGGACAGCGATCAGGAAGACCGTGATCGAGGCGGACAGGTCGGATCGGTGGAGGTTTCTGCGGAGTCTCATTTCCCGTCTCCTTCGGTGGGCGGCGGGACTCGGTAGCGCAGTGTCATCACTCGCTACGCTCAAGAGCCGGTAAATGAACAGTAATGGCTCGAATGCGGAGAGTGAAGTCCAGAGGTCGGATCGGGCGGTTATTTACTGCTATCGAGTGATTCAGCAGATGAACGGGCCGGTCGCTTCGGCCACGCCTCGTGACCGTGTCAGCTTGGGGTCAGCTTGTGGCCACCCGCGCCGACCCTCTGCGATGCGAGGTACGAATGCACTCCGTGCGCAAGACGCCGACCCTCGTCGCCGCAGGCGCCGCGGCCGTCGCCCTGGCCCTGGGGGCGACGGCTTGCGCCTCGGGCACCGACGGCCGCCGCGGTTCCGACGGCCCCGGCGGTCCCGGAGCCGAGGCGGCGCCCCAGGTTCCCCGCGTGCTGCGGGCGATCGGCGACGGCTCCACCGCCGACGCCGGACCGCAGCCGCGCCAGCCGGTCTTCCACCGGCTGCGCCCCGGCGAGAAGCCCCCGCAGTTCGTGGTCTTCTCCTGGAACGGCGCCGTCGAGGACTCCCAGCGCCTGCTGTCCGAGGTCCGCGGTGCCGGCGAGCACAACGGCGCGGCGATGACGTACTTCCTCAGCGGGACCAGCCTGCTGCCCGCCGACCGCAAGGACCTCTACGCACCGCCGCGGCACCCGCGCGGCACCTCCGACACCGGTCTCACCGACCGGGCGACCATCGCCGACACCCTGCACGAGCTGCGGCTCGCCTGGGCGGACGGCAGCGAGATCGGTACGTACTTCAACGGCCACTTCTGCGGCCAGGACGGCGACGCCGCGGACCAGGCGGCCGCAGCGGGCGCCGCCGCCGGAGACGCCGCCGACAGCGGCCCCGGCTCCTGGACCCCCGAGGAGTGGGCGGCCGAGATCCGGCAGGCGCAGGACCTCACCCAGCACTGGAAGACCAACGCCGGCCTCACCGCGCTCGATCCGCTGCCCTTCGACTATCCGAAGGCCGTCGTCGGCGGACGCGCCCCTTGCCGTACGGACCCGGCGGGGCTGCCCCCGGCGGCGAAGGCGGCCGGATTCCGCTACACCGCGGACCCCTCGGGCCAGCCGCAGATCTGGCCCTCGCGCACCGAAGGCCTGTGGCACTTCCCGCTGCAGGACATCCCCGTTCCCGGCCGGGACGTCGAGACGCTGTCGACCGACGACGGATTCCTGTCGGTCCAGTCGGGCACGCCCGACAAAGGGAGCGCGGACCAGGAGCAGTACGCCGAGTGGGGCGGGCAGATGCACGACGGCCTGATCGCCGGCTTCGACCGCGCCTACCACGGCAACCGCGCACCGCTCGTCATCGGCAGCCACCTGGAGTCGTGGAACGGCGGCATCTACCTGAAGGCCGTCGAGGACACCATCAAGGAGGTCTGCGGACAGCAGGACGTGCGGTGCGTGTCGTTCAAGCAGCTCGCCGACTGGCTGGACCTGCAGGACCCGAAGGTGCTCGACCGGCTGCGCGGGCTGGACGTCGGGCAGGCACCCAAGGGCGGCTGGGACGCCTACCTCCGCGGGGCGCCGACCAGGCCGGCCGCCCCGGCGGCCCCTGCGTCGCCGGCCGCTCCCGCGGCGCCCGGCTCCCCGGGTGCGACGTCCGAGGCGGTCAGGCCGGACGGGCGCTGACCGGCTCCGGCCTCAGGTCCTCCGCGAGCGCGGGGGCGCCGAGCGCGGTCTCGTCCAGGACGAAGCCGGGGTCGATCTGGGTCGCCAGATCGGCCCCGGTCTTCGCGTTCCCCCAGCTCTCCGCGTTCCTGCGGTGGAAGTGCGCCATCTGCCGGGTGTAGCGCGCCCAGTCGCGGCGCCCGTAGGCGGCGTCGACCCGCTGGTGCATCGTGTCGAGGGCCTGCCGATTGGGCTGCTCCAGCAGTGCGAAGCGCGGCGGGCGGCCCTTCTCCATCGCGCGCACCCAGTCCGAGTGCCCGACGGTGGCCAGCAGGTCGTCGCCGACCTCGTCGCGCAGGAAGGCAAGGTCGTCCGCGCCCTGGACCTTGTTGCCGATCACCGCGAGCGCGACGTCGAAGTCGCGCGCGTAGTCCCGGTACTGCCGGTAGACGGCGACGCCCTTGCGGGTCGGCTCCGCCACCAGGAAGGTCACGTCGAAACGGGTGAACATCCCGGAGGCGAAGGAGTCGCTGCCCGCGGTCATGTCGACGACCAGATACTCGTCCCGGCCGTCCACGAGGTGGTTCAGATACAGCTCCACCGCCCCGACCTTGGAGTGGTAGCAGGCGACCCCGAGGTCGGACTCGTTGAAGGGCCCGGTCACCATCAGCCGCACGGAACCGTCGTCGAGCGCCACCGGGCGGGCGCAGGCGGCGTGCACCGGATCGCCCTCGCCGCCGGTGAGCCGCAGCAGGCGGGAACCCGAGCCGGGCGGGGTGGTCTTGATCATCGTCTCGGCGGAGGCGATCCGCGGGTTGGCGCCGCGCAGGTACTCCTTGATCTCCGGCAGGTGCGCGCCGAGCGCGGGCAGCGCGGCCGCCTCTTCCTCTGGGAGGCCGAGTGCGGGGCCGAGGTGCTGGTTGATGTCCGCGTCGACGGCCACGACCGGGATGCGGGCGGCGGCGAGATGGCGGATGAACAGCGAGGACAGCGTGGTCTTGCCGCTGCCGCCCTTTCCGACGAAAGCGATCTTCATGTTCGCCAAGCGTAGCCGGATGGTCACAGAGGATGAGTGTGCGGAGTGGGGAAGGCCACTCGATCGTGGTCGATTGCCCTGTCGCGCGGTGCGTAGGGTCGTGGGCATGGCTACGAACGCTGATCCGTCCGCCGCCCAGGGGCTGTCCACCGACCCGATGGTCGTACTGGGGACGCTGTCCGGCGTGCCCGAGGCCGTCGACGCTGTCCGGGAGGCTGTGGACAAACTGTATGGGCACCGGGTGATGCGCCGCCGGTCGGACGAGGTGACGTCCGAGGCGGCGCTGCGCGGGGCACGCGGGTCGGCCGCGCTGGCCGGTGCCGACTGGTCGCTCGAGGAGGTCCGCAGGCGCACCGACTTCTCCGCGGACGACCAGGCCCGTACGGTCGGCGCGGCGCTGCGGCTGACCGCGGAGGCCGGCCAGCTGCTCGGCGTGTGGCGCCGTTCACCGATGCAGGCACTGGCCAGGCTGCATCTGGTGGCGGCGAGCGGTGCGGCTGTGGACGACACGGTCGGGCGGCCCAGGGTCGCCGGTGAGCCTGTGGACGAACCGCTGGTCTCGGTCGCGGAGATCGATCTGCCGGAGCCCCCCGAGGTCAACGCCAGGCTCGACGGTCTGACCGCGCTGCTGCTGGCCGGCACCGCGGCGCCGGCGCTGGTGGTGGCGGCGGTCGTGCACGGCGAACTGCTGTGCCTGCGTCCTTTCGGCTCCTTCAACGGCCCGGTCGCACGGGCCGCGGAGCGCATCGTGCTGGTCGGCAGCGGCCTGGATCCGAAGTCCATCTGCCCGGCCGAGGTGGGATACGCGGAATTGGGCAAGGCCGGCTATCTGCGGGCGCTGGAGGGCTACGCCTCGGGCACCCCTGAGGGCATGGCGGAATGGATCGCCCACTGCGGCCGGGCACTGGAGTTGGGTGTACGCGAGAGCGTGGCGGTCTGCGAGGCCCTGCAGCGCGGCGCCGCCTGAGCGCTCGCTCCTGTACGCGGGCGGGACGGCTGCCGTACGCCCGCGGTGCGAGGTTCGTGCTGTGGCCGGAAAGTTTTGCGGCGGCACCCGGTGGGTGCCGCCGCTGGCATGTCCGCCGGGTTACCAGTGCGTGCTCGAATTCTGCCGATCAGGTCGGGGACTTCGCCCGTTACCTGGTGCGGCTGGCCCGGTTGGCGGGTCGGCTACGCGTGGGTGCCCGGTTTTCATGCTCGGTCCGTGGGGCCAACTGCTGTGAACTCGGTCTTCCTCTCGGAACTCCGTGGTCTCGCGGGCCGCTACGTCCTTTCTACCGCCGACCGGCCGGTAGTGGAACCCCTGGCTGTGCTTCTTTACTTTCAGGTCGAATTACGACATAACAACCGGTCGGCGCCGTCGGGCCGCCAGCCAGACCAGACCCGCGGTGGCGGCCGCCGCGCCCACGGCTGCCGCGGCCAGCACCGGTCCCGGCGGCATCGACAGCGACGGGATGCGCTGGTTCAGCCGCACGGGACGGCTGAAAGTGAGCACCGGCCATTCGCGCGCGGCGGCCTCCCGGCGCAGCGCCCGGTCCGGGTTGACCGCGTAGGGATGGCCGACCGACTCCAGCATGGGGATGTCGGTCACCGAGTCGCTGTAGGCGAAGGACCGCTCCAGGTCGTAGCCCTCCGAGTGGGCCAGGTCCTCGATCGCCTCGGCCTTCGCGGGGCCGTAGACGTAGTGCTCGATCTCACCGTTGTACGCGCCGTCCTTCACCACCATCCGAGTGGCCACCACGTGGTCGGCGCCGAGCATCTCGCCGATCGGCTCGACCACCTCGGAGCCGGAGGCGCTGACGATGACGACATCGCGGCCGGCGGCGTGGTGCTCCTCGATGAGCGACGCTGCCTCGTCGTAGATGATCGGGTCGATCAGGTCATGCAGCGTCTCGGCGACGATCTCCCGTACCTGCTGGACATTCCAGCCGCGGCAGAGCTCCGAGAGATATTTGCGCATGCCTTCCATCTGGTCGTGATCTGCGCCACCGACCAGGTACACGAACTGGGCATATGCGGTGCGCAATACCGCTCGCCTGTTGATGAGGCCGCCCTGGTAGAAGGATCGCCCGAAGGCGAGCGTGCTGGACTTGGCGATCACGGTCTTGTCGAGATCGAAGAAGGCCGCGGTACGCGGTGGCAGGTGGTTTTCCACGGGATGAGCATAGGCAACCACCATTCGGCGTAAGGCCAGGCGCGTGGGTTTGCTCTGGAAGGCCATCGGGTACACCATGGAAGTCACGGATCGTTCGCGACCGTGCTAACCCGGTCTGGCTCCTCCCCCCCCGAGTCGGACCGTGGGGACGACCCCCGCTCTCCCCCCCGGCGGGGGTCGTCGCATGTCCGGAACCGTTTTGGCGCTTCCGCGGGGGTCGTGTGCCGTACTCGCCCATGCCGGTCTCCTTCGCGCGTGTGCGGGTTCTGATGGCTACGACGCGTGACGGTCCGTAATCGTTGCCCCCTCGGCGTGAAGTCACTCGTGTGGGTGGCGAGTTATCCACAATCACCGAGTTGTCCACAGATTTCCGACCAAGATCATCTCAATTCCCGCTTCTCGCCCCAAGCTGATCTCAGCGACGCACGCCGTGCTCGCATCTGAAGCGACGGGGGCAGAGAAATGTTCGGATCCATCACGCCCGAACCACCGCACGCCACGGGCGAGCGCGCGGGCGGACCGCTGATTGTCACCGATGACGAAAGGCTCCTCGACGACCTGCTGCGCCTGTGCGCGGCCGCCGGTTCAGAACCGGAAGTCGTCTTCACCGCGCCGCCGCGCGCGTCGAGTTGGGACAGCGCCCCGCTGGTCCTGGTGGGCGCCGAGGCGACCGACCGGGTCCGCGGGGCGGCCCGCCGCAAGGGCGTCCTGCTCATCGGGCGGGACCTGGACGACTCCGAGGTGTGGCGCAGAGCGCTCGACATCGGGGCCGACCACGTGCTGCTGCTGCCCGACGCCGAGACCTGGCTGGTCGACAGGATCGCCGACATCGCAGAAGGCGTCGGCCGGCCCGCCCTGACCATCGGGGTGGTGGGCGGCCGCGGAGGCGCCGGCGCCAGCACGCTGGCCTGCGCCCTCGCCGTCACCTCGGCGCGGGCCGGCCGCCGCACCATGCTGATCGACGGTGATCCGCTCGGCGGCGGCCTCGACATCCTGGTCGGGGCCGAGCGGAGCGGCGGGCTGCGCTGGCCCGACCTCGCCGACTCCCGCGGCCGGGTCAACAGCGGTGCGCTGGAGGAGTCCCTGCCGCGGCTCGAATCGCTGAGCGTTCTCAGCTGGGACCGCGGGGACTCCGTACTCATCCCCGCGCAGGCCATGAGGTCCGTCCTCGGCGCCGCCCGGCGGCGCGGCGGGGTGGTGGTCGTCGACCTGCCGCGCCGGGTGGACGACGCGGTCGCCGAGACGCTGGCGCAGATCGACGTCGGCCTGGTGGTCGTCCCTGCCGAGTTGCGTGCGGTGGCGGCCGCCACCCGGGTCGCGGCGGCCGTCAGCATGGTCCTCAAGGACCTGCGGGTGGTGGCCCGCGGCCCCTTCTCCGCCGGGCTCGACGACCGCGAGACGGCCAGGCTGGTCGGACTCCCGCTGGCTGGTGAACTGCCGCTGGAGAGCAGGGCCGTCGACGCGCTCAGCGGCGGCGGGCCACCGGGTTCCTCCGGGCGCGGACCGCTCGCCCGCTTCTGCACCGCCTTCCTCACCCAGGCTCTGGCCGGTGGCGGGAGCGTGCCGGTATGAGCGCGGAACTGCTCGACGCCGTTCGCCTCAGGCTCGCCGAACACGGCGGCGAGGCGACGCCCGCCCGGGTCGCGGCCGCGCTGCGCGCCCAGGGCCGGCTGCTCGGGGACACCGAAGTGCTCGGCGTGGTCGGCGCGCTCCGATCCGAACTGGTCGGCGCCGGGCCGCTGGAGCCGCTGCTGGCCGACCCGCAGGTCACCGACATCCTGGTCAACGGACCCGACGAGGTGTGGATCGACCGCGGCCGGGGCCTGGAGCGCGGCACCGTCCGCTTCGCCGACACCGCGGCTGTCCGCAGGCTCGCCCAGCGACTGGCCACCAGCGCCGGCCGCCGGCTCGACGACGCCCGCCCCTGGGTCGACGCCCGGCTGCCCGACGGCACCCGGCTGCACGCGGTGCTCCCGCCGGTCGTGGTCGGTTCGCCCTGCCTGTCGCTCCGGGTGGTGCGCTCCCGCGCTTTCACACTCGGCGAACTGGTCACCGCAGGCACCCTGGACGCCGGGACCGCCGCGCTCCTGCGGTCCGTGCTGGACGCGCGGTTGTCCTTCATGATCAGCGGTGGCACCGGCACCGGCAAGACGACCCTGCTGAGCTGCCTGCTCGGCCTCGCCGACCCGGCCGCGCGCATCGTCCTCGCCGAGGACTCCGCGGAGCTGCGGCCCGACCACCCGCATGTCGTCCGGCTGGAGACCCGGCCGGCCAACCAGGAGGGCGCGGGGGAGGTCACCCTGCGGGACCTCGTCCGGCAGGCGCTGCGGATGCGGCCCGACCGGCTGGTGGTCGGCGAGGTGCGCGGCGCCGAGGTCACCGACCTGCTCAGCGCCCTGAACACCGGTCACGAAGGCGGCTGCGGGACCGTCCACGCCAACGCGGCGGCGGACGTCCCGGCCCGGCTGGAGGCCCTCGGTTCGACCGCGGGTCTCGACCGTGCCGCCCTGCACAGCCAGCTGGCGGCCGCGCTGTCCCTCGTCGTCCACCTGTCCCGCGACACCACGGGCCTGCGCAGGGTCGCCGAGATCCATGTGCTGCACCGCGGCGCCGACGGCCTGGTCGCCACCGTGCCCGCACTCCTCCGCGACGCTCGCGGCCGCTACGAACGCGGCCCTGGCTGGGACCGGTTGACCCGGCTGTGCGCCAGGGGTGCGGCATGAGGGCCGCCGGCCGGCCGGCGGGGTCGCTCTGCGGCCGGGCCTCCCAGCGCGACGCACCCGGGTTCGGTATGGGGACGGTCCGCCGTCGATCGGCACTGCCCGCAACGGAGTTCGGTGAGTTCTGCGGCGCCGGGTGCGGGGGTGCGGCATGAGGGCGAACGATCCGGCGGCGGTGGTGTGGGCGGCCGTGCTGTGCGCGTGCGTACTGCTGTGGACAGTGGTGGAAGGCGGTGGGCCGCGGCGCCGGGCGCGACGGACGCTCGGTGGGTCGGGGGACGGCCGGAAGCGGACGGCGGCGGGAGGCTCCGGCGGTAGGCCGGGGGAGTGGCTGCGGGAGGCGGCAGCGGGGCTGCGCGGCCGCGTGGAGCGCCACATCGCGCGGTCGGACGGCGGGGGGCCGGGCCGATGGCACGGCTGGGCCGCCCTGTTGGGCCGGTGGGCTCGCGTCGAGGCGCTGTGCCTGCCGGCCGGGGCTCTGCTCGCGGCGGTGACCCGCTCCGCGCTGCCGCTGCTGGCCGGGGCCGCGGCGGTCCCGCTGGCGGGACGTGCGCTGCGGCGGCGTGCCGAGCG
>NZ_CAJSLV010000093.1:0-40534 GCF_907177275.1 Actinacidiphila cocklensis
GGCTCGGACGGCGGCGCGGACGCCGGCGACGGCGCCGCCGCGGAGGGCAGCGGCGGTACGGCGCCGAGCGCGCCGTCCGCGGGGAGCGGGGGCAGCAGCAGCGGCGCGAAGACCCCGCGGCTGGCCCCGACGTATCTGGTGCGGACCGCGGAGCTGAGCGTCCGCACCCCGCACGTCGAGGACGCGCTGCTGCGGGCCAGGACGCTGGCGGCCGCCGCGGGCGGCTACGCGGGCGACGAGGACACGGCCGTGGACGCGCAGGGCCACGCCACGTCCACGATCCAGCTGCGGGTGCCGCCCGCGGCGTACGACGGGCTGCTCGACGACCTCGCCCGGCTCGGCACCCTGCTGGGGCGCAAGGTCAGCGTGGACGACGTCACCAGCCAGGTGGTGGACGCGCAGAGCCGGATCAAGTCGCAGCAGGCCAGCGTCGACCGGGTCCGCAAGCTGATGGACCAGGCCTCGGGGCTCAGCGACGTGGTGTCGCTGGAGAGCGAACTGAGCACCCGGGAGTCCGCGTTGGAGGCGCTGGAGGCCCAGCAGGCGTCGCTGCGGGCGCAGGCGGACCTGGCGACGGTGACGCTGCGGCTGAGCGAGCCGCCGGTGAAGGCCGCGGTGCACAAGGAGCCGGAGAAGAAGAAGGACGGTTTCTGGAAGACGGTCGGCGGCGCCCTGAGCGACGGCTGGCACGCCTTCTACGTGACGGTGCGGGCCGTGCTCGTGGCGGTCTCCGCGGTCCTGCCCTTCCTGGCGCTGGCGGCGATCGTCGTGGTGGCCTGGCGGCTGCTGCGCCGGTGGCGGCCACGGACCGTGCCGGCCGGGCGTCCGCCGGCGATGCCGCGGACGGCCGCCCCGCTGCCCAAGCACCCGTCGGTGCCGGGGCCGCGCGGCGGGGCGGACCTGCACCAGGATGCCGCGCAGGACCCGTGGACGGAGCCGCCCGCGGCGCCGCCCGTGCCTCCGGCGAAGCCGTCGGACGGCGAGCAGGGGCCGTCCGACTGACCCCGGGGCCGGAGCCTCAGACCGCCTCGGTGGAGCTGTGGACGAAGTCCACGAGGCGGCTGAGGGCGTCCGGGTCGGTGGTGGGCAGGACGCCGTGGCCGAGGTTGAAGATGTGGCCGGTGCCGGCCGCGGCCGCGGCGTCCAGCACCTCGCGGGTCTTCGCCTCGACGGCCGCGGTCGGGGCGAAGAGCACCGCGGGGTCGAGGTTGCCCTGCAGGGCCTTGCCGGGGCCGACCCGCCGGGCGGCCTCGTCCAGCGGCACCCGCCAGTCGACGCCCATGACGTCGGCGCCGGCCTCGCTCATCAGGCCGAGCAGCTCGCCGGTGCCGACGCCGAAGTGGATGCGGGGCACCCCGTAGCCGGCGACGGCGTCGAAGACCTTCGCGGAGGCCGGCATCACATACCGTCGGTAGTCGGCGGGCGACAGCGCGCCGACCCAGGAGTCGAACACCTGCACCGCGCTCGCGCCCGCCTCGATCTGCACCTTCAGGAAGGCGGTGGTGATGTCGGCGAGCCGGTCGAGCAGGTCGCGCCACAGCTCGGGGTCGCCGTACATCAGCGCCTTGGTGCGCTCGTGGTTGCGGGACGGCCCGCCCTCGACGAGGTAGCTGGCCAGGGTGAAGGGGGCGCCGGCGAAGCCGATCAGCGGGGTGCTGCCCAGCTCGGCGGTGAGCAGGCCGACGGCCTCGGTGACGTAGCCGACGTCGGAGGGGTCCAGGTCGCGCAGCCGGGCCAGGTCCTGCCGATTGCGGATCGGGTCGGCGACGACGGGGCCGACGCCCGGCTTGATCTCCACGTCGAGGCCGATGGCCTTGAGCGGCACCACGATGTCGCTGAAGTAGACGGCCGCGTCCACGCCGTGCCGCCTGACCGGCTGGAGGGTGATCTCGGTGATCAGCTCGGGCCGCATGCACGACTCCAGCATCGGGACGCCCTCGCGCAGCTTCAGGTACTCGGGCAGTGACCGCCCGGCCTGCCGCATGAACCACACGGGGGTGTGCTGCACCGGTTCGTTCCGGCAGGCACGGATGAAGGGGGAAGCAGCGGTCTGCTGGTGCGCACTCACATCGGGCATCCTCCCACGGCGGGACAGGGCACCAGTTCCGGGGCCTCGGGTGTTGTTGCGCACGCAACGGGCGTCAGCGGCCTAGTCTTCCGGGCATGGCAGCGGTGCATGGGCAGCTCGGCGAGGACGACGGGGTCCCCTTTCCCTTTCAGCATGCGGTGGACGCCCTGCGGGGGGCGCGGGTGCGGTCCGAGGTGCGGATCGAGGAGGTGACGGCGCCGCGCCGGCTGGCCTCGTACGCCTACGCGCTGGAGGCCACGGTGGTGGCCGACGGCGAGGAGCTGGCCGACGGGCGGGTGGTGCTGCTGCACGAGCCGGCCGGGCACGACGCCTGGCACGGCACCTTCCGGCTGGTGACGCTGGCCAGGGCCGACCTGGAGCCGGAGATGGCCGGCGACCCGCTGCTGCCCGAGGTGAGCTGGTCCTGGCTGACCGGGGCACTGGCCGCGCACGGCGCCGACCACGGCGAGCCGAGCGGTACGGTCTCGCGCGCGTCGTCGCACTTCTTCGGGGGCCTGGCCGACCGGCCGGACGAGACCAGGATCGAGCTGCGGGCCTCGTGGTCGCCGCGGGAGCGGCCCGGCGGGACGATCGACGTCGCGGCGCACCTGGCGGCCTGGTGCGACCTGCTGTGCACGTTCGCGGGCCTGCCGCCCGCCGAGGGTCCCGACGCCTCCCTGCGTGGCACGGCCGGCGTGGTGCCGCTGCCCAAGCGGCGCACCTGACGCTGCGACAGCACCGGGCACCGCACGGCGGTGTCCGGCGCACAGCCGTGCCCTGCCTGCTCTGGCGTTCGATCGGTCGTCCGATTTGCCGGAATTGATGCTCAATAAATCGTGATCTTTCCCTAAAGGCCGGAGCAATTGCTGCCGAAGGAGACTGTGACCGTTCCAGTCCCCTTTTCACAGGAGGCCCGGTGTCCGTTCTTCTCGAGCAGCCCACGAGCCTGGTCGCCTACCGCCCCAGCAAGCCGACGGCCATGGTCGTCGTAGCCGACCCCCGCGTCCGCTCCACTGTCACCCGACACCTGTGGGCTCTCGGGGTTCGCGATGTGATCGAGGCCTCGTCGATCGCCGAGGCCCGACCCCGGGTCGGTAATCCCCGCGACATCTGCGTCGCCGACGTCCATCTCCCCGACGGCTCCGGCCTGACCCTGCTCGCCGAGACCCGTGCGGCAGGCTGGCCCAACGGCCTGGCGCTCTCCGCCGCCGACGACATCGGCGCGGTGCGCAACGCCCTGGCGGGCGGCGTCAAGGGCTACGTCGTCACCGGCACCCGCAACAGCCCCGGCTCCATGGCGGGCCGTCCGGGGCTCGCCCCGCTCGGCGCCACCGCCGCCCGCATGCAGCGCCGCCCGCCAGGCGCGTCCGGCCACCCCGGAAGCGGCTACCGCGAGCTGTCGGGGCGCGAGGTGGAGGTGCTGCGCCTCGTCGCCGAGGGCCAGTCCAACAAGGCGATCGGCGTCTCGATGGGCCTGTCGGCCCTGACCGTCAAGAGCCACCTCGCCCGGATCGCCCGGAAGCTCGGCACAGGGGATCGCGCCGGCATGGTCGCCGTCGCGCTCCGCACCGGCATCATCCACTGATCCGCCTCCCGCGCGGCAGGGGGCGGAACGTTACGCCGCCTGCCGCAGCCGGGGTGTCGCGCCCCGGCCTCCCCCGACGGAGGCCGGGGCGCGGCACCCCGGCAGGGACGAGCGAACCCCCGGAGGGCCAGGCACGGCTACCCTTGACAGGTGACCGACGCCAGAGACACCGCAACCCCGGAAGATGACGTCACGGCGCCGGTCCCGCTGCTGGACCCGCGCGAGGGCATCCCGCCGGTGACCGCGGACCCCGAGGCCCTCAAGGAAGTCGTCGCGGCCTTCGCCGCGGGTTCGGGACCGGTCGCCGTCGACGCCGAGCGCGCCTCCGGCTACCGCTACGGGCAGCGGGCCTACCTGGTCCAGCTGCGCCGTGCCGGAGCAGGGACCGCGCTGATCGACCCCGTGGGGTGCCCCGACCTGTCCACCCTGGACGCCGCACTGAGCGGCACCGAGTGGGTACTGCACGCCGCCACCCAGGATCTTCCGTGCCTGACCGAGCTGGGCATGCGCCCGACCTCGCTGTTCGACACCGAGCTGGCCGGGCGGCTGGCCGGCTTCCCGCGGGTCGGGCTCGGGGCGATGGTCGAGCAGGTGCTCGGCTTCGCCCTGGAGAAGGGCCACTCCGCGGTCGACTGGTCCACCCGCCCGCTGCCCGAGCCCTGGCTGCGCTATGCCGCGCTGGACGTGGAGCTGCTGGTCGACCTGCGCGACGCGCTGGAGGAGGAGCTGCGCACCCAGGGCAAGCTGGAGTGGGCGCTGCAGGAGTTCGCGGCGATCGCCGCCGCCCCGCCGCCGGCCCCCCGGGTGGACCCGTGGCGCCGGACCTCGGGCATGCACAAGGTCCGCAGGCGGCGCCAGATCGGCGTGGTGCGCGAGCTGTGGCTGGCCCGCGACCGGGCCGCCCGGGAGCGGGACGTGTCGCCCGGCCGGGTGCTGAGCGACGCGGCGATCGTGACCGCCGCGCTGGAGAACCCGCCGAACGTGCACGCGCTGGCCGCGCTGCCCGGTTTCGGGCACCGCATGGGCCGCCGCCAGCTCGACCAGTGGCAGGCCGCCGTGGATCGGGCGCGCGCCCTTCCCGAGCGCGAGCTGCCGCAGCCGACGGCCGCGTACAACGGTCCGCCCCCGCCGCGCGCCTGGGCCGACAAGGACCCGGAAGCCGCCGCCCGCCTGTCGGCGGCCCGTGCCGCGGTCACCGGTCTCGCGGAGGAGCTGAACCTGCCGCAGGAGAACCTGATCACCCCGGACACCGTCCGCCGGGTCTGCTGGTCGCCGCCCGGCGACCGCTCCCCCGAGGCCGTCGCGGCCGCGCTGACGGAGCTGGGCGCCCGCCCGTGGCAGGTCGAGCTGGCCGCCCCGCTGCTGGCGAAGTCCCTCACGGCCGGTCCGGCGACCGAGGAGTGACCCCGGGTCCCATGTGACCTACGCCGCTTCCCCGAGTTGCACTGTCCCAGTCGGTTACCCATGAGTAGCATGGTGGGTGACGCCGTACTCGCTCTGCGCAGTGCGGTGCGCCTCCGTCCACCATCCCCCCGGTCACGCCGGTGAGCGAGCCGAAGGTCGCGCCGGTGCCGAAAGGCAGATCGCGCGGAGGTCCCGAGGAACGAGGGACCGAGCACGATCGACCGTCGGCACCGGATCCGAAGCGACCGGAGGCGAGTGAACACAGAAAAAGGGAGCTGCTCGTGCCCCGTACTGCGAGGGATGTCGTCTTCGTCGACGGCGTCCGTACCCCGTTCGGCAAGGCGGGCCCGAAGGGCATCTACCACGAGACCCGCGCCGACGACCTGGTGATCAAGTGCATCCGGGAGCTGCTGCGGCGCAACCCGGACCTCGACCCGGCCCGGGTCGACGAGGTCGCGGTCGCCGCGACGACGCAGATCGGCGACCAGGGGCTCACCCTGGGGCGTACCGCGGGGATTCTGGCGGGGCTGCCGACGACCGTGCCCGGCTTCTCGATCGACCGGATGTGCGCCGGCGCGATGACCGCGGTGACGACGACGGCCGGCGGTGTCGCGTTCGGCGCGTACGACGTGGTGGTCGCGGGCGGTGTCGAGCACATGGGGCGGCACCCGATGGGCGAGGGCGTGGACCCCAACCCGCGGTTCGTCTCGGAGAAGCTGGTCGACGAGTCCGCGATGTTCATGGGCATGACCGCGGAGAACCTGCACGACCGCTTCCCGCAGCTGACCAAGGCGCGGGCGGACGAGTTCGCGGTGCGCAGCCAGGAGAAGGCGGCGAAGGCGTACGCCGACGGCCGCATCCAGCAGGACCTGGTGCCGATCGCGATCCGCCGCACCAACCCCGACGCCGGCGAGACCGGCTGGGGCCTGGCGACCGCGGACGAGCCGATGCGCCCCGGCACCACGCTGGAGCAGCTGGCCGGGCTCAAGACGCCCTTCAGGGCGCACGGCCGGGTCACCGCGGGCAACGCGGCGGGCCTCAACGACGGTGCGACCGCCTCGCTGCTGGCCGCCGAGGACGTCGCGCGCGAGCTGGGCCTGCCGGTGAAGATGCGCCTGGTGTCGTACGCCTTCGCGGGCGTCGAGCCCGAGGTGATGGGCATCGGCCCGATCCCGGCCACCGAGAAGGCGCTCGCCAAGGCCGGTCTGGGCATCGAGGACATCGGCCTGTTCGAGGTCAACGAGGCCTTCGCCGTCCAGGTGCTGTCGCTGCTCGACCACTACGGCATCGCCGACGACGACCCGCGGGTCAACCAGTACGGCGGCGCCATCGCCTTCGGCCACCCGCTGGCCTCCTCCGGGGTGCGGCTGATGACGCAGCTGGCCCGGCAGTTCGAGGAGCAGCCGCACGTGCGCTACGGCATCACCACGATGTGCGTCGGCTTCGGCATGGGCGGCACGGTCGTCTGGGAGAACCCGAACTTCGACGGGAGCGGCAAGTGAGCACCACCACGGAACTCCTCAAGGGTGCGGCCGAGCTGTTCCCCGGCGAGGTCGTCACCCAGGCGCAGGTGCGGCACGTCGACCTGCCCGGCGCGGGCCGCTTCGCCCTGATCACGCTGGACAACGGCCTGGACCACACCAAGCCGACCACCTTCGGGCCGCAGTCGCTCGCCAACCTCGACGCGGCGATCGACCAGGTCGAGAAGGAGGCGGCGGACGGCGCGATCACCGGCGTCGGCATCACCGGCAAGCCCTTCATCTTCGCGGTCGGCGCCGACCTCAAGGGCGTGGAGCTGCTGGGGCGCCACGAGGACGCGCTCGCCATCGGCAAGGGCGGCCACGACGTCTTCCGGCGGCTGTCCTCGCTCGCGGTCCCGACCTTCGCCTACTACAACGGCGCGGCGATGGGCGGCGGCGTCGAGGTCGGCCTGCACTGCACGTACCGCACCGTCTCCGCGTCGATCCCGGCCTTCTCGCTGCCCGAGGTCTTCCTCGGCCTGGTACCCGGCTGGGGCGGCTGCGCGCTGCTGCCGAACCTGATCGGCGCGGACCGCGCGGTCACCGTGATCATCGAGAACTCGCTCAACCAGAACCGCCAGCTCAAGGGCGCCCAGGTCTTCGAGCTGGGCATCGCCGACGCGCTCTTCGAGGCGGCGGACTTCCTGGAGCAGTCGCTGGTGTGGACCGCGGCGGTGCTCAGGGGCGAGATCGAGGTCGCGCGCCCCGCGGTGGACCGCGGCGAGGCGTGGGACCGCGCCGTGGAGCGCGGGCGCTTCATCGCCGACGGCAAGGTGCACGGCGCGGCCCCGGCCGCCTACCGGGCGCTGGACATCATCGCGGCGGCCAAGGACGGCGACCTGGGGCGCGGCTTCGACGCCGAGGACGCGGCGCTGGCCGACCTGATCATGGGCGGCGAGCTGCGCAGCGGCATCTACGCCTTCAACCTGGTGCAGCGGCGCGGCAAGCGCCCGGTCGGCGCCCCGGACAAGGCGCTTGCCAGGCCGGTGTCCAAGGTCGGCGTGGTCGGCGCCGGGCTGATGGCCTCGCAGCTGGCGCTGCTGTTCGTACGCCGCCTCGAAGTGCCGGTGGTGCTGACCGACATCGACCAGGAGCGGATCGACAAGGGCGTGGGCTACGTCCACGGCGAGATCGACAAGCTGCTGGCCAAGGGCCGGCTGGGCCAGGACGCGGCGAACCGCTACAAGGCGCTGGTGACCGGGCACCTCGACAAGGCCACGGCCTTCGGTGACGCGGACTTCGTCATCGAGGCGGTCTTCGAGGAGCTGGGCGTCAAGCAGAAGGTCTTCGCCGAGCTGGAGGCGGTGGTGCGCCCGGACGCGATCCTGGCCACGAACACCTCCTCGCTCTCCGTGACCGAGATGGCCGCCAAGCTCGACCACCCCGAGCGGGTGGTGGGCTTCCACTTCTTCAACCCGGTGGCGATCCTGCCGCTGCTGGAGATCGTCCGCGGCGAGGGCACCGACGACGCGTCGCTGGCCACTGCCTTCGCGGTGGCCAAGAAGCTGCGCAAGACCGCGGTGCTGGTCAAGGACGCGCCGGCCTTCGTCGTCAACCGCATCCTGACCCGCTTCATGGGCGAGATCCAGAACGTCATCGACGAGGGCACCCCGGTGGCCGTGGCCGAGAAGGCCATCGAGCCGCTGGGCCTGCCGATGTCCCCGCTGGTGCTGCTCGAACTGGTCGGACCGGCCATCGGCCTGCACGTCTCGCAGACCCTGCACGGCGCCTTCCCCGACCGCTTCACGGTCTCGGAGAACCTGGCGGCGGTCGTCAAGGCCGGCAAGCGCGGCTTCTACGTCTACGACTCCGGCCGTCCCGAGCTGGACCCGGAGGTCGCCGCCCTGCTCAAGCAGGGCGACAGCGTGCTGACCGGTCAGCAGGTGCGCGACCGGGTGCTGGACGCGGTGGCGCAGGAGATCGGGCTGATGCTGGACGAGGGCGTGGTCGCCGAGGCGCAGGACATCGACCTCTGCCTGATCACCGGTGCGGGCTGGCCCTTCCACCTGGGCGGCGTCACCCCGTACCTGGACCGCGAGGGCGTCTCGCAGCGGGTGAACGGCAAGCCGTTCCTGGCCCCGGGCGTCGCGAGCGTCCCGGCCTGACGCGGCCGTAGGAGGGGGGCGGGGCCGGCCACGGCCCCGCCCCCCTCCGCTGCGTTCAGCCGCGGGGCCGGCTGCCCGCGGGGGCCGGCGTGGCGAGCAGCGCCACCGTCAGGTCGCGGACCAGCGACTTGCGTTCGTGGTCGTCCAGCTCCACCAGGCCGCGGTCGGTGATCCCGCGCAGGGTGTCGGCCACCGCGCCCAGGACGTCGTCGAGCACCGCCCTGCGCTGCCTGGCCTCCAGCGTCGCGATCCTGGCGCGGCGCATCACCGCGGCGACCTCGGGGGCGTACTCCAGCCGTACCGGGGTCACCGAGAAGACCTCCACGCCCGCCTCCCGCACCGCCGCGGCCACCAGGCGCCCCAGCTCGTCGCGGAGCCGGTCGCAGTCCCGCAGCGTCACCGCGTCGCCGCGCTCGCCGCCGAAGTCGTCGGCCGGGTGCCGGGAGACGGCGCGGGCGACCGCCGCCTCGACCTCCTCGCGCAGCAGCCGGGTGCAGTCGTCCACCGCGAAGGCGGCCCGTGCGGTCTCCCTGATCCGCCACACCAGCAGCACCGTGACCTGCACGGGGGTGCCGTGCGCGTCGACCGCGTCGATCGGGCGGCTGCGCCAGTGCCGCAGCGAGACGTCCATCCTCCGTCGCCTGAGCAGCGGGCTGATCCACAGCAGCCCGGTGCGGCGGACCGTGCCGCGGTAGCCGCCGTGCCGGGTGAGCACCCAGACGCTGCCGGGCCGGCCGCGTGCCAGCCCGCAGGCCGCGAGGGCGGCGACCGCGCCGATCACGACCAGGCCGCTCCACAGGCCGCTCCCCCGGGCCGCGTCCCGCGGCGGGTCGGGAAGCAGGCCGCCGGCCGGCGGGAGCGGCAGCAGCCCTGCCCGCCACAGCAGCCAGCCCGCCGCGGCGACGGCGGCCAGCAGCGCGGTGCCCGCCGTCCACCCGGGCAGGCACGGCCCCGCCCGCTCGGCGAGCGGGTCGGCGGGGGGCACGACCCGCGGCATGAGCAGCGTCTGCTCGGCGGCAGGACCCGCCTGCCCGGGCACCTCGGCCTGCCCGTAGGCCCCCGGCTCGACGGAGGGCTCCACGCGGTCCAGCCGGGCCGTGCGGTCGTAGGGCCCCTGGCCGTCGGCCGGTTCCGGCTGCCCCGGGCGGGGGGCGGGTTCGTACGGCCCCGGCTCTGCGGGCGGGGCCGTGTCGGGGGAAGTCACGAGAGCAGTCGCCTCCGCGTCTCGGGGCCGGGGTGTCCGTCGGCGCTGCGGCCCGACCAGCCCGTGGCGCGCTGGAGGGTGACCGTGGCCGCGGTTCCGCCGAGCGCGGTGCCCGCGGTGCCCGCGGCGGCGGCGGCGGCGGCGGCGGCGGCGGCGGCCAGTATCCGCGTGGCACCGGTGCTGGTGAGGCCCCAGCTGTCGCGGGCCATGGACTCGGCGAGGCGCTGCCGTGCGCAGCCCTCGCAGCCGCACGCGGGCGGCGGCTCGACGTCGTAGAACAGCGGCATCGACATGCGCGCACCACTCCTCCGTGATCGGGCGTCACATGCCCTTACTACCCGATTTGCCCGGAAAGTTGACGATTCCGGAGAGATCGGCACAGGAAGGGTGAATCGCCCGACCGCGGAGGAGTGGTGGAGGACCGGAAGGGCGTCAGCCGGCCAGCGCGGGGGTGTTCGTCGGGACGGCCTGCAGGGCGATGACCCGCTTGGCCTCCTTGAGGATCTGGGCACGCAGCGCCGCCGGGGTCAGCGAGGAGTGCACGTCCTTGACCACGACGCCGTTGATCTCCACGACGGGGACCGTGCCGTAGCCGGCGGCCGCGAAGTCCTGCTGCGACTTGTCCACCCAGCCCTCGTGGTCGCGCTGCTCGATGCACGGGTCGAAGCCGGCGGTCTTGATCTTGCCCGCCTTGGCGGCCAGCTTCTTCATCAGGTTCTCGCTGGCCAGCGCGTCGTCCTTGGGGTCGGTGGGCTGGTGCTTCCAGACCTCGCCGACGAAGGCGGTGAAGCGGCTCTGGTCCTGCGCGCAGGCCGCGGCGTTGGCCGCCACCAGGGCGCCCGAGCCGCCGTACTGCTTGTCGGAGGCGGTCACCAGGCGGTACTGGAACTGCACCTGGCCGGTGGCCAGCAGCTGCTGGAAGGTCGCCTCGTACTCCTCGTGGAAAGCCTTCGAGTCGGGGCTGCGCAGGTCCTCGTAGACCGTGACGGTCACCGGGACCGTGGGGTGCACAGGAATGCCGAGCTTGGGGCCGGCCGGGGTGGTGGGGCTGGGCGACGCGCCGTCCGTCGGGGCTGCCGCGGGCGGCTGGGCCGCGGCCACCGCGCCACTGGGCTCGGAGACCTTGGTGTCCTTGTTGCCGCGGACATGGGCGCCGATCACCGCCGACACGCCGAAGACCACGACCATCGCCGTCGCGCCGACCGCATACGGGCGCAGCCGGTCGAGAAGGGTCTTGCGCTTCTTCTTCGGGGCCGCCGAACCGCCGGGAGTGTCGGGTCCCTTGGACTCCGTCATTGCTACGCCACCTCGATCATCCGCACTGCTCTCGCGCATTTCTACCATCGGTACCGGGAGCCCCGTTAACGGGGCTCCCGGGCCGCGGTACGCGGGGGCGCGGTCCGCGCGGTGCGGTCAGTCCTTGGCGAGCTCGGCGGCAGTGCCCGCGCCGTCGCCGGCCGCGGCGTCGGCGGCATCGTCGGCGAACCTGCCGTCGATGGTGGCGACGACCCCGGTGACCTGGCGGGCGATGTCAGGGGCCGTCAGGCCGATCGCGGCCATCACGTCCTTGCGCGAGCCGTGCGCGAGGAACTGCGGCGGGATGCCGAAGTCGCGCAGCGGCACGTCCACCTCGGTGTCGCGCAGCGCCTGGGCGACGGCCGAGCCGACGCCGCCGGCCCTGCCGTTGTCCTCGACGGTGACGACCAGCCGGTGCCGGGCGGCGAGGCCGGGCAGCTCGGCGTCCACCGGCTTGACCCAGCGCGGGTCGACCACGGTGCTGGTGATGCCCTGGGCGTCGAGCAGCGCGGCGATCTCCAGGCACATCGGGGCCAGCGCGCCCACCGACACCAGCAGCACGTCCGGCTGCCCGGCGCCGGCCGGCTCGCGCAGCACGTCCATGCCGCCGATCCGCCCGACGGCGGCGACGGCCGGGCCGACCGCGCCCTTGGAGTAGCGGACCACGGTGGGGGCGTCCTCGACCTCGACGGCCTCCCGCAGCTGCGCCCTGACCTGGTCGGCGTCGCGCGGCGCGGCGATCCGCAGGCCCGGGACGACCTGCAGGATCGACATGTCCCACATGCCGTTGTGCGAGGGGCCGTCGCTGCCGGTCACGCCGGCCCGGTCCAGGACGAAGGTGACACCGCACTTGTGCAGGGCGACGTCCATCAGGACCTGGTCGAAGGCCCGGTTGAGGAAGGTCGCGTAGACCGCGAAGACCGGGTGCAGGCCGCCGGTGGCCAGGCCCGCGGCCGAGACGGCGCCGTGCTGCTCTGCGATGCCGACGTCGAAGACCCGGTGGGGGAAGGCGGCGGCGAACTTGGTCAGGCCGACCGGGTGCAGCATCGCCGCGGTGATGGCCACGATGTCGGACCGCTCCTTGCCCAGCTCCAGCATCTCGTCACCGAAGACCGAGGTCCAGTCCGCGCCGCCCGCGGAGATGGGCAGCCCGGTGTCGGGGTGGATCGGGCCGATGCCGTGGAAGCGGTCGGTCTCGTCGCGCTCGGCCGGGGTGTAGCCGCGGCCCTTCTCGGTGATGCAGTGCACGATGACCGGCCCGCCGAAGCGCCGGGCGCGCTGCAGCGCGGACTCCACGGCCTCGATGTCGTGGCCGTCGATCGGGCCGACGTACTTCAGGCCCAGGTCCTCGAACATCCCCTGCGGGGTGATGAAGTCCTTGAGGCCCTTCTTGGCGCCGTGCAGCGTCTCGTAGAGGGGCCGGCCGATGAGCGGGGTGCGCTCCAGCACCTCCTTGGTGCGGGCCAGGAACTGCTCGTAGCCGTCGGTGGTGCGCAGGGTCGCCAGGTGGTTGGCGAGGCCGCCGATGGTCGGCGAGTACGACCACTCGTTGTCGTTGACGACGATGACCAGCGGGCGGTCCTTGGCGGCGGCGATGTTGTTCAGCGCCTCCCAGGCCATGCCGCCGGTCAGTGCACCGTCGCCGATGACGGCGACGACGTGGTCGTCGCGGTCCAGCAGCTCGTTGGCCTTGGCCAGGCCGTCGGCCCAGCCCAGCACCGTCGAGGCGTGGCTGTTCTCGATGACGTCGTGCTCGGACTCGGCGCGCGAGGGGTAACCCGACAGGCCCCCGGTGCTCTTGAGCCGGGCGAAGTCCTGGCGTCCGGTCAGCAGTTTGTGCACGTAGGCCTGGTGGCCGGTGTCGAAGAGGATGCGATCGGCGGGCGAGTGGAAGACGCGGTGCAGCGCGATCGTCAGCTCCACCACCCCGAGGTTCGGTCCGAGGTGTCCGCCGGTCTTGGAGACCGCTTCGACGAGGAAGGAGCGGATCTCGGCGGCCAGCTGCACGAGCTGCTGCTGGTCGAGCCGGTCGAGGTCGCGGGGTCCGTTGATACGGGTCAGCACTGCCACCCGATCCTCCTCTGCCTGTCGCTCCGGGCCGATCTGGCCTTCGACGAGTCTAATGTTCCGGTTACCGGCGCGTCGGCCGCCCCATGCGATGTCGGTCACGGCGCTGCCTTGCCCTCTTCCCGTGCGCCCGCGCACGCCAAACCGCCGGGCGGTCCTGGAGGCCAGGTCCGTCCGGCGGTTCGGGAGGTGCGGTACGGGCGCGCGGCGGTGACCCGCCGCGCGCCTGCGGGGTGTTACGCGCGGCCCGAGGACCGCTGGGTGCGGCGCGAGACCGAGTCGACCACGACGGCGGCGAGCAGCACCGCGCCGGTGATCATGTACTGGATCGACTGGTCCATGTTCAGCAGGTCGAGACCGGTCTGGATGGACTGGATGACCAGCATGCCGAGCAGGGCCGACCAGACGTTGCCGCGACCGCCGAACAGGCTCGTACCGCCGATGACAGCGGCGGCGATGGCGAGCATCAGCAGGTTGCCGGTACCGGCCTGCAGGGTGGCGGTGTAGGTCTGGCCGGCCAGGAACAGGCCGCCGATGGCCGCGAAGCCGCCGGAGATCGCGAAGACCTGGATACGGATCATGGCCACGTTGATACCGGCGCGGCGGGCCGCCTCGATGCTGCCGCCGACCGCGAAGACCTTGCGGCCGAAGGTGGTGCGGCGCAGCACGAAGTCGCAGACCACCAGGGTGGCCAGGAAGATCACCAGGGCGTTGGGCACACCGGCGGACTTGTTGAGCACGTACGCGGCCGTGTAGGCCACGATGGCCAGCGCGACGGTGCGCACGAGGATCTCGCTGGTGGGCCGGAAGGGCACACCGGCGGACCGGCGGCGGCCCTGGTCGATCAGCGAGCCGATCAGCAGGGCGGCGACGCCCAGGGTGGCCAGGACGTAGGCGCCGGCGATGCTCTGGTTCATGAAGAAGGAGCGCTGGCCCAGGACGTGCAGCAGGCCCTTGTCCTGGATCGTGAGGCTGCCCGTGCCGCGCAGCAGCCACTGCATCAGACCGGTCCAGCCCAGGAAGCCCGCCAGGGTGACGACGAACGCCGGCACGCCGATCTTGGCGAAGAAGAAGCCGTGTATCGCGCCGATGGCGATACCGGTGAGGACGGTCAGCACGACCGCGAGCCACGAGTTCAGGCCGTGGGTGACGCTCAGGCTGGCGAAGACCGCCGACGCCAGACCGCTGACCGAGGCGACCGACAGGTCGATCTCGCCGAGCAGCAGCACGAACACCAGGCCGACCGCGAGCATGCCGGTACCGGCCATGAAGTAGCAGATGTTGACCATGTTCGCGGAGCTGAGGAACAGGCTGTCCTTCAGCTGGAAGATGGTCCAGATGATCACCAGCGCGAGGATGACCGGGAGCGAGCCCAGCTCGCCGCCCTTGAGCTTGCGCTTGAACTCGGTGAGGTAGCCCTTGAAGCCTTCCTCACGGATGAGCAGCCGGGGGTCCAGCGGCGCGACGGCCGGCGGCGGCACCTCGTCCAGCGGCTGGTGCATCGTCGTCTTGTCGCTCACTGGGTCGCCTCCGCGTTGCGCGCCAGCCGGCGGGTCACGGCGTTGTCCGTGGCTCCGGTGATCGCGGCGATGATCTGTTCGTTGGTGGTGCCCTTGACCGGGAAGGCACCGTTGTTCTTGCCGAGGCGCAGCACGTGGACGGTGTCCGCGACAGCCGTGACGTCGGCCATGTTGTGGCTGATCAGAATCACGCCGAGGCGGCGCTCGCGCAGCCGCTCGACCAGGTCGAGGACCTGGGCGGTCTGCTCGACACCGAGGGCGGCGGTCGGCTCGTCGAGGATGACGACCTTGGGGTCACCGATCAGCGCACGGGCGATGGCCACCACCTGGCGCTGGCCACCGGAGAGGCTGGCGATCGGAATTCTGACGCTGGGAATGCGGATCGACAGCGTGTTCAGAAGTTCGCGGGAGCGCTTTTCCATCGTGACCTCGTCGAGGCTGCCGTAACGCAGCAGCTCCCGCCCGAGGTAGAGGTTGCCGACCACGTCGAGGTTGTCGCACAGTGCGAGGTCCTGGTAGACGGTGGCGATACCGAGACCCTGGGCGTCCTGCGGCCGGTTGATGTGCACCGGCCGGCCTTCCCACTCGATGACGCCCTCGTCGACGGGGTGAACACCCGCGATTGTCTTGACCAGGGTGGACTTGCCGGCTCCGTTGTCACCTACGAGGGCGACTACTTCTCCGGCATGGACCTCCAGCTCTACATCGGTGAGGGCCTGGACCGCACCGAATCGCTTGGAGACTCCGCGCAACGCCAGCACGGGCGTAGCGGACACGTGAACCATCTCCTTCGCCGCCTGACCGGCGGGGATGCCGCGTGCTGAACTGAACAGCCGCGGAGGGAGTGCACAAAGCACAGGATTACAAAGTGAACGGGGAAGGGGTAGTACCCCTGCCCCGAATCGTTCTCCCGCAAGCGTTTCCGTCCGGCGCCCCGCCCCTAGCGGGGTGTTTGGTCGGGGCGGGGCGCCGGACAGGCCTGCGGTGTGCGGTGCGGAGCCGGGGAACCGGTCCGAACCGCGGGGTACGGACTAGGAGATGCCGGCGGCGGCGCACGCCGCGGCGAAGTCCGAGGTGCAGATCTGGTCCTTGGTGTACAGACCGTCCTTGACGACCGTGTCCTTGATGTTGGCCTTGGTCACGGAGAAGGCGGGCAGCAGCTTCGCCGGGATCTCGGCGCCGCCGTTCTGCTTCGCGGTGGTGTCGGCGACGGTCTTGAAGTCCTTGCCGTTCAGCAGGTCGACCGCGATCTCGGCGGTGGCGTCAGCCTCGGGCTTGTAGGGCTTGTAGATCGTGCTGGTCTGGGTACCGGCCAGCAGGCGCTGCACGCCCGCGAGTTCCGCGTCCTGACCGGTCAGCGGCGGGTTGACGCCGGCACCCTTGAGCGAGGTCGCGATACCGCCGGCCATACCGTCGTTGGCGGAGTAGACGCCGGCGATGTTCTTCCCGCCGAGCTGGGTGATCGCCGCGGACATCTTCTGCGCCGCGACGGTGTCCTTCCACAGACCCGACTGCTCGTAGGCGATCTTCACCTTGCCGTCGAGGATCTTGTGGGCGCCGGCCTTGAACATGGCGGCGTTCGGGTCGGCCGGGTCACCGTTGATCATGACGACGGGGGCGGTCGGCGTGGCCTTCGGACCCATGGCGTCGAGCAGCGCCTGACCCTGCAGCTCGCCGATCTTCTCGTTGTCGTAGCTGACGTACGCGGAGATCGGACCCTCGGCGAGGCGGTCGTACGCAACGACCTTGATGCCCTTGTCAACAGCGGCCTGGACGGAGGACTTGATGCCGGTCGAATCCTGGGCGTCCAGGATGAGGACCTTCACACCCTTGGCGATCATGCTGCTGACCTGCTGCGCCTGCTTGGCCGGGTCACCGGCGGCGTTGTCGTACTGCACGCTGCAGTCCGGGCACAGCTCCTTGATCTTGTTCACGATCAGCGGCTTGTCGAACTTCTCGTACCGGGTGGTCGCGTTCTCCGGCAGCAGCAGGCCGATCGACTTGTTCTTGCTGTCGCTGCTGCTGCCGCTGGAGCCCTTGTCGTCACCGGCCTTACCACAGGCGGCCATGGTGAGCGCGATCGAAACCGCAGCCGTCCCGACGACGATTCGACGCGTCATTGCGTTCATGTGAGGTGCCTCCCTGACAGGGCCGCAACACCGCGGCCGAGGTGCTGGTGAGTCAACTCCGGCTGACACCCTGTCGTCAAGAAGTAAACACTTAACGAGATGGCAACGGCGCGTTTCGTTAGCTGTGTGAACGCTCAGTTATGCCGAAAAGGCCGGTGTGTCAACGGGTTGATTTCCGTCCAAAAGGGTCGAATCGCCCATCTCACTCAGAACCAGGGCAAGCGCTCCCAGAACCTCCGCCCGCGCACCGAGCGCCCCGGGCACCACGGACAGCCGCTGGGCGGCGCTGGGGATCGCGTAGCGTGACACCGACTCCCTTATCGGGCCGAGCACCAGCTCCCCCGCCTCGGCCAGGTCGCCGCCCAGCACGATGCGGCTGGGGTTGAGCAGGTTGCACAGGCTGGCCACGCCCATCCCTATGTGGCGCCCGACGTCCCCGGTCACCCGGCGGCAGCCCGGGTCGCCCTCGCGGGCCAGCTGCACCATGCGCGGCACGGTCAGCCCCTCGCCGTGGCTGCCGCGCAGCAGCTCAAGCACGTAGCGGGCCGCGGTGAAGGTCTCCAGGCAGCCGCGGTTGCCGCAGCGGCAGACAGGACCCGACTCGTCCAGCGTGATGTGACCGATCTCGCCCGCCGTGCCGCCCGGGCCGCGATAGATCCGGCCGTCGATCACCAGGCCGGCGCCGACGCCGCTCGCCACCTTGATGTAGGCCAGGTCCTTGACCCCGCGGCCGCCGCCCCAGACCAGCTCGCCGAGCGCGCCGAGGTTGGCGTCGTTGTCCACCTGGACCGGGACGCCGAGCCGGTCGGACATCTCCTGGCGCGGGTTGACACCGCTCCAGCCCGGCAGAATCGCGGTCGAGCCGAGCGCCCCGGTCTCCACGTCGATCGGCCCGGGCACCCCGAGCCCCACGCCGAGCACCTTCTCGGGGCTGATGCCGGTGGACTCCACGAGCCGGGCCACCAGCTGCTCGGCCCGGTCGAAGCCCTGCGAGGCCGACGCGTCCACGTCGATCGGCTCCGACTGCTCGGCCAGCACCTGGTGTGCCAGGTTGCCGACCGCGACCCGCAGGTGGGAGTGGCCGAAGTCGACGCCGACCACGATGCCGGCGTCCCCGGACAGCGCCACGCTGCGCGCCCGCCGACCCCCCGAGGAGGTCGGCGTGACCTGCACCGTTCCGTTGTCCCGCAGCTCGCGTACGATATTGGACACGGTCGCAGCCGACAGACCGGTACTGCGCGCGATCTCCGCCTGGGTGAGCGATCCGGCCAGTCGTACGGCACGCACCACGCGTTCCAGATTGGCCCGGTGCAGCGACGACTGCGATCCCGGAGTCTCCACGACATCCACTCCTGCCCGGCAGGCGGCCCGTGTCCGTCTGCCCGCATGGGACGGGGCCGACTCTGATGCCGGATGCAGCACACCAGCGAGACCCCGTCGTCTACAACATGTGAACTCTAAGTTGAGTGTTTGGGGTGATGTCCCGTCAAGGGGGAGAACCACACCGTTATGCGATTCGGCTCGGCGAACGCCGATCAGCGGCTCCGCTGAGAGCGGAGCCGCCGAGCGTCGGCCGACCGTGCGCGGGTGTGGCGACGGGTGCCTGGGGGTGTCGGAGTGGGCCTACTTGAGCGCCCCCGCGGTGAGTCCGGCCTGCACCTGGCGCTGGAAGACGATGTACACGGCCAGTACCGGGAGCATGGCGATCGACAGTCCCGCGAAGAGCCCGCCCCAGTCGCCCTGGTAGCCCTGCTGCACCGCGAGGTCGGCCAGACCCTGGGTGAGCACCCACTTGCTGGTGTCGCCCTGGTTCAGCACCAGCGGCAGCAGGTACTGGTTCCACTGCCCCAGCACGTTGAAGATCCCGATGCTGATGATGCCGGGCTTGGCCATCGGCACCATGATCTGGAAGAACGTCCTGGTGTGCGAGGCGCCGTCCACCAGCGCCGCCTCCGCCACCGACGTCGGCAGGGTGCGGAAGAACGACGCCATGAAGAAGACGGTGAAGGGCAGCGAGTAGGCGATGTAGACCAGGATCAGCCCCGGCAGGGTGTTGATGATGCCGAGGTTGGTGGTCACGAAGAACAGCGGCACCAGCACCATGACCACCGGGAAGGCCATGCCGCCCACGAAGGTGAAGTAGATCAGCCGGTTGCCGGGGAACTCGAAGCGGGCCAGCACGTAGGCCGCCATCGACCCGAAGAGCATGGTGCCGAGGGTCGAGAAGCCGACCACGATGACGGTGTTGATGAAGTACTGGCCCATGTTCGCCTTCGACCAGGCGTGGGACCAGTTCTCGAAGTGGAAGTGGGTCGGCAGCGACAGCGGGTGGCTGAGGATGTCGCCCGAGCTCTTGAAGGAGCTCCACAGCGCCCACAGCAGGGGCAGGCCCACCATCAGTCCCCATACGGCCAGGAAGACGTGGCTGAAGGCGTTCAGCACGCCGCCCTCGCTGCGCCGCCACTTCCAGCGGGCCGCGTTCGAGGCGGGTGTGCCGGACTTGCGGGGCGGGGAGCCGGGGGTGGCGTCCTCGATCGTGTCGGTTGTCATAGCGGCACCCCTAGAACTCGATACGCTCGCGGCGCGACAGCCGCAGCGTCAGTACGGCGAACAGCAGCGTCACGAGCAGCATGGCGACACCCATGGCCGCCGCCAGGCCGTACTGGCTGTTGTCCCGGAAGGCCGTCTTGAACAGCAGCAGCGGCACCACGTCGGTCTTCTCGTTGGGACCGCCGTTGTTGACCGACATCAGCTGCACGTAGGCGAAGGCGTCCATCGCGATGATGCCCATGTAGACCCAGCCGGTGGCGACGGTGTCGGACAGCAGCGGCAGGGTGACCCTGAAGAAGGTGGTCGACCGGTTGGCGCCGTCCAGCAGCGAGGCCTCGTAGATCTCGGTGGGGATGGAGGACATCCCGGCCGAGAAGAGCACCACGTAGAAGCCGACGTTCGCCCAGACCATCACCGCCATGATGCAGGCCAGTGCGAGCTTCGGGTCGCCCAGCCAGGTCTGCGAGCCGATCCCGACCGCCCCCAGCACGACGTTGAGCACGCCCTCGTCGGGGTCGGGGTTGTAGACCTGCTGCCACAGGATGGCGATCACCGCGACCGACAGCACCTGCGGGAAGAAGAAGATGATCTTGTAGGCGCCCGACCCCCTCACACCGGCGACCGACGCACTGCCTTTGCGCCGGCCGCCGACGTTGAGCATGAAAGCGAAGAACAGACCGAGCGCCAGCGTCACCACGGGCACGATCAGCAGCAGCAGGATGTTGTGCCACAGGGACTGCCAGAAGAGGTGGTCATGAATGATCTTCCGGTAGTTCCCGAACCCGATGTAGTGCTTGTCGGGGGTGAGCCCGGTCCAGTCCGTCAGGGAGATCTGGAAATCCTGTACGAAGGGCGAGATCACAAGGACCCCGTACAGCGCCAGGGGGATCGCCAGAAATCCGATGATGAACCGGTACTTGCCGTGTCGCATGTCGCCGGTCGCTCTCGTCTCAGCCGTTAGAGGGGAATACGGATCAGGCGCCGTGCTTGAACTTCGGCACGGACGAGTCCTTCTTCGTGGCGTCCGACGCCTTCTGGGCGCCCTCGATCCACTTGGCGGCCGTGATGTCCCCGGTGAGGAGCTGGGCGGTCAGGTTGCCGATGGTCTCGTTGTTGAGCTTCTTGTACCAGTCCTGGATGCGCGCGTTGAGCACGTTGGTGCCCGCGGCCTTGAGCACCACGCCGGCCGAGGTCAGGCCGGGGGTGAGGGTCAGGCCGTCGGCCGCGCCGCTGACGCAGGTGAGGGACTTGACGGCGTTGGTGAAGTTGGTGGTCTGCTTCTTGCTGAGCATGATGCGCAGCAGTTCCATGCCGCCGGCCGGGTTCTTGCCGTTCGCCGCGACGATGTACGGCTCGCCCGCGGCCGCGTAGATGGTGCCGAAGGGCATCTTGTCGCTGT
Source organism: Actinacidiphila cocklensis (assembly GCF_907177275.1). Lineage (GTDB taxonomy): Bacteria > Actinomycetota > Actinomycetes > Streptomycetales > Streptomycetaceae > Actinacidiphila > Actinacidiphila cocklensis. Next base: position 20,848 of record NZ_CAJSLV010000093.1, read on the forward strand.
CGCCGGCGCCGACCAGCGGGCCGACCGCCAGGTCGAAGTCCTTGGGCATGGTCGGGGCGGCCTCGTTCTCCACCCACGAACCGTCCGCCACCAGGGCGGCCTTGCCCTTGGTCCAGTCGGTCTGCATCTGGATGTGGGTCTTGCCCTCGGAACCGGCCAGGAAGTACTTCTTGGCCGCCAGCTCCTCGTAGTAGGCGAGGACCTGCTTGACCGCGTCGACCTGGAAGGCGCCGTCCTCCAGGTCGTCGATGGCGTTGAGCACCTCCCGGCCGCCGACCTTGCCGATCTGGGCGAGGAGGTCGAAGTGCACGTAGTACGGGTACTTGCCGGGGTAGGTGAACAGCGCGATGCCGGCGGCCTTGGTCTTGGCGCCGAGCGCGATCATCTCGTCGAAGGTCTTGGGGTACGTCCAGCCCTTCTCCTGGAAGAGCTTGTTGGAGTACCAGCTGCCGTACACGGTGAAGGCGTAGTTGAGCGCGTACATCGCCTGCGAGCCGAACTGGCCCTGCTCGACGGTGCCGGCGATCAGTATGTCGCGGACCTTCTTCGACGGGTCGTCGATGGTCGGGGCGTCCAGCAGGGCCGTGAGGTCCTGCAGCTTCCCCTCCTTGGCCAGGGCCGCGGTGTCGAGGTTGTCGGCACCGGAGTTGTCCATGAAGTCCGGCGGCGTGTTGTTGGCGAAACGCGGCTGCAACTTCGGGCCGATGCCCTGGGTACCGGTGTGCTTGGTGGTGACGCCGAAGGCCTTGTTGTAGTCGGCCTCGGCCGCCTTGACATAGTCGTCGCCGAATCCGCCCTTGAAGACGAACACCTCAAGCGGCGCACCGTTCTTGACACCGAGGGGGTTCGCCGCGGACTTGGTACCGGTCGCCACCGGCTTGTTCTTGTCCCCGCCACTGGACGACGCGCACGCCGACAGCAGCGAGGCCGACGGAATCGCCACCACGCCGATCGCCATTGCCCGCTTGATTGCATCGCGCCGGTTGAACTCGGATCCCATGCTCAAGTCCTCGCCTTCTCCAGGACTCATGCGGTGCAGCGGAATCCGCCGTCGACCGCGAACAGTTGAAGCTTGAGTGATGCCGTGCATCCAGTGAGGCAGGGAACGATATCCGACGACCGGCGGTGACACCCCGCCGATTGACCCGCCTGACCCCGCGCTCCAGCAGGTTCCCTGGACGCCGACAGGTATAGTCCACTTCTCTCCGGCAGGGCAAGATCAAGAGAGCGTTTGGCGGGCAAGCTTTCCCGAGTTGAGACCTGTCCGAAATGCGGGACGACAAAACCGCAGGTCAGAGCGTTCCCTGTGTGGCGATGGAGGACGATCGACGGATCCACTTGCACAAAACGGACGGACCGCGTCCCCCCTGCCAGGGGAACGCGGTCCGCGCTACTCGTGAGTTAACCTGCCAGCGGCTACTGCCGGATGAGCGACCGGAGCACGTACTGCATGATGCCGCCGTTGCGGTAATAGTCCGCTTCGCCGGGAGTGTCGATACGGACCACGGCGTCGAACTCCACGCCGGTGTCGGTGCTGACCTTCACCGTGCCCGGGGTGCTGCCCTCGTTGAGCACGGTGACGCCCGTGAAGGAGTACGTCTCCTCACCCGTCAGGCCCAGCGTGGCCGCTGTGGCGCCCTCGGGGAACTGCAGCGGCAGCACACCCATGCCGATCAGGTTCGAGCGGTGGATGCGCTCGTAGGACTCCGCGATGACCGCCTTGACGCCGAGCAGCGCGGTGCCCTTGGCGGCCCAGTCGCGGGACGAGCCGGAGCCGTACTCCTTGCCCGCCAGGACGACCAGCGGGGTGCCCTGCTCGATGTAGTTGCGCGAGGCGTCGTAGATGAACGCCACCGGCGCGTCCGGCTGGGTGAAGTCGCGCGTGAAGCCGCCCTCGGTACCCGGGGCGATCTGGTTGCGCAGCCGGATGTTGGCGAAGGTGCCGCGGATCATGACCTCGTGGTTGCCGCGGCGCGAGCCGTAGCTGTTGAAGTCCCGGCGCTCCACGCCGTGCTCGGTCAGGTACTGGCCCGCCGGGGTGTCGGCCTTGATCGCGCCGGCCGGCGAGATGTGGTCGGTGGTGACCGAGTCGCCGAGCTTGGCCAGCACCCGGGCGCCGCTGATGTCGGTGACCGGCTCCGGGTCCATGCCCATGCCCTCGAAGTACGGGGGCTTGCGCACGTAGGTGGACTGCGGGTCCCACTCGAAGGTGTTGCCGGTCGGGATCGGCAGCGCCTGCCACTGGGCGTCGCCGGCGAAGACGTCGCTGTAGGAGGTGCGGAACATGTCCTCGCCGATCGCGGACGCGACGACGTCGTTGACCTCGGCCTCGGTCGGCCAGATGTCGTCGAGGTGGACCGGCTTGCCGTCCTGGTCGACGCCCAGCGCGTCCCTGGTGATGTCCAGCTTCATCGAGCCCGCGATGGCGTACGCGACGACCAGCGGCGGCGACGCCAGGTAGTTCATCTTGACGTCCGGGTTGATCCGGCCCTCGAAGTTGCGGTTGCCGGAGAGCACCGCGGCGACCGCCAGGTCGGCCTCGTTGACCGCCTTGGAGACCTCCTCGGGCAGCGGGCCCGAGTTGCCGATGCAGGTGGTGCAGCCGTAGCCGACCAGGTTGAAGCCCAGCTTGTCCAGGTACGGCGTCAGGCCGGCCTTGTCGAAGTAGTCGGTGACGACCTTCGAACCGGGGGCCAGCGTGGTCTTGACCCAGGGCTTGCGGGTCAGGCCCCGCTCGACCGCCTTCTTGGCCACCAGCGCGGCGGCCACCATCACGTACGGGTTCGAGGTGTTCGTGCAAGAAGTGATGGCGGCGACGGTGACGGCGCCGTGGTCCAGCTCGTACGTGCTGCCGTCCTCGGCGGTGACCGGCGTCGGCTTGGCCGGCACGCCGTTGTGGGTCGCCGGGGAGTCGGAGGCCGGGAAGGACTCCTTGCCCGCCTCCTCGTCGTCGGTGACGTAGTTGCGCACGTCGACGGCGAACTGCTCGGCGGCGTTCGCCAGCACGATCCGGTCCTGCGGGCGCTTGGGCCCCGCGATGGACGGCACGACCGTGGACAGGTCGAGCTCCAGCTTCTCGGAGTAGTCCGGCTCGGCGGCCGGGTCGAGCCACAGGCCCTGCTCCTTGGCGTACGCCTCGACGAGCGCCACCTGCTGCTCGGAGCGGCCGGTCAGCTTCAGGTAGCTGATGGTCTCCGCGTCGATCGGGAAGATCGCGGCGGTGGAGCCGAACTCCGGCGACATGTTGCCGATGGTGGCCCGGTTGGCCAGCGACGTGGCGCTGACGCCCTCGCCGTAGAACTCCACGAACTTGCCGACCACGCCGTGGCTGCGCAGCATCTCGGTGATCGTGAGCACCAGGTCGGTGGCGGTGGTGCCGGTCGGGAGCTCGCCGGTCAGCTTGAAGCCGACCACCCGCGGGATGAGCATGGAGACCGGCTGGCCGAGCATCGCGGCCTCGGCCTCGATGCCGCCGACGCCCCAGCCGAGCACGCCCAGGCCGTTGACCATGGTGGTGTGGGAGTCGGTGCCGACCAGCGTGTCGGGGTAGGCCTGGCCGTTCCTGACCATGACCGTACGGGCCAGGTGCTCGATGTTCACCTGGTGGACGATGCCGGTGCCGGGCGGGACGACCTTGAACTCGTCGAAGGCGGTCTGGCCCCAGCGCAGGAACTGGTAGCGCTCCTTGTTGCGCCCGTACTCCAGCTCGACGTTCTGCGCGAACGAGTCGGGGGTACCGAAGCGGTCGGCGATCACCGAGTGGTCGATGACCAGCTCGGCCGGCGCCAGCGGGTTGATGCGGGCCGGGTCGCCGCCCAGCTCCTTGACCGCCTCGCGCATGGTGGCCAGGTCCACCACGCACGGCACGCCGGTGAAGTCCTGCATGATCACCCGGGCCGGCGTGAACTGGATCTCCTGGCTGGGCTGCGCCTGCGAGTCCCAGCCGCCGACGGCCCTGATGTGCCCGGCGGTGATGTTCGCGCCGTCCTCGGTGCGGAGCAGATTCTCCAGCAGCACCTTCAGGCTGTACGGCAGCCGGGCTGAGCCCTCGACCTTGTCCAGCCGGAAGATCTCGTACGACTCGTCGCCCACCTGCAGTGTGCTGCGGGCGTCGAAGCTGTTCGCCGACACGGCAGTCTCCTTCGTGTGTCGTCCTGCGTCCTTGCGCGCGCATCTCCGCGGCCACGCTCCCAGCGCTGTCGCGGTACGCCTCGGCATTTATCTCGATGTCGAGATAACTCTAGTACATGACGGCGGAAGGTTCATGTGCGGCCGCCGTGTCCCTGCGAGCGGGGGGCGGGAGGGGCGCCAGGCGGGGCCGGCAGGCGGGGCGGGCACGGGGGCCTCGGGGGCCGGCCGGGGCGTGCCTCGGGGGGCGACGCCGGGGCGGGGAGCAGGACCGGCTGGGGCCGGGGCGGGCGGCACTTGCGCCGAGGCGGTGGGCCGATGGTACGAAGGGGGGTGACGGGATGTCATTTCCGTCAACTTCGGTCCGCTACGGGGGTTTTCGCACCATGCACGGTGGAGTCGCACTCACCGCCTATCTCGTCAACGAATCACGCGCCCGGCGGCCTGAGCTGGCCGCCGACCCGCTGGCCGCCGCCTGGATACCGGACGCCGACAGGGCCGGGGTCACCGAGCTGTGGCAGGGGTACGCCGACGCCGTCTACCCGCACGACGACCTGGTCGTCGCGCTGCGCGGCCGGTTCATCGCGGACGTGCTGGCCGAGACGCTCGCCAAGGACCCCGAGACCGTGCTGGTGGTGTGCGGCGCGGGCTTCTCCTCCTATCCCTGGCTGCTGGACTTCCCCGCCGCGCTGGAGGTGGACCTGCCGGATATGGCCGAGGCCAAGCGGCGGCGGGCGGCGGAGCTGACGGCGGCCGGGACGCTGCCGCCGCGCGACGTCCGGCACCTGGGGGCCGACCTGGGCAGCGCGGCCGACCGGGACCGGGTGGCGCAGGCCGTGCGCGAGCTGGCCGGCGGGCGGCCGGTGGCGTACGTGGCGGAGGGCGTGCTGTTCTATCTGCCGCCGGAGGACGCCCGGGCGGTGGTGGCGCTGGGTGCCGCCTTCGGCGGTGCGGCCCTGACCGCGGTCAGCTACTGGCCCGCCGCCGCGTCGGGCAGCAGGGTGCTCGCCGGGCAGCGCGACTGGTTCCGCAGCCGCGCGGTGCCGCCGGAGGCCTCGTATCTGACCCACGCCGAGCTGGTGGCGCTGCTGGACGGCCCGCTGCTCGACCTGGGTCCCGAGGACCTTCAGCGCCGCTACCTGGGCGGCGTGACGGTGCCCGAGTCCGAGCTGATCCCCGAGTACGTGGCGGTGGCCGGATGACCCGTGGCACGCAGGAGGTGCTGCACCTGCAGAGCCGGGCGTACCCGCTGCACCACCGCTCCCCCGGTACGGCCCTGGAGCTGGTGGCGGTGCCAGGGCACGGCGAGCTGCAGCCGGTCGTCGGCGGCCTGAAGTCGCTGGCGTACAACCCGGACAGCACCATCGAGATCGACCTGACCGCGGTCATCGGCCGCTCGGTCTCGCTGCCGGGCGCCGAGATCCTGGCCTGCCACGCCCGGATCCTGACCGCGGGCACCGTCCTGGTGGTCTACGCCCTGCGGCACGAGCGGGACCTGCGGGAGCTGGCGCTGCCGGAGCTGGACGCGCTGGACTCGCAGGTCAACCGGACGCTGCGGGAGGCCGACGCGACGATCCTCACCGCCGTGCTCGCCGCCTCGGTGAGCAGCGGCCTGGTGCAGGGCATCGCGCTGCGGCCCGACCTGGCGCTCAGCGGCGGGCAGTCGCCGATCGACCGCCAGTCGGCACGCTACAACTGCCACTTCGTCACCCAGGACCCGCCGTGGGCGTCCGACGCCCGGGTGCCCGAGCTGATCTCGGGTCCCGACTGCCGGATACTTCTGCCGTACACCTACGCCTGGGACTGCGACCCGGCGACGCCGCTGGACGAGCTGCTGACCATGACCGAGCCCACGGACATCGCGGTGGCCCAGCAGTCGCTGCTGGTCGGCGCGCTGATCGCCGGCCGCTGGGTGCTCGCCGACCTGGCGCACGGCCATCCGGAGAGCACCGACGTGCACGCCTTCCGGCGCTTCCTGGACGGCCTGTGGGCCGACTTCCACCATCTCGACGCCTACCGGATCGAGTCGACCCAGACGCACCGGGCCAGCTACCTGTCGGCCCGCCAGGTGATCGGGCTCGACGACACCCAGGAGCGGGCCGACAAGCTGCTCGGCTACGTCAGCAACTCGCTGCTGGCCGCCTCCTCGCAGCGCGCCGAGGCGCTGGACGCCCGGCTCAACCGGGTGGCGGCGGCGCTGACCGTGGTGAGCGCGGCGTCGTTCGGCCTGGACATCGCCGTCTTCGTGCTGCCGCAGGTGTCGCTGGCGACCAAGCTGGGCGTCGTCGTCGGCCTGGTCGGGATGGCGGTGTCCTGCCTGATGGCGGTGATCGTGCCGCGGGTCCGGCGGGCTCCCGGCGAGGTTCCGCGCCGTCGGTACTGGTCACCGCGGGTGTGACCTGTGTGGCAGGGGTTGCGCAACGTGCCTCAGTAGGTACGGTGAGGGCGTCGGCGCAGCACCTGCGGACGGCCCTGCAACGGGGCCATCCGGGTCACGGTCACACACGCCACGGATGGCGGTACCCGCGTTGCCTCATCTCACATATGAGATAGGGTCACCCACATGACCGACGACTACCTCGCACGTATCGGCAGGCTCATCAGGGACGCCAGGCAGCATCGGGGCTGGACACAGACCCATCTCGCGGACGCACTCGGCACCAGCCAGAGCGCGGTGAACCGGATCGAGCGGGGCAACCAGAACATCAGCCTTGAGATGATCGCCAGGATCGGCGAGGCCCTGGACAGCGAGATCGTCTCGCTGGGCTACGCAGGCCCGATGCATCTGCGGGTGGTCGGCGGCCGCCGGCTGTCCGGCGCCATAGACGTCAAGACCAGCAAGAACGCCTGCGTGGCGCTGCTGTGCGCGACGCTGCTGAACGCCGGCCGCACCACCCTGCGGCGGGTCGCCAGGATCGAGGAGGTCTACCGCATCCTCGAAGTCCTCGGCAGCATCGGCGTGCGCACCCGGTGGATCAACGACGGCAACGACCTGGAGATCGTGCCGCCCGCCACCCTGGACCTGGCCGCCATGGACACCGAGGCGGCCCGCCGCACCCGCAGCGTCATCATGTTCCTCGGCCCGCTGCTGCACCGCACCGACCGCTTCAGGATCCCGTACGCCGGCGGCTGCGACCTGGGCACCCGTACGGTCCAGCCGCACATGAACGCGCTGCGGCACTTCGGCCTCGACGTCACCGCCACCGACGGCTCGTACCACGCCGAGGTGACCGGCGGTATCGCCCCGAACCGCCCGATCGTGCTGACCGAGCGCGGCGACACCGTGACCGAGAACGCGCTGCTGGCCGCCGCCCGCTACGAGGGCGTCACCGTCATCCGCAACGCCAGCTCCAACTACATGGTCCAGGACCTGTGCTTCTTCCTCGAAGAGCTGGGCGTACGGGTCGAGGGCATCGGCACCACCACCCTGACCGTGCACGGCGTGGCGCACATCGACCGCGACGTCGACTACGCGCCCTCCGAGGACCCGGTCGAGGCGATGAGCCTGCTGGCCGCGGCCGTGGTCACCGAGTCCGAACTGACCATCCGCCGGGCGCCGGTCGAGTTCCTGGAGATCGAACTCGCGGTGCTGGAGGAGATGGGCCTGGACTTCGAGCTGACCCCGGAGTACCGCGCGGACAACGGCCGCACCCGGCTGGTCGACCTCACCGTCCGGCCGTCCAAGCTGCGCTCGCCGATCGACAAGATCCACCCGATGCCGTTCCCGGGCCTGAACATCGACAACGTGCCCTTCTTCGCGGCCATCGCCGCCACCGCCCAGGGCTCGACCCTCATCCACGACTGGGTCTACGACAACCGGGCGATCTACCTCACCGAGCTGACCCGCCTCGGCGCGGACGTCAAACTCCTCGACCCGCACCGGATCATCGTCGAGGGACCGACCCGCTGGCGCGCCTCGGAGATGATGTGCCCGCCCGCCCTGCGCCCCGCGGTGGTCATCCTGCTGGCCATGATGGCGGCCGAGGGCACCTCGGTGCTGCGCAACGTCTACGTCATCAACCGCGGTTACGAGGACCTCGCGGAGCGGCTGAACACGATCGGCGCGCAGATCGAGATCTTCCGCGACATCTGACCGGCCTTCGGAAACGGTGCGGCCAAGCCCATCCTGACCTGGCTGCCTGCCAGGCGGGATGGCGCTCCGACAGCCCAGGAGGCCGGCAGCACCGGTGACCACTGGCCTTGGCAGACCTACCGGGGTCAGCCGTACAGCAGCGGCAGCCCCTTCACCACGGCCAACAGCCACTACGACGGACCCGGCTACCGGATACGCGTCTGCGGTGCGCAGCTTCGGCTACGGCGACCCGTTCGGCAGCCCGCAGCGGGGCTGCAACATCGCGTGCACGCAGTGGAACTGACTGCCGGGTGAGGGCTGGGCGCCTAGGCGCCCAGCCCGGCTGCCCGCAGTGGGCAACCCGCCGCCCCCGCGTGCTCGGCATGTCGAATATGCTCTGGGCCACCCCACTGATTCGCGTGTCCTATCACCCCGCTTCAGGAGGCCCGTTGCTCACCGAGAGGCACCTGGAAATCTTCGTCGCGCTGGCGGAGGAGGAGCACTTCGGGGCCGCCGCGCAGCGGGTGGGCATCACGCAGCCGCCGCTGTCGCAGGGGCTGCGCCGGCTGGAGGCGCTGCTCGGGGTCCGGTTGTTCGACCGCGGCCGGGGAGTCGCCCTCACGGAGGAGGGCGAGCTGCTGCTCCCCCATGCCCGTGCGGCGCTCGCCTCGCTCACCGAGCTGCGGGCGGCCGGCGTGCGCGAGCGGGCGGGGAGCCGGCGGATCAGGCTCGGCCTGGCCCCTGAAGTGCCCAGGTGGCTGGTGGCCGACCTGGCCGCCGCGCCGGCCCGGGCGGGCGTCCCGTGCCGGGTCGGCGTGGTGACGGCCCCGACCGCCACGCTGCTCTCCCAGATCGCGGTGGGCCGGCTCGACCTGGCCGTGACCGTGCACCCGACGGTGCTGGACGGGCTGTCCGCCGGACGGGTCGGGCTCTTCCCGACCTGGGTCCTGTCCCCCGCGGGCCAGGCACCCGAGGCGTTCCGGCGCCTTCCCTTCGCGGTGCGTCCGCGGGAGGAGGCACCCGCGGCGTACGACCTGTTCGTCGACACCCTGGCCAGCCGCGGGCGGCGGGTGGAGACCGTCGTGGTGCCCGACGAGCGCGCCGGGCTGGCACTCGTGGCGGCCGGGCAGGCTGTCCTGGTCACCGCCGACCACACCCTGACCGCGGCGGGCATCGAACGGCGGGCGGCGACCGACCCGGCCCTGCCGCTGCGCCTGCGGGTGGTGTGGGACGACCGGGCGCCCGGCTCACGCGAAGCCGGCGACACCGCGCGGCTGTTGACGGAGACCCTCCTGCGGAAGGCGGCCGGATGAGCACGGTACGACCCGGCAGGGGTGTGGAGCGGGCCATCCGCGCCATGTTCGCCGACGCCGGGGTACGCGGCTGGCTCCATGTGGCCGACGTGCACCGGCCGTCGGCCCACGTGGCGATCGACGCGGACGAACCCGCGCCGGTGGGCTCCCTGTACAAGGTGCCGGTGATGGCGGCGTTCTGCCGGCTCGCGGACGACGGGACGATCGACCCGCACCGGCGGGTGACCCTGGACCCCGCGGACCACGTCCCGGGGCCGACCGGGATCTCGCTCCTGCAGGACCCCGTCTCCATCTCGCTGCGCGACCTGGTCGCCCTGATGATGACCATCTCCGACAACACGGCGGGCGACACCGTCCTTCGGCATGTCGGTGCCGCGGCGGTCGAGGGGCTCTGCCGCGACCTCGGCATGTCCGGCACCCGTATCCCGGGGGGCGCGGCGCGGACCCTGGCCCAGATGGTGGTGGAGACCGAGGCGGCGTCGCTGGACGACGCGGTCGCGCGCATCTCGGACAACGACGCCGCCCTCCCCTCGGGCGTCTACAGCCCCCGGTCGAAGGCGTCCAGCACGCCCGCGGACCTGGCACGGCTGCTGCGCGCGATCTGGACCGGCGAGGCGGCCTCCGCCGAGCGCTGCGCCTTCATGCGCGACGTCATGGGCCGGCAGGCGTGGGGCCACCGGCTGGCCTCCGGATTCCCCCACGACGACGTGACCGTGTCGGGGAAGACGGGCACCTTCGGTGCGATGCGGCACGAGGCGGGAGTCGTCGAACTGGCCGACGGCAGCACGTACACCGCGGTGGTGTTCACCCACGCCGCCCGCGCCGACCGCAGGCTGCCGCGCGCCGACGCCGTCATCGGCATGGCGGCCCGGGCCGCCGTCGAGGAGCTGCGGGCGAGCCGGGACACCTGACCGGCACGCGGCGGCAGGTGCTGCCGCGTGCCCGTCACACCCCGCGCGGCCGTAGCGGCAGGTGTACATACCGGTCGGGTCGCTCCGGGTGACGGGGTTCGCAGCCGGCGAGCGACTACCGGGTCCGCGGTGGTCACGAGGGTGCCGGCGCTGACGAAGCGGCCGGTGGCGGGGGCGTGGTCGCGGGCGCCGGGGCGGGGCGTGCGCCCTTCGCGCGCGCCCCGGGCTCTGCCTCAGGTGGACGTTTGCGCGCACCAGTGCGCGAAGCGCCCCCTTTCGCGCCATACCAGGCCGCAGCGCCCGCTGGTTGGCTTGGTGGCGCAGCCGGGTCGTCGGTTCCTCTGCGACCGGGCCGCGCACCTGTGTCCAACCGCGGGGAGGAACCGTGTCCACACCGGCAGGCGGCCGCCCCCGTCCCGATCGGCCGCGCGGCCGAGTGACCGAGTGGAGTACGCCATGAGCGCTCCCGTGAACGCCGGCCCTCAACGCCGGCTGCCCGGGCCGCCGACACTCACCCGCCCCAGGCGCGGCGGGGCGATCCCCGGGCTCAGATACCGGCCCGCCGTCCCCGCGGACCCGCAGAAGGTCAAGGAGGTCGACCGCAGACTGGAGGCCTGGGCGCGGGAGCTGGACCTCTTCCCGCCGGCCTGGAAAGGGGACTTCGCCGGCTTCCAGTTCGGGCGGGCCGTGGTGCTCCAGCACCCGCGCGCCCTCGACCTGGACCGCCTGACCCTCGCGGGGGAGCTGCTGCTCGCCGAGAACCTGGTCGACAGCTGCTACTGCGAGGAGGACGAGGGCAGGGGCGGCTCGCACCGCGGGCTCGGCGGCCCGCTGATCATGGCCCAGTCGGCTATCGACCCCTTCCATGCCACGCCGGCGCTGGAGGCCGAGTGGCAGCAGGGAGTGCAGGCCGACGGCCCGCTGCGCTCCTACCACTGGGCCATGAAGGACTACGCCGCCTTCGCCACCCCCAGCCAGGCCGACCGCTTCGTGCACGACATGGCCCGCCTCCACCTGGGCTACCTCGCCGAAGCCGCCTGGGCCGAGACCCGGTACGTGCCGGGGGTGTGGGAGTACCTGGTGATGCGGCAGTTCAACAACTTCCGCCCGTGCCTGTCGATCGTCGACGCGGTCGACGGCTACGAGCTGCCCGAGATCGTCTACGCCCGCCCGGAGATCCAGCGGATCACGGCGCTTGCCTGCAACGCGACCACCATCGTCAACGACCTGTACTCCTTCACCAGGGAGTTGGAGAGCGACCCCGACCATCTCAACCTGCCGCAGGTGGTGGCCGCCGACCAGGGGCGCGGTCTGAAGGCCGCCTACCTCAGGAGCGTCGAGATCCACAACGAGGTCATGGCCGCCTTCGAGGAGGAGGCCGCGGCGCTGTCCGCGACCTCGCCCGTCGTCGAGCGGTACGCCCTCGGCCTGTCCGACTGGGTGGCCGGCAACCACGAGTGGCACGCGACCAACAGCCACCGCTACCACCTGCCCAACTACTGGTGACCCCGGCCGGCCGCCAGGGCACCGGCGTCCCCGCGACGTCCTCACGACCATCCGCCCAGCACGGGAACACGCACCAGCACATGTACACGCACCAGCACCATGAGGAGTTACCGTTGGCCATCTCCCAGTCCGGCGCCACTGCATCGCTGCCCGCACAGTCCACGTACCAGTCCCGCATCGCGGACTACTGGAACGCCGAGAAGAACCCGGTCAACCTCGAACTCGGCGGGATCGACGACCTCTACCACCACCACTACGGCGTCGGTGACGTCAAGTGGTCCGTACTCGACGAGGCCGATCCCGCACGGCGGGCGGAGCGGGTCACCGCGGAACTGCACCGGCTGGAGCAGGCCCAGGCCGAACTGCTGGCCTCGCACCTCGGACCGCTCTCCCCCGCCGACCGGGTCTTCGACGCCGGCTGCGGGCGCGGCGGCGGCAGCGTGGTGGCGCACCAGCGGTACGGCTGCCATGCCGACGGCGTGACGCTGTCCACCACGCAGGCCGACTTCGCCAACGGCCAGGCCCGCGCCCGCGGGATCGACGGCAAGGTGCGCTACCACCACCGCAACATGCTGGACACCGGCTTCAGCACCGGTGCGTACGCGGCCTCCTGGAACAACGAGTCCACGATGTACGTGGAACTGGACCTGCTGTTCGCCGAGCACGCCCGGCTGCTGCGCCGCGGCGGGCGCTATGTCACGATCACCGGCTGCTACAACGACACCTACGGGCAGGCCTCACGTGAGGTGTCCCTCATCAACGCCCACTACATCTGCGACATCCACCCGCGCTCGGCGTACTTCCGCGCGATGGCCCGCCACCGCCTCGTACCGGTCCACGTCGAGGACCTCACGCAGGCGACCATCCCGTACTGGGAGCTGCGCAAGACCGCGGAGCACCTGGTCACCGGGATCGAGGACACCTTCCTGACCGCTTACAAGAACGGCAGTTTCCAGTACCTGATGATCGTCGCCGACCGGGTCTGACCGGAGGGCCTGCGGCCTGGCACCGGCTCCCGCGCGGGACCGGTGCCAGGCTCGCGGCATGTCCGGGTCAGGCCAGGGTCGCGACCAGGACGGCCTTGATCGTGTGCATGCGGTTCTCCGCCTGGTCGAAGACCACCGAGTGCTTCGACTCGAAGACCTCGTCGGTGACCTCAAGCTCGCTCAGGCCGTACTGCTCGTGGATCAGCCGGCCGACCTCGGTGCCGAGGTCGTGGTAGGCGGGCAGGCAGTGCAGGAACTTCACGTCCGGCTTGCCGGTGGCCCGCAGCACGTCCATGGTCACCGCGTACGGCGCGAGCGCGGCGATCCGCTCGGCCCACACCTCCTTGGGCTCGCCCATCGAGACCCACACGTCGGTCACCACGAAGTCGCAGTCCAGGACGCCCTCGGCGATGTCCTCGGTGAGCAGGATCGTCGCGCCGGTGGCCTCGGCGAGCTTCCTGGCGCGGGCGACGACGTCCTCGCTCGGCCAGTACGCGCGCGGCGCGACGATGCGCACGTCGAGTCCCAGCAGCGCGCCGGTGATCAGGTAGGAGTTGCCCATGTTGAACCGGGCGTCGCCGAGGTAGGCGAAGACCACGCCGCCGGGGACGAGGTCCGCGACCCCGCCGCCGCTGTGCTCGACCATCGTGAGCACGTCGGCGAGCATCTGGGTGGGGTGCCAGTCGTCGGTGAGCCCGTTGTAGACCGGCACACCGGCATGCACGGCGAGCTCCTCGACCGCGGTCTGGCTGGCGCCGCGGTATTCGATGGCGTCGAACATCCGGCCCAGCACCCGGGCGGTGTCCTTGACCGACTCCTTGTGCCCGATCTGCGAACCGGCCGGGTCCAGATACGTGGTGGCGGCGCCCTGGTCGGCCGCGGCGACCTCGAAGGAGCAGCGGGTCCTGGTGGAGGTCTTCTCGAAGATCAGCGCGATGTTGCGGCCGCGCAGCCGCGGCTCCTCCACGCCAGCCCGCTTGGCCGCCTTGAGGTCGGCGGCCAGCTCGATCAGACCGAGGAACTCCTCGGGCGTGAAGTCCAGCTCCTTGACGAAGGGGCGGCCCTTGAGATCGACGGCCATGCGGGACTCCTCGGTCGGTGGTTGATCGGCAACCATGGAAGTCTATACGAGGATAGGCATTCTTATACAGACCCTTCTCGTGGCTCCCGCGGCGCTGCTGCGACTCCCCCTGTCACCGGGATTCCCGTCAGCGGCGCAGCTCACACCGCATCCCGCTCGATCGGGCAACTCATGCAGCGCGGCCCGCCGCGCCCCCGGCCCAGTTCGCTGCCCGGGATCTCGATCACCTCGATACCCCGCTTGCGCAGGAAGGTGTTGGTGGTCGCGTTGCGCTCGTACGCCACCACCACGCCCGGCTCCACCGCCAGCACGTTGCAGCCGTCGTCCCACTGCTCGCGCTCGGCCGCGTGCACGTCCTGCGTCGCGGTCAGCACCTTGACCGCGTCCAGGCCGAGGGCCGCCGCGATGGCCCGGTGCATGTGCTCGGGGGCGTGGTCGGTGACCTTCAGCTCGCCCTCCTCGCCGCCCGGTTCGATGGTGTACGACGGCAGCATCCCCAGGCCCGCGTACTGCGTGAAGGTGTCCCCGTCGACCATCGTCATCACCGTGTCCAGGTGCATGAAAGCCCGGCGCTTGGGCATGTCGAGCGCCACGATGGTCTGCGCGGAACCCGCCGCGAACATCCCGCGGGCCAGCATCTCCACGGCCTGCGGGGTGGTGCGCTCGCTCATCCCGATCAGCACCGCGCCGGCGCCGATCACCAGCACGTCGCCGCCCTCGATCGTCGAGGGGTACGCGTTCTGGCCCTCCGACCAGATGTGGAAGCCGCCGTCCGCGAAGAGCGGGTGGTGCCGGTAGATGGCCTCGAAGTGCACGGTCTCGCGCTGCCTGGCCGGCCAGCGCATCGCGTTGATGCTGACCCCGTCGTAGACCCAGGCCGAGGTGTCCCGGGTGAAGATGTGGTTGGGCAGCGGTGCCAGCAGGAAGTCGTCCAGGTCCATGGCGTGGAAGCGGACCGAGACCGGCTCGGCGAAGCGGTCGAGGAACTCGCGCTTCGTCATCCCGCCGACCAGCGCCTCGGTCAGCTCCGCCGCGGGAAGCGCGTCGAACGCCTCCCGCAGCGGGCCGGTGGCCAGCGGACCGTACTCCTTCTCGTCGAAGACCCGGTCCAGCACGAGCGCCTTCGCCGCGGGCACCTCCAGCGACTCGGTCAGCAGGTCGCCGAACAGGTGCACCTCGACTCCGCGGTCGCGGAGCACGTCGGCGAAACCGTCGTGCTCCGCGCGCGCCCTGCGCACCCACAGGACGTCGTCGAACAGCAGCGCGTCCTTGTTCGTGGGCGTGAGCCGTTTCAGCTCCAGGTCGGGCCGGTGCAGTATGACGCGGCGCAGCCGCCCGGTCTCGGAGTCCACGTGAAATCCCATAACAGCCAGTATTGCCGCTGTAACCCCCTGCTCCCCTGGTGGGGGGCTGCACACGCGGGGCTACAGACGCGGGGCTACAGACGCGGGTCCACCGGCTCCGACTCCAGGGCCAGGACGGCGAACACGGCCTCGTGGACACGCCACAGGGGCGCACCCGCGGCGACGCGGTCCAGCGCCTCCATGCCGAGCGCGTACTCGCGCAGGGCGAGCGACCGCTTGTGGCCGAGCGCCCGCTGCCGCAGCCGGGCCAGGTGGCCCGGGCGCGTGTACTCCGCGCCGTAGATGATGCGCAGGTACTCGCGGCCCCGGCACTTGACGCCCGGCTGGACGAGGCGGCCGTCGCCGTCGCGGGCCTGGGCCGCGAGCGGCTTGACCACCATGCCCTCGCCGCCGGCCGCGGTCAGGGCGAGCCACCAGTCCGTACCGGCCGCGACCGACGCCTCGTCGCCGGTGTCGACGACCAGCCGGCGCGTGGTGCGCAGCAGCCCGGAGACGTCGGCGTCGACCAGCCGGTCGATGAGCGCGAGCTGCCGGTCCTGCGGCAGCTCGCCCGCCAGATTGCGGTCGCGGGCGGCGAGCAGCTGGAAGGGCGCGAGGTGGACGCCGTCCAGCCCGTCGGTGGTCCAGCAGTAGCGGCGGTACGCCTCGGTGAACGCCTGCGCGTCCGCGGCCCGCTCGTGCTGCCGGGCCAGCAGTTCGCCGACGTCCGCGCCCCGGGCCGCCGCCGCTTCCAGCGCGGCCACGGCCGGTGGGAAGGCGGCGCCTGCGGCCGCGCCGACCGCCGCGTACTGCTTGCGGAGCAGCCCGGACGCCTTGAGCGACCAGGGCAGCAGCTCGGCGTCGAGCAGCAGCCAGTCGGTGTCCAGCTCTTCCCACAGGCCGGCCGCCGCGACGGCGGAGCGCACCCGGTCGAGCACCGCCTCGGTGACGCCGGCGTCGTCGAAGAACGGCCGTCCGGTGCGGGTGTGCAGCGTCCCGGTCACCCCGGCTCCGGCGCCGAACCGCTCGGCGGCGGCCGCCTCGTCGCGGCAGACCAGGGCGACGGCCCGGGAGCCCATGTGCTTCTCCTCGCACACCACCTGCCGCACCCCGTCGGCACGGTAGGAGGCGAAGGCCTCCGCGGGGTGTTCGAGGTAGCCGTCCTCGGTGGAGGTGGCGCAGGGCGCCATGGTCGGCGGCAGGTAGGCCAGCAGCCGCGGGTCGACGGCGAAGCGGCTCATCACCTCGAGCGCCGCCGCCGCGTTCTGCTCGCGCACCGCGAGCCGTCCCATCAGGGCCGTCTCGACGATCCTGCGGCCTGCGACGTCGTCCAGGTCCAGCGGGCGGCCCTCGCGCCCGCCGGGCGCCTCGGACACCAGCGGCCTGACCGGCTCGTACCAGACCCGCTCGGCCGGCACGTCCACGATCTCGCGCTCGGGCCAGCGCAGGGCGGTCAGCCGGCCGCCGAAGACGGCGCCGGTGTCCAGGCACAGGGTGTTGTTGATCCAGGAGGTGGCGGGGACGGGCGTGTGGCCGTAGACCACGGCGGCGGCGCCGCGGTAGTCCTCGGCCCACGGGTAGCGGACCGGCAGGCCGAACTCGTCGGTCTCACCGGTGGTGTCGCCGTACATCGCGTGCGAGCGGACCCGGCCCGAGGTGCGGCCGTGGTACTTCTCCGGCAGGCCCGCGTGGCAGACCACCAGCCGGCCGCCGTCCAGGACGTAGTGGCTGATCAGGTCGCGGACGAAGGTGGCGGTACGGCCGCGGAACTCCGGGTCGTGCTCGTCCTCGCGGGCGAGCTGCTCGACCGTCTCGGCCAGCCCGTGGGTGAGCTGGACGCGGCGGCCCCGCAGGTGCCGGCTCAGCTTGTTCTCGTGGTTGCCCGACACGCACAGGGCGGTGCCCGCTTCGACCATGTCCATGACGCGGCGCAGCACGCCGGGGCTGTCCGGGCCGCGGTCGACCAGGTCGCCGACGAAGACCGCGGTACGGCCTGCCGGGTGCCGGCCGTCGTCGTAACCCAGCTTGGCCAGCAGCGACTCCAGCTCGGAGCTGCAGCCGTGGACGTCGCCGATGATGTCGAACGGCCCGGTCAGGTGCCTCAGGTCGTTGTAGCGGCGCTCGGTGACGATCTCGGCGGCGTCGATCTCCGCGGTGCCGCGCAGGATGTGCACCTTGCGGAAGCCCTCGCGCTCCAGGCCGCGCAGCGAGCGCCGCAGCTCGCGCTGGTGCCGCTGGATGACGTGCAGGGGCAGGGAGGCCCGGTCCGGGCGGGCCGCGTTGCGCTCCGCGCACACCTGCTCGGGGACGTCGAGCACGATGGCGATCGGCAGCACGTCGTGCTCCCGGGCCAGGTTCACCAGCTGCCTGCGGGCCTCCGGCTGCACGCTGGTGGCGTCCACCACGGTGCGGCGGCCGGCGGCGAGCCGCTTGCCCGCGATGTAGTGCAGCACGTCGAAGGCGTCGCGGGACGCGCTCTGGTCGTTCTCGTCGTCGCTGACCAGGCCGCGGCAGAAGTCGGAGGAGAGCACCTCCGTGCGCGCGAAGTGCCGGGCGGCGAAGGTGGACTTGCCCGAGCCGGTGGCGCCGATCAGCACCACGAGGGAGAGGTCGGTGACGGCGAGCGTGCGGGGCGCAGCGGTGATGCCGTCCGGGTCGTTGCCGGTCATGCCGCGTCCTCCTTCTTTCTGTCGTTCGTGTCGTTCGGGCCGTTCTTGCCGTGGGTCTTCTTCTCTTCGGTACCGCCGCCGGTGAAGTGCGCGAGCTGGGTCGGCGGCCCCACCTCGGGGTCGTCCGGGCCGACCGGCAGGAACTCCACGGAGTAGCCGTAGCGGTCGGCCACCGCCTGCGCCCAGTCGCGGAACTCCTGCCGGGTCCACTCGAAGCGGTGGTCGGCGTGCCGCCGGTGGCCGGCCGGCAGCGTCTCCCAGCGCACGTTGTACTCGACGTTCGGCGTCGTCACGATCACCGTCCGAGGGCGGGCGGCGCCGAAGACGGCGTGTTCGAGCGCAGGCAGCCGCGGCGGGTCCAGGTGCTCGACGACCTCGCTGAGCACCGCCGCGTCATAGCCCTTGAGCCGCTTGTCGGTGTACGCCAGCGACCCCTGCAGCAGCGTCAGGCGGGCGGACTGCCGCTCGCCCATCCGGTCCGTGTGCAGCCGGCGGGCGGCCATCTCCAGCGCGCGCACGGACACGTCGACGCCGACGACCTCGGTGAAGCGCGGCTCCTTGAGCAGCGCGGCCACCAACTGGCCCTGGCCGCACCCCAGGTCGAGCACCCGGGCGGCGCCAGCCGCACGCAACCCGGCGAGGATCGCCTCCCGGCGCTGCACCGCAAGCGGCGTCGGGCGCTCCTGCTCGCCCTCCGGCTGCTCCGCCTCGACGGCGTTGTCGATCTCCTCGACCTCCACGTCGTCGGCGTCGGCCAGCCGCACCAGCTCAAGGCGCTCGTTGGCCTCCCGGGTGAGCGACCAGCGGCGGGCCAGGTAGCGCCGGGTGATCAGCTGCTGCTCGGGGTGCCCGGCCAGCCAGCCCTCGCCGAACCGCAGCAGCTTGTCGACCTCGTCGGCCGACACCCAGTAGTGCTTCGCGTCGTCCAGCACCGGCAGCAGGACGTACAGGTGCCGCAGCGCGTCGGACAGCCGCAGCTCGCCCTCCAGCACCAGCCGCACGTAGCGCGAGTCGCCCCACTCGGGGAACTGCCCGTCCAGTTGCACCGGCTCGGCCGTCACCTGCCAGCCCAGCGGCTCGAACAGCCGGGCCACCAGCGCCGGTCCGCCGCGGGCGGGCAGCGCCGGCACCTCGATCCGCAGCGGCAGCGGCGCCGCGGCCCGCTCCGGCAGCGCGCGGCAGTCGCCGCGCATCGCGCTGGCGAACACCGTCCGCAGCGCCACCGCGAGCAGCGACGAGGCGGCATAGGGCCGGTCGTTGACGTACTGCGCGAGCGCCGCGTCGGGCGCCCCGCCCCTGCTCTTGCCCCGCCCGCGCCGCACGAGCGCGGGCGGATCGACTTCGAGCAGCAGCGCGGCCGTGCAGCGCTCCGCCTCCGCCTCGGGGTAGAAGACGTGCGCGTCGCCGTAGGAGGTCGAGAACACCTGGGCCTTGTCCGGGTGCTTGTGCAGCAGGAACCCGAGGTCGGTTGCCGGACCCGCGGCGCTGCCTGTGGTGGAGATCGTCAGGAACACCTGAACGAGTATCCCTGCCTGATCTCCCCCGGCCCAGGCCTTTTCCGCGCGCACCCGCCGGCGGCGGCCGCCTCGAGTGCCCAGGTCACGGTACGTCGGGGAGCGCGGCCCGCACCGCTGTGACGGTGGACGGTCCGACGCGGCAGCAACCGCCGATCAGGCGG
>NZ_CAJSLV010000093.1:40544-42752 GCF_907177275.1 Actinacidiphila cocklensis
GGGGGGGGGGGCGGGGGGGGCGGGCGGGGGGGGGGGGGGCGGGGGGCGGGGGGGGGGGTGCCGGGGGGGGGGGGGGGCCCGAGGCGGCAGAAACCGCCGATCAGGCGGGCGCCGGCCGCGTGCCAGGCCGCCGCGAGGGCCGGCGAGAGGGCGCCTTCGCCCTCCCAGCCGCGTGCCGCCGCGTTCCAGCGCTCACCGCTGTTCGGGTAGGCCACAGCCGGTTTGCCGCTCGCCGCGACCGCCAGTTCCACCGCGGGCAGCACGTCCCGCGGCGCGCAGCAGTTGACGCCCACCGCCACCACCTCGTCGCGTCCTGCGGCCAGCGCGAAGGCCTCGGCCAGCGGCTGCCCCGCCCGGGTGCGGTCCCCCTCGACGGTGTAGGACAGCCACACCGGCAGCCCGGTGGGCGCCGCCGCACGCAGCATCGCCTCGGCCTCGTCGATGTCCGGCACCGTCTCCAGAGCCAGCACGTCGGGCGCCGCGGCCGCCGCCGCCTCGATCCGCGGCCGGTGGAAGCCCTCCAGCTCCCGCACCGTCAGGCCGTACCGCCCGCGGTATTCGCTGCCGTCGGCGAGCACCGCGCCGTACGGCCCGACCGACGCCGCCACCCGCACTCCCGGCCGCCCCGCCGCCGCCCGGCGGGCCAGGTCCACGCTCCGCCGCAGCAGCGCCGTCGCCTCGGCCCGCCCGATGCCGCGGCGGGCGAAGCCCTCGTAACTGGCCTGGTAGGCCGAGGTGATCAGCACATCCGCGCCGGCCCGTACGTACGCCCGGTGGGCCGCCTCGATCTGGCCGGGGTCGTCGGCGAGCAGCCGGGCCGTCCACAGCGGGTCGGACAGGTCGCAGCCCTGGTCGGCGAGCTGGTTGGACAGCCCGCCGTCCAGCACCAGGGTCCCGCCCGCTGCCAGCAATGCCCCCAACTCCCCTGCGGGTGCGGGCGGGACGGCCGATGTCGACATGACGCGGCCTCAGCCCAGCTGGGGCGCGACCTGGGCCGCGATCAGCTCCAGGTGGTCCAGGTCGCTCAGGTCGAGGGTCTGCAGGTAGAAGCGGGTCGCGCCCTGCTCGGCATAGCGCCCGATCTTCTCGACGACCTCCGCGGGCGAGCCCGCCAGCCCGTTCTCCTTCAGCTCCGCGACCTCGCGGCCGATCGCCGCCGCCCGCCGGGCCACTTCGGCGTCGTCCTTGCCGACACACACCACCAGCGCGTTGGAGTACACCATGCTGTCCGCCGGCCGCCCGGCCTCCCGCACCGCGTCGCGGACCCGCCCGATCTGCAGGCCGGAGTCCTCGATCGAGGCGAAGGGCACGTTGAACTCGTCGGCGTAGCGGGCCGCCAGCGCCGGGGTCCGCTTGGCGCCCATGCCGCCGATCAGCACCGGCACCTTCGCCTGCGCGGGCTTGGGCAGCGCGGGCGAGTCCTTGAGCTGGTAGAACTCCCCGTCGAAGTCGAAGGTCTTGCCGACCGGGGTCTCCCACAGCCCGGTGATCACCGCCAGTTGCTCGGCGAGCCTGCCGATCTTCTCCTTCGGGAACGGGATGCCGTACGCGGTGTGCTCCGCCTCGAACCAGCCGGCACCAAGCCCGAACTCGACCCTGCCACCCGACATGACGTCGACCTGCGCCACCTGGATCGCCAGCACTCCCGGCAGCCGGAAGGTGCCCGCCGACATCAGGGTGCCGAGCTTGATCCGGCTGGTCTCCCGGGCGAGGCCGGCCAGGGTGATCCACGCGTCCGTGGGACCCGGCAGCCCGTCGCCGCCCATCGTCAGATAGTGGTCGGACCGGAAGAAGGCGTCGAAGCCGAGGTCTTCCGTGGCCTTGGCGACCGCCAGCAGCGTGTCGTAGTCGGCCCCCTGCTGGGGCTCGGTGAAGATTCGCAGTTCCATTCCCCCATCCTGCACCGATCACGCGCCGGCTCGTCAATCCGCGCATGGCCGACCGCCTCCTCCCGGCTCCCCAGGCGTCCGCTCGCCGAGGGCCAGCGTCCGCACCCGGTCCTTGGCCTCGTCCACCGCGTCCAGCGCCTCGATGCACTGCCAGTACGCCCCCTCGTCCTGCACCGTACG
Source organism: Actinacidiphila cocklensis (assembly GCF_907177275.1). Classification (GTDB taxonomy): domain Bacteria; phylum Actinomycetota; class Actinomycetes; order Streptomycetales; family Streptomycetaceae; genus Actinacidiphila; species Actinacidiphila cocklensis. The sequence goes on from NZ_CAJSLV010000093.1 coordinate 42,614, forward strand.
GGTGAGCCCCACCAGGGCCTGGGTGATCTCACCGAGCAGCACCCGCAACGCCCGCAGCGTCCCGGCCGGGTCGCGGACCGCGGTCAGCCGGGCCGCCCGCGGCGGCCCCGTCCCCGGCGCGGCGAGCACCGGCCCCGCC
>NZ_CAJSLV010000094.1 GCF_907177275.1 Actinacidiphila cocklensis
AGACCGCCGCCCGCGGCGCCAGAGCGCCGTCGACGTACAGCTGCCGCGAATCGGAACCGGCCGGCACGGACGCGGCGTAGATGTTGCTCGACGCGTCCTTCAGCGTCCACCCCGTCACCTGCTGCCCACCCGACAGCACCGGCTGCTCACCGGGGGCCGCCTGCCAGATGACCTGGTGGCCGTTGCTGCCGGAGTCCGCGCTGCCCAGTACGAGCGGGGACGACATGCGGTACGTGCCGCCCGCCAGTTGCACGACGATGTCACCGCTCATGTTCCCGTCGATGGCCTCGACCGCTGTCTTCGCCTGGGCCGGAGAACAGGGCGCTGACGCGGAGCACGCGGTGCCGCTGCCGGCCGGGGAAGCGTAAAGGGTGGTCATGGTCGCAGCGTGCGACGTCACGGCCGGAGCGGCGAGCACGGCGCCGACGGCGAGCGCCGCGACAAGAGCCGCTCTCGGTGGTCGGCTGCGGTGCGGGCGCGTACGGGAGGGGAAGATCATGGTCCGCTCTCTTTCTGCATGGGTGAGAAGTCGGTTACGCGGGCTGGGAGGCTCGCGCTGCCGGCGTGTGCCCCATCCGCGGGCCGATCGCTATACCACCTATGCCATCCCCGCTCCGGACGATGAATCAGTCTCTTCCAAAGAAGATCGAAGCATCACAAGTGCCGGAATGATTTGCGCGCTCCAGATGGCGCCAGCTGGACTGGAGGAAGCGAGCGCTCGCATGCAGTGGGGATACAAGGGCGGGCGGAGAAACCTGGGGCGGAGAGTGCCGAAATGAGACTGACACATTCTCGTGCCGAACCTCAAGAGGTGCGTCACACAGAGCTTTCGGACTCCGGATCGATGCCGGCTGGACGGCCTGATCCACCGACGGTCCGCGACCTGTCGGACCTCGGCCACCGCAAGGCCCGCCCTGGTGAACCGCGCCCCGGAGCGGTGCGGCCGGCCCCTTGCTCACCCGGAGCGCCGGGCGAGCAGGGGGCCGCACCGCCGCAACCCGGGGGCGGCACCATCCAGCGCGCTCTCGCCGATGCGGGACTGAGTACCCCTACGACTTCTCTGTCACCCCGTCCCGCACGGGTCAGGGACTGGTGCAGCTCAACGAGGCGTCGGTGGGCGCCCCGGCGCCGAGGAACCCGAACGTGGTCGACGTGGACGGTTGCAGTGAGCCGTTGTAGGACACGTTGCCCACCGACACATCAGAGCCGCTGGTAGTGACGGCGCCGTTCCACACCTGACTGATGCTCTGGCCGCTGCCGAGCGTCCACCGTACGGTCCAGCCGCTGATCGGCTGGCCGCCTGCCGTGACCTTGACCTCGCCCTGGAAGCCGCCGGACCAGGTGTTGACGGTCGTGTACGTCGCTGTGCAAGCGCCCCCTGAGGTGCCTCCGGAGGTGGTGCCGCCGCCGACCGTCCCACCGGTCGTGGTCCCACCGGTCGTGGTCCCGCCGGTCGTGGTCCCACCGGTCGTGGTCCCACCGGTGGTTGTCCCACCGCTGGTTGTCCCACCGCTGGTGGTTCCGCCCGGGGGCACGTAGGGGCACTTGCTGTGGTAGATCGAAATGCCGCTGGGATCGGCCAGTGACGGGCACAGGAACTGCGTGTAGCGGGTGTCGTTGTCGACGAAGATCTTGAGCCAGGGGATCAGGAGGCGCATCTCGGTGCTCTGCGGATGGGTGTAGTAGACGTGGTCGGCGCCGGCGATCTGCACGAAGTCGCTCTGGGCGGCGGCCGGCATGGTGGCGTAGAGGCCGTCGAGATACGAGGGAGTGACCACGGTGTCGTTCTGCCCGGCCATGACCATCGTCGGCACCTGGTCGGTGGACATGTTCTGCGACGGCGAGAAGGGCGCCAGGGCGACCGCGGCCTTGAGCGACGGCCGGTGCTCGGAGGCGTACACCACGCCACCACCCCCCATGGAGTGGCCGATCACGGACAGCCGGCTCGTATCGACGCGGTCCCGCACCGGACTCCGCTGGGTGAGGTAGTCCAGCGCCGCCAGGAGTTGGGTTCCCCGAGCGGCGTCGTAGTCGGTGCGGCTGTTGGTCTCGATGCCGATCACAACGAACCCGAAGGAGGACAGCCAGGGTCCCATCCAGGCTTCCTCATCGGCGAACAGGGCGGTGTAACCGGGGACGATCGCCACCGCGCCCCAGGTGCCCGCGCTGGTGTCGGTGGGATAGTAGACCGTGCCGCCGTTGAATCCGTTGCCCGGCGCGACGCTCATCTGCGCCGTGGCGAACGGCCCCCTGGAGGCGGCCACACCGGCCAGCGTCGGGTCGGGTCCACGCTGGTACGGATTGTCCGCAGCCGCTGCGGGCTGGAACGCCAGCATCGCCGCCAGCAGGCCCGCGACGGCCACCAGCACGGCCACGATCATCCTGACCGACCCGGGCCGTAAACCCTGGTACATCGTCCATCTCCGGGCGCCCGTGGGCGCCTCCCACGCTACGTGCTGCACGGCACGTCTCCCTTCCGGACAGCGGGCGGCTCGAACACCGGCCTGCTGATCGTCATGTGTCCCTTGGCGGGTGGAGGAAAAGGGACCTCGGCGCCGCCACACGGTCCGCCTGCTGGCAGGCAGGAATCGCGCAGCGTCGGCGGCGCGCGCCGAGGTCCCGTCCCCGGCGGCTCAGACCGGCACGAGGCCGGCCTGCGGTGCGATACGCCGGGGGGTCATGCGGAAGGCCGCGGCAGGGCCGCTCCCCCCGAGGTCGCATCGCCTGAAGGTCCGGTGCTGGGTGGTGACGCTGGAGGGGACATCACTCCAGTGAGCCATGACGTCACGAATCGTTCTCCTCGCATGTGGGGGGATGTCTGCGCGCCGGTCGGGAATGGTGGTTCCCGACTCGATGCGAGCGCGCACTCGGTCGGACGGTTCACACTCCGTCAGGGGCGAGTAATACCGGTGGGGGGTGCCGCGTGCACGGATTCGGTGTGCTGCAGGAGAGATTGCTGTTCATGCCCTACTCGTCCCGGCCTGGGACCGACGCTCCGGCCGTCACCCACGCTCATCAAAGGGGCACAGTCCGGCACGTGAGCTGGGCGCCATTGGGGAGATCACCTCCTGCATTGTTAGCGCTAACTACCGTTCTTTCCGAAGGGAGTAGCGGAGTGGTTCCCCACATACATGGGATGTCCAGGGCAAAACGCTCCACCCATCCAGCGCTCTTGTCAAGGGCCTCTGCCGCACCTCCTGCCTCAGCTGTGCCGCCCGCTGTGGGGGGCGGCGCAGCTGGAGGTCAGGAGCAGGAGGTGCCGTTGAGGGTGAAGCCGGCAGGTTGGGCGTAGGTGCCGGAGTATGTGCCCTGGAAGCCGAAGGACTGCGTACCGCCGGCCGGTATCTGGGCGTTGTAGGAGAGACTGGACGCGGTGACAGACCCGGAGGAGGGCGACACGGTCGCGTTCCAGGCGCTGGTGATCGACTGGCCGGACGGGAGGGTGAAGCCGAGCTTCCAGCCGTTGACGGCGCTGGACCCGGTGTTGGCCACGGTGACGTTGGCGGTGTAGCCGCCCGCCCAGGTCTGCGGGGTGACGGTGACCTTGCAGGACGGGGAACCGGAACCGCCGGTGGTGCCGCCACTGGTCGTACCGCCGGTGGTCGTACCGCCGGTGGTCGAGCCGCCGCCGATGTTCACCGAGGACGAGAAGGAGGTCACCGCCAGGCCGGCGCCGTTCTGCCAGGGCTCGAAGCCCGCCTGGACGCTGGTGAGGTACCAGGAGCTCTGGGCCATACCCCGGTTGATCGTCTCGTTGGCGAAGGCCTTGACGTCGAAGTTCCAGCTGCCGATGGCCGAGGGAGCCACGAAGGAGATCACGTCGTTGGAGCCGTTGTTGCCGGTCCACACGTCCCAGCTGCGGCCACCCACGTTCGCGGTACCGACGCGGGAGCCGACCGGCTGGACGGGGCTGGTCTGGTGGTACCAGACCATGATCTCGGTCTTGTTGACGCCGTCCTTCCTGGGCGTCGGGTCGAGCCAGATGTCGTACGCGGCGTCGTAGACGGCGTTGCCGACGTAGTTGAACGAGACGCTCGTCGGCGCACTGCTGATCGCGCTGAGCTGCGCGGGCAGGTTGGTGCCCGGTGAGCAGTTGGTGTAGTGGCAGCCGTAGAAGACCGACGGATAGGACTTGGGACCGCCGTTGGTGGCGGTGCCGTCGGCTTGGGTGATCTGGAAGCCGCTGCTGGTGACGTTGATGCACTGGGTCGCGGTGGTGCCCCAGCGGTTGTTCTGGACCACGTAGCGGCCCTGGATGGTGGTCGAGCCGTACTGGTCACAGATCTGGGTGTCGGCATGGGCGGCCGGAGCAGCAGTCAGGGCGATGAGTCCGCCGACGGCGACGCCGAGCGCCACGACGGCTGACAGCACGGCCTTGCGGGTCGACCGGAAGGCTCGCTGAAGTGTCGACATGCTTGTCCCTTCGACAGGCGCTGAGGTGGGGGGAGAGGAACAGGCAGAGCGTGGAATCCCCTCTCGGGACGGCGATGGGAGCGCTCCCACACAACTCCGGGCACAGATCACGGAACGAGCCGTCTCGCAGGCGACGACGGTTCGGCAGAAGCGCGTCCCTGCCCGGTGTGCGCGAAACGTTCGCAAGTGTGCGCGCGCAGGGCTCGAAACGTCAACGCTCGGGAGTCGAGATTTTCGGTACCCGCCGTCGGCCGGAATCAGGACGATCGCTCTCCGATCCGCCCGGCCCCTGGTCGCGGCGCTGCCGGCCGGGCGAGTTGGGCGGGCGCACCGCCCACGCACGCGCCTCGCACGAGAGGGGCTCCGTGCGAGATGTATTGACGCGTTCAGATGGGCGCCCTAAGGTGCCGCGAAACGATCGCAGGGCTCTCGGAAGTTTCAGTCACGGAGGCAAAGTTCGGCAAGATGTTAGCGCTCACCTACGCCCCATGCAGGCAGTGCGCCGATAGCAGCCGGGCGCCGGCCTCCGGTCTGTGCCCTGTCCCCCCACCGTAAGGAGCACCTACCGACATGTCTTGGCTCAACAGGCACCGAAGCGTTCACAGAAAGGCGGTGGCCGCGGCCACCGGAGTGGCGGTCAGCGCCTCACTGGCTGTCGTCGCCCTGGCGACGACAGCGCCCCATGCCGCAGCGGCGAGTTCGCTGGGTTCCGCGGCTGCGCAGTCGGGCCGGTATTTCGGTACGGCGGTGGCGGCGGGCAAGCTGGGCAACTCGACGTACTCCACGATTCTCGACCGGGAGTTCAACATGATCACCCCGGAGAACGAGATGAAGTGGGACACCACTGAACCGTCCCGGGGGAACTTCAACTTCGGTCCCGCCGACCAGATCGTCAGCCACGCCCAGGCCCACGGCCAGCGGATGCGCGGTCACACCCTGGTGTGGCACTCGCAGCTGCCCTCCTGGGTGTCCGGGCTGTCGGCGTCTGATCTGCAGTCCGCCATGGACAACCACATCACGCAGGAGATGACGCACTTCAAGGGCAAGATCTACGCCTGGGACGTGGTCAACGAGGCGTTCGCCGACGGTGGCAGCGGCCAGCACCGCAGCTCGCCGTTCCAGGACAAGCTCGGCAACGGCTTCATCGAGCACGCCTTCCGCACCGCGAGGTCCGTCGACTCCTCGGCCAAGCTCTGCTACAACGACTACAACATCGAGAACTGGTCCGACGCCAAGACCCAGGGCGTCTACAACATGGTCAAGGACTTCAAGTCCCGCGGCGTGCCCATCGACTGCGTCGGCTTCCAGAGCCACTTCGGGACCGGAGGACCCCCCTCCAGCTTCCAGACCACCCTGTCGAACTTCGCCGCCCTCGGCGTCGACGTCCAGATCACCGAACTCGACATCGCCCAAGCCTCCTCCACGAACTACACCAACACCGTCCAGGCCTGCATGAACGTCGCCCGCTGCACCGGAATCACCGTCTGGGGCATCCGCGACAGCGACTCCTGGCGCTCGAGCGACAACCCCCTGCTCTTCGACAGCAACGGCAACGCCAAGTCCGCCTACACCGCCGTACTCAACACCCTCAACGGCGGCGGCACGACGACGACGCCGACCTCGCCGACCACACCGCCGACCAACGGCGGCACCAGGGCGATCAAGGGTGTCGCCTCCGGGCGCTGCGTGGACGTGCCCAACTCCACCACCACCGATGGCACCCAACTGCAGTTGTGGGACTGCAGCGGCCAGGCCAACCAGCAGTGGACCTACACCTCCGACAGCGAGTTGCAGATCCTGGGGAGCAAGTGCCTGGACGCTGCCGGTACCGGCAACGGCGTCAAGGTGCAGATCTACTCCTGCTGGGGTGGCGACAACCAGAAGTGGCGCGTCAACTCCGACGGCACCATCGTCGGCGTCCAGTCCGGGCTGTGCCTGGACGCGACCGGCGCCGGCACCGCCAACGGGACGAAGATCGAGCTGTGGGCCTGCAATGGGGGCAGCAACCAGAAGTGGAGCTGAACCGGCAGCAGTAGTGCCTCCGCTCCCCCGGCCTCGTCGTAGGCCGGGGGAGCGGTCATCTTGGGTTCGGGTTATCCCAGCGTCCATTGCTGGTTGCTGCCGCCGTTGCAGGTCCACAGTTCGGCGAGGGCGCCGTTGGCGGTGGAGGCTCCGGTGACGTCGAGGCACAGTCCGGACTGGGTACCGGTGACGGTGCCGTTGGAGTTGACGCTCCACTGCTGGTTGGCCTGGCCGTTACAGGACCAGACCTCGACCTTGGTGCCGGCGGTGGTCTGGTTGTTGTACGCGTCCAGGCACATCTGCGAGCTGCCGGAGTAGACGGCCAACTGCCCGCCCGACGTACGGGTCCAGGTCTGGTTCGGCGTGCCTGCGCAGTCCCGGATGTCCACCTGCGTGCCCGCAGTGGTCGACGAGTTCGGCACCTCCAGGCACTTGCCCGCACCCACCGCATGCAACGCACCAGTGGTGCCGGTCCCGCCGCCGGTGGTGCCGCCCGCGACTCGGTACATCACCGTGCCGTGCGCGGGCACCGAGGCACTGATGGCGCCCGAGGTGGTGGACGTCGCCCCGGACCACAGGTCGGTCAGGTTGTAGCCGGAGGCGCCGGTCTTGCCTATCGCGGCAGCTGTGGTGCTGATGGTCGCGGTCGATCCGGTCTCGTTGAACAGCGCCACGGACACGTCGCCGTTGGACAGCGGCTTGGCCATCACGTCCAGGCCACCCCCCGACGAGACCAGGGTGCCCTGCTTGCCCAGCGAGTCCTGGTCCACCGCGATAACCCGGGAATTGGTGTAGATGGACAAGGTGGTGGAGCTGGCGGAGGCGATGTTGGTACCCGCGATCAGCGGAGCCGCCATCTCGGACCACAGGCTGAACTCCGTGCGGGCCTCGGTGGCGGTCAGGGATCCGTTGCCGACCTCCAGCATGTCCGGATCGTTCCAGTGACCGGGACCGGCGTAGGAGGCCAGACCCACGTTGCTGTGGAAGATCGACAGCATACTGGAGTAGCTCGCGTTGATGTCACCGGTGGTGCGCCAGCTGTTGCCCACTCCGGCGCCCCAGGTCCACACGTTCTCCTGGCCCCAGTTGCACAGGCTGTACAGGATCGGCCGGCCGGTCGCGGCGAGCGCGTCCCGCATCGCGGTGTACCGGGACTGCCCCGGCACACCGTTGTTGTTGCAGTTGTCGTACTTCAGGTAGTCCACACCCCACGAGGCGAAGGTCGCCGCGTCGGTGGTCTCATGTCCCAGGCTCCCGGGGTACCCGGCACACGTCGCAGTGCCGGCGTCCTCGTAGATCCCCAACTTCAGGCCAAGAGAGTGCACATAGTCCGCCGTGCCCTTGATGCCGTCAGGGAACTTCGCCGGGTCCGGGACCAGCCGACCGGACGAGTCCCGGGTGTGGGTCATCCAGCAGTCGTCGATGTTGACGTAGGTGTAGCCCGCGGCCTGCATGCCGTTGTCGTGCATGGCCAGCGCCGTGGACTTGATCAGCGACTCAGAGACGTTGCACCCGTACGCGTTCCAGTCGTTGAACCCCATCTGCGGCGTCAGCGCCAACCCGTTGCCCAACGCGGCAGCAGGCTGAGCCGCGCCTGGGGCGACCAGCGAGGCACAGACGGAAAGCAGCAGGGCCGAGACTGTTAGCGCTAACACTCTGCCGAGCGGCGACCGTGCGATCCAGCGCCTGGCTCTCGCATTGCTGTTGACCATGGTGTGTCGACCTCCTGGGCCGAGTCGTGGGGGGAGCCGTGCCTGCTACCGAACCCCGTCCGCGCGGGAAGGAGGTCGGTTGATGACCACGAGCCGTGCAGCCGTGGCGGGTTGGGAAGCAGGGTCGGTGCGGCGCGGGCAGGCATGCTGTCTGCCCGCCGTTGTGTGAAGTAGGTAACTCCTGTGCGTTCAGGGCGTCAAGAGTGGTGGGAAAATTTCCTTCTTGATGGAGTGCCCCGTGCGGCGGAAGGCCTGCTCACCGTGTGACGTCCTGGACGGACGCCAGAGCGGCCAGCTCCGGTCGCCGGGGAAGCCCTTCGCAGTCCCCCGGCACGCTCACCGCGTACGCGCCGGCGGCGACAGCCGTCCGCAGCCGCTCCGACGCGCTCCGGCCGGCCAGGAGTTCGGCCAGGTATCCGGCGACGAACGCGTCGCCGGCGCCGACAGGGTCGACAACCTCGGCGGGCAGAGCGGCAAGCCGGTGGTCGGTGCCTTCGATACGTGCCGTGCAGCCCCGCGCCCCGTCCTTGATGACCGCCTGGGCCGGCCCCAGTGCGGCCAGCCCTTCCGCCAGAGCGGCGGCCGAGGACTCACCGTCCGCACCGAGCACCAGCTGCGCCTCCTCCACGCCCGCGAACACCACGTCGGCGCGCGCGACGAGACGCCGAAGCGTAGGGCCGGCTGCTTCGGGGCTCCACAGCTTGCGGCGGTAGTTGACGTCGACGCTGACCGGTACCCCGGCGGCCCGTGCCCGGGTGACGGCGCCGAACACCGTGTCGCAGGCCGAGGGAGACAGCGCGGTCGTGACACCGGTGACGTGCAGGACCCCCGCGGCCTCGACGCAGCCCTGCGGGATGTCCCCCGGGCGCAGGCGGGATCCGGCACTCCCCGCGCGGTGGTAGTCCACCGACAGTGCGCTGCCGAAACGGCGGTGCTTGACCATCAGCCCGGTGAAGGACCCGTCACGGACCACGAGGGCCGTGACGCCCTCGGACCGCAGGCGGCGCTCGATCATGTCCCCCGTCGCGTCGGCGCCGAGCCGGCCTATCCAGGTGGCGGGTACGCCCAGCCGGGACACTCCGATGGCCACGTTGCTCTCGGCGCCACCGATGCCGTAGGTGAACGTGCGGGCGTACTCCAGGGAGCCGATCTCACCAGCGGTGACCAGTCCCATGGTCTCTCCGAGGGTGACCAGTCCCGGCATGCTCGTTCCGGTCATGCGGACTGCCTCCCCGCAGTGGTCGCCGCCAGCTGCGCGGCCTGCGCGCACAGCGTGCGGATCCGGTCCCACGCGCGCCGGGCCAGGAGATCGCGCGGCGCCATCCAGCTGCCGCCGACCCCCAGCACCGACGGCTCGTCCAGATACGCGGCGGCGTTGTCCTGGCCGATGCCTCCGGTCGGCATGAAGGCGATGTCGGGGATGGCGGAGGCGAATGCCCGCAGCGCGGGCACACCGCCTGACTGCTCGGCGGGAAAGAACTTCGCCGCCGGCAGCCCGAACCTGCGCGCACGAAGGACCTCCCCGGCCGTCGCGACTCCGGGCAGGACCGGCACGCCGAGCTCCAGGCACCGCTCGACGACCACCGGGTCCAGGCCGGGCGAGACGACGAAGCGCGCTCCGGCCTGCACCGCCTGGTCGACCTGCTGCGGTTCCAGGACGGTGCCGGCGCCGGCGAGCAGTTCTGGACGGTCGGCCAGCCTGCGCAGGACCCGCAGGCCGGCCTCGGTGCGCAGGGTCACCTCGACGCAGTGCAGCCGGGACTCCGCCAGGGCCTCCGCCAGCGGTGCCGCCGCCTGCACGTCGTCGACGACCAGCACCGGCACGACGGATGCGGACCGGATCCGTGCCAGCACCTCCGCGGTGTCGGGCAGGGGTGGGCAGGATTCCATGACGCATCGTCTCCTCGGTGCTCAGGTGAAGTGCGCTGCACGGGGCAACGCGGCATGGCGCGTGCGCCGCTTGCCGACTCGGGAGGGCACGCGAGGGCGTCGACGGCGTGCAGGGGTGGAACCCGGCTGCGGCTCAGCCGAACACGCGGCGCTGGATCTCGCGGCGGTAGTCTTCCAGCGTCTGGTCCAGGTGGAGGGTGGCCGCCTGCGCTGCGGCCTCCGCGTCGCCGTCCTTGATCGCCTGGTAGATCGCGGCGTGCTCTGCCACCGCCTCCTCGGCATGGCCGCCGACCGTACCGTGCAACCCGATGGTGCTGGACTGGCGTTGGAGACGCCGGGCCTCGCGGACCGCGTCCACCAGGAACGGATTCTGCGAGGCCTTGGCGACGCTGAGGTGGAATTCGTCGTCGCCGCGGTCGAACAGCTCGCGCTGGCCGGTCAGATGGCCTTCCCTGCATGTCTCGGCGGCCTCTTCGATCGCGCGCAGGTCGGCCGGCGTCGCACGTGTTGCGGCCAGCCGGCTGGCCGCGGCCTCCTGCACCCGGCGGAACTCGAACAGGCGGTAGACGTGGTCGAGGTCGGTCGGCAGGAAGAAGCTCCCCCACAGCGACGAGCCCAGCATGCCTTCGTCGTTGGCCACGAACAGGCCGCGGCCCTTCTGCGCGCGGATCCGTCCGATGGCCGAGAGGATCTTGACGGCTTCACGTACCACCGTCCGGCTGGTGCCCAGGCGCGAGGCGAGCTGGTTCTCCGTGGGCATCCGGTCACCCGGCTGCAGTTTCAGCTCGGCGATGAGCCGCAGGATCTCCTCGGCCACGCGTTCGTAGCCGGGTCGATAGGCCACGGTGTCCTGCGTGTCCGCCGGCGCCGATGCGGAGCTGCCGGTCGCCGCAAGTACGGGGTTGCCGTCCAACGACCCGCCTCCTTCATCTCCCGTCGTCAGCCACGCGGTACGCGGCCAGTCCGACATTACGCCGCAGCATACAACGGAGGTTCATCTCGGCGATATATGTAGGACTCATTTCCCCCTCACGCTCGTCGTAAATAAGTGTAAAACGGTCAAAAGCTGGCGGTTGTGAGTCGGTCGCGTTAAAAGATCTTGGAAATAACCATGCTCATCCTGTTGACTCGACCGGGGCCTGGCGCTTGTTATGTGTGATCAAAGCGCGATGCTGCTTCGCCTGAAAAGTTCAGGTCGGGACGGCTTCGTCCCGGTGACCACCGAGCTCCCACCTGTCTGCCTTCCCCTCCAGGAGTGCGACATATCCCGGCCCGCGTCCCAGCGATGGACGGGCCCCACGACGTAGTGGAGTTGTTCATGACAGCCAAGGTCCGCGCGGTCGGCGCGAACACACCCAACGGAACCCGCGGCAACCGCAGACGCACCGGCATGCTGGCCGTGGCCGGCGCCCTGGTGCTGGCCACGGTCGCCGCCTGCGGCGGAGGCAGCAACAACAGCGGTTCCCAAGGCGGCTTCAAGCCCGTCAAGCAGACAGGCGGCGCCCTGACGGTGTGGGTGGACGCCTCTCGTATGGACGCCGCCAAGCTCTACCAGCAGCAGCACCCCGACGTGAAGATGAACATCGTCAGCTACGACGGTGACGCGAACGGCTCCAACTACCTGCGCACCAAGGTGAGCCTGTTCAACCGCACCCGCAAGGGCTGGCCCGACGTGGTGTTCAGCTCGCAGAACAACGAGACCACCTGGGCGGTCGACGCCGGATTCACCGCTCCGCTGAACAAGGGTCTGATACCGCAGTCGACGCTGGCGGGCTGGGCCAAGGGCGCCAACACCCCCTGTACGGTCAACGGCACGCTGTACTGCCTGCGCAACGACCTCGCCCAGACGGTGCTGTGGTACAACGCCCCGCTGATGAAGCAGTGGGGATACCAGGTCCCGCAGACCTGGGAGGAGTACCAGGCCCTAGGGGAGAAGGTGGCCACCGAGCACCCCGGCTACCTGGTCGGCTCGGCCGGCGACACCTGGGCGCCCGAGCTGTACATGTGGCCGAGCAAGTGCGGGGCCAACCAGATCACCGGTCCCAAGGCGGTGACGGTCAGCACCGGCAGCGCGAACTGCACGCGGATGGCGTCGTTGCTCGACACCCTCATCAAGAACAAGACGATGTCCATGAGCAGCGTCTTCAGCTCGGACTTCGACAAGAACGAGGCCGGCAAGATCCTCATGCTGCCCGGCCCCTCCTGGTTCGGCGGCGCCCTGTTCCAGGGGTCGTTCAAGACGCCGGCACACCAGATAGCCGTCTCGCCGATGCCCAAGTGGTCCGCCGACAGCGGCAGCACGGCAGGCAACGTCGGCGGCGGGACCTGGCTGCTGTCCGCGCACAGCGCGAACCTCAAGGCCGCCACGGCCTTCCTCACCTGGGTGACCACGTCGGACGACTACCAGGCCAAGCTCGCACCCGGCTACCCGGCCTACGCCGCCGCGGCCAAGAACTGGCTGGCCAAGCAGGCCTCCTCCGGCTACTTCACCGGCGACATCTCCGCGCCGCTGCAGGCCGCGGCGGACGAGGTCTGGCCCGGTTGGGGCTACGGCCAGTTCAGCCAGGAGGCCGTCTGGGCCGCCACGGTGACCCCGCAGCTGACGGCAGGCAAGTCCATCGTGTCCCTGCTGCCGGCCTGGCAGACGGCGATCGCCAACTACGCCCGCGCCGCCGGCTACAAGGTCACAACCCAGTGACGGCGCAACCCACCGAGGCCGGCCGGGCACCGGTGCGCAGCGCGCGCACGCTGTGGCCCGGCCGGGCCGGGCACGGCTTCGTCGCCGCCTACACGGTCCTGCTGATCGCCTTCGGGGTCATACCGACCGGCTACGCGATCTACTTCGCCTTCACCGACGGCGGCGGCACCTTCAGCGGCCTGTCCAACTTCTCGACCGCCGTCGACGACTTCCGCTTCACACCCGCCGTCGAGCACGTGGCCCTCTATCTGGTCTGGTGGCTGGTGTCCCTGGTCGTGTTCGTCGTCGGGCTGGCGCTGCTGCTGCACCGCCTGGCGCTGAGCGGCGTCAGCAGGGCGCTGCGGTTCCTGTACTACGTGCCCGGCGCCCTCGCCGGGGCGGCCAGCGTGATGGTGTGGCTGTTCGTGCTGGACCCCACCGTCAGCCCGGTCGGCTTCCTGCTGCGGGCCTTCGGGTACGACACCTTCGGCGAGGTCATCGCCCCCGGGCACCTGCCGATCCTGTTCACCCTGATCGCCTTCTGGACCGGGGCCGGCGGCTGGATCGTGGTGATGTACGGGGCGCTGAACAACATCTCGCAGGACGTCCTGGAAGCTGCGCGGATCGACGGCGCGGGGGCCTGGCAGACCGCCTGGCGGATCCAGATCCCCCTGCTGCGCAAGTGGATCGTCTACATGGTCATCCTCGCCTTCGCCGGCGGTACCCAGCTGTTCGTCGAACCGCAGCTGCTGTCCCAGGCGAGCGTCGGCGTCGCGGGCCGGGACTACTCCCTCAACCAGCTCGCGTACGACTTCGCGTTCCAGAACAACGACGTCAACACCGCAGCCGCCGTGTCGGTGGAACTGCTGGTGGTCGGGCTGGTCGTGGCGGGGGTCTTCGTGGCCAGATCGGGGTTCTTCGATGCGGACTGACATCCGGCGGCCTGCGGTCGCCACATCCTCGGGCAGCGGGCAGGTGCCCGGACGAGCGGACCGGACCCGGTCCGGCCGCCCCGTGCGCGGGCGCCCCAACCCGCTCCCGGCCCTGGTGCTCCTGCTGTTCGTGGTCTTCTTCGTGCTGCCGGTGCTCTGGCTGCTGCTGGCGGCCACCAAGACCGACGACCAGCTGGTGCACAACAACCCGCTGTCGTTCGGCTCCCTGCACGCGCTGCACGCCAACTGGAAGGCCCTGACCGCCTATCAGGACGACGCGATCTTCATGTGGCTGCGGAACTCGGCCGTCTACTCGTTCCTCGCCCTGGTGATCACCCTGTGCGTGGCGGTGCCGGCCGGCTACGCGCTGGCGATGACGGAGTTCCGCGGCCGGCGCGCGCTGCTGGTCGCCACCCTCGTGGTGATGCTGATGCCGAACGCCACGCTGGTCGTGCCGCTGTTCCTTGAGGTCAACGCGGTCCACCTGATCGGCTCGATGTGGTCGATCATCCTGCCGTACGCCTTCTACCCGTTCGGGGTGTACCTGACCTACATCTACTTCAGCACCGCCCTGCCCAGGGAACTGCTGGACGCGGCACGGCTGGACGGCTGCTCGGAATTCGGCGTCTTCCGCCGGGTGGCGCTCCCGCTCGCGGCACCTGTCGTCGCGCTGGTGGGGTTTTTCAGCTTCGTCGCCAACTGGACCAACTACTACCTGCCGTACGTCATGCTGCCGCAGAGCGACCAGTTCCCGGTCCAGGTCGGCCTGGGGACGCTGCTCGACTCCGTCCCGCAGTTCAACCCGACGGCCAGCACGCTGCAGGTCGAGCGTCCTGAACTGGCCCTGGCCACGCTGCTGGCGATCGTCCCCGTGCTGGTCGTCTTCCTGTTCTCCCAACGGTTCCTGGTCGCCGGCATGCTCGCCGGCGCGACAAAGAACTGACCCAGCCGGTCGCCCCGCACGATGCGCAGCACACCGCCCGCCCCGGCCGGTGTGCGGGCAGCGCTGTGCCCGGACGCGGCCGTGCCCGAACGCGAATGGAGCTCCTCCCGATGCATCCCGTCATCTCGGCCTCGGTGCCGCTGCTCGAACCGCCGGGCTGGGCGACAGCGCAGCGCGAACTGTTCGACCTGCTCGACCGGGCCTGGCGCCGGTTCGCCCGCGACTTCACGGGGCCCGACGGACGGCTGCGCTACACCGGCGAGCTGACCTCCCGGGACGGCGTGGACGACTTCTACGAGGTCTTCTTCAACTGGCCCCAGTTGTACCTGCTCGGCGGAGCGGACGACCTGCTGGCCCAGTCCGAGCAGCACTGGGAGGGCGTCACCCGCCAGCTGACCGAGCTGGGCATGCTCAAGGACGAGTACGAACGCGGCTACGACTGGTTCCACCAGGGCGAGAGCCTGCTGCTGCTGTACTTCCTGTGCATGGCCGCCCCCGATCGGTGGGCCGAGCGGGCACAGCGCTTCGCGGATCTGTACGTCGACCCCGTTCACGGCAACTACGACCCCGACCGGCACATCATCCGCCGGCCGCACAACGGCAGCGACCCGGGACGCGACGGCCTGTCGGACGGCGACGCCTACCCGTGGCTGCCGAAGGAAGCCCAGATGTACGGCTTCCCACTCGGCTGGATCCTGCCGGCGGGCGCGGAGCAGCCGCCGCTCGACGCCGACCCGCGGCTCGGCGCGGAGATGCGCCGCCGGATGGGCGACGGTGACACCGCGGTCAACCTCTCCGCAGCGGGACTCGTCCTGAACGCCTGGATACTCTCCGGCGAGCAGCGCTACGCGGACTGGATCGCCGAGTACGTCGGCGCCTGGCGGGAGCGCGCCGCCGCCAACGGGGGCCTCCTGCCGGACAACGTCGCCCCGGACGGTACCGTCGGCGGGCTGCTGGACGGGCGCTGGTACGGCGGCCACTACGGCTGGTCCTGGCCGCACGGCTGGTACAGCGTGGGACATGCGGCGATCGTCGCCGCCCTGGCGGGTGCCGCGGTCACCGGCGACGACTCGTACCTGGACCTGGTGCGGCCGGTCCTGGACGAGATCATCTCGCACGGCAAGGTGATGGCTTTCACCGAGGCTGATTCCAGCATCAAGTCCAAGTGGATCCCGCAGCTGGCGGAGGACGTGAGCGTCCCGACCTTCCACGTGCCGTTCCGGTACGAGGACGAAGGCTGGTTCGACTACAACCCGATGCTGATGGCCGTCCCGACGGCGCTGTGGCACCACACCGCCTCCGACGCCGACCGGGCGCGCATCGAACGCCTGCGCGCTGCCGCCGGATACGACTGGCGTACGGTCCGCTCCTTCCGCAGCAAGGAGGAGGCCGGCCACGAGGAGCCCTGGCTGGCCTTCCTGGCGGGCGACGACCCGGCCTATCCGGAGAAGATCCTGGCAGCGGCCCAGGCACAGGTGCGGCACCGGCTGTCCCGCATGGAGAAGTACTGCGACTGGGACGTGCCGGAGGCGGACATCCACCTGTGGCAGCAGTCCAACCCCGTGGTCACCGAGGCGCTGGTCCAGCTGACCTGGGGCGGCCCCCAGGTGGTCTACAACGGCGGTCTGCAGCAGGCACGGGTGCGCTACCACGACGCCGCCGCCCGCCGTCCAGGGCTTCCCGCGGGGGTCGCGGCGCTGGTTTCCGCCATCGACCCGGACGCCACGGTCATCGACCTGGTCAACCTCGATCCCGAAGCGGCACGATCGGTGATCGTCCAGGCAGGCGCGTTCAGCGAGCACACCATCCGCTCGGTGGAGTACAGCGTCTGCGAGGACCCTTCCTGGATCGGTGACCTGTACGACTACGGGCACACCGCCCCGACGGTGACCGCCGCGTCAGCGGTGGTCGGTGGACCCTGGCTGCAGGTGGAGCTCCCCCGCTCCAGTACCGTCCGGCTCACCCTGCAGCTCGGCCTGCGCACCCGGCCGCCCTCCTACCGCACCCCGTTCGACGAGCAGTCGCAGCAGGACGCGCCGTGAAGCGCCGCACGTTGGGCACAACCGGTCCGGAGGTCTCCGAGCTGGGATTCGGGGCGTCCCCGCTGGGCGGCGTGTACGGCGCGTTCGCCGAGCCCGACGGTATCGACGCCGTGCACACCGCCCTGGACCTGGGGATCTGCTTCTTCGACGTCTCGCCCTACTACGGGGCGACGCTCGCAGAGACGGTCCTGGGCAAGGCGCTTCGCGGTGTCGAGCGCTCCAGCTACGTCCTGGCGACCAAGGTCGGCAGATACGGGGACGACGAGTTCGACTTCACCGCCGACCGCGTCAAAAGCAGCGTGCACGAGAGCCTGAAGCGGCTGGGAACGGACCATCTCGACCTGGTCCAGTGCCACGACATCGAGTTCGGCGACCTCGACCAGGTCGTGCACGAGACGCTCCCGGCATTGCGCGAGATGCAGGACGCGGGCCTGGTGCGTGCGGTGGGCGTCACCGGATACCCGCTCGGCGCCCTGCAGTACGTGGCGGCGCTGACGCCGGTGGACGTGGTGATGTCCTACTGCCAGTACACCCTGCAGGACCGGCGCCTGGCGCGGCGCAGCCCCGATTTCGACCGGGCGGGCACCGCGGTGATCAACGCGTCGCCGCTGGCGATGGGGGCACTGACCGAGCGAGGGCCCGCCTTCTGGCATCCCGCACCGGCGCCCGTCCTTGAGCGCTGTGCAGCGGCGGCCGCGCTGTGCCGGGCGAGCGGGGCCGACATCGCACGCCTCGCGGTGCAGTTCGCCGTCTCGACCGGCGGCTTCGCCTCCACCGTGGTCGGCACCTCCAGCGCTCGGCAGGTGCGCCGCCTCGTCGAATGGATCGCCCAGCCCCTGGACGAGGAGCTGCTGCGTGCCGTGGAGGACTGCCTGGCACCGGTGCTCGACCAGGGCTGGCTCAACGGGCGTCCCGAGAACCAGCACTCCGAGGAGCAGCCATGACCATGGATCAGCCGTCCGGTGGCGCCGCGGCGGAGCGCGCGCCGGTGCTCGACAGCCACGTCCACTTCTGGGACCCGCAGCACCTGTCCTACCCGTGGCTCGCCGACGTTCCCGCCCTCGACCGGCGCTTCTCCCCCTCCGGTTTCCTCGGTGACGTGCCCGAGCCGGTGGAGGCGGTCTTCGTCGAAGCGGGGCGGCATCCGGACCAGGCGGCCCAGGAAGTGCGGTGGGTGCGCAGCCTGGCACGTACCCAGCCGTGGATCCGCGGCGCCGTGGCGCACGTGAGCCTGGACGACCCGGTCGGGGCGCCGGACGCCATCGGCCGTTTCGCCGCCGACCCGTTCGTCGTCGGTGTCCGCCACAACATCCAGGACGAGGAGCCGGGCTTCACCGAGGGTGCCGGCTTCCGCGCGGGTGTGGGGCTCCTGGGCCGGGCGGGGCTCCCGTTCGACGCGTGCGTGCGAGAGCGGCAACTCGGCGAAGTCGCCGAACTGGCGGCCGCGTGCCCGCAGACCCTCATCGTCCTCGACCACCTCGGCAAGCCGTCCGTCCCCGGCCCCGACCCCGCGTGGCGGCCGGCCCTGCACCGGCTCGCCCGGAGGGACAACGTCGTCTGCAAGCTGTCCGGGCTGGCCACCGAGGCGGCTCCCGGCACCGACGCGACCGCCCTGCTCGCCGTGCTCCGCGAGGTGCTGGAGGCGTTCGGCCCCGACCGCTGCCTGTACGGCGGCGACTGGCCGGTGATGACGCTCGCCACCTCGTACGGGTCCTGGCTGGATCTGGTCCGCGAAGCGCTCTTCGATCTGCCGGCGGCCGATGCCGACGCAGTGATGCGCACCAACGCGGTCCGCACCTACCGGCTGCAGGACCGGGGGGCGGCTCCCATGTCCGACGAGGCCGACCGGCCCGCATGAGCAAAGGAATCCGCATGAGACGCCTCGCCCAGACCATCCGGCTGCGGCCCGAACGCCGCGCAGAGTACCTGGAGTTGCACCGTTCCGTGTGGCCGGGGGTGGAGGCCGCGCTGCGCGCGGCGCACATCCGCAACTACACGATCTTCCTTCGCGACGACGTCCTTTTCAGCTACTTCGAATACCACGGCGACGACTTCGAGGCCGACCTCGCCTCCATCGCCGCCGACCCGGACACCCAGCGCTGGTGGCGGCTCACCGACCCATGCCAGGAGCCGTGGCCCGACAGCGGAGCCGGCGGGAACTGGTCCGACCTGGAAGAGATCTGGCACCTGGACGAGGAGTCCCCCGCGTGAACGCACGACGAGTGGCCTACACCGCGCCTCGGACGCTGGCGCTGGAGGCCGGTACCGCAACCGCTCCCCCACCGCCAGGACACGTGGCGATCGACGTGGCGTACACCGGCATCTGCGGCACCGACCTGCACATCTTCCACGGCTCCATGGACGCCCGGGTCGGTCCGCCCCAGGTCATCGGGCACGAGATGTCCGGACGTGTGGCGGAGGCCGCTCCCGACGTCACCGGGTGGGTGGCGGGCGACAACGTCACCGTCATGCCCCTGGTCCCGTGCGGGAAGTGTCCCGCGTGCCACTCCGGCCACCGCCACATCTGCCATCGCCTGGTGTTCCTCGGCATCGACGCGGCCGGCTCCCTGCAGTCCCGCTGGACGGTACCGGCCGACACGCTCGTCCGGCTCCCCGAAGGTCTGCCGCTGGACCGCGCCGCGCTGGCGGAGCCCACCGCGGTGGCGGTGCACGACGTGCGGCGTGCCGGACTGCGGGACGGCGAGAAGGCCCTGATCGTCGGAGGCGGGCCCATCGGCCTGCTGATCGCGATCGTCGCCCGCCGCGGCGGGGCCGACCTGCTGCTGGTCGAACCCGATCCCTACCGGCGCGGGATCGCCGGGTCACTCGGCCTGGCGACACTGGACCCCGCGGCGGTCGACGCAGCCGACGCGGTGGCCGACTGGACGGGCGGCGCCGGGGCGAACGTGGCCTTCGAGGTCTCAGGCGCCGCAGCCGGGGTGACCACCGCGGTCGACGCGCTGGCGACGCGCGGACGGCTGGTGCAGGTGGCCATCCACCCGGCTCCGCGCGAGATCAGCCTGCACCGCTTCTTCTGGCGCGAACTCACCCTTCTCGGAGCGCGGCTCTACGACCGCGAGGACTTCGAGACCGCGGTGGGCCTGATCGCCGAGGGCCACATCCCGGCCGAGTCGCTCATCTCACGGATCGAGCCCATCGACCGGGCGGCGCAGGCCTTCGAGGCACTCGAAGCCGGAGGCGGCGTCATGAAGGTCCTGATCGACTGCCAGTCCGACGCGGGAGCAGACGCACGATGACAACGATCCGTACGCCGTTCGACCTGACCGGCAAGCTCGCGGTCGTCACCGGCGCCCGCCGGGGCATCGGGCTCGCCGTCGCTGAGGCACTGGCTGCCGCCGGGGCCGACATCGTGGCCGTCAGTGCCCACCTGGAGCCGTCCGGCAGCGAAGTCGAGAAGCGTGTGACCGCGCTCGGGCGCACCTGCACCGCCATGCAGGCGGACTTCGCCGACCGCGCCGCCGTCGCGCGCCTCGCCGCGGACCTCGGGGAGCTGGACCGGCCGGTCGACATCCTGGTCAACAACGCCGGAACCATCGCCCGCGCCCCGGCCGCGGAGCACTCCGACGACGACTGGGACCACGTCCTGACGGTGAACCTCAGCAGCCAGTTCGCCCTGACCCGCGAGGTCGGGCGGCGCATGCTGAGCCGGGGCCAGGGCAAGGTCGTCTTCACCGCCTCCCTGCTCAGCTTCCAGGGCGGCATCAACGTCCCTGGCTACACCGCCGCGAAGTCCGGTATCGCCGGCCTGACCCGGGCACTGGCCAACGAATGGGCCGGGCGCGGGGTGAACGTCAACGGCGTGGTGCCCGGCTACGTGGCGACCGACAACACGCAGGCTCTGCGGGACGACCCTGCCCGCTATGCCGCCATCCTCGACCGGATTCCTGCCGGACGGTGGGCCAGACCGGAGGACATCGGGGGCGCCGCGGTGTTCCTGGCCTCGCCCGCTTCTGACTACATCCACGGCGCCCTCATCCCCGTCGACGGGGGCTGGCTCGGCCGCTGACCGGCGCCGAATCCTCCCGGGGACCGCGGCAGGCCCAGCGGTCCCCGGCCAGCCCCCGTCGGCTCCGACTCCCAACCCTGAGGACCCTCATGCACCGTCATCCACGGGCGACCGCCGCGGCCCTCGCCGCGGCGCTCGCCGCCCTGGCCGCGAGCGTGCTCACCACCGCTCCCGCACACGCCGCAGCCGGCCCGGTGGCCCGGATCGTCGTCTCTCCCCCAGGCGACCGCGGGCCGGCAGCCGCCGGCCGGCACGTCGCCACCATTCAGGAAGCGCAGAAGCTCGCCCGTACCCTGTCGGGCAAGGCCGACGTGGTCGTGTCGCTGGCGGGCGGTACGTACCGCCTGGCCGAGCCCTGGAAGCTCACCAGCGCCGACTCCGGGCAGAACGGGCACACCGTCACCTGGCAGGCACTGCCCGGCCAGCAGCCGGTGCTGTCGGGTGGGCAGCAGGTGACGGGGTGGACGCTGCAGGACGCGTCGAGCAACATCTACGCCGCGTCCGTGCCGGCCGGTTCCGATTCGCGGCAGCTGTACGTCGACGGCGCTCTGGCGCCGCGGGCGGCGGTCTCCATCGCCCGCAGCGACGTCAAGATCACCGCCGCCGGGATGACCATCGTCAACCCGGCGCTGAACTACCTGGCCTCGCTCCCGCAGCAGAACCGGATCGAGCTGGAGAGCCAGAACTCCTTCACCGACCGCTACGCGCCGGTCCAGTCCATCAGCGGCAGCACCATCACGATGCAGCAGCCGGCCTGGAACAACAACAACTGGGGCTACGACACCCTCGCCAGCCCCTTCGCCGGCGGCAGCCTCCAACTGGAGAACTCCTACAGCTTCCTGAACACCACCGGCCAGTGGTACCTCGACCCCCAGGCCGGACAGCTCTACTACAAAGCACCCAGCAACTGGTCACCCACAGCGCACGACATCGAACTGCCCCGCCTGACCTCCCTGCTCCAGATCAGCGGAAGCTACACCAACCCCGTCCACGACATCACCGTCAAGGACATCGCCTTCCAGCACACCACCTGGCTCCAGCCCAGCACCTCCACCGGCTACGCCGACCAGCAGAACGGCGCGTTCATCCCGTCCGCCTACCCGCAGCCGAGTGACTTCATCACCTCCTGCCGCAGCGGCTGCCCCCAGTTCGAGGCCGCGCGCAACGGCTGGAACCAGATGCCGGCGGCCGTTCAGGTCTCGGCGGCCCGCGGTATCACCTTCACCGACGACACCTTCGCGCACCTGGGCCAGGTGGGCCTCGGCATCGGCAACGACGCCAACGCCCACGCCTCCGGCATAGGCCTCGGCACGTCCGACATCACGGTGCACCACAACACCTTCACCGACGACTCCGGCGCCGGCATCGTGGTCGGCGGCATCCAACCCGACGCCCACCACCCGTCCGACCCCGCGATGGTGAACAGCGACGTCACGATCACCGACAACCTGGTGACCAAGGTCGCCGAGGACTACCGGGAGATGTCCGGGATACTCTCGACGTACGTCACCCACGCCGTCATCAGCCACAACGAGGTCTCCGACCTGGCCTACGACGGCATCGACGTCGGCTGGGGCTGGGGCGCCAACGACCCCGGCGGCAGCCAGGACTACCGCAACCGCGGCCTGTACAACTACCAGCCCGTCTACACCACCCCCACGACCCTGAAGAACACCGTCGTCACGGACAACCTGATCCACGGCACGAAGAAGGTGTTCCACGACGGCGGCAGCCTGTACAACCTGTCCGCCAACCCGGGCTCGGTGTTCGAGGGCAACTACATCTACGACAACCAGCACACCGTGGGCCTCTACCTCGACGAGGGCTCCCGCTACGTCACCCTGAAGAACAACGTCATCCAGGACTCCGGCGTATGGGCCTTCACCAACGCCGGCGGCACCAACAACACCAACGACAGCACCTTCGACACCAACTGGTACAACTCAGGCGCCACCCAGGTCGCCACCGGCTCACCCCACAACAACGTCCTGACCGGCAACCTCCAGGTCGCCGACGACAGCTGGCCGCTGGGCGCGCAGCAGGTGATGTACACAGCCGGCATCGAGCCCGCCCTGCGCACCGCTGCCGACTCCCGGCCGGCGCCGGCCGGGGTGGCCCTCACCGCGGAGAAGTCCTCGCTGGACTCCGGAGGCAGCACCACGCTGACAGGCACCGTGCAGAACTTCTCGGTACACCGGATCACCGGGCTGACGGTCAGCCTGGACCTGCCGAGCGGCTGGACCGCGAAGCCGGTGACACCGGCCCCGGCCACGCTCGCCGGCGGGGCCGCCGAGTCCTTCGGGTGGCAGGTGACGGCGCCGTCCGCCGTCACCGACCCCCTCAGCAATGCCGCCTTCGCCCTGAAGGCGGCCTATCGCAGCGGCCGGACGTCGTACAGCACCTCGGCGGCGGCCCGCGTCGCCGTGGCCGGGACGCTGACCTCGCTGCGGTCCTTCGGTTCCGTGCCGTCCGCCTTCGGGCAGCAGGACGACCGCTACGCCATCCTGACCGGCGGCAACGACATATGGGGCGCCGGAGGCCAGCACTTCGACGAGTACGGCGCGATCTACAGCCCCAAGGCGGCCGGCCCCACCTCCACCCTCACCGTCAAGGTGACCGCGCAGCAGGCGGTCGACCCGTGGTCCAAGGCCGGCCTGGTGGTGCGCAACGACCTGTCCGCGCCGGGTGTCTCACAGGGCTACGCCGCTCTGGTGGTCACCCCGGGCAACGGTGTCTCGCTCCAGTGGCAGGACGCCGCGACCCCGGGATACCTCGACCAGTTCGCCACCTCCGCGGACAAGGCGGCCAAGGCCCCTGTCTGGCTGCGCATGGTCCGCAACGGCAGCCGGCTCAGCGGGTACTACTCCGCTGACGGAACGAGCTGGACCCAAGTCGGCTCCGAAGTCACCCTCGCGGGCGCCGACCCGGCCGAGGACGCGGGCATGATCGCCACCGCTCACAGCCCGAGCGCACAGGGGGAGGCCGACTTCAGCGACTTCCAGGTGAGTTGAGCCCGCAGGCCCGGGTGCCGGCCCCCGGGCCTCGTACCTGAGAGCCGCCCCCGGCCGTCGCGGCCGGGGGCGGTTCACGCTTCCGTCACGTCAGTTACGTGCCCACTTCTGGTTGGTGGCCCCGGTGCATGTCCACAGCTGCACCAGGGTGCCGTTCGCAGTGCCGTAGGCGCTCGCGTCCAGGCACAGGCCGGTCTGGACGTTGGTGATGCTGCCGTCCGAGTTGATGTTCCACTTCTGGTTGTTCTGGCCGTTGCAGTCCCAGATGATCGCCTTGGTGCCGTTGGCCGTACCGCTGCCCTCGTCGTCCAGGCACTTGGTGCCGTAGACCTGCAGTTCCTTGGCGGTGGTGAGGTTCCACTGCTGGTTCGAACCGCCGTTGCAGTCCCACAGCGCGGTCTGCGTGCCGTTGGTCTGGCTGAGGTTGGGCACGTCCAGGCAGCGGCCGGAGGCGGTGCCGCGCACCACGCCGCCGGTGCCTCCGGTGGAGCCGCCGCCGTAGCCGGCAGCGGTGATGCTGGCCTGCACCGCGCTCTCCGTGGCGTCCGTCGGGAACCCGGAGGTCATCGCGCCCTCGAAGAACTCGCCCTGGCCGGAGACGCTGTTGTCGCCGCCGGTCCCCAGCAGCAGGGAGCTGTCGGTCTTCATCGGCGAGTAACCGTTCGGCAGCCCGCCCGAGTAGGTCGTGGTGAGACTCCCCGTGGCGGCGTTGCCGTATTTCAGTGTGAAGTTACTCGTCCCGTTGTTCTTCTCCCAGGCGCTCACGAACGGGAAGTGCACTCCCTGGTTGTTGGCGTCGTGGTTGGACCCGCTCCCGGTGTGGAACATGCCGTTCTCCAGGTCGGCCTCGACCCAGGGGCCGGTGCCGGTGCAGCCGCCGAACCAGCAGGCGTTGCCCCAGTAGATCGCGTTCATGGTGGCGTTGCCGGTGTCGGTGTGCGTGTTCTCACCGCTGCCGTAGTCGAAGCAGCACCACTGGTTGGTGAAGTTGGACGAGGTCACCATGTAGATGCCCTCGGGCTGGGAGCCGGTGGGCGCCCCGTTGGCATGGTCGATCCGGTACCCCACACCCTGGTTGACCTTGACCCCGAAGACCGGGTGGCCGCCCGCGGTGATCGGCAGTGCCGCGGCGTCGGCGCCGACGTCCGCCCCGTTCGCGCCCGGCCCCTTCCAGTAGCCGCCCCAGGAGATGGGCAGGTCGTTGTGGCGGGAGCTCTGGTCGTAGATCTTGCTGATGATGCACGACGTGCCGGCACAGAAGGTCGTCTGGACCGAGGCGTCGGCGTATCCGCCCGCGGACAGCAGGCCCACGTCGTGATATGTGTGGTCGGAGGCGCGCTGGACCTGGTATAGCGGTCCGTTGTACGCCGCGAACAGCGCCCGGGTCGTGGAGTGTGCCGCGATGCAGGGTGTCCCGCCGGCGGCGTAGATGTCACAGGGCAGGGACGAGGCCGCCGCGGCCGCCGGACGGACCGCGGCGGACACCGTCCGGGCGTTCGGGCCGCTCGCGGCGGCCCGGCCGCCGAAGACGGCCGCGGCCATCGCCAGGGCGAGCAGGAGGATGAGCAGCGGTCTTGCTCGCCGTACGCCGGTGGATAGGGAAGATGCGGAGCTGTGCATCGGCTCTCCTTCGATTGTGGGGTGGTGCTCCCGCTGTGCCGGGCCTGTGCGTCACGCCGACGGCGGGACGCCGGTCCGGCGTTTGTCGTCGGCGTGGCTCAGCCGGGGACCAGGGCGGTCCACTTCTGGTTGGCCTGGCCGTTGCAGTCCCACAGCTGGAGCTGCGTGCCGTCGGTCGTGGAGGAGGCGGGGTCGTCCAGGCAGCGGCCGGAGACCGGATTGCGGTAGGACCCGTTCACCGCCTGCCAGACCTGGTTGGCACCGCCGTTGCAGGTCCAGATCTCGATCTTCGTCCCGTTCGCCGTGCCGCGTCCGGTGGCATCCAGGCACTTCCCGACCGCGCGAAGGGTGCCGTCGGCGTAGGCCGTCCAGTTCTGGGCGGCGGCGCTGTTGCAGGTGTAGATCTGGGCCGGAGTGCCGTCGGCGCTGCTGCCGTTCCTGACGTCGAGGCACTTCCCCGCGATCCCGGAGCGGACCGGCCCCGAAGCGGAACCCGAGCCCGAGCCGCCCAGCCAGCCGGCGCTGTCGGCCGCCTGGACACCCCGCCGGAAGGCGTCGGCCATCTTCTGGTACCCGTTGTCGTTCGGGTGCAGGTAGTCGGAGAGGTCCGCGGTGGTCACCGCGCTCATGTCCACGTACCCGACGTGCTTGCCCGCGGCCTGCTCGCTCTGCACGATGCCGGGGATGGCCTGGTTGTACGCGCCGCGGTACTGCTCCTCGGTACCGCTTGTGGAGACCACGAGCGAGGCCACCAGCACGGTCGCGGACGGGACGTCGCGGGTGATTTGGTCGACGAGCGACTTCAGCCGGGCGGTGGCCGTGGAGACCTGGTAGTTGCCGTTGAGGTCGTTGGTGCCGATCTCCAGGGTGACCACATTGGGCTGGTACCGGGACAGGGCCGCGTCCGTGAGGGCGGCCACCTGGTCGATGCGGTAACCGGAGTGCCCCTCGTTGTCGGGGTCTGACATCGTCCCGCCGCGCAGCGAACCGACGAAGTCGGTCGGATGGCCGTCGGCCACGAGCCCGTTGTACAGCGCAGCACGGTATCCGTTGCCCGTGCTGCTTCCGACGCCCCAGGTGATCGAGTCACCCAGCGGCATGAGGCTCAGGGGTGCCGTGGACGCCGCAGCGGCGGCCGCCGCCGGCGTCGTCGACGCCATGCCCGGTAAGCAGAGCGCCGCGGCCAGGGCGAGCAGGAGCGCGGTGAGAGGTCTTTTCATCAGGTTTCCTCGTCTGGTGAGGAGGGCGGACGCCCCGGGTGACGTGCAGGGCATGCCGTCAGCGGTGGCCCGCCACGGCGACGTCGGCCTGTACCGCGTGCTCCGCCGGCGGTGACCGGAAACGACCCTCAGACGCGCGGGTCCGGCCGCGGGACCCACACACCGGGCGGCGGACGGCGGCTGAGCAGTGGTCAGGTGACAGTGACGACCGGGCGTGGCCGCCGGTCAGCGGCACCAGGGTGTGCCGCGCCGCCTCGGCGCGGAGACACGGGCCTCGGTGGTGGATGCGCTGCTGTACTCACGGGGGACTCCTGCATGAAGGCCTGCGACGCCAGATGTGAGCGCTCACAACCCTCGACGTGGGGGGATTACACAGAGAGGAGTTGCATACCCACCGCCGCGCTCCCGCAGCAGTGGGACGGAATGAGACTGACACATATGAGCGACGGAACTCAAGAGTGCTGCACCCGACCATCTGCGAACCGGCGGCGCAACCGATCACCAGGGCCGCCGAGCCCGCACCGGGGGTGCCGCCTTCGCCACCAGACCCCGCAGGTCACAGCGCCACAATGCGCGGCCGGTCGGCGATCGCGGGCCGAGACGCCCAGATTCCGCCACCTTACCGGGCTCGCCCGGTCGGCGAGTCGCGGCGGCCGTTCGGCCGTGGCGCAGCAAACCGACCGGTCTCGATGTATACGACAGCAGACGCAGGCGTCTCCGATCTGATCGAACGAGCAGAGGGGCTTGACACCACCTGCCCTATGCAGCACGCTGCCGTCGTTCCGACGACAGACGCCGTCCCGAAAAACGGGTTATGGCACCGGTGCATATGTTAGCGCTCACATATGCCGGTGCCGTGCCCGCCCATGGCTGCCCCCACGTGCCAGGAGACCTGCGTGAACGTCAGTCCCGTTCCTCTCGTGTCCGGCCCGCGGCGCCGGACCGTCCGTGCACCGGTATCCGATCTGCCGCGGCCGCGCCGCCCTGGCCTCCGGCCGGCCCTGTGGAGCCCGCCGCTCATTCACCCATGACAGCACCAGCATGCGCAGTCCCACGGGACCGCGCTCCAGGAGGGAGATCCGATGGACGACAGACTGACACGAGGCGGTGCGCCGTCCCGGCACGGCGGCATCCGCGGCATCTGGGAATCGGCCCTGCACCGGACCCGGTTGAAGGCCGGGAGCGCACCCGCCCACAAGCCGCTGCGCCGGCGCGCGGCTCTTCCGGCCAAGCTGGCAGCGGCAGCTCTGCTCGTCGTCGGCGGCCTGGCCGGCGGTGCGGTGGGAGCCGGGACGGCACGGGCCGCCACCTCGGAGCCGTGTGACATCTACGCGTCCGGCGGTACGCCGTGTGTGGCGGCGCACAGTACGACGCGGGCGCTGTACTCGACGTACAACGGGCCTCTGTACCAGGTCAGGCGTGCCTCGGACAACGCGACGAAGGACATCGGGCTGCTGAGCGCCGGTGGTTACGCGGACGCCGCCGCGCAGGACTCCTTCTGCTCCGGCACGAGCTGTCTGATCACGGTCATCTACGACCAGTCGGGCCGCAGCAACAACCTGACCCAGGCTCCTGGGGGCGGCGCGGCAGGCGGCCCCGACAACCTCGCCAGCGCCACCGCCGCACCCACCATGGTCGGCGGGCACAAGGCCTACGGCGTCTTCGTCGCCCCCGGCACCGGCTACCGCAACAACCACACCAACGGCATCGCCACCGGCGACAACCCCGAGGGCATGTACGCCATCTTCGACGGCACCCACTACAACGGCGGCTGCTGCTTCGACTACGGCAACGCCGAGACCGACAGCAACGACGACGGCAACGGCACGATGGAGGCCATCTACTTCGGCAACATCAAGGTCTGGGGCTACGGCGCCGGCAACGGCCCCTGGATCATGGCCGACCTGGAGAACGGCCTCTTCTCCGGCGTCAACCAGCACCTGAACTCCGGTGACCCCACCATCAACTACCGCTACACCACCGCCATCATCAAGGGCACCCACAACCAGTGGGCCATCCGCGGCGGCAACGCCCAGTCCGGCGGCCTGTCCACCTTCTACAACGGGGTACGGCCCAACGTCTCGGGCTACAACCCGATGCGCAAACAGGGCGCCATCATCCTGGGCACCGGCGGCGACAACAGCAAGGGAGCCCAAGGCACCTTCTACGAAGGCGTCATGACCTCCGGCTACCCGTCGGACGACACCGAGAACGCCGTCCAGGCCAACATCACCGCTGCCGGATACACCAACTCCTCCGGCACCGGTACGACCGGGGCGCTGCACGCGGTGGGTGCGGGCAAGTGCCTGGACGTGCCGAACTCCTCGACCACGGCCGGTACGCAGCTGCAGATCTGGGACTGCAACGGCCAGGCCAACCAGAGCTGGACGCGTACGTCCTCGGGCCAGCTGACGGTCTTCTCCGGCGGCTCACAACTGTGCCTGGACGCCTACAACAACCAGACCACCGCCGGTACCAAGGTCGAGACCTGGTCCTGCAATGGCGGCGCCAACCAGCAGTGGAGCGTCAACTCCAACGGCACCGTCACCAGCACCCAGTCCGGACTGTGCCTCGACGTCACCGGAGCCTCCACCGCCAACGGCGCCCTCGCCGAACTGTGGACCTGCAACGGCGGCAGCAACCAGCAATGGACCCTCGGCTGACAGCAGCCGCCCTCAGGAGAACCGCATCACCCACCCCGATGGCCCGCCGGCGCTCCCGGCGGGCCACCGGCGTGGGAGCCGCACCACCCGACACCCGAGGAGGCGCCATGCGCTTACTGCAATCAACTGCGACGCACGCGGTCGCGGCGGCCCTGTGCACTCTCGGCCTGCTCTGCACCACCACCCCGGCGCACGCCGGACCCTCCGTCGCAACCAGCCCCTCGGTGCCGATCTACCTGGACACCGGCTACTCGTTCCAGGAACGGGCCGCGGACCTGGTCGCCCGCATGTCGCTCGACGAGAAGGTCCAGCAGTTGCGCACCAACAGCGCACCGGCCATTCCGCGCCTCGGCGTGCAGCAGTACACGTACTGGAGTGAGGGCCAGCACGGCATCAACACGCTCTTCGCGAACACCAATCCCGGGTCGGTGACCGGCGGCGTCCACGCCACCAGTTTCCCCACGAATTTCGCCGGGTCCATGAGCTGGGACAAGGACCTGATCTACCGGGAGACCACCGCCGTCTCGGACGAGGCCCGCGGTCTGCTCGACAAGTCGCTGTGGGGTACCGGGCAGAACAACCTCGGGCCGTCCAAGGACGACTACGGCATGCTCACCTACTGGGCGCCGACGGTGAATCTCGACCGCGACCCGCGGTGGGGCCGCACCGACGAGGCGTTCGGTGAGGACCCTTACTTCGCGGGGCAGATGGCCGGCGCGTTCGTCAACGGCTACCAGGGCCAGAACCCGGACGGCACCGCGCAGAGCAAGTACCTCAAGGTCGCGGCCACGGCGAAGCACTACGCGCTCAACGACGTGGAGCAGGACCGCACCGGCATCAGTTCGAACGTCTCGGACGACGACCTGTACGACTACTACACCGCCCAGTTCAAGAGCCTCATCGAGAAGGCGCACGTCGCAGGACTGATGACGTCCTACAACGCGATCAACGGCACGCCGTCGGTGGCCAACACGTACACCACCAACCAGATCGCGCAGCGCACCTTCGGTTTCGGCGGGTACATCACCTCCGACTGCGGTGCGGTGGGCACGACGTACCAGAGCTTCCCGGCCGGCCACGACTGGGCTCCGCCGGGCTGGAGCACGGACCGGAAGGGCGGAAGCGCCACCTGGACCAACACTGCGACCGGGCAGCAGGTCTCCGGTGCCGCCGGCGGTCAGGCCTATGCGCTGCGGGCCGGGACCGACGTCAACTGCACCGGCGCGGAGGCGACGTCACTCAACCTCGAACAGGCGATCAGAGCAGGAATCCTGAGCGAGGGAGTCATCGACGACGCACTGCTGCACCTGTTCACCGTCCGGATGCGGACCGGGGAGTTCGACCCGGTGGACGAGCAGCCGTACACGAAGATCACCAAGGCCGCGATCGAGTCGCCGGCGCACCAGGCCCTCGCACGGACCGTCGCTGACAACGCCCTCGTCCTGTTGCAGAACAACAAGGCCGGGGGCGCCCGCTTGCCCCTGCTGCCGCAGGACCCGGCCACGCTGGGCAAGGTCGTGATCGTCGGCGACCAGGCGGGCAAGGTCACCCTCGGCGGCTACTCGGGCGACCCCACCAAGAAGGTGGACGCGGTGCAGGGCATCACGGCCCAGGTCAAGGCGGCCAACCCGGACGCTCAGGTCGTCTACGACGCTGCCGGCACGTCCACCACCGCGACCGGCGACGCCGTGCTCAACGACCGGACCCGGGCCGACATCCAGAGCGCGGACCTCGTGGTCATCGCGGTCGGCACCGACGAGGCCACGGCAGGCGAGGGCAAGGACCGGAGCGGACTGGCGCTGCCCGGCAACTACGGCAGCCTCATCGACCAGGTCACGGCCCTCGGGAACCCCAGGACCGTCCTGGACATCCAGTCCGACGGGCCGGTGGCCATCGAGGCCTACCGTGCCCAGGTCGCCGCCATCGTCTTCGCCGGCTACAACGGCGAGAGCCAGGGTGACGCGCTGGCCGACGTCCTGTTCGGCAGGCAGAACCCCGGCGGGCACCTCAACTTCACCTGGTACAAGGACGACTCCCAGCTGCCGGACATCTCCGACTACGACCTCGCCCCTGGTGGCACCGGCGGTCTGGGCCGCACCTACCAGTACTTCACCGGCACCCCGACCTATCCCTTCGGCTACGGCCTGAGCTACAGCGCCTTCGCCTACTCCCACGTCCGCGCCGACCGCCGCTCGGTCGCTGCCGACGGTACCGTCGGCATCAGTCTTGACGTCACCAACACCGGCTCCGTGCCCGGGACGACGGTGGCACAGCTCTACGCGGCGGGCGACTTCACCGTCAAGGGCAGGGAACTGCCGGACAAACGCCTCGTCGGCTTCCAGAAGACCAGGGTCCTGCGGCCCGGCGCCACGCAGCACATCACCCTGCACGTCCGCGTCCCCGACCTCGCCTTCCACGACGGCCAGAAGGCCAAGCAGGTCGTCTACGACGGCCGGTACCGCTTCGAGGTCGGAACCGACTCGGCCACCCCCGTGGGATCGGCCCAGGTGACCGTGCACGGCAGCCTCACCCCGCACGTCCAGTACGTGACCGTGCAGCCCGAGTCCGTGGTCTACGACGCCGGCGACACCATCGACCTCACCGGCCGCAACCAGTGGATCAAGGACGACACCGCCCCCGCCGCCCAGCCCGGCCGCAACATCAACGTGACCGCCGACCACGTCGTGCAGGCGGTCAACGACGACGGATCGTTCCTGGACCTGTCCAGGACCGCGGTCCGCTACACCAGCAGCGACCCGTCCGTCGCCACCGTGAGCCGTGGTGGTCTGGTCACGACGGTGGGCAACGGTGTGGCAACCATCAGTGCGACCGTACACGGGGTGACCGGCTCCGCGGTGATCCGCGTCCACCACACCCTCGCCGTCTCCTCGGCGCGTATCGTCACCCCGGGAGCCCCTCTCACCGCGACCACCACGTACACCAACACCGGCCCCACGGCGCTGCCGAACGCCTCCGTCACCCTGGCCGCACCCGACGGCTGGACCGCCACGCCCACGTCGCCGGCCACTTTCACCAAGGTGGCCGCTGGTGCTTCGGTCACCACCACCTGGACCGTCACTCCCCCGGCGGACACCAAGCCGGGCAGCTACGCCCTGGCCGCCTCCGCCATCTACCAGGGTGCAAAGGCCAGCGACGACGCCGCCGGGCAGTTGCTCGTCCCCTACTCCTCACTCGACGACGTCATCACCAACGTCGGCATCAGTGACGACGCGGACCCCGGCAGCGGCAACATCGACGGCGGCGGACAGAGCCTGTCACAGCAAGCCCTCGCCACCCAGGGGATCGCCGCCGGCGGCACGGTCGCCCACGACGGCCTGACCTTCACCTGGCCGGCCACCGGCACGGGCAGGCCCGACAACATCGTGGCCAGCGGGCAGACAGTCCCGTTCACCGGAGGGGGCAGCACGATCGGCTTCCTCGGCACCGCCGACTACGGCAACGCCTCGGGCACCGGGATGATCACGTACACCGACGGGACCACGCAGAGCTTCACCCTGTCCTTCCCCGACTGGTGGGCCAACAGCCCCTCCGCAGGCAACGACATCCTCGCCACGACCGGCTACTTCAACAACGGCAGCGGCAAGGTCCAGCAGAAGGTGAGCGTGTACGGCGCCACCGCTCCGCTCCAGGCCGGCAAGACCATCGCCTACCTGACCCTGCCGAACATCGGCCCGAACGCCGCCACCAACCAGGTGGCGCTGCACATCTTCGCCATCGCCGTCGGCTGACGACCGCCGTACCACGGCAGCAGATCGGCACAGTCGTGCGGCCCGGGTCACCACCCGGGCCGCACGACTTTCGTGTCCGACTACCCTAGGGTTCGTTGAACCAAGTGCGCTCAGGTGCGACTCACCCTTCGTACCAGCACTGAGCGGCGGCAACGGATACCGACCGGCGCTGCCCGCACGTGTACAGGAAAGCGAGCTGAACTGCCATGGCGGACAACGCCACCTTGAAGTCCCAGTACCTTGCCCAGATCCAAGCCGACCTGGAGCGCACCGCCAAGGAGAAGGAGCGCATCGCCGAAGAACTGGCAGTGCTGCAGGAGCGGTTGGCGGGTCTTGAGCAGGACCACGCACTTCTCGTCGGAGTGCAGCAGGCCCTGGCCGGCGCGTCGTCCGCTCCTTCGCAGAACACCGAACCTGCCGTCGCCGACGCGCCTGAAGCGCCGCAGGCGGCGGTGCCCGCGCCCCGCAAGCCCAAGGCGGTTCCCCGTACGCCCAGGCAAGCCACGCGCAAGACGAAGACCACGGCCGGGCACGGCGCCGGAACGAGCAGCCCCGCGCCGGCATCCACGCTGGTGGAACTGGTCGTCGCCGATCTCACCGGGCACAGCGAGCCCCGTTCGGCCGCCGAGGTCGCCACCGCACTCACCCAGGCCCACCCCGGCCGGAAGATCCAGACCACCGTGGTGCGCAACACCCTCGAAGCCCTGGTCGCCAAGGGACAGGCCCTGCGCTCCAAGCAGGGCCGGTCCGTGTACTACTCGGCCACCGGAGACCCCGCGGTCTCCGCATCAACGTCCGAGGCTGCCGAGGCCGCCGAGGCCGCCGAGGCCGCCGCATAGGGTCGGGCAGGTGACCCCAGCGACCTGGTCGGCACGACGGTGATCGGCTTGCGGGCGCCCTGTCGGGCGTCGGCGGTGGGGGGGACAGCCGGCGCTCAGGTCCGGCGTCGCCCCGTCATAGTGCGCTGGATCAGGATGAACGCGAAGAGCAGCACCCCTGTGGCGATCTTCGTCCACCAGGAGCTGAGGGTGCCCTCGAACTGGATGAGCGTCTTGATCAGGCCCAGCACCAGCACGCCGAAGAGCGTCCCGATCACGTAGCCCGATCCGCCGGTGAGAAGCGTGCCGCCGACCACCACCGCGGCGATCGCGTCGAGTTCCAGGCCTACCGCGTGCAAAGGGTCACCCGACTGGATGTACAGGGTGAACAGCAGCCCCGACAGCGCGGAGCAGAAACCGCTGACGGTGTAGACGGCGATCTTCGTACCCGCCACCGGCAGACCCATCAGCAGCGCCGACTGCTCGTTCCCGCCGATGGCGTACACCCGCCTGCCGAACCGCGTGTAGTGCAGCACGTAGAACGCGAGGGCCAGGACCGCCAGCGAGATGACGGCGGCGATCGAGAGGAACGATCCGCCGGGCAGCGGAACATGCGTCTGGGCGAGCCTGTCCACCGTGGGGTCGGTGATGGATATCGACTCCTTGCTGATGACCAGGCACAGCCCCCGGAAGAAGAACAGCCCCGCCAGGGTCACGATGAAGGGCTCGATCTCGAAATGGTGGATCACGTAGCCCATCAGGTAGCCGCCGAACGCACCGACTCCCAGGGCGATGGGCGCCACGAGGAGGAGAGGCAGGCCCTGCTTCTCCACCAGCCACGCGGTCAGCATCGTCGTGAACCCGATGACCGAACCCACCGAGAGGTCGATTCCACCGGTGAGGATGACGAAGGTCGCACCGACCGCGGCGACGAGCAGGTAGCCGTTGTCGATGAAGAGGTTCATGAAGACCTGGGCGTCGAGGAATCCGTAGGACTGGTACCGGAAGGCACCGAAGCCGAACATGAGCACGAACAGGCCGGCTGTCACCAGGACGGGCAGCCGCCGGTCCTGCAGCAGCCGGAGTCCCTCCGCACGTGTTCGGAAACCGTCGATCACGCTCACGACGACACCTCCATCTGCGGCGCCGCGTCGGCGGCCGCACCCGGGCTTTTCTGAGCAGGGCCGCGGCGCTTGGCGCGAGCGCCGAACACCTTGGCACGGAAGACGGAGGACTGCATCAGGCAGACGACGATGACGACGACTGCCTTGAACACCAGGTTGGTCTGGGTCGGCACACCGATGGTGTAGATCGTGGTGGTCAGGGTCTGGATGATGAGAGCCCCGATGATCGTGCCGCCGAGGTGGAACCTGCCGCCGGTGAGCGAGGTGCCGCCGATCACGACGGCGAGGATCGCGTCGAGTTCGATCCACAGCCCCGCGTTGTTGCCGTCCGCCGCGGACACGTTGGAGCTGATCATCAGGCCGGCGATGCCGGCGCAGAGCCCGCAGAACATGTAGGCCATGATCTTGATGCGCCGTGATCGGATGCCCACCAGGCGGCTGGCCTCCGCGTTGCCGCCGACCGCCTCGACCAGCAGTCCCAGGGCGGTGCGGCGGGTGAGCGCCATGCTCAGCACGACCACCAGGGCGACCACGAAGAGGGAGAACGGCAGGGCCAGCCAGTACCCCCCGCCGATGAGCGAGTACGCGTCGCTGTTGACGGTGATGATCTGACCGCTGGTGATCAGCTGGGCGATTCCGCGGCCCGCGACCATCAGGATCAGTGTGGCGATGATCGGCTGGATGCCGAGCCGGGCGACCAGCAGGCCGTTCCAAGCGCCGCACACCAGTGCCACGGCAAGTGCCAGCGCGAAGGCCAGCAGCACTCCGGCCACGCTGTCCTGGTCCGCCTGCTTGCTGACGACGAGGCAGGCCAGCGCGCCGGATATCGCCACCACCGCCCCGACCGAGAGGTCGATGCCTCCGGTGGCGATCACCAGCGTCATACCGATCGCCACGAGGATGAGCGGGGACCCGAACAGCACGATGGAGACCAGGCTCCCGTACAGGTGGCCGTTCTTCAGATGGATCTCGAAGAACCCCGGGGTGAACGGGACGTTGATCACAAGCAGCGCGACCAGGGCAGCCACCGGCCAGAACAGCCGGTGCTGTGTCGCCGCGCGCCACAGGGATGTGAGGCTCACTGATGCTCTCCGCTCGCAATGATCTCCAGGACCCGCCCGGCGGTGACGTCGGGCCCGTTGGCCATCCGCGCCACGAGCCGGCGGTCGCGGAGCACGCCCATGGTGTGGCTGAGCCGGAGCACCTCCTCCAGCTCGGCCGATATGTAGACCACGGCCACACCCTCCTCGGACAGTGACACGACGAGCTTCTGGATCTCCGCCTTGGCCCCCACGTCGATGCCCCGGGTGGGCTCGTCGAGGATGAGCAGCTTCGGCTGGGTGAGCAGCCATCGGGCGAGGAGGACCTTCTGCTGGTTGCCGCCGCTCAGCGAACCGGTCTTCGCCTCTGGGTCGGCCGGACGGATGTCCAGTGCCGCGATGTACTTGGCGACCAGCTCGTCCCGCTGCGACGCGGGTACGGGGCGGGTCCAGCCGCGGGCGGCCTGAAGGGCGAGGATGATGTTCTCCCGCACCGTCAGGTCCGGAACAAGGCCCTCGGTCCTGCGGTTCTCCGAGAGGAATGCGACTCCCCTGCCGATCGCGTCGTTCGGCTCCCGCAACGCGGCCTGATCTCCGCCGATGTACACCTTGCCGCCGTCGGAGGTGTCGGCGCCGAACAGCAGGCGGGCCAGTTCCGTACGGCCCGAGCCGAGGAGTCCGGCGAGCCCGAGGACCTCCCCGGCGCGGACCTCCAGGTCGAACGGCGCGATACCGCCGGCCCGGGAAAGGCCTTCCGCCTTGAGGAACGGCTCGCTCGTATCAGGCTCCGTGTGGTGCTCGCTGAGTTCCTCCAGCTCGTCCAGGTCCTTGCCGATCATCAGCTTGACCAGGTTCACCTGGTCGAGGTCGGCGACCAGGTGCTCACCGACCAGAGCTCCGTTGCGCAGCACGGTCATCCGGTCGCAGACCTCGTAGATCTGGTCGAGGAAGTGGGAGACGAACAGGATTGCCACACCGTCCTGTCTCAGCCGCCGCATCAGGGCGAACAGTTCCTCGACCTCGTCGCGGTCGAGGCTGGAGGTCGGCTCGTCCAGGATCAGCACTCGTGTGCCGGCTGCGGCGTCACCCTCATCCGCGGCCGCGGGGTTCCCGGAGCCGACGGCACGGATGATGGCCACCAGTTGCTGGACGGCCAGCGGGTGCGAGCCCAGCGGCGCGGAGACGTCGAGGTCGAGGCCGAACCGCGTCACCAGCTGCGCAGCCCGCCTGCGCAGTTCCTTCCACCGGATCCGGCCGGCTGCGACCGGTTCGCGGCCGATCAGGATGTTCTCCGCCACCGAGAGGTTCTGGCAGAGGTTGACCTCCTGGTAGACCGTGCTGATACCGGCCTGCTGGGCTTGCAGCGGACTGGTGATGCGGACCGGCCGCCCCTCCAGGACGACCGTTCCGCCGTCGAGCGGATGAACTCCCGTCAGGACCTTGATGAGAGTGGACTTCCCGGCCCCGTTCTCGCCGAGAAGAGCGTGGATCTCGCCAGGGAACAGTCGGAAGTCGACGTCCGACAGAGCCCGTGTGCCGGAGAACTCTTTGACTATGCCCGTCATTTCCAGGACGGGCCGAGGCTCTGCCATGGCAGCGCTCCTACGTGGAATCGTCGCGACGCGGACGGGAGTCCCCCGCACCCCGGGGGCACTCGTGGGCGGCTGTCAGTACTTGCGGCTCGGCAGCGCCGCCGCGGCCTGATCCGCCGTGTAGTCGCCCTCCTTGGTCTTGATCCAGCGAGGAAGCGTCGATCCCTTGCCCGCGTGCACGGTCTTGACCGCGTCCATCAGCTGCGGGCCGAGCAGCGGGTTGCACTCGACGATCGCGTTGATCTGTCCCTTGGACATCGCCACGAACCCGTCGTGCACCCCGTCGACGGACACGATCTTGATATCCGTTCCGGGGGTCTTGCCGGCCGCCTGGATCGACTGGATGGCGCCGATGGCCATGTCGTCGTTGTGGGAGAACAGCACATCGATGTCCGAGTGCGCCTGCAGGAAGGCCGCCATCACCTGCTTGCCGCCTGCCCTGGTGAAGTCGCCGGTCTGGCTGGCGATGATCGTCCACTCCGGGTGGCTCGCGTGCATGATCTTGCCGAAGCCCTTGGCCCGCTCGATCGCGGGTGCCGCGCCCGTGGTGCCTTCCAGCTGGGCGATCTTGACCGGCCCCTTGTGGCCGGCGAGGACCTTCTCCAGCATGTGCGCCGCGCGCTCCCCCTCGATCTCGAAGTCCGAGCCCACCAGGGTGACGTAGAGCGAGGGGTCGGAGGTCTCGACCGAGCGGTCGGTGAGGATCACCGGGATGCCGGCCGCCTTCGCCTCCTTCAGCACGGTGTCCCAGCCTGTGACGACGACCGGCGAGAACGAGATGACGTCGACCTTCTGAGCGATGTAGCTGCGGATCGCCGAGATCTGGTTCTCCTGCTTCTGCTGGGCGTCGGAGAACTTGAGGTTGATGCCGGCGGCCTTCGCGGCCTCCTTCACCGACTGGGTGTTGGCCGCGCGCCAGCCGCTCTCCGACCCCACCTGGGAGAAGCCCAGGGTGATCTGCTTGCTCCCGCTGCTGTCCGGCCCGGTGGACTTGGCGGGGTTCTTCTTCGCGCACGCCGCGAGGATGCCGGCGGCCGAGACGGCCGCGCCCGCGGTGAGAAAGCTGCGTCTGTCGATCATGTCTTCTCCTTCGAGGAATTCGGCAGGTGCACTGGTGCAGGTTGCTGACGCACCCCTTGCGGTCGCACGGCGGCGCTGCCGGAGGGCGAGTGGGGAGTGGTCAGCAGGTGGTGGGGGATCGGGTGAGGAGGCCGACGTTCCAAGGGAGGGTGTCGTGGTTGCCGCTGGCGTGCGGGGGTCTTGGCCGGCAGCCGGGGAAGTCCGGGCGACGGCGAGGGGCGGTGTCGCAGGTGGCCCACGTAGGTACTCCATAACGGTCCGACTGCACCGCTCCGGGTGGGATCTGACGGGCTGAACAGCAACGGGCGTCGCGGACAATGCGGGTTCATGGCCGTGACATCACGTCAGGGATGTGTGCGCTCACCTGTCAGTGGCCTGCGACGCCTGGGAGGGCGCCGGTAACCCTCCGACATGCTGAGGAGACAGCGGATGTGGCGAAGCGTCGCCGGGTGCGGCTTGCTGAGGATCGACCAATTGGGTGAGCGCTAACATAAGCCCGTTGCGATGCCGGTGCCAACCCCTCGGCACTGACAGCCGGAACTCCCCCGCGGTCATCCACCCGACCGGAGCAAACGCGACTGGTAGTGAGCGCTAACACCATTGTTCCCTCTCGCACTTCGAGCCAATGCAGCCACCGCCGTGCCGTCACACATCGCCCCGTGGCACGAGCGAGCGGATTCCTCGGATGCCGTACGATCTTTTCGCGGCACCATAGGACGCCCGCTGATGCACGTCAATAGATCGCACAGGCCGCCCACAGCGTCTGCGCGCACATCCGGTCATGCCGCGCCTGGGCAGGCGGACTTCGCAGCCGCGCAGCCGCCGTGCCGGCGGGCCGGGCGGCGGCACGGCAGGCGCCCGGCGGGCCTTCGGCGCGGGTGCCGCCGATCAGGCCGGGGCCCGCAGATGCAGGTGGCAGCCGGAGTGCCGCAGGCACGGGCCTGACGTGTTCACCGACTCGAAGCAGGAAGCGCACAGGGCCGTACGCGCCGCACGCCGGCGCCTCCGTCGCGCGGCGAGGGTGAGTACCGCCGAGCCGCCCGCCGACCGGGAGTTTCACTTCCGCCACGAATGTTTCGAATCCTCGCGCACGATCCACTCACGTCGACCGGACGCACCCGCGCGGACCACGCACAACCGTGGTTCCGAGGCGGCCGGATGAGCCAGGAAACCACGACGTTCGGCGACCTTCAGGCAGGTTGACCGCCGCGCTCTCGACGAGCGCCGTCACCGTCGGCGCGAGCAGGATGCCGAAATTTTCGCACCGCGGGGCGTTGACCTTTCGGTTCAGCGGGTCCACACTTGCCACCGTTTCGCCTGCTCGCCACGTCGTGACACGCAACGCCTCGCGCCGTGACGGCCAGACCCTCGTGATTGGTCCCCCCACAGCATCCAGGCCGGGTGCCCTGTTCCCGCTCCCGGCCGGATCGCCAAGAAATGAGGTCGCCATGGCGCCGGAGAATTGCCGCGCCCCCGATCATCCGCGCCGCACGGCGCGCAGCCCACGTCCGCCGGTTGCGATGCCGGCCCCCCTCGGCGGACCGGCATCCGCCGATTGATGTTAGCGTTAACAGACCGCCTCGACTCCGGCCTCGTCGTCGGCCGGAGCCGGTTGCTCCGTCTGTGCTCCGGCGACGGCCGCCGTGCCGACTCACCCGAGGGCGTGACCGGGTGTCACCTCCCCCCGAGGCGGCGCCCCTTCCTGCCTTGTCGCTTGCAGAGCGCTGCGGTCCGGCTGTTCACGAACGCTTCCCCGCGGGGCTCATCCGCGGATCCGCGACGCCCCTGGAGCCCGTACGGCCCCTGCGTCGGCCTCGCCGCGGGCCGCTACCGAACGCACTACACCGAAAGTCCGGACGGCCCGTGACGGGCCGGCCGGAACCGCTTGCTCAAGGATCAGGAGGTCCTCATGCGCAGAGGAAGATTCCGCCACAGGCATCTGTTTGCGGCGCTTGCCTCGATGCTCGCAACCGTGGGCGTGGTGGCGGCGATGCTCGTCGCCAACCCGGCCCAGGCGGCCACAAGCGGCGCCTTGCGCGGCGCCGGCTCCGGCCGCTGCCTGGACGTGCCGAACGCCAGCCAGACCGACGGCACGTATCTGCAGATCTACGACTGCTCGGGCGGGACGAACCAGCAGTGGACGCTGACGTCCAGCAACCAGCTGACCGTCTATGGCAACAAGTGCCTGGACGTACCGGGCCACGCCACCACGGCCGGCACCCGCGTGCAGATCTGGAGCTGCAGCGGCGGTGCGAACCAGCAGTGGCGGGTGAACTCGGACGGCACGATCGTCGGCGTGGAGTCCGGGCTGTGCCTGGACGTCACCGGCGCCGCCACGGCCAACACCACGGCGGTGGAGATCTGGACATGCAACGGCGCCAGCAACCAGAGCTGGTCCGGTCTGTCCGGGACACCGACCACGCCGCCGACGTCGACGCCGCCGACGTCGGGTGGTACGTGTTCTCTTCCGTCGTCGTATCGGTGGTCGTCGTCGGGTGCGTTGGCGCAGCCGGCGAACGGGTGGGTCTCGG
>NZ_CAJSLV010000095.1 GCF_907177275.1 Actinacidiphila cocklensis
GGCATCGGCGGCGGGGACGCCGGGCGCTGGGCGCCGGCGGCGGGGAAGGGCGCACGGGGCGGCTGCTGGTAGCCCTGCGGAGGCTGCTGGGCCTGCCCCTGGTGCGGATACGGCGGGGACTGGGCACGCCCCTGCTGGCCGTACTGGCCCTGCTGCGGTCCCTGCTGGCCCTGCTGTCCCTGCGGGAACTGGGGCTGCTGGGACTCGCTGGAGGCGAGGGTGCGGCTGCGGACCCGGTAGAGGCCGGTGTCGAGGTCGGCCGCCCGCTCCAGGTGCACCTTGATGGTGCCCATGAACGTGTAGCGCTGCTGCTTGGCGTAGTCGCGGACCATGCCGGCCAGCTCGTCGCCCAGCTGCACCGCGTAAGGGCTCAGCCGCTCGAAGTCGGGGGCGCTCAGCTCCACGATGAAGTCGTTGGGCACCACCGTGCGGTCCCGGTTCCAGATCGTGGCGTTGTTGTCGCACTCGCGCTGCAGCGCGCCCGCGATCTCGACGGGTTGCACCTCGCTCTTGAACACCTTGGCGAAGGTGCCGTTCACCATGCCTTCCAGCCGCTGCTCAAAGCGCTTCAGTACTCCCACGGGGCACCTCCCTCCTCGGGGCCTTCCTCCGAGTCGAATCCGATACTGCTTACTGATCGTATCCACGCGCGGGAAAAACCTGTGGTTCCCCGATCGCCCTGGACAGGCGGGTGTCACCCCTCACACGGCCGCGCTTCCCCTCCCGCTGCCCACTGCGATGGTAGATGCGGCCGGGGCGCCCGGCGTTCCCAGTGTCGCGCACCGCCGGGCACGCCCGTGCCGTCTCAGGCATCCTGCCCGCCCGCCGTTCCGCCACCCCTCCCTCCTGCTTCCCGGCCATGTCGGCCCCGGCCAAACGGATGTGATTCCACCCCGCGCACCGTGCTAATCTTCTGCATGTCGGAAGGCACTCACGCCACGCCGGACCGAGCAGTCCACCGGATGTGTGAGAATCGAACGGCAGCACCCATGCGCGGGTGGCGGAATAGGCAGACGCGCTGGATTCAGGTTCCAGTGCCCGAAAGGGCGTGGGGGTTCAACTCCCCCCTCGCGCACACAGGGCAGCACCGAGGTCAGGTGCTTCCGAGAAGTGAAGGAACGGCCCGCATCGTGATCACGATGCGGGCCGTTCTGCTGTGCCGTCGTGCGGGCACGGCCATGGCGCCGCCACGACGCCGATTGCGTCGGGCAGACGCGGGCGCCCCGCAGTAAGGCAGTACCGGGAAGGTGCCGCTCCCCGATGACCTTATTCATTGGGAGCGGCACCTTCCGTTTTTCTGCCGGCTCCGGCTCATTCGGGAGAATTCCGACCAGCCAAGTTCCCACCAAGTGCGGCGCCCTACAGTGCCCACCACTTCGTGGCCGAGCCGCCCCGGCACCGAACAGGTGGACGACATTATTCCGTAATCGGTTGATCGATCAGAAATCGACCAGAACAGGAAAACTCCCGCATGATGAATGATGCCCGCGCACTCGACGATGCCGCCCGGCGCAACCTGTGGCTGCACTTCACGGACCATTCGGAATTCGGTGACACCGAGGTGCCGATGATTGTGCGCGGAGAAGGCGCGTACATATACGACCAGAACGGCCGCAGATACCTGGACGGGATATCAGGGCTCCTTGTGACGCAACTGGGGCACGGCCGCACCGAGTTGGTGAGTGCGGCGGCGAAGCAGGCCCAGGAGCTGGCGTTCTTCCCCCTGTGGTCCTTCGCCCACCCGACGGCCGCGGAACTGGCGGGGCGAATCGCGGACCTGGCTCCGGGAGACCTGAACCGGGTCTTCTTCACCAGCGGGGGCAGCGAGGCGGTCGAATCCGCGTGGAAGCTTGCCAAGCTCTATTTCAAGCTGACCGGGAAGCCCTCGAAGACGAAGGTGATCAGCCGCGCCGGCGCCTACCACGGCACCACCCACGGCGCGCTGTCCATCACCGGGATCCCCAGCTACCGGCAGCCGTACGAGCCCCTGGTGCCGGGCGTGGTCAGGGCTCCGAACACCGACTTCTACCGGTCGAAGGAGGTGACGGGCGACCTCGCCGTCGCCGCCGACGAGGAGGCCTTCGGCCGCTGGGCCGCCGAGGAGGTGGGGCGGCTCATCGAGCGGGAAGGCCCGGACACCGTCGCCGCCGTGTTCGTCGAGCCGGTCCAGAACTCCGGCGGCTGCCTCACCCCGCCGGCCGGGTATTTCGCGCGGCTCCGGGAGATATGCGACACCTACGACGTATTGCTGGTCTCGGACGAGGTCATCTGCGGCTACGGCCGTCTCGGCACGATGTTCGGCTGCGAGAAGTTCGGATACGTG
This sequence comes from Actinacidiphila cocklensis, assembly GCF_907177275.1. Lineage (GTDB taxonomy): Bacteria > Actinomycetota > Actinomycetes > Streptomycetales > Streptomycetaceae > Actinacidiphila > Actinacidiphila cocklensis. The sequence continues at coordinate 2,324 of NZ_CAJSLV010000095.1, forward strand.
CCCGACATCATCACCTCCGCCAAGGGACTTACCTCGGGCTACTCGCCCATCGGCGCGATGATCGCCTCGGACCGGCTCTTCGAGCCCTTCACCCGCGACGGCACGATCTTCACCCACGGATACACCTTCGGCGGGCACCCCGTCTCGGCCGCCGTGGCGCTGGCGAATCTGGACATCTTCGAGCGCGAGGGAATCCTGGAGCATGTGACGGCGAACGAGCCCGTCTTCCGCGGAATTCTGGAACGGCTGTACGACCTCCCGATCGTGGGCGATGTGCGGGGCGCCGGATACTTCTACGGCGTCGAACTGGTGAAGGACAAGGAGAAGCGCTCGGTCTTCACCCCCGAGGAGTGCGACACGGTCCTCGGCGGGCGTTTCTCCCGGGCACTTCTCGACGCGGGGCTTTACTGCAGGACCGCGGGCGACCAGGGCGACCGGGTGGTTCAGCTGGCTCCTCCGCTGATATGCGGAGAGGAACACTTCGAGGAGATCGAGGGAGCCCTGCGGACCGTCCTGACCGAAGCCTGGAAGATGCTGTGAGGGCGGGTGCGACGAGCGCGCGGCCCGGCTGGGAGGTGCGCGACACGCTTCCCGAGCGGGTGGCACCGACCTGCCTCTTCGACTCCGAGGGCTGGCTGGGGCGGTGGGCCGCGACGCCCATCGAGACGTTCGGCACCGTCGAGTACGTGGTGGAGCGCGCCGACGGGGACGCACCCCGCCAGGCGCTGCCGCTCTACACGGTCAAGTTCTCGCCCTTCTGGCAGGGCTACGAACTGCAGACCGAGGTGGCCCCGCTGTGCCCGGGACCGATCGTGTTCGCGGGGTCGGTGTACTCGATGTACACCAAGCGCGGACATGTGCCCGAGGCCCTGGTGGCCGGCGCCTTCCAGGAGGGGATGAGCCGGATCGCACGGCAGGAGGCAAGCCTGCTGGTCGTCCCGAACCTGACGGAGGAGGGCGTCGCCGACTGGGTGCGGACGGCGGGCGAGCCGACCGGCCGGGTGCTGCTCGACCTCACCTACCACTGCTACCTCGCGGGCGATTTCGAGGAGTACGTGCGGCGCCTGGACACCAACGTCCGCAGGGACGTGGGCCGGCGGCTGCGCCGGGCGGCGGAGCGCGGACTGCGGCTGCGGCTCCTCCCGCCGGAAGAGGCCGAGCCCCTGCTCGACAGGGCACTCCAGCTCACCGTGGGCACCTCCGACCACCACAGCTGGCCGGCGCTGTACGACCTGCCGACCCTGCGGCTGCTGCTCTCGGTGCCCGGCTCCGTCACGGCGGTGGCCGAGGTCGACGGCAAGATCCTGGGCGTGTTCTTCGGCTTCCGCCACGGGGACGACGAGATCGTCTTCCTCACCGGCGGTGTCGAGTACGACAGCCTGAGCACCTACAGCACGTACGTGGCACTGATGTACCGATGTATCGAGTGGGCCCACGAGAACGGGATCCGGAGAATCGAGTGGGGCCGTGACAACTACCGCTTCAAGGAACGGCACGGCCTGACCGCCGTCGAACTGTGGGGCCTGGTCTACGGGCCTCCGGGCGACGCCGGGACGGGCCGGAAGGTCGCGCACATGCACGACTTCCTGTCCGACTACATGGAATCGTCCAGATGACGCGGCCCGCCCGGTTACGGGTCGGACTGCTCCTGGCGGGCATCCTCAGCGCGAACGCCTCGTACACGGTGCTGATCCCGTTCGTTCCTGAACTGGAGCGGCGGGTCCACATGGACGGGCTCGGCCTGGCCCTCACCTTCGCGCTGTTCGCCGCGGCCAAGGCGCTGTTCCAGCCCGTCGGCGGGGTGTGGAGCGACCGCTGGCAGGCACGTTCCGTCGCCTGGGTGGGACTTGCCGTCGTCGCCCTGTCCGTGACGTGGCTCGCGGTCGCCACCTCGCAGTGGGAGGTGCTCGGCGCGAGGATCGCCTGGGGGGCGGGGGAGGGAATCCTCACCCCGGCGCTCTACCACGGGGCGACGCTGCTGTGCAGTGCCCACGACATCCCGGACCACCGCATGATGGGGTGGTTCGGGACGGCGTCCTTCAGCGGATTCCTGCTGGGTCCCGTCGTCGCCGGAGCCGGTTCCTCGCTCGGCCTGACCACGCTGTGCGTTCTGGGGGCCTCGGTCACGGCCCTCACCGCGTTCGGTGTCTTCCGGGCGATTCCGCCGGACCACCCGGCGGACGAGGCGGTCCAGCAGGAACAGGAGACGCCCGCGCGCGGCCCGGACGACGCGCGGAGTCCGGTGCAGCGGCACTGGATGATGCTGGTCCTGGTCTTCGGCGTCCTGGACCTGGTGGCAGGACTGACCTACTCGGCGCTCGAACCCACCATCCCGCTGTACATCGCGTCCACGGGGGAGTCCGCCGTCGCGATCTCGTCGGTCTTCGCGGTCGGCCTGGCCACCTTCGCGCTGGTCTCCACCGTCCTCGGCCGTATCGCGGAGAAGTGGTCGGTGGAGACCCTGGTCACCGTCGGGCTGGTGGCGGGCACGGCCGGAACCGCCGGGCTCTCGCTGAGCAACCGGCAGATCCCGCTCATGTGCTGCTTCGTCCTCATCATGACCGGCCAGCCCAGCGTGTACATCGCCGCCCGCAAAGGGGTCGCCGCACTGCGCTCCGCGGGCGGGCGGCTGGGGATCTCCTTCGGGGTGTTCGGCGCCGTTTCGGACATCGGCGAGGTCCTCGGCCCGCTGGTCGGGTCCGGACTCTACGCGCATGGAGGCCGTCAGGGCTTCATCTGGCTGGCGGTCGTCGGCATGACTCTTCTGACCGGCGTCCTAGGTATCTACCGAAAGTGGTCGGCGGCGGCCCAGCCGGTCACCGCCTGAATTCAGAACGGGGTTCGAGCATGCCGTCAGGACAGCAGGAACAGGAGAGTCCTTCCTGGTTCACAGGAGAATCCGTCCCCTATCCGGTCGACAGTACGGTCCTGCAGCTCTTCGAGAGAGAGGCGGCCGCGGCTCCCGAGCGCGTCGCGCTGACCTTCGGCGACGCGACGCTGACGTACGGCGAGCTGAACGGGCGGGCCAACCGGCTCGCCGAGCGATTACGTGCACTGGGCGTCCGGCGCGGCGATTTCGTCCCGCTCGTCATGGGGAACTGCCTGGAGCTCCCGCTGTCGATGATCGCGCTGATGAAGCTGGCGGCTCCCTTCGTTCCCGTGGACGAGACATGGCCCAGGGAGCGCTTCGAGGAGGTGATCGAGGCGCTGGCCCCGCCGGTGGTCCTCCAGGCCGGGAAAGTCGATCCGCCGACGGACGACGCGCGGCTTTTCCTCGTGGTCGACGCCGCCTCCTTTGACGAGCTGCACTCCAACCTCCACGGACCCTCGGCGGGACTCGACGACCTCGCCTACGGCTTCTTCACCTCCGGCTCGACCGGCACACCCAAGTGCGCGCTGAACGTGCATCGCGGCCTGCTCAACCGCTTCGTCCATATGACGCGCCGCTTCGGCGGCGGCTCCGACGTCGTCCTGCAGAACAGCCGGCACGTCTTCGACTCGTCCCTGTGGCAGCTCCTGTGGCCCCTGACCAACGGCAGCCGCGTGGTGATCCCCGAGCGGTCGGGAATCCTGGACCTCACCGCGACGGTGGAGGTGATCCGCCGGCACCAGGTGACGATGACGGACTTCGTGCCCTCCATATTCAACGCGCTGGTGGACCTGCTCCGCGCCAGGCCGTCCTATGTCGAGGACCTCGCGTCGCTGCGCCAACTCCTCGTCGGCGGCGAGGAGATCAGCGTTCCCGCGGTGCACGCCTTCCGCGAGCTGCTGCCGAAGGCCGGCATCACCAACACCTACGGGCCCACCGAAGCGGCGATCGGCTCGATCTTCCACGACGTCGGCGACGACGACGTCGAGACGATCCCGATCGGGACGCCCATCGACAACACCTACGCCGTGATCGTCGACGACGACATGCGCCCGGTGGGGCCGGCCGCCGTCGGCGAGATCTGTATCGGCGGGGACTGCCTGGGCCTGGGGTACCTCGACGATCCCGCCAAGACCGACGCGGCCTTCGTGCCCAACCCCTTCGACGGGATACCGGGCTCCCGGCTGTACCGCACGGGCGATCTGGGCTTCCTACGTCCCGACGGGCTCATCCACTTCGTGGGGCGCCGGGACCAGCAGGTGAAGATCGGCGGTGTCCGTATCGAACTGTCGGAAGTGGAGCACGCGCTCGCCACGCACCCGGGTGTGCACGAGGCCAAGGTGATCGCTCTGGACAACGCGGGGAACAAGGTGCTGGGCGCCTTCGTCACCGGGCGGTCCGTGCTCACCGCGGAGATCCTGCGCGCGCACGCCGAGCAGGTGCTCTCGCCGAGCCTGCGGCCCAAGCGGTACTTCCTCGTCGACGCCTTTCCGCTGACGCCCAACGGCAAGCTCGACCGCAAGGCGCTGGCGGCCCTGGCCGCACCGGCCCGGAAGCCGGCCGGGGACGTGGCGCTGACACCGGCGGAGCGGGCGATCGCCGACATCTGGCTCAGCCTGCTGCCCTGCGACGAGGTGGACGCGGCGGACGACTTCTTCGCCTGCGGCGGAGACTCGCTGGCGGCACTGCGGCTGACGCTGGCGCTGGAGGTCGACTCGGGGGTCAAGCTCTCGGTCAAGGACATCGTCAACGCACCGACCCTGCGCGGACAGGCGGCACTCGTGTCGGGAGCAGGCCCCGCCGTCGCTCCGTCCACCGCCCCGGGCCGCGACCTCTTCGAGTCCGACCTGCGCCTGCCCGCCGACATCCAGGTGACGGGCGCGGTACGGCGGGGTCCCGTCGAGAACGTCCTGCTGACCGGCGCCACCGGATTCATCGGCGCCCACCTCCTGCACGAGTTGCTGGCGCGGACGTCCGCGACCGTCTACTGCCTGGTCCGGGGCACGGACCAGGCCTCGGCCTACGACCGCCTCATCGAGAACCTCAGGGAACAGCGGCTGTGGGACGACGGGGCCGCGGGCCGCGTCGTCGTGGTCAACGGAGATCTGGCGGAGCCCCGGTTCGGGCTGTCCGACGCGGACTACGACGCGCTCACGGAGCGGGTCGACACGATCGTCCACAACGGCGCGCTGGTGAACCTGCTGCTGTCGTACCAGGCGCATCGTGCGGTCAACGTCCTGAGCACGCGGCAGATCATCCGCTTCGCCGTCACCGGCCCGGTCAAGCGCCTGCACTACGTCTCGACGCTGGGGGTGTTCGCGCCGGAGACCGCCGCGGGCCCCGCCGTGGCCCCGGTCGGCGAGGCGTCCGCCGTCGGCTCGCCGCCGCCCGGGCGCGGCTACGACCAGTCCAAGTGGGTCGCGGAGCACCTGCTCGAAGCGGCCGCGGAGCGGGGACTGCCCACCGCGACCTACCGGCTGGGAGAGGTGATGCCGCACTCGGTGCACGGTGTCCCCAGCCGGCGCGGGCTCGCCGACGGCCTGGTGAAGGCGTGCATCCGCACCGGGCTGGCGTTCAAGAGCCCGATCAGGATGGACTACACGCCCGTCGACTACGTCAGCGCCTTCGTCGTCGCGGCCGTCCAGCGGTACGAGACCGGCTGCTTCCACGTCCTGCAGCCGCGTGCGGTCGACTTCGACGAGCTGCTGGAGGCGTTCACCGACCATTTTCCGCTCCGATGGGTCGACTACCGGGAGTTCTGGTCGGCCATCGACGGACTGCACGACGCCGGTTCGGACCCGGGCGGGCTGGTGAGGCTGCTGTCGGCCCTGCCCAGGCCGGACGAGGCCTTCGCGCCGTCGGATCTGGAGGCGCTCTTCTCGGACAGCACGGCCCACTTCTCCAGGGAGCGCACCCGGAGCTTCCTGGACCGGGAGCGGATCAGCTGGCCGGAGGTGGGGCGGGAGGTGTTCGAGCGGTACGCCGCCTACTACCGGGCGTGAGCGAGGCGGGCGCGGACCCGGTCGGGGTAGCGGGCGGTGACCAGGGCGGGGACCGTGAAGCCGGCTATCTGGAGCGGGACGGACACCGCGTCCCCGAGGTGGGCGGCGCTCGCGGCGGCGAGTAGGGCAGCGGTCACGGTGAAGGCGGCGGCCCACACCCGGGTCAGCACGACGTTGATGCGCAGGAAGACCGGGGTGTGCCACAGCTCGGGCGGGGTCTGGCGGCGGGCTATGCCCAGGGTGAAGGGGCGGCCGGCGGCCAGGCCCGCCCAGGCGGTGGCGGCGAGCCAGCCGAGCGACAGCGCACCCGTGTAGTGCTGCACCGGGCTGTCGGGGCGGGCGAAGGAGAAGGCGGTCAGCCCGGCGAACCAGACCACCGTGCTGTGCTCGAGTACCAGCGAGTCGGCGGCGACGCCCGCCCTGCGGTCCCGCACGACCAGCCACAGGCCGAGCAGCAGGCCGGCCAGCGCGCCCCACTGCCGGCCGGCCGACGACACGACGGCGAAGGCGATCCAGGGGATGAAGCCGCGCAGGTAGTTCATGGGAGTCCCTCCGTCGGCCCGGACGTGCTGCCCGGGTCTGCCGTGTTCCAACAGTGACATGTCTAGAGTGGAAGGTCAAGGATTGACCTGTCAAGAGTGGAAAGTAGGATGGCTGTCATGACACTTCGCCACGCGGTTCTGGGGCTGCTCGCCGATCGCACGGCCAGCGGCTACGACCTGATGAAGGTGTTCGACACCTCGCTCGCCAACGTCTGGCCCGCCACCCAGAGCCAGGTCTACGGGGAGCTGGGGAAGCTGGCCGGTTCGGGCCTGCTGGAGGTGTCCGCCGAGGGGCCGCGCGGCCGCAAGGAGTACACGATCACCCAGCAGGGCATCGACGAGCTGCGCAGCTGGCTGATCGACACCGAGCCGGACCGCACCCGGCGCAGCGAGACCCTGCTGAGGGTGTTCTTCCTCGGCGTCCTCACTCCGGTGGAGTCGGTCACCTACCTCAGTGTCGAGGCGGCCCGGGCGGCGGACGAGCACACCGAGCTGGAGCGGCTGGAAGCCCAGGTGGACTGGGGGGACGACGATCTGTCGGTCTACGGGCGGCTCGCCCTGGAGTACGGCCTGCGGCTGACCGCCATGCAGGAGGAGTGGGCGAGTTGGGCCAGGGACCAGGTCGCCGGGCTGACCTGACCCCGGCGGCGGCCGGCCGTGAAGGGTGGCAGCCGACCGGGAACCGGGGCAGGGTGGTGTCCGTTGGAGCCATTGGGCAAAGGAATCGTCAAGTGGCGCAGCCCGCGCCGAATTGAGCAGGGAGATCCACCATGGGTGTCAGCCTCTCCAAGGGCGGCAATGTCTCACTGACGAAGGAGGCCCCCGGACTGACGGCGGTCACCGTCGGCCTGGGCTGGGACGTCCGCACGACCACCGGTACGGACTTCGACCTCGACGCGAGCGCGCTGCTGCTCGACGCCGCGGGCAAGGTCGTTTCGGACAAGCACTTCGTGTTCTTCAACAACCTCAAGAGCCCCGACGGCTCCGTCGAGCACACCGGTGACAACCTCACCGGTGAGGGCGAGGGCGACGACGAGGCCATCAAGGTGAATCTCGCCGGAGTGCCCGTCGAGGTCGACAAGATCGTCTTCCCGGTCTCGATCTACGACGGCGAGACCCGCCAGCAGAGCTTCGGCCAGGTGCGCAACGCGTTCATCCGGGTGGTCAACCAGGCGGGCGGCACCGAGATCGCCCGCTACGACCTGTCCGAGGACGCGTCGACGGAGACCGCCATGGTCTTCGGCGAGCTGTACCGCAGCGGGGCGGAGTGGAAGTTCCGGGCTGTCGGCCAGGGCTACGCCTCCGGCCTGCGCGGCATCGCCCAGGACTTCGGCGTCAACCTCTGACGTAGCCCCGGCGCTCGTAAGCCGCCGTCCGCCTCCGTGCACCACGGCGGGCGGGGCTCACGGGCGGGCTGCGCCTTTGGACCAGGGCTGCGCCTTGGACCAGGGATGGACCGCGGATCAGGGATGGACCGCGGCGTCGGCGTTGTAGCGGACCAGGTAGCGGGCGAAGCGCTCCAGGTCCTCCGGGTCCCAGGCGGCCAGCCGGACCTGGATGGACTCCTGCCTGCGTGCCCGGGCCGCGGTCAGGATCTCGATACCTCCCGGCGCCAGATGCAGCACCTGCACCCGGTGGTCGGCCTCGTCCACCCGCCGCTCGATGAAGCCGAGCTGCTCCAGCGACGCCACCTGCCTGCTGACCGTGGACTTGTCCAGCAGGTAGTACGCCGCCAGGTCGGTGGCCCGGCAGCCCTGCTGCTCCTCCAGGTGTGCCAGGATCGTGTAGGCCACCAGCGACAACTCGGGGTGCATACGGGCCGCGGCGGCCCGCGCCCGGCGGGCGAACGCGGTCAGTTCCCGCTGGACGGTGTCCAGGGACGACTCCCGTGCGCTCATGGCTGCGACTCCTCACGCCGGTGCTCGGTCGGCCCGGGTGGGCGACCACCTGCGGAAACGTTGTGTTGTAGAGTGCAACAATATCAGCTGGGCAGTGGAAGTTCGAACCACACCACCTTGCCCACCGCCTTGCGGCTGGTCCCCCAGCGCCTCGACATGTGCGACACCAGTGCGAGGCCCCGCCCGCGGACGTCATCGGCCTCCGCACGCTGCAACTGCGGCAGGTTGTGGTTGTCGTCGCTGACCTCGACCAGTAGCTTGCCCACCCGCATCAGCCGCAGCTCCACCTCGTAGGACGCGGCCCTGAACGCATTGGTGACCAGCTCGCTGACCAGCAGTTCGGTGGTGTCGCTGAGCCGTTCAAGACCCCAGGCGGCAAGCTGCCGCCGGGTCAGGTCGCGGGCGCGGGCCACCTCGGAGTCGTCCACCCGCAGCCGCCACTGGGCGACGTCCTGCGGCGCGATGCCTTCGAAGCGTGCGACGAGCAGGGCCACGTCGTCCCGCCGGTCCTCGGAGTGCACCCGGCTGAGGATCTGCGCGCACACGTCCTCGGGAGTCTGCTGAGGCTCGATCACATGAGCGCACAGCGCGGCGAGTCCCGCGTCTATCCCCTGGCCGCGCACCTCCACCAGGCCGTCGGTGCACAGCACCAGCCAGCTGCCGTCCGGCGCCGGGATCTCCACCGTCTCGAACGGCACCCCGCCCACGCCGATCGGTGCGCCGCCGGGGATCTGCAGCAGCTCGCCCCGCCCGTCGTGGCCGGCCAGCACCGGCGGGATGTGTCCGGCGTTGGCGAGCGTGAGGGTGCGCTGGATCGGGTCGTAGACCGCGTAGACGCAGGTCGCGAGGTGGTCGGTGCCGAGCCGCTGGGCGAGGTTGTCCAGATGCCGCAGCAGCTGGGCGGGCGGCAGATCCAGCGCGGCCATGGTGATCACCGACGTACGGAACTGGCCCATCACGGCCGCCGCCTGCAGCCCGTGGCCCATCACGTCGCCGACGATCAGCGCGACCCGGCCGCCGGGCAGCTGGATCGCGTCGAACCAGTCGCCGCCGACCTGCGCCTGCCGGTCCCCCGGCATGTAGTGGTGCGCGATCTGCACGCCTGGGATGCGGGGCGGCTTGGTCGGCATCATCGAGCGCTGCAAGGTGGCGGCGGCGCGGGACTCCAGGCGGTGCAGCCGCGCGTTGTCCAGGTGGACCGCCCCGCGGGCGGCGATCTCGGCCGCGGTGGCGGCGTCCCTTGCGTCGAAGGGGCGGCGGCCGGGGCTGCGCAGGAAGCAGATCCTGCCCAGCACGGTGCCGCGCGCGGTCAGCGGCGCGAGGATCAGCGAATGCCCGGCCAGCAGTCGGCCGACCGCGGGCACGCCCAGGTCGGCGGCGATGTCGGGGGCCAGCGCGCTGTCGACGACCGGCAGCAGGACCGGGTCGCCGAGCCGCGGGATCGCCTCCTGCCCGGGCAGCGTCAGCAGCTCGCCCTCGGGCAGCGCGGCGTCCCAGCCCGCCCCCGGCCCCGACCGGTCGGCGACCGCGACCCTGCGGACCAGCACGGTGTCCGCGACCCTGTCGTCCTTGGGCGGCTCGGTGTCGGAGAAGAGCTGGTCCACGACGAGCACGGTGGCCAGGTCGGCGAACCGGGGCACGGTGACCGCGCACAGCTCGCGGGCGGTGGTGTGCAGGTCGAGGGTGGAGCCGACCACGGAGCCGGTCTCGCGCAGCAGCGACAGCTGCTCGTCCAGCGCGCTGCCGGGCAGCGGGCTGCGGGAGCCGTGGCCCGCCACGGCGGGCGCGGGACGACCGGGGTGCGCGGCCGTCTCCGGCAGGACCGGTGCGGGCGGGGTGGCGGCGGGGTGCGGAGGGAAGGCGCCGGCGGGGCCGGAGGGTCCTGCGGTTCCCGCGGGGCCGGCGGAAGGGAAGGGGACGGCGGTCAGCGAGGACGCGCTTGAACGGTCGCCACCGTGGGTAGTCGTCCGATAGCGGGGAGTGGTCGATTCGGAAGCGGGGCCGGAGGCGGGGCCGGGTGTTGCGGCGGGGTCCGGGCGGGGGCCTGGCAGCAGCTCACGGCGTGCGGAGCGGTCGGCGCGGGCCGCGGCGGCGATCTGCGCGTAGTCCTGCGGGGTGACGGGCAGCCGGACGCTGCCCTCCACTTCGAGGGCGGGGTGCCCGAGCGGGGCGATCTGCCGCACGATGCGGTCGAGGCGGCCCGGGCTGACCCCGGGCAGTACGGTGCCGAGCCGTGCGGTCAGCGCATGGCCCTGCGCGGGGTCCGGCGCCGGGGACAGCACGGCGGCGATCGCGATGTCCTGGCGCTGGGGGCCTTCCGCGGTGTACGGCAGCAGCCGGCCGCCCACCGCGATGCGCAGGCTGCCGGTCCGCAGTGGCCGGGCGTTCGCGGCGATGGCGAGCAGGCTGCGGCCGCCCGGTTCGGCGATCCGGTAGGTCCACCACAGCACGTCCTTGACCGTGCCGTCCCGGTCGGTGGCCGCGAGCGCGCCGGCCCAGGCGGAGGTGGTGAGGTCGTCGAGGACGTCGAGGGTGTCCTGATGCGCGGTGCCCGAGGCGGTGGGCACGGCGCCGGCGGGGGCGCGGGTCGGGGTGAGCAGCCCCGAGGCGGGGTGGCCGAAGACATGCTCCCAGCGGTGGCCGAACAGTTCCTCCGCGCCGCGGTTCCAGTACGAGATCCGGCCGTCCGGGTCGACGCACAGCACCGCGAGGCGGAGCAGCGCGGTCATGCCGGTGGCGTCGAGGGCCGCGGGACCGCCCGTCGCGGCGGGGCTGCCGAAGGGGAGGGCAGCCGGGCCTGGGGCGGTGGCGCCGCCGTCCGTGCCGCGACCGCCCGCGCCGAGACGGCCGGGGTCGGTACGGCCGCTGTCAGGGCGGGCGGTGCCGAGGCTGCCGGTGCCGGTGCGGCCGTCGACGGCTAACCGGGTGCGGTAGCCGGAGCCCGTTTCCGGTGTCTGCCGGGCCGCACCGAGGGCCTGTTCTTCGCGCCGTTCTTCTGGGTCGGGACGGTTCGTGTGATCATCTGCGTCGGTGGCTGCGGGATGCCGGGTGATCTCGTCCAACGTCGTGCACCTGCGGTTCGCCGCTGAGTAGGGTCCTGGGTTCAAGGCAAGCACGAATAAGTCCGCGGGGGCGACCGAATAGCCGGATTAACCCCCGCAGCGGGGTACATGACGGGATGTCCGCTGACGCGGGCTCGGGGATGGGGGGAACGACGGTGGACGCACGAGTGCCGCAGGTGGCGGGATTCGCCCGCTGGCCGCACGAGAGGTCGGCGAAGCAGGCGGGACAGGCGCTGCGCGAGAGGGTGCCGCGGGCGGTTTTCGGCCGCCCCGAGACATGGACCTGGCAGGACCGCGGCCGCGGCGGTGACGCGTCCGGCGTCGTGCCGGCGGCGGTCGCCGCCGTCGAAGAGTCGAACGCGGGCCGCATACCCGGTCTGGTCCCGCTGCGGGTCGGGCGGATGGCGGCGAGCCCCTTCGCCTTCCTGCGCGGTTCCGCGGGCCTGATGGCGGCCGACCTCGCCGACCGCCCGGTGACCGGCGTCGCCGCCCAGATATGCGGTGACGCGCACGCCGCGAACTTCGGACTCTACGGCGACGCCCGCGGCGGCCTGGTCATGGACATCAACGACTTCGACGAGACCGTACGCGGCCCCTGGGAGTGGGACCTGCTGCGGCTCGCCGCCTCGCTGGTGCTGGCCGGGCGGGAGGCGGGCGCGGCCGGTGACGTGTGCAGGGCGGCGGCGTACGACGCGGTGGGCGCCTACCGGCGCACCATGCGGCTGCTGGCGAAGCTGCCGGTGCACGAGGCGTGGAGTGCCATCGCGGACGAGCAGCTGGTCGCGCACGCCGACGCCCGCGACCTGGTCGGCACGCTCGACCAGGTGTCGGCGAAGGCAAGGCGCAACACCAGCGCGAAGTTCGCCTCGCGCTCCACCGAGCCCATCGAGGGCGGCGCCCGGCGCTTCACCGACGCCCCGCCGGTGCTGCGGCGCATCCCGGACGCGGAGGCCGCGGCGGTGGCGGGCGCACTGGACGGCTACCTGGCCACCGTCGGCGAGGACCGGCTGCCGCTGCTGGCGCGGTACGCCGTCCACGACGTCGCCTTCCGGGTGGTCGGCACCGGCAGCGTCGGCACCAGGTCGTACGTGGTGCTGCTGCTCGACCACCTGGGGGAGCCGCTGGTGCTCCAGGTGAAGGAGGCCCGCGCCTCGGCGCTGCTGCCGTACGCCGCCAAGGCCGGCTTCACCGCCGAGCCGGTGGCGCACGAGGGCCGCAGGGTGGTGCTCGGCCAGAAGCAGATGCAGGTGGTCAGCGACATCCTGCTCGGCTGGACCGAGGTCGACGGGCTGCCTTACCAGGTGCGGCAGTTCAGGAACCGCAAGGGCAGTGTGGACCCGGCGACGCTGCCGCCGGAGCTGCTCGACGACTACGGCCGGATGACCGGCGCGCTGCTGGCCAGGGCACACGCCCACAGCGCCGACCCGCGGCTGGTGGCGGGCTACTGCGGGAAGAACGAGGAGCTCGACGAGGCGATGGCGGCCTTCGCGGTGGCCTATGCGGACCGGACCGAGGCCGATCACGCCGACCTGCTGGCCGCGATACGGGCCGGGCGGCTGCCCGCGGACTTCGAGGGCCGGCCCGCGGCGGCCTGACGCCGGTCGCCTTCCGCGCCGGGGCGGCCGGGCCGTGAGCCCCCCGGGAACGGGTCCTGCGTACCCCGTGCGCCGGGTCGCCCGCAGGCCGGCGCTCGGCGCGATCACCCGGACAGGGCCTACGCTGTCCGGGTGACGAACACCTTCGGAACCGAGTCCGCCGCCGCGTCCGGCGCTGCCGCGGCGTCCGTGCCCGGTTCGCAGGAGCGGCTGGCCAACGCGGTGCGGGCGGCCGAGCAGGCGCTGATCGAGTTCGAGATCGCCGTGGAGACCTTCCGGGTCGAGGTGGAGAACTTCTCCCGGCTGCACCACCAGCGGCTCGGCCCGATGTACGCGCGGCTCGACGAGCTGGACGCGCTGGTCGCGGAAGCCGTCGCGGCGCACAGCGGCGACCGGGCGGACATCGAGCGGGCCTGGGAGGCCCGCGCCCTGGTGATGCCGATGCCGGGCGTCGAGGAGCTGTTCGGCGGGCTGCTGGGCTCCGACGGGGTACGCCCGGTGGAGGACCCGAACCCGCCGCGCCGGGTCAGGCCCGGCAAGGAGGCCCAGCGCCTCTACCGCGAGCTGGCCCGCAAGGCGCACCCCGACCTCGCCCAGGACGACGAGGAGAAGGAGCGCCGCAGCGCCTTCATCGCCCGGGTCAACGAGGCCTACGCCTACGCCGACGAGGAGGCCCTGCAGGCCCTGGCCGCCGAGTGGGAGGCAGGCCCTGTGCCACTGGCCGACCTGCCCAGCGAGGCGGAGGTGCTCTACGCCCGGCTGGAGTGGCTGGCGGAGCGCAAGGAGAACCTGTCGGCCATCGCGGCGGAGCTGGACGAGAGCGCGATCGGCCAGATGATGCGGCTGGCCCCCGACGACCCGGACGCGCTGCTCAACGAGATCGCCGAGCAGCTGCTCACCCAGGTCGCGCAGCGCGAGGCCAGGCTGGCGGAGTTGGTCAGGGACGCCTCGGACGGACGCTGAGGTAGTTTTGCGGTGTCGCACCAGGGCCGCCGCAACGCGTCCCGAGTGCGGCGTGCGTACGCGGACAAGCGCGTACGCACCCGTGTGAGCGGTGCCGCCGGTGCGCGGACCGCGTTCCCCGTGTCCCAGGAGGCCGCGCCCGATGTTCCGTTCCCAGCTGCCCGCGGTGGACGCCACCGCCGTACCGGCCGACGCGGTCCTGCTCGACGTCCGCGAGCACGACGAGTGGGCGGCGGGGCACGCGGAGGGCGCGCTGCACATCCCGATGGGCGAGGTCGTCGCCCGGATCGGTGAGCTGCCGGAGAGCGGCACCGTCCACGTCGTCTGCCGGGTCGGCGGCCGGTCCGCGCAGGTCACGCAGTACCTGATCGCGCAGGGCAGGGACGCGGTCAACGTCAGCGGCGGCATGCTCGACTGGGAGGCCGCGGGCCGCCCGGTCGTCGCCGACGGCGCCGAGGGCTACGTCCTCTGATCCCGGCGGCGGCTCCGCCGCCCCCGCATCGCCGGAACCGCTCGGCGCACCGTCCGCACCGCCTGCCGTACGCCGTCACACCGGCTGCGCCAGGGCATTCCTTCACCTGTGGATAACTCGGTAAGGTCACCGCCGGACCCCGGGGTGGGTAGCGTGCTGCCCTGCAGGCGCGCCCGTGCGGAGAGCGGAGAGACGATGCAGTCAGAGCAACGGCCATCGCGCCAGGTGGCGGCACTGTCGTTGCCCGCCCGAATATCGGTGGCCGTGACCGTGGGCGTGGTCGCCGTGGGAGCGCTCTTCCACCTCGGCATGGTCTTCCTGCACGTGGCGCCGTCCAACACGCTCAGCAAGCAGCACGCCTCGGCGGTCAGCGACTACGTCTACCCCGAGTTCGAGCAGAACTGGAAGCTCTTCGCGCCCGACCCGCTGCAGCAGAACATCCACGTCCAGGCCCGCGCGGAGGTCCGCAAGCCGGACGGCGGCACGGAGACCACCGGCTGGGTGGACATGACGGCGATGGACGTCGCGGACATGCGGCACAACCTTCTGCCCAGCCACAGCCAGCAGAACGAACTGCGCCGGGCCTGGGGCTACTACACCGACACGCACAACGACCAGAACCAGCCGACCTCGGGCAACGGCAGCGACCTGAGCAGCACCTACCTCAGCAACATCCTCGCCGAGCGCCTCGGCCCGCGGCTCAACGGCGGCGCCGTCGTCCGTATCCAGGCAAGGGCGGCCACCACCACGGTGGCCAGGCCGTCCTGGAGCGGCGAGTCGGTCGACACCACCACCCAATACCGCGAGCTGCCCTGGTGGATCGTCCCCACCGCGCCGGCAGGGCAGGAGAACGCCTCGTGAGCGACCCCCGCACCCCGGCCGCGCCCGCCGAGGACCCCGGTACCCCCGCTGAGCCCGACACCTCCGCCGGCGAACCCGCGGCCGAACCCGCCCCCGAACCCGTCGCCGCTGCCGTCGGGAGCCACGCCGGGAACCCCGCTCCGGCCCCCTCGCCCTTCGCCGGGCTGGGACGGGCCATGGACCGGGGCATGAGCCGCGGCCTGGCGAGGGTCACCGGCAGCGCCCTGGCCCCGTACCAGGCCGCGATCATCCGGATCGGCTTCTCGCTGACCTGGCTGCTCTTCCTGCTGCGGGAGTGGCCGCACCGTGCGGAGCTGTACGGCCCGGACAGCCCGTGGAGCTTCGACCTGGGCAAACGGCTGGTCACCGGGAACCACGCCTTCACCGCGCTGCTGTGGAGCGACAGCCGCGGCTGGTTCGAGCTGGTCTACGCGCTCGCCCTGGTCAGCAGCGTCATGCTGCTGGTCGGCTGGCGCACCAGGACCGCGTCGGTGCTCTTCATGCTGGGCGTGCTGTCGCTGCAGAACCGCAGCGTCTTCATGGGCGACGGCGGCGACAACGTCATCCATCTGATGGCGATCTACCTGGTCTTCACCCGCTGCGGGCAGGTCTGGTCGCTCGACCGCCGGTTCGCGGCCAGGGCGGAGGCCGAGGCGGAGGCGCGGGCGCAGGCCGAAGGGGCCGAAGGGGCCTCGGAGTCCTCGGGGGCCGACCCGGTGGGGATCGCGCTGTGGGTGCTGCTGGGCGCCTCGCTGGCGGTGGCCACCGCGGCGGACAAGCTCAGCACCGAGTGGGAGGTGGCCCTGTGGGCGGGGCTGCTGGTCCAGGCGCTGTGGTGGGCGGTACGCCGCTATGCGCCCGGTGAGCCGCGCACGGTCCTCGACATCATGGCCGACGTCATCCACAACGGCGCCATGCTGGTCGTCGTCGTGGAGGTCTGCCTGATCTACTCCACGGCCGGCTGGTACAAGATCCAGGGCAGCCGCTGGGAGGACGGCACCGCGCTCTACTATCCGCTCCACCTTGACGACTTCACCCCGTGGCCCAGCCTGTCGCACACCCTGGCGGGCAACTCGCTGATGGTCATGCTGATCACCTACGGCACGGTCATGGTGCAGGTCGCCTTCCCCTTCACCCTGTTCAACCGCCGGGTGAAGAACGTGCTGCTGGTGGCGATGATGCTGGAGCACGCCTCGATCGCGATCGTGCTGGGCCTGCCCTTCTTCTCGATGGCGATGATCGCCGCCGACGCCGTCTTCCTGCCCACCGGCTTCCTGCGCTGGCTCGGTGAGCAACTCGTCCGCCCGCTGCGGCGCTCGGCGCTGCCCGGGGCCGCGGCGGTCCCCGGGCCCCGCGTAGGGGACGGTGGTGCCGCGCAGCCCGCGGCAGGAGCGCCGTCCACCGAGGTCGCCACCTGACCCGCTGCCCGCTGACCCCGCCCCGCGGGGAAGCGGGGCGGGCGGGGCCGGGCCTCGCCGTAGGCTGGCGCCATGAGCGATGAGCAGGCCGCACTCCGGCTGCCCGGGGTACGGTCCGCCGTGCTGAGCTGGCACGAGCACGCCGGCGACGCGGACACGGTCGTGCTCGACGGCTTCCACGCCCTCAAGCACGCGCTGCGCTTCGGCGCCGACGTCCATGTCGCGGTCAGCAGCGACAAGGACGCCGTGCTGCGGCTGGCCGCCGACCTCGCACCCGACCTGGCCGCGGACCTCGCCGCCCGCGTCGCCGAGGTCCCGGCCGCCGCGCTGCGCGAGCTGGTGGCCCGCGTCCACCCCACCGCGGTGGCCGCGCTCGCCGCCCGCCCGGACCGGGAAGGCCGCAAAGCCGCGCTGAGCGCACGGCCGCGGCAGGCCCCGGTCGTGGTCCTCGACCGCCCGCGCAACCTCGGCAACGTCGGCGCCGTGGTCAGGCTCGCCGCCGGTTTCGGCGTGACCGGCGTCGTCACCACCGGCGACCTGGACCCCTGGCACCCCAACGCCGTACGGGCCGGCGCCGGGCTGCACTACGCGACGGCGGTGGACCGCACGACCCCGGACGGGCTGCCGCCGGGACCGCTGTACGTCCTCGATCCGGAGGGCGAGGACATCCGTGCCGCGGAGCTGCCGGACGACGCGCTGATCGTCTTCGGCTCCGAGCGGCACGGCGTGTCCGACGAGCTGCGCGCCCGGGCGACGGCGCTGGTGTCGCTGCCGATGCGGCCCCAGGTGTCGAGCTACAACCTGGCCACCAGCGTCGGCATGACGCTCTACCACTGGTCGGCGACGTCCGGCTCCCCGCTGGTCCCCGGACGCCCCTGACGGCCCGCCGGCCGGTCAGGCCTGCCTGCGCACCTCCACCGTCCGGAAGCGGCTCGCGACGAACGCGCTGTCGCACAGCGCCGCGTTGGCCGCGGGATTGCCGCCCGACCCGTGGAAGTCGGAGAAGGCGGCGGTCTGGTTGACGTACACCCCGCCGGTCAGGTTGAGCGACAGCTGCGCGCACTCCTCCTGGCAGACCTCCACCAACTGCCGCTCCACCTCGGGCGCCGTCGTGTAGCCGCCCACCGTCATGGCGCCCTGGTCGCGGATCGTCCGGCGCAGCAGCTCGACCGCCGCGTCGGTGGAGTCCACGGCCACGGCGAAGGCGACCGGGCCGAAGCACTCGGCCATGAAGGCCGCCTCCGCGTCCGGCTTGGCGGTGTCCAGCCTGATCAGGGCCGGGGTGCGGACGACCGCGTCGGGGAAGTCGGGGTGGTCCACGGCGCGGGAGGCCAGTGCGACCTCGCCCATACCGGGGGCCGCGTCGAGCCGCGCCTTGACGTCCGGGTTGACCAGCGCGCCGAGCAGCGCGTTGGCCCGGGCGTCGTCGCCGAGCAGCTTGTCCACCGCGGCGGCGAGGTCGGCGACCACCTCGTCGTACGTCCGCGGGCCGGATTCGGTGCCGATGCCGTTTCGCGGGATCAGCAGGTTCTGCGGGGTGGTGCACATCTGCCCGCTGTACAGCGACAGGGAGAAGGCGAGGTTGGCGAGCATGCCGCGGTAGTCGTCCGTGGAGTCCAGCACCACGGTGTTGACCCCGGCCTTCTCGGTGAAGACCTGTGCCTGGCGGGCGTTGGCCTCCAGCCAGTCGCCGAACGCGGTCGACCCGGTGTAGTCGACGATGCGGACCTCGGGGCGTACGGCCAGGGTCCTGGCCAGTCCCTCGCCGGGGCGGTCGACCGCGAGGCAGACCAGATCGGGGGAGAAGCCCGCCTCGGCCAGCACGTCACGGGCCGCGCCGACGGTCATCGCGAGCGGCAGTACGGCCCGCGGGTGCGGTTTGACCAGCACCGCGTTGCCGGTGGCCAGCGACGCGAACAGGCCCGGGTAGCCGTTCCAGGTCGGGAAGGTGTTGCAGCCGATGACCAGCCCGATGCCGCGCGGGACGGTGGTGAAGGACTTCCGCAGGCTCAGCGGGTCCCGCTTGCCCTGCGGTTTCACCCACTCGGCGGTGCCGGGGGTGCGCACCTGCTCGGCGTACGCGTACGCCACCGCTTCGAGGCCGCGGTCCTGGGCGTGCGGGCCGCCTGCCTGGAAGGCCATCGTGAAGGCCTGGCCGGAGGTGTGCATCACCGCGTGCGCGAACTCGTGCGTCCGCGCGTTGATCCGGGCCAGGATCTCCAGGCACACCATCGCGCGCGCCTCGGGTCCTGCGTCCCGCCAGGCGGGCATCGCGGCCCGCATCGCGGGCAGCAGCACGTCGGGGTCCGGGTGCGGATACTCCACGCCCAGCTCGATGCCGTAAGGCGACTGCTCGGTGCCGGTCCACCCGTCCGTCCCCGGCTGCTCCGACGCGAAGGGGAAGCGCCCGTCGAGCAGCGCCTCGAAGGCGGCCCTGCCCTCGTCGGCGTCCCCGTAGGCCTTGGGGTGCTCGGGGTAGGGCGACCAGTAGGCGCGGGTCCTTATGGTGTCCAGCGCCTTGTCGAGGGTGTCGCGATGGCGCTCGGCCAGGGACAGGGGGGAGAGATCGGCGGACAATGGGACCAACTCCTCGTCGAGCTGGGCTGGGTCAGGGGAACACCGCTAGATTAACCGAATGTTCGGTCGGGACAAGGGCGGGAAACCCGACCTGTGGACAACTCGGCCGGAGTCGCGCCAGGCCCGGACGGGGCGGCGGGCACCGGCAGGAACCGCCGGCACCGGCAAGGAGTCGTGGACAGCGTGACCGCACTTGACCGCACCAGCACCGTGGCCGTCGTCGGCACGGGGACCATGGGGCAGGGAATCGCACAGGTGGCGCTGCTCGCCGGCCACCGGGTGCTGCTGCACGACGCGGCCCCCGGCCGGGCGCAGGTCGCGGCCGACGCCGTGGCGGGCCGCCTGGACCGGCTCGTCGCCAAGGGCAGGCTCGGCGCGACCGACCTCAAGGAGGCGCTGGCCCGGCTGGTTCCTGTGGAGAGCACCCCGGACCTGGCCGGGGCCGCACTGGTGGTGGAGGCCGTGGTCGAGGACCTGGCCGTCAAGCAGGCGCTGTTCGCCGAACTGGAGGCGGTCGTCGGCGACGACTGCCTGCTGGCGACCAACACCTCCTCGCTGCCGGTGACCGCCGTCGCCGGTGCCCTTCGGCTGCCGGGCCGCCTGGTCGGGCTGCACTTCTTCAACCCGGCCCCGCTGCTGCCGCTGGTCGAGGTGGTCGCGGGTGCCGCCACCGGCGCCGCTGCCGTCACCACCGCCTACGACACCGCCGCCGCCTGGGGCAAGACGCCGGTGCGCTGCACCGACACCCCCGGCTTCGTCGTCAACCGCATCGCCCGCCCCTTCTACGCGGAGGCGCTGCGGGTGTACGAGGAGCGCGTCGCCGACCCCGCGACCATCGACGCGGTGCTGCGCGAATGCGGCGGCTTCGCCATGGGGCCGTTCGAGCTGATGGACCTGATCGGCCAGGACGTCAACGAGGCCGTCACCCGGTCGGTCTGGGAGGCCTTCTTCCACGACCCGAAGTTCACCCCGTCGCTGGCCCAGCGCCGTCTGGTCGAGTCGGGGCGGCTCGGCCGGAAGACCGGCCGCGGCTGGTTCGGCTACTCCCCTGACTCCGGCGGCGCGCGCGGTGCACGGGACGGCGGCGGCGTATCGGCGCCGGAATTCCCACCGCATACTGCCGAGCCCGCCGTCGGGCCGCCGTCCATCGTGCTGCGCGGCGACCTCGGCCCCGCGCGGGCGCTCGCCGGGCTCTTCGGCGAGTCGGGGATCGAGGTGCGCGAGGAGCCGGCTGACGGCCCTGGCGCGATCATGCTGCCCGGCGGTGTGCCGCTGCGGCTGGCCGACGGTCTTCCCATGCCCGCACCCGGTGTCCGCTTCGACCTGGCCCTGGACTACCGCACGGCCACCCGGGTCGCCGTCGCCCCCTGCGCGGGGGTGCACGCCGGCGCGGTGGACCACGCGGTGGGGCTCTTCCAGGCGCTGGGCAAGGATGTCAGCGTCATCGCGGAGGTGCCCGGTCTGATCGTGGCGCGCACCGTCGCCATGCTGGTCGACCTCGCGACCGACGCGGTCGCCCGGCAGGTCGCCTCCGCCCGGGACATCGACACCGCGATGCGGCAGGGCGTCAGCTATCCGCTGGGTCCGCTGGAGTGGGGCGAGCTGATTTCCGCGGCATATGTGCGGGATCTGCTGGACGCGCTGCACCGCGACTCCCCCACCGGCCGCTACGCCCCCTGCCGGGAGCTGAGGCGACGTGCGGACGCGGCCGGAGGTGTGATCTCCTCATGACCATGCCCAAGCGCGACACCTATACGCCGGACTCGCTGCTCGCCGTGGCCGTGGAGGTCTTCAACGAGCGCGGCTACGACGGCACGTCCATGGAGGACCTCTCGCGCGCGGCGGGCATCTCGAAATCCTCGATCTACCACCATGTGCGCGGCAAGGAGGAACTGCTCAACCGGGCGGTCGGCCGCGCCCTCGACGGGCTGTTCGGCATCCTCGACCAGCCGGAGGCCGGAAACGGCCGCGCGGTGCAGCGGCTGGAGTACGTCATCCGGCGTACGGCCGTCGTCCTCATGGACGAACTTCCCTACGTCACGCTGCTGCTGCGGGTCCGCGGGAACACCACGACCGAGCGGTGGGCGATGGAGCGCAGGCGGGAGTTCGACCAGCAGGTGGCCAAGCTGCTCAAGGCGGCGGTGGCGGAGGGCGATCTGCGGGTGGACGTCGAGGTCAGGCTGGCCACCAGGCTGCTGTTCGGGATGATCAACTCCATAGTCGAGTGGTACCGCCCCGCCGTGAAGGGGGCGCTCGACCGGGACCAGGTCGCCGACGCCGTGGTGCGGCTGGCCTTCGACGGACTGCGTGCGTAGACCGGTCCGGCCGCGGGCGGGGCAGCGGTCCGCGTATTGGTACAGACCATTGACTCAGGGCGTCGATCACCGCCACGATCCAGCCATGCTGACGGCCGACCGCTCCTTTGTGCGAACCCTGGCGCCGCTGCGTGCGGCCGGTGCCTCGGCGCTCGCGGTGTCCCTGCTGCTGCTCGCCGGCTGCGGCGGCTCCTCGGACGGTGCCGACGCCGCGTCGGCCCCGAGCGCCTCGGTCAACGACTTCGGCTGCCTGTCACCCGAACAGGCCAATGCCGGCTATGTGACCTTCCCCAGCTCGGAGAACCAGGACGTCGAGGCCTACGCGGCCGGCAAGGGCGGTACCGCGCTGATCCTGGCGCACCAGGCCGACGGCGACGTCTGCCAGTGGGTGCCGGACGCCGACGAGCTGGCCGCGGACGGCTACCGGGTCATCGCGGTGGACTCCGCGGGCAGCGAGGTCGCGGAGATCACCGCGGCCGTCACCTACGCCCGGGCCAGGGGCGCGCACAAAGTGCTGCTGATCGGCGCCTCCAAGGGCGGCACCGCGGTGCTGGCCTCGGCCGGCTCGATCACGCCGCCGGTCGACGCGGTGGTCTCGCTGTCGGCGCCCGCGGACTACAGCGGCATGGACGCGGCGGGCACCGTACCGAACCTGGCGATGCCGGTCTTCTACATGGCCGCGGAGGGCGACACGGACTTCGCCGCCTCGACCAGGGATCTCAGCAAGGCCACCACGAAGGCCGCGGAGAACCGGTTGAGCATCGTGGACGGCCCCAACCACGGGGTGAGCATGCTGGACGACGCCGCCAACTTCGCGAAGGTCAAGGCCTTCGTACGGAAGTACGGCAGCTGAGCCGCCGGGTCAGTCCCCGACCACCAGGTCGGTCTCCTCGAAGACCAGCAGCGTCCTGCTGCTCAGCACCTCCTCGATGGACTGCAGCCGGGTGAGGACCAGCTCGCGCAGGCTGCGGTTGTCGGCGGTGTGCACGAGCAGCAGGACGTCGAAGTCGCCGCTCACCAGTGCGATGTGGGCGACACCCGGAAGGGTGACGAGCTTCTCCCGCACCGTCCGCCAGGAGTTCTGGACGATCTTGAGGGTGATGTACGCGGAAGCGCCGTGCCCGGCCCGTTCGTGGTCGACCCGGGCGGTGAAACCCCGTATCACCCCGTCCTCGATGAGCCGGTTGATCCGGGCGTAGGCGTTCGCCCTGGACACGTGCACCCGCTCGGCCGCCGAGCGTATCGACGCCCTGCCGTCCTCCTGCAGCAGCCGCACAATGGTGCGGTCGATCGAGTCCAGAGGTCGGACCGTCGGGTCTTCGTCAGCCATCTGTTCTCTCGCCATCCCCCGCAAGCTCCCTACCATGGACGTACTGGCTCCATCTCAGGCTGTGCAGAACCGTTTGTCCACAGGCGGAACCACCCCGTAGCCAAAATGCCTCCGGCGACCGAACAATCGGTAGGGAGAGCGGAACCCGCTCGCGCTACCGATTACTCAGGCCACCGACCACAAGGAGGTGCTCGCGATGACCGTGCTGGACACCCCTGCCTGGCGGCCTCGCGCCGACGCCGCGCCGCTGCTGCCCGACCCGGAGCCGTACCGGCTGCTCGGCACCCCCGCCGCGGCGGACCTGGACCCGGCGCTGCTCGGCCTGCTGTACGGCCAGCTCGTCCGCGGCCGCCGCTACAACGTGCAGGCCACCGCCCTGACCAAACAGGGCCGCCTCGCCGTCTACCCGTCCAGCACCGGCCAGGAGGCCTGCGAGATCGCCGCCGCCCTCGCGCTGCGCCCCCGCGACTGGCTCTTTCCCAGCTACCGCGACACCCTCGCCGTCGTCGCCCGCGGGGTCGACCCCGTCGAGGCGCTGACGCTGCTGCGCGGCGACTGGCACACCGGCTACGACTCGCGCGAGCACCGCGTCGCACCCCTCAGCACCCCGCTGGCCACCCAGCTGCCGCACGCCGTGGGCCTCGCGCACGCGGCCCGGCTCAGCGGCGACCCGGTGGCCGCGCTGGCCATGGTCGGCGACGGCGGGACCAGCGAGGGCGACTTCCACGAGGCGCTCAACTTCGCGGCCGTCTGGAAGGCCCCCGTGGTCTTCCTGGTGCAGAACAACGGCTTCGCCATCTCCGTCCCGCTGGCCAAGCAGACCGCGGCCCCTACTTTCGCCCACAAGGCGGTCGGCTACGGCATGCCGGGCCGGCTGGTGGACGGCAACGACGTGGCAGCCGTCCACGAGGTGCTCACCGAGGCGGTCGAGCGCGCCCGCGACGGCGGCGGACCCACCCTGGTCGAGGCCGTCACCTACCGGATCGACGCGCACACCAACGCCGACGACGCCACCCGCTACCGGGAGGAGTCCGAGGTCGCGGCCTGGCGCGCGCACGACCCCGTCGAGCTGCTGGAAAGAGAGCTGACGGCCCGCGGGCTGCTCGACGACGCCGCACGGCAGCGCGCGCTCGACGACGCCGAGGCGATGGCCGCCGACCTGCGCGAGCGGATGCACGCCGAGCCGCAGCTCGACCCGATGGAGCTGTTCGAGCACGTCTACGCCGACCTGACACCGCAACTGCGCGAGCAGGCCGCGCAGCTGCGGGCGGAAATGGCAGCGGAGCGTCAGTCATGACGACGGCCACCAGCGCGGCGGACCGGGCCGCGGCTCCCACCCGCAGACCCGCGACCATGGCGCAGGCGCTCAACCAGGCGCTGCGTGACGCCCTCACCGCCGACCCCGCGGTGCACGTGATGGGCGAGGACGTCGGCACCCTCGGCGGCGTCTTCCGCATCACCGACGGGCTCACCAGGGACTTCGGCGAGGACCGCTGCACGGACACCCCGCTGGCCGAGGCGGGCATCCTCGGCGCCGCCGTCGGCATGGCGATGTACGGGCTGCGGCCCGTGGTGGAGATGCAGTTCGACGCCTTCGCCTACCCGGCGTTCGAGCAGCTCGTCAGCCATGTCTCGCGGATGCGCAACCGCACCCGGGGGGCGCTGCCGATGCCCATCACCGTGCGGATCCCCTACGGCGGCGGCATCGGCG
This sequence comes from Actinacidiphila cocklensis, assembly GCF_907177275.1. Classification (GTDB taxonomy): domain Bacteria; phylum Actinomycetota; class Actinomycetes; order Streptomycetales; family Streptomycetaceae; genus Actinacidiphila; species Actinacidiphila cocklensis. The sequence continues at coordinate 26,939 of NZ_CAJSLV010000095.1, forward strand.
GCGTCGAGCACCACAGCGACTCCTCCGAGGCGTACTACCTGCACACCCCCGGCCTGCACGTGGTCACCCCGGCGACCGTCGAGGACGCCTACGGGCTGCTGCGGGCGGCCATCGCCTCCGACGACCCGGTGATCTTCCTCGAACCCAAGCGGCTGTACTGGTCGAAGGCCGACTGGTCGCCGCAGGAGCCGTCCACGGTGCCGCCGATCGGCCGGGCCGTGGTGCGCCGCCCCGGGCGTACGGCGACGCTGATCACCTACGGCCCCTCGCTGCCGGTGTGCCTGGAGGCGGCGGAGGCGGCCACGGAGGAAGGGTGGGACCTGGGCGTGGTCGACCTGCGCAGCCTGGTGCCCTTCGACGAGGAGACGGTCGCCGAGGCCGTCCGCGGCACCGGGCGGGCGGTCGTCGTCCACGAGTCGTCGGGCTTCGGCGGTGCGGGGGCCGAGATCGCGGCGCGTATCACCGAGCGCTGCTTCCACCACCTTGAGGCGCCCGTACTGCGGGTCGCCGGATTCGACATCCCCTACCCGCCGCCGATGCTCGAACGGCACCATCTGCCGGGCGTGGACCGCATCCTCGACGCCGTCGGCCGGTTGCAGTGGGAGGAGCGCTGATGGCCGTCGTGCGCGAATTCACCCTCCCCGACCTGGGGGAAGGGCTCACCGAGGCGGAGATCGTCCGCTGGCTGGTGCAGGTCGGCGAGGTCGTCGCCGTCGACCAGCCGGTGGTCGAGATGGAGACGGCCAAGGCGGTCGTCGAGGTGCCGTGCCCGTACGGCGGCGTGGTGACCGCGCGCTTCGGCGAGGAGGGCGAGTCGCTCGCCGTGGGGCGCCCGCTGGTCACGGTGGCCGTGGGCTCGGCCGCCGACAGCGCGCACCCCGCGGACGGTGACGCCGGAGGAGACGGGCAGGGCTCGGGCAACGTCCTGGTCGGTTACGGCACCGGCGCTGCCGTCGCCCGGCGGCGGCAGCGCGTACGGGCGACCGCCCGCCCGGCGGGCGGTGCCGGCATCTCGGACGGGGCGGTCGCGGCCCCGGAGCGGCCCGCGGCAGGGCAGGGCGCCCCCGCGGGCAGTGCCGCGGCGGACGCCGACGGCGGCCCGGTGGCCGTCATCTCGCCGCTGGTCAGGCGCCTCGCCCGGGAGCACGGCCTGGATCTGCGCCGGCTGGCGGGAAGCGGTCCCGAGGGGCTGATCCTGCGCTCTGACGTCGAGCGCGCGATCGCCGCCCCGGCCCCCTCCGAGGCCACGGACGGCGCGGAACGGGTGCCGCTGCGCGGGATACGCCGGGCCGTCGCGGAGAAGCTGACCCGCAGCCGCCGGGAGATCCCCGACGCCACCTGCTGGGTGGACGCCGACGCCACGGAACTGCTCGCCGCCCGGGCCGCGATGAACGCCTCGGGGGAGCGGCGGATCTCCGTCCTGGCGCTGCTCGCCCGGGTGGTGACGGCCGCTCTCGCCCGCTACCCGGACCTCAACTCCACGGTGGACACCGAGCGTTCCGAGATCGTCCGGCTGCCCGCGGTGCACCTCGGCTTCGCGGCGCAGACCGACCGCGGCCTGGTGGTGCCGGTGCTGCGCGACGCGCACACCATGACCACGACCGCGCTCGCCGCCGAGATCGCACGGCTCACCGAGGCGGCGAGGACCGGGTCGCTGACCCCCGCGGAGCTGACCGGCGGCACGTTCACGCTGAACAACTACGGGGTCTTCGGCGTCGACGGCTCCACGCCGATCATCAACCACCCCGAGGCCGCGATGCTGGGCGTCGGCCGGATCGCCGCCAAGCCGTGGGTGCACGAGGGCGAGCTGGCGGTACGGGAGGTGGTGCAGCTGTCCTTCACCTTCGACCACCGGGTGTGCGACGGCGGCACCGCGGGCGGTTTCCTGCGGCTGGTGGCGGACTGCGTGGAGCAGCCCGCGGTGCTGCTCGCCGGGGTGTGACGCGGACCCCGGCCGGGGAAGTCCCTGACCGGGGACTTCCCCGGCCGGGGGATACTCGCGGGCATGACGACGAGCTACGACGCGGTGGTACTCGCGGGCGGCGCGGCCAGACGGCTCGGCGGCACCGACAAGCCCGCGCTCGCGGTCGGCGGCCGGATGCTGCTCGACCGGGTGCTCACCGCCTGCGCGGGCGCCGACCGTACCGTCGTGGTGGGGCCGCGCAGGCCGACCGCCCTGCCGGTGCGGTGGACCAGGGAGCGGCCCGCGGGCGGCGGCCCGCTGCCCGCGCTCGCCGCCGGCCTTGCCGCCCTCACCGGTGACGGCCGCCCGGATGCGGTCGTCGTGCTCGCCGCCGACCTGCCGTTCCTGACGGCGCCCACCGTGGCGGCGCTCACCGAGGCCCTGGCCGCCGCGGCCGGGACCTGCGAGGGCGTCCTGCTCAGCGATCCCGGCGGGCGCGACCAGCCGCTGGCGGCGGCGTATCTGACGGAGCCGCTGCGCCGCGAACTCGCCCTGCTCGGCACCGAGCACGGCACCCTGAACGGTCTGCCGCTGCGCCTGCTGACCGGCGAGCTGACGCTGCGCCGGATCGCCGACCCGACGGGCGATGCCAGCTTCGACTGCGACACCTGGGACGACGTGGCCGCCGCACGGGCCAGGCTGGACGGCGACCCCGGCCGCTGAGCAGGCGCGGCGCCGCCCCCGCCCGGCTTCGTACGTCCACCCGCGCGGCCCGGTGCGAATCCGAGGGGTGAGCCTGGGTGGCTTGCGGGGGCGGATCGGGGACCATGGGCGTGTGGTGGACGAATGGATCGCAGCAGCCAAGACCGAACTGGGCATCGACCTCGACGTGGACACCGGCGTCCTGCTGGACCTGGCGCGTGACGCGGCGCACGGGGTCGCGCGGCCCGCCGCCCCGCTGACCACCTTTCTGGTGGGGTACGCGGCGGCTCAGGCGGGCGGCGGACCCGAGGCCGTACGGGAGGCGGCGCGGAAGGCCGCGGACCTGGCGCTGCGCTGGACGCAGGAGTCGGGCGGATGAACGGCCCACGTGAGCAGGGCCGTCCGGGAGGTGACGCCGCCGACCGGGCACTCGACGACGCCCTCGCGCTGGCCAACGGTCCCCGCGGATCGGGACCCGCCTCACGGCCGCCGGGCAACGATCCGCTGGCCGTCGCGCTCGGACACGAGCCGGACGATCGCCCGGAAGTCCGGCCCCGGCCGCACGGCGACACCGTCTCCTGGCCCGAGGCGCGGCGGATCGCGCGCCGGGTCGGCCGCCGGCTCGACGCGCGGGCGCTGCCGCTCGGCGACGAGCTGCTCGGCATGGCGCTGGCGCGCGCCCTGGTGGCGCTGACGGATCTGCCGTCGTTCGACTCCTCCGCCATGGACGGCTGGGCGGTCGCGGGAACCGGCCCGTGGCGGCTGAAGGGCCAGGCGCTGGCCGGGCAGCGGGGTTCTGCCGAGGCGCTGCTCGGCGGCCACGCCGTCCGTATCGCCACCGGGGCCGTGCTGCCCGCCGGCACCACAGCGGTGCTGCGCAGCGAGTACGGCAGCGTCCGGAGCAGGACCGACGGGGAGTGGCTGCACGTCCTGGCCCCGCACCCCGCGCCCCGCCCTGGCCAGGAGATACGGCGCAGGGGACAGGAGTGCCGCGGCGGCGACGAGCTGCTGCCCGCGGGCGCGGTGGTGACCCCCGCGGTGCTGGGCCTGGCCGCGGCGGCGGGATACGACGAACTGACCGTCACCATGCGCCCCCGGGTGGAGATCCTGGTGCTCGGCGACGAGTTGCTCGACCACGGGCCGCCGCGGGCCGGCCGGGTGCGTGACGCGCTCGGCCCGATGCTGCCGTCCTGGCTGCGCGCCCTGGGTGCGGACGTCACCGGGGTGCGGCGGCTGGCGGACGACGCCGAGGTGCTGTACGCCGCCGTCGCAGCGAGCACCGCGGACCTGGTCGTGACGACCGGCGGTACGGCGGGCGGCCCGGTCGACCATGTGCACCCCGTGCTGGCGGCGTCGGGCGCGAGGCTGCTGGTCGACGGGGTGGCGGTGCGGCCGGGGCACCCGATGCTGCTGGCCGAACTTCCCGCCGGGGGGCTGCTGGCGGGGCTCCCGGGCAATCCGCTCGCGGCGGTCTCCGGGGTGCTGACCCTGGTGGCTCCCGTGCTGCGCACGCTCGCCGGCCGCCCGGTGCCCGCTCCGTACGCGGCTCCGCTGACCGCGGACGTGACGGGGCATCCGGTGGACACCCGGCTGGTGCCCGTCGTCTTCGACGACGAGTCGGCGGCGCGGCCGCTGCACTTCGCCGGCCCGGCGATGCTGCGCGGCCTGGCCGCCGCCGACGGCATGGCGGTGATCCCGCCGGGTGGCGCGAGGGCAGGTCAGGAGACGGCGGTGCTGGACACCGGGGCGCTGGCCCCGGCGTGGGGGAGCGGCACGTGACGTCGCGGTACGGCGGCGGGGCGCCGGACGCCGGGGACTCGCCGCCGGGTCCGCCCAGCGGCTCCCGGGTCGCCTTCCCGCGGCCTTCGATCGGCCCGCTGGTGCAGGTCGGGCGGCGTCTGCTGCTGGCGCTGCTGGTGCTCGCCATCACGGTGCTCATCGTCTACGCGGACCGCAGCGGCTACCACGACAACGCCGACGACTCGGTGTCCTTCCTCGACTCCCTCTACTACGCGACAGTGACGCTGTCGACGACCGGCTACGGCGACATCGTCCCGTACAGCACGGGGCGCGGCTGAGCAACACCTTCCTGGTGACGCCGCTGCGGGTGATCTTCCTGATCATCCTGGTCGGCACCACCCTCGAAGTGCTGACCGAGCGGACCAGGGAGCAGTTCCGCCTGACCCGCTGGAGGAGAACGTTGCAGGACCATGTCGTCATCGTGGGCTACGGCACCAAGGGCCGGTCGGCGGCGCGGACGCTGCTGGGGCACGGGGTGCCGCCGGAGCGGATCGTGGTCGTCGACCCCGACCCGAAGGTGGTGGAGGGCGCGACCGAGGAGGGTTACGTGGCGGTCGCGGGCGACGCGACCCGCAGCGATGTGCTGTGGCGGGCCGAGGCGCAGCGCGCGCGGCAGATCGTCGTCGCGGCCCAGCGGGACGACACCGCGGTCCTGGTGACCCTGACGGCCCGGCAGGTGAACCCGGGCGCGCACATCGTGGCGTCGGTGCGCGAGGAGGAGAACGCGCCGCTGGTGCGCCAGTCGGGCGCCGACTCCGTCATCACCAGTTCGGGCGCCGCCGGGCGGCTGCTCGGGCAGTCCGTGCTCAGCCCGAGTGTGGGGCGGGTGATGGACGACCCGATCACGTACGGCAGCGGGCTCGACCTCATCGAGCGGCCGGTTGACCCCTCCGAGGCGGGACTTGCCCCGCGGGAGGTTCGCGACCTGGTGGTTTCGGTGATGCGCGACGCGCGGCTGCTCGACCACGACGACCCCGAGGCGAACCCGCTGCGGGCCACCGACCGGCTGATCACGATCTGCCGGGCGAGCGACGGCCCGGCCGCGGCACGGCTGGGCTGAACTGCCGCCGCCTGCACTGCCGGTCGCCGCACTGCGCGACCGAATCTGACGCTCCGTGACCAATTGACGCATCGTCACATCACCACATGCCACCGATACTTGCTCGGCGCACGATCGATCAGTGGTGATATGATCACGCCGCTTGTCGGCGCCAGCCAAAGCGAGTAAGACGGACGGCAATCCGGTCGAGAGCGTTAACCACTCCGAGGAGCACCATGCCGCAGTCGGGCATATGGAGCCGTTTCGATTTATCGACGCCTCGGTGCCGCTGCCGACAGGACGTGTGTGATGCCCCCGGACCCCGCGGGCGCCGTACGGCGCCATCGCTTCTCGGGACATTCCGGACGCAAAAGCACAGTACCCCCATTCAGTCCTTGGTGGTCGTCTAGTCGTTTAAAGAGAGTCTCATGACGCATTACATACAGGATCCAGCGCTCTGGGCTCTGATCGCTGGCACGCCGCTCGCTGCCACCGTCATCCTCCGCGAGCGCAGAGCCCGAAGCAAGACACGCAGGGAAAAGGCGGCCATCGAGAGCCGCTACGCGGAACTCGAAAACAGCTACGCCGGTTCCGTGCACGAGGCGAGGATCCGTGCGGAGGACGCCACCAAGAGTGCGCTGAAATCCGCGATGCGGACGCTGCAGGGTCTCGCCAACGAACAGCAGCTGGCCATCTCCAAGGCGCAGGGGAAATACGGCGAGCACTATGTGCTGCAGGATCTCCTGGAAATCGACCACATGAACTCGCAGTTCGGCCGGCGAGCCCAGGCGATCGCCGTTCTCTGTGACGGCTGGCTCGGCAGGCAGCGGGCCGACGCCTCGGTCTACGACGTGGTGCGCAGCGCAAAGGGAAGAATCCGCCACTACACCCGGGTCGAGATCCGCTCGCAGAGCAACTTCGCGATGACCGGCCGGGCGGTGGAACCGGTCGCCCTGGCACTCGCGGAACTGCTCGACAACGCGACCAGTTACTCCGCGCCGGACTCCCCCATCGACATCACCACCCGCACCGTGCCCAAGGGTGTCTGCATCATCATCGACGATGCAGGTGTCGGTATGAACGAGGAGGAGAAGAAGCGGGCCGACTATCTGCTGTCGCCGCAGGGTCCCACCGACATCACAGCACTGGGAAATCCGCCGCAGTTCGGTTTCGCGGTCATCGGAGTGCTGGCCGCACGCTACGGATTCAGCGTTTCCGTCGATTCGTCCTCTCCGTACGGTGGTGTACGTGCGGTGGTGCTGATTCCCGAGGAGCTTCTGACCAGCATGCCAGAGCCGGAAGAAGCACCCACGCCCTCCCGCCCGTTGGAGGCAGCAGCGCCAGAGAACAGCACTTCCACCCCCGGTGGCCTGCCGAAACGTAGTCGAAAGGGCTCGATTTCCATCGTGCCGACAGCAGATTCCACGCGTGCCCCGGCTCGGACGGAAGCGGAAACTGCCTCGATTATGGCCGCCTTCCAGCTCGGCACGCAGTCCGGGCGCTCCGCAAACACGGAAGGGCACGATCCGCAGTGAACAACGACCTGTCATGGATGCTTGACAGCGCCCTGGAAGTACCAGGGGCACGTCATGCCATCCTGATCTCCGCCGACGGCCTTCTCATGGCCAGGTCCCAGGAGATCAGGAAGGACGACGCCGACACCGTCGCCGCTGCCATGAGCGGTATCCAGTCGCTGAGCCGCACCATGGCGAGCTTCTGCGGCGGTTCCCATATGCAGTGGCGGCAGACTCTGGTCGAGTTCGATGGCGGATGGGTCTTCCTCATCGCCGCGGGGGCGGGCGCGTATCTGGCCGTCTCGTCCGCGCCCGACGTCGACATGGGCGCCATCACCTTCCGGATGCAGCAACTCGTCGGGCAACTCGGCAAGGCGCTGACCAGTCCGGTGCGAGAAAACACGGGCACCCAGGCATGAACACACCTGGGGAGCCCGAGGAAATGTCAGCGGATTTAGTGCGCCCGTACGTCATCACGAACGGGCGCGGGCTGCCGGACAACGACCAGTTCAACCTCATCACCCTGGTCACCACGTCCGACCAGCCACGCCCGAGCCAACTCGACCCCGAAAAGCGCAGTGTCCTCGACCTGTGCTCTGGCGGGCTTCTCTCGGTCGCCGAGATCGCGGGGCACATGAAGCTCCCGATCGGCATCGTGAAGGTCCTGCTGTCCGACCTGTCGTCGGACGGATATCTCGTCGTACGCGCCCCCGTGCCACCCGCGCAACTTGTCGACGTATCACTCCTCCAGGAGGTGCTGAATGGGCTCCAAGCTCGATTCGGCTGATGGCGTCTATCTGGACGACGCGGTGCAGATCGCGGCCAAGATTCTGGTCGTGGGGCACTTCGCCGTCGGAAAGACGACGTTCATCGGCACCATGTCCGAGATTCCTCCGCTGCGCACCGAGGAGCGGATGACGCAGGCCGGCGCCCACATCGACGACCTCAAGGGAGTCCGCGGGAAGTCCACGACCACCGTGGCGATGGACTTCGGCCGTATCACGCTCAGTAACAAGCTGGTGCTGTACCTCTTCGGGACACCCGGGCAGGAGCGGTTCGTCCAGGTGTGGGAGGACATGACCAGGGGCGCCCTCGGTGCGCTGATCCTGGTCGACCCCGAGCGGCTCAAAGAGTCCTTCCCCGTGATCGACCTGGTGGAGCAGTACGGACTTCCCTATGCGATCTCCGTCAACCACTTCGACGAAACGCCGGTCCGCCCCGAAAGCGAGCTGCGTGAAGCCCTCGATCTGCTGCCTGAAACACCCGTCATCAGCTGTGACGCCCGTGATCAGAAGTCATCCGCCGACGCGTTGATCGCTCTGGTCCGGTATCTGCAGACGCGTACCGATAGGAGCACGACGTGAGCATCGATTCAGAACTTCCCTCGCCGCCTCCCGGCTGCCCCGCCCACGGGCGGGTGCCGATGTACGGCCCGGAGTTCGCGGCGGACCCGAATGCCTACTACGAGTGGATGCGCAACTTCGGGGCCACCGCGCCGGTCGAGTTGGCGCCCGGCGTGAACGCGACCCTCGTGACGGACTATCTGGCGTCGCTTCAACTGCTGCAGAATCCGGACACCTTCCGCAAGGACTCGCGCCACTGGCGGGACTTCAACCACGGCCTGATCAGTCCGAACAGCCCGGTGGTGCCGCTGCTCGCCTACCGGCCGAACTGCATGTTCAGCGACGGCTCGGACCACCTGCGGCTGCGGCAGGCGGTGACGGACACGATGGCCAGGGTGGACGCGCACCAGCTCAACCGGAATGTCGACCGCGTATCGACCTACCTCATCGAGCAGTTCCACTCCCGCGGCTCCGTCGACCTGCTCAACGACTACGCCAAGCTGCTGCCGCTCTTCGTTTTCAGCGAACTCTTCGGCTGCCCCGCCGACATCGGCGACCGGATCATCTTCGGTATCAACGGAATATTCGACGGTATCAACGCGGAAAAGGCCAACGAGGTACTCGCGCAGAGCGTTGCCGAACTTGTCGCGCTGCGGCGGGCAAAGCCGGGGGACGATGTCACGTCCTGGCTCATGGAGCACCCGGCGAAGCTTACCGACGAAGAAATGGCCCACCAGCTCGTTCTGCTTCTCGGGGCGGGAGCGGAACCGCTGCGGAATCTTATCGGGAACGGGCTCTGCCTCATTCTGTCCGACGAGCGGTATTCGGGCGGCGGCATGCTGGTCGAGGACGCCATCGACGAGGTGCTGTGGAACAACCCGCCCATGTCGAACTACGCGCCCCACTACCCGGTGGCCGACGTCGACTTCGCCGGGACCAGGCTGAACGCGGGTGACCTGGTACTGGTCAGCTTCGCGGCGGCCAACCGGGACCCGGCCTTCTCCGGGTCGCGCCAGCTGCTCAGCAAGCGCGCCCACCTGGCGTGGAGCACCGGCCCGCACGGCTGCCCGGCCAAGGACCCCGCCCAGCTCATCACGGTCGCGGCCATCGAGAACCTGCTCAATCGGCTGCCCGACATCGAGCTCGCGGTGCCCGAGGACAGCCTGACCTGGCGCCCCGGCCCCTTCAACCGTGCGCTGGCCGCGCTGCCCGCCCGGTTTACTCCGGTTCGTGCCGAGAAGCCGCAGGCCGCGTCACAGGCACAGGCCCAGCCGGGTGGTAACCAGGCGCGACCGCAGGGCAAGCCGGAAAAGGGTGGCTTGTGGAGTTCGTTCCTGACCTGGTGGAAGGTGTGATTCACGCCACATCTGGAATATGCCAGCAGATCGCATGACCGTCAGGTGGGACGGGTAGTCAACGAGGCGAATTTCGCGTTGGCCAAAAACCATAAGGAGCAGCGTGGTGCATGTCGCCCCCGGCGCACCCGTCCACCGACGTTCCGCGGTTCCAGCGGCATCACTACTACTACGTAAGTCCCGGCCCAAGGTGGACAATTTACTGATAGGCAATAGAACCCGTGTGCTAGGTGATTCCATACCCGCCCCTCGGGGCGGGTATCTTAACGCCCGCATGACGGATAATTCGGCTTTCCGTGTCGTATTGCGGGGGGTGCGATGAGGAGCCGGACTCCGGAAGCGGAGGAACTCCCGGGCCGCGTCGCGTCGTCGGCAGGGGGTACGCGACTGGGCGACCTCGTCGCCAGGCAGCTGACCGGGCTGTGCGAGGTGGCCGCCCTGGACAAGGCCGACGCGGAGACCTACGCCGATGTGCTGACCGGCAGTCTGGGGCCGGTGGCCGAAAGGCCGTTGGCGCTGCCGCCGCCCTCGCGGAGCTTCCTGTCCGACGACCACACCCCGGTCGAGTTCTCGCTGTCCTTCCTGCCGGGCGCGGCTCCCGCACTCCGGGTGCTGCTCGAACCGGGCTGCGGCAGCGACGACATGGTGGAGAACGGCCGCACCGGACTGCGGGCGATCCGGGAGATGGCGGAGCGCTGGCGCTTCGACACCGGTCATCTCGACCGGCTCGAGGACCTGTTCTTCCCGGCGTCCGCCGAAGGCCCGCTGGCCCTGTGGTGCGCTCTGGAGCTGCGGCCCGGTGGAGTCCCGCGGGTCAAGATCTACCTCAACCCGGCGGCATCCGGGCAGGACCGGGCTGCCGAGACGGTCCAGGAGGCGCTGGCCAGGCTCGGCCACCGCAAGGCCTTCGCCGCCCTGCCCAAGGCCGACAACCTGCTCTTCGTCGGCCTGGACCTCGGCGACTGGAAGGCACCCCGGGTCAAGGTCTACCTCACCCACAACGGCCTCTCCGCCGAGGAGGCCGGCTCCCTGCCCGCCATGACGCCCGCGGGAGGCCGCGAGCAGATGGCCGGCTTCGTGCGCGCCGCCGGCGGCTACACCGCGGCGGAGGACAGCGAACTGCCCCTCAGGCGCCGCACCCTGACCTGCCACTCCTTCACGGAGACCGCGACCGGCCTGCCCAGCGGCTACACCGTGCACGTGCCCGTCCGGGCCTACGTCCAGCACGACGGGCAGGCGCGGGAGCGCGCCGCCGCCGTGCTGCGCAGCCACGGCATGGACAGCGACGCACTCGACCGGGCACTGGCCGCCGTGACCCCGCGCCCGCTGAGCGACGGCCGCGGCCTCATCGCCTATGTGTCGCTGGTCCACCAGCGGGGCCACCCGCCCCGGGCGACCGTGTACGTCTCCTCGGAGGCGTACCAGGTACAGCCGCCCCACCTGGGGCCCGGGGCCGGCCGCTAAGCACTTCTCCGAACCACAGCACCGCAGAAAGACAGGAGCACGTTCAGCATGGAGCCGTACAGGATCAAGGTCGTCGAGCCCATCCCGCAACTGACGCGGCAGCAGCGCGAGGAGGCGCTGAAACGCGTGCACTACAACCTCTTCGACCTGCGGGCCGAGGAGGTGACCATCGACCTGCTGACGGACTCCGGAACCGGTGCGCTGTCGGCCGCGCAGCTGGCCGCCGGCATGGCGGGCGACGAGTCCTACTCGGGCTCCCGCTCCTTCTACCGCTTCCACGAGGCCGTCACTGAGCTGACCGGATACGCGCACATCCTGCCGGCCCACCAGGGCCGCGCGGCCGAGCGCATCCTCTTCAACACCCTGCTGGAACCCGGCCGCATCGTGCTGGCCAACACCCATTTCGACACCACCAGGGCGAACGTGGAGCTCTCCGGTGCCGAGGCCCGCGACCTGCCCTGCGCCGAGGCCCGGAACCTCGACAGCGCCGAGCACTTCAAGGGGAACATCGACCTCGACGCGCTCAGCCGGACGCTGGACGGCCCCGACGGCTCCCGGGTCGCCATGGTCGTCATGACCATCACCAACAACGGCGGCGGCGGGCAGCCCGTCTCCATGGACAACCTCAAGCGGACCTCCGCCCTGTGCCGCCGGCACGGTGTCCCCTTCTTCCTGGACGCCGCCCGCTTCGCCGAGAACGCCTGGCTGGTGACCCGCCACGAGCCCGAATACCGCGACCGCACCCCCCGCCAGGTCGCCGAGGAGGCCTTCCGGCTGGCCGACGGCTGCATGATGAGCGCCAAGAAGGACGCCATCGTCCACATCGGCGGATTCATCGGGCTCAACGACCCCGAACTCGCCCAGCGCTGCGAACTGCTGCTCATCGCCACCGAGGGCTTCGCGACCTACGGCGGTCTGGCCGGGCGCGACCTCGACATGATGGCCCAGGGACTGACCGAGGTCACCGAGCCCGCCTACCTCGCCGAGCGGGCCGACGTGGCCGCCCACCTCGCCCACCGGGTGCGCTCCGCCGGCGTCGACATCATCGAGCCGCCCGGCATGCACGCCCTCTACCTCAACGCCGGCCGCCTGCTCCCGCACATACCGGCGCACCACTTCCCCGGCCACGCCCTCGCCTGCCAGCTCTATCTGGAGGGCGGCATCCGGTCGGCCGAACTCGGCTCCCTCTACCTCGGCGAGGAGGACGAGGACGGCAACCCGACCAAGAGCGCGCCCTACGAGCTGGTCAGGCTCGCGCTGCCGCGCCGGGTCTACACCCGCAGCCACTACGACCACGTCGGCGAGACCCTGGCCGAGATCGCCAAGCGGGCGGACAGCGTGTACGGCTTCCGCATCGTCGAACAGTCGCCGATCCTGCGGCACTTCCGCGCCACGCTCGAACCCGTGCCCGTCCACGGCTGACCGCATCACCCGGCACCCCGCCCGCCCCGGCCCCCGCCGGGGCGGGCGGGGTGCCGCTCCGTCCGGCCTGCGCGGGTCCCTTAGGGTCGAGCCATGCGTGCGATCACGATTTCCGAACCGGGCGGCCCCGATGCGCTGGTCCTGGCGGACGTCCCCGATCCCGTGCCCGCCTCCGGCGAGGTACTGGTCGAGGTCTCCGCCTCGGCCGTGAACCGTGCCGACGTCCTCCAGCGGATGGGCTTCTACGATCCGCCGCCCGGGGCCTCCCGCTACCCCGGACTGGAGTGCTCCGGGCGGATCGCGGCCCTCGGCCCCGGCGTCACCGGCTGGGCGGTCGGCGACCAGGTGTGCGCACTGCTCTCCGGCGGCGGCTACGCGGAGAAGGTCGCCGTCCCCGTCGGCCAGCTGCTGCCTGTCCCCAGGGGCGTCGACCTCGTGACGGCGGCCGCGCTGCCCGAGGTGACCGCGACGGTCTGGTCCAACGTCTTCCAGGTCGCCCACCTGCGACCGGGCGAGACCCTGCTCGTCCACGGCGGGTCCAGCGGCATCGGCACCATGGCGATCCAGCTGGGCAAGGCGGTCGGCGCGACCGTGGTGACGACCGCGGGCAGCGAGCGGAAACTGGCCGCCTGCCGGGACCTGGGCGCCGACGTCCTGGTCAACTACCGGGAGCAGGACTTCGTCGAGGTGCTGGGTCGCCGCGGCGCCGACGTCATCCTGGACGTGGTCGGTGCCGCATACCTGGACCGCAACATCGACGCCCTGGCCGTGAACGGCAGGCTCGTCGTGATCGGCATGCAGGGCGGGGTGAAGGCCGAACTCAACCTCGGCAAGCTGCTCGCCAAGCGCGCCGCCGTCGTGGCGACCAGCCTGCGGGCCAGGCCGGTCGAGGAGAAGACGGCGATCATCGCCGCCGTGCTCGAACACGTCTGGCCGCTCGTCGAGGCGGGCACCGTCCACCCGGTCGTGGACCGCGCGCTGCCGCTGGGCTCGGCCGCAGAAGCCCACCGCCTGATGGAGAGCAGCGAGCACATCGGCAAGATCCTGCTCACGGTCTGACCGCTGCCGCACCACCGCGTCGCCGTCCCGGCCCCGATGACGGCCCCGATGCCGCCCGGGATGCCGGAAATGTCGCTTCGTGTGACGCTGGGACCACCGAGAGTCCGGCGGAGAGGCGATATGCGTGCGGTGGGCAACGGGCAGGCGGGCGATGCTGCGGATCGCGGCACACCCGACCCGGCCGACCCGCATCGCCGCCGCCCGGGTCGCGGCCCCCATCGTCCTCGCGGCGGCCCTGATCGCACCGGCCGGCGCCGCCTGGGCCACTGAGCCGACGCCCACCGCCCCGGCCGCACCCTTTCCGCGTGCGGCCGGCGGCGCTCCCGCGCCGGGGGGAGCCGCCGCCCCCGGTGCGGTCC
>NZ_CAJSLV010000096.1 GCF_907177275.1 Actinacidiphila cocklensis
CTTGCGGTCGGTGTAGCTGACGTATTTCATCGAGGACCGGATCAGGTGCGTGACACACGTTTGGACCAGGGCCTCCTCCCAGACGGTGTTGATCGCCTCTCGCCGCCGGTTACGGCGACAGTGCCGCGTTCCGGCTCGGATTGAACCAGCGGGGCCTGCACTACGTGGTCGGGATCTCCACCACGCACACCGCCCACCCGGCCTCGGCCTGCCCGGTCACGCCGCCCTACAGCGGCACCGGGCGACCACCGGTGTCCAGGTATCCCGACCTGGCCCGCTCGGTGAAAATCTGGTGGCCCAGGCTGGCCGGGGTGCGGCCCGGCCGGTGTCCTGGCGTGAGGGCTCCCGTCCCGGCCGGGCCCGCAGCGGCCTGAAGCGCATCTACTCGCGGTTCGTGGCCCTGCGGATCCGCCCCGCCGGACGCGAGGTCCGCGAAGCCACCGACGGCGTGGAACTCGCCGAGTGCTGGGTGCGGGCCGAATGGCCCGCCAAGGAACCCGAACCGGTCCAGTTCTGGCTCAGCGACCTGCCCGAGGACACCCCGCTGACCACCCTGGTCCGGCCGGCCCAACTCCGCTGGCGCATCGAGCACGACTACCGCGAGATGAAGCAGGCCTTGGGCCTGGCCCACTTCGAAGGCCGCACATTCAACGGCTGGCACCACCACGTCACCCTGGTCTCCGTGGCCCACGCCTTCTGCACCCTGCGCAGACTGGCCACCGCCCCAAAAGACACGGCGTCGGCCTGAGCCTCTACCAAGTCGTCCGCGACCTGCAGTTACTCCTCGCCACCTGGGCCGGCGCCTGCCCCACCTGCCACCGCGACATACCCATACCCATACACACCTGACCAAGCCCTACTAGAAGGGATGAGGACTTCGGTGTGAGGGCAGGGGAGCTCCGGTTGCCCGTGACCAGGGCCGTGACCTGGATGGATGACTTATCGGGACATATTGTGCCGTTACGTCGTGCACCGCAGATCAGCCGGTGGGCGATTCCCAGTCAGGAGGAATCCCGTCACCGCCTCGTTACCGCAGCCGACGCCGTCGGCGTGGTAGGCGCCGTGACCCCCTTGGTCGACGGTGACCAGGCGGGCGCGGTCGCCGAGGGCGGTCCGCATGCTCAGGGCACCGAAGTAGGGCGTGACCGGGTCCCGGAGGTTCTGGAGCATCAGAATGTTGGACGGCCCGTCCGAGGTGATGCGGACCGGCCTGTCGATCGGCTCGGTGTGCCAGAAGGCGCAGGGGGTGATGTTCACCGGCTGCCCTGTGGTGAGCGGGTGGCGGATGCGGTCGGTCGCGACGGCGCGGGCGTAGCCGCGAACGTCGTGGGGCCAGCTCACGTCGTTGCATTGCGTCGCCGTGAACACGGCGGCGTCGCGGTCCAGCATCGGCGTGGCGTACCCGGCGGGCAGCGCAGGCGTGGCGTGCGGCTCCTCGGTGGCCTTGACCAGCTGGGCCAGAAAGGGGAAGTTGACGTCGTTGTAGAGCGCCTGCTGGACGACCTGGCGCAGGATGTTACCGGTGAGCGGCTTGTCTGGTGTGGTGGTCGCCCGGGGTGTGCGGTCCAGCCGGTCGGCGAGGGACAGTATCAACGGTCGTACTTCGACGGCACTTTGTGCTAGCCGCAGTCCCTCCTGGTCGCGGGCGGGGTCGGCGGCCCAGCGGGCAAAGTCGGGGAACCGCTCGTCGGCGCCGGCCGCCGTGTTGGCGAGCCAACCGCGTTCCACTCGCGCCGGGTCGGGATCGCCGGTGCTGTCGAGCACCACCCGGTCGGTGTGTTCGGGGTGCTCCTGCGCGTAGGCGGCGGTTACGTACGTGCCGTACGACACCCCGTACATCGACACCTTCGCGGTACCGAGGGCCTGGCGCAGGCGCTCGATGTCGCGCACTTCGTTCGCCGTGGAGTAACTGCGCACCAAAGCACGGCCGTTGAGGGCGCAGGCGTCGGCGATGCGATGGGCGCGGGCAACGCTGTCGCTGATGTCGCCACCGGCACCGGGCCAGCTGCGGAGGTTCATCACGTCCCGGTCGTCCGCGCTGAGCCCGCAGCCGACTGCCGTGGAGCCGCCCACCCCGCGCGGGTCGAGGCTGACAAGGTCGTAGGCGCCGTGCAAGGCCTTGCGCAGCGCCGGTCCTGTGTGGGCGAGCGCGTCGACGCCGGAGCCGCCCGGGCCGCCCGGGATGACCAGCAGGGTGCCGCGCCGGGCGGCCGGGCGATCGCTGACCAGGCGGGTCACGCGCAGGGTGAGGCGGGCGCCGTCCGGCTTGCGGTAGTCCACAGGGAGGGACAGATCAGCGCACTGCTGGTCGGCGGGGCCATCGGGCTGAGCACACGGATTCCAGGGGAGCGTTGTCGCTGAGGCTGGAGCGGCGCCGGCGAGGCATGTCGCACCGAGCGAAAGGACGCCGAGTACCACGGCGAGTTTGTGCTTCATCATTGTCTCCGGGTTCAGAGGTGTTGATGGCCGGCTGCGGCGTCCGCGTGGTTGGGTGACCTGTGCGATGGGCCGTGTGCACGGATGCGCCTGAGCTTGGCTGCCGGTCACCATCGGGGGCCGTGACCTGCGGAGGGAAGCTTGATGCCGGAGTCGTGTCCCGGACCGGCCGCACGGTGACGGTGAGCCGATGCGCGACCCGGATGCTACCGCGGTCCTTCGTGAGGTCATGGCCGTCGATGCTGATGACGAAGCCACCTTGGCAGTGCAGAGGGCCCCGCTACCTCCCCCGGCAGTTGGTTCGCTCTCCCCCGTACGGGGGGGCCGTCGCGTTCGCCTCACTGGCAGGATGACCAGGTGCCCGAGACTCGGCGTCCCACCCGATTCCGTTGGCTGTTACGGCCGTTGGTGCGGCCGGTCACGTACACGCGCTGGCTGCACCTGTGCGTGCCGGCCGGCGCCATCGCGCTGTGGGGAGTCTTCGCCCCGAGGTACCTGTACTTGCTGGGGGTCCTGGCCGTGCCGGTGGGCCTGATCCGGGCAGTGCGTCTCGGGGAGGGCATACAGGCCCAAGCGCTCCTGGTGCCGGACGAGCGCGGGCGGCCCGACGCCACGATCGCGGCGGCGCCCGCCGCCACGTGGCAGGACCGGTGGCGGACAGTGCTCTGGCTGGAGGCACGACTCGTCCTGGCGGGGGTGGCCCTGATGACCACCGCCTGGGGCCCGATGCTCGCCATCGAGATGCTCCGGCTGGGGATCGGTGGCGCTCCGGTGACCATTCCGGCTCTTGGCATCTGGCAGCCGCAGTGGTGGTGGACCCCCCTGGCCGTACTTCCGGCTGTGGGATCACTCGTCCTGTTGGTCGCGCTCGGGCACTTCGCGACCCGCCTCGCCCGGATGCTGCTCGGCCCATCCCCGGCCGAACGACTGCGTCTCCTGGAAGAGCGCACCGAGCAGCTGCTTGAACGCAACCGCATCGCGCGGGAATTGCACGACTCCATCGGTCACGCGCTGACCGTCGCGGTGCTGCAGGCCGGCGCCGCCCGGGCCGCCGGGGACCCGGCGTTCACCGAACGGGCTCTCTCGGCGATCGAAGAGGTCGGCCGCGGCGCGCTGGACGAACTGGACCGGGTACTGCTGATCCTGCGGGAGGGCGGCCGGCCGTTGAGTGGCCGACCCACACTGGAGGGGGTGGACCGGCTGCTGGAGGCAGCGCGCAGTTCAGGCGCGACCGTGGACGCCGAACTGTCCGGACCGCTGGGCCACCTGCCAGGGCTGATCTCCCGCGAGGGCTACCGGATCCTCCAGGAGGCGCTCACCAACGTGCTGCGGCACGCCGGCCCGGTGCCGGTCAAGGTGCGCGTGACTGTGGCCGACTCGCTGCTGGAACTGGAAGTGGCCAACCCGCTGCCGCGACAACCGTCGCTCGCGCCCGGCCGCGCAGGAAGCGGCCTGCGCGGTATGCGCGAGCGCGCGGCCCTCCTCGGTGGGGAGTTGCAGACCGGCCCCTCGCACGGTGAATGGCGGTTGCGGGTACGGCTGCCACTCGACGGACTCGCAGGACCACGGGACTGCCAGGTGGTCCCCACCGATCGGTCAGTAGGCTGATCGCATGCCGATCACTGTGCTGCTGGTCGACGACGAACCGCTGGTCCTGGCCGGTCTGCGGGCGGTCCTCGAAGCCCAGTCCGACATCCGGGTGGTGGGTGCGGCAGCTGACGGAGCCGCGGTCATCCCTTTGGTGCGGCAACTGCGCCCGGACGTGGTGGCCATGGACGTGCGAATGCCGCTGCTAGACGGGATCGAAGCGACCCGAGCCGTGCTGCGTACGGTCGTACCGCCTCCCAAGATCCTCGTGGTGACGACCTTCGAGAACGACGAGTACGTGTACCAGGCGCTGTGCGCCGGAGCCCACGGCTTTCTGCTCAAGCGGGCCCGGCCGGCGGAGTTCGTGCACGCAGTGCGGCTGATCCACGAGGGCGAGTCGCTGCTGTTCCCAGCCGCCGTACGGGCACTTGCCGCCGAGTACGGCGACCGGTCGGCCCGGGACGCGCTGGCGGAAGTGGCTCTCACTGCCCGTGAGGCATCTGTGCTCCGGCTGATGGCCCAGGGAATGTCCAACGCTGAGATCGCCCACCAGTTGGTGATCGGCTCGGAGACGGTGAAGTCCCATGTCAGCTCGGTGCTCACAAAATTGCAGGCACGGGACCGGACGCAGGCAGTGATCACCGCGTACGAGTCAGGGTTCGTAACCATCAGCGCGCCCCGGTCCTAAGTGGTGCCCCGTAATGATCTTTGGGTCAGAGGCGTCGGGTGTTGCCTCAGCGTCGTCGGGCTTGATGCTGTCACGCACTGGGTATCGCAGGCGCATGCGGGCGTGCGGAGAGGCGGTGTGGGCGTGGCCCCGATGGGAGGGTTTTCTGCGGGGCGTGATGAAGCGGGCGCTGGCGGGAGATGTGCCGCAACCTTGGTGGATGCCGCGGCGTGTGCTGACCGTGGTGTCGGCCGATGTCGACGACGCTGCGGGCGTTGGGGCGATCTGGATCCTGTGGCGTCCGAAGTCATCGCAGTTCCGTGAGCACGTCGCGGTCCTTGAGTGGTTCGGCGAGCGGTGGCGGTATGTGGGGGGCGGCAGCAGTTCCGGGGACGGTCCTGTCGATGTCGATGTGCTCGACGTTCGCAACGGAGGGGGCGCGCTGAGTCTCACCCGAAGTCTCGACCCTCCGCGCTCCCTCGCCGCGGCACAAATGATCAACTGCGTCAAAGTGCGCCTCGGGCGGGAGGTGCGTGACGTTCTCATCGGTGTCCGCCGGATCGAGGTCCCGGAGCAGCGCAGTCTCATCGCTGTATGGACGTCTCCGCAGATGAACCGCGGAGTCCGACCCCTGATCGTGGCTCTGGGGGGTGACGGCGCCGAACTCTCCCGCCTGGGCCCGTACGACAGCCTGGACACTCATACCTGGGATCGACTGCGTGAGGAGATGTAGCCGGCCCGCTTCCTTGTCTCCGTCCTATTGGCTGTCCCGGCTGATGCCTGCCGGTCACCCAGCAAGGGTGAGGTTGTGGAGGCGAGCGATACCGAGCATGGCGTGGTGGACGCCGTCGTCTTCGAGACGGCAGTCTCGAAGGATCTTCCAGGTCTTCATGCGGGCGAAGGGTGTGCTCGCCCCGTGCACGGACCTTGCGGTGGGAGGAGTTGTGTTCCTCTTTCCAGGTCAGGACCAGGTTCCCGTCGGTGCGGGATGATCAGGCCGGTGCTTCGATAGCCGCCGTCGGCTATCCTGGGGGTCAAGGGGTCGCAGGTTCAAATCCTGTCGTCCCGACCAGCGTTTTCGCAGGTCGGACGCCGTTTCCGCAGAGATGCGGGGGCGGCCTTTTTGTTGTGTTTTTGGGGTGTGGCCGCATTGTGGTCGCAATTTTTTGATCTTGGTGTTGTGGTGGTGGGGAAGTCGGTTTGTGCGGGGCCGCTTTGAGCTGGGTGAGTTGGTTGTGGTGACCACCACGTTGTCAGCCCAACTGGCCAAACTCGCGGCCAGGTTGGAAAGAGCTCAGTGGCTGTACGCATCGTGATCGCCTCCCGAAATGAGCAGGACGCGACGCACTTCCAGTATCCGCCTCCGCGGCATGCGAGCGGCGATCACAATGCGACCACACGGGAGACACAAGGCCTCTGACCTGTGGCAATCCCTTGACGTGGCGACACGGGCACTGCGGTCGGCTCCCGTCCTTGCCCACTTCAATCACCTTGCAACCCCGGCGATGGAGTGTGGCCTCGCCGGCCACGAGGCGGGGAGTTGAAGAGGTCCGCGACGGAGGACGCTGGTTTCGAACCGGAGATCGTCAAGCGCTGGTGCTGTGACCGGAAACGATCACCGGGGCGGGCAGTCAGCGGGGCAGGGGGATGATGTGGGGATGACCACCAGCTCACGCGCCCATTCGTTTAACGCGGCGGCTGACCAGTACGCGGCCAGCCGGCCTTCGTATCCTCCCGCGCTCTTCGACTGCATCGAACAGCTCACGAGCCGTTCCCTGGCCGGTGCCCGCGTCGCCGATATCGGCGCGGGCACCGGAATCGCCACCGCTCTGCTGCGTGAGCGCGGGGCTGAGGTGATCGCCGTTGAGCCCGGCGACGCCATGGCCGCCAAGTTCCACACCGTGCTCCCGAATGTGCCGATCATCAGAGGTGACGGCAACGCCCTCCCCCTCGCGGACGCCTCCCACGACCTCATCACCTATGCACAGTCCTGGCAGTGGACCGACACCACCCGCTCGGTCCCGGAGGCACTGCGGGTCCTGCTGCCGGGCGGTGCGCTCGCGATCTGGTGGAACACCACCGCCTTCGACGTGCCCTGGATCCGAGAGCAGCACCAGCGGATCGCGCACCACTGGGGAGTGAAGCCGACTTCTCGGGTGCGTCCCGACGACAGCGACGCCATCCGGCTTGCGGGCCTGTCGGGGCTCCGGGTCGCGCGCCGCCAGGTGCGGTGGAGCCGTGTGGTCTCCCTCGACACGCACCTTGCCAATATCAGCAGCCGCTCGGCGTTCCTTGTGCTTGCCGAGGACGACAAGCGTGCCTTTCTCTCTGGGGAGCGCAGGCGACTGCGCGAGTTCTTCCCCGACGAGGTGGTGGAAGAAACCTACGTGGTTGACCTGCTGGTGGCCACGCGTCCGTGACCTGGATGGTGTCCTGGGATCCGGAAGGGCAGTCAGGCCGCTGCGGCGATGGGGCGGCCACCGAACCTGATGCCTTTCTCGCTGCGGACACGGGCGCGTTCACGCCGTTGGGCGGCCAGGACGTCGGGGTGCCGGGCGTTCTGGTTGCGCCAGCGCAGATAGCGGTGCAACTCGCGTGTCTGGACGGGGTGGTTGGGGTGGTGGGAGTTGGCGAGGGTGAACTGCCGCAGTGGCCCGAAGTGGGCCTCGATCGGGGGTTCGCCCACGATGCGTTCGTCGGCGTGAAGCACAGCTCGACCTTGTTCTTCGCCGCCCAGCGGCGGATCCGCCAGTTCTTGTGCGCGGACAGGTTGTCCAGGATGACGTAGATCGGGGCGCCGTCCGGACGGGCCGCGCGGATCGACTTCAGCGCGGCCCAGGTCGGGCCGATGCCCTTGCGGCGCCGGTTGACGCCCCACAGGGTGTCGTCGCCGACCGAGTAGCAGCCGTGGAAGTAGGTGGTGCCGTGGGTGCGGTGATAGGTGGCCGGCAGCCGGTCCGGCCGCCCCTGATTCGCCCAGCAGGACCCGGCGGTCGGGCGGATGCCCAGGGGGCCGAACTCGTCGAAGGCGAAGGTCCGCTCGGGCCGCTGGGTGAGCGCGTACTCGATCCGGTCCAGCTTGGTGTCGAAGTCCGGGTCGCTCGATTCCTTCCATGTCTTGGTGCGCTGGAAGGTGATCCCGCGGCGGGACAGCAGGCAACGCAGGGCTTCGCGTCCGATCCGTATGGGGCGGCTGACGTTGCGCCGCAGGTGGTCGACGAGCTTGCGGATCGACCATCGGGTGAAAGGCTTGCCGAGCTTGGTGGGGCGGGTGGTGGCCGTCTGGATGACGAAGTCCTCGTCGTCATCGCGGAGCAGGCGGGGACGGCCTCCCGCCCATCGAGGGTCCAGGCAGGCCAGCCCGATCTCGTTGAACTTGTGGATCACGTCGCGGACGGTGTCCTCGTCGGCCTGGACGAGCCGGGCTATGACCGGGACGCTGTTCCCGCTCGCCGAGGCCAGCAGCATCATCGCCCTGCGGAACCGCACCGTGCTGGTGCTGCCCCGCCGCACGATCCGCTGCAGCTGCTGCCCCTCCTGCTCGGTCAGCCTGCGAACCCTGACTGGCCCCGCCATCCCGCCTCCCCGCGCAGATCGGACGTGTCGTCACATCCAACCGGCGCGAGACCAGTCAGCGCCAACCCGGTGATCGTTTCCGGTCACAGCACTAGGCTCATTCCGCAACACGACACGAAGGGGAGATCGGTGGCGCGGGTTGCGGTGATCGGTGCGGGTATCAGCGGGCTGGGAACGGCCCTCATGCTTGGCCGGCGGGGTCACACGGTGGCGTTGTTCGAGCAGGACGATCGGCAGGCCGGAGAGGGCCTGAATCGGGACTTCTTCGATTGGAGCAGGCCCCGAGTGCCGCAGGCCAACCATCCCCACTCATTCCTCGCGCCCGTCCGCACCGTGTTGCGTACCGAGACCCCTGATGTCTACACGGACCTGCTGGCACGCGGAGCCCGGGAGTACCACGACTTCGACTGGTTCGGTGAGCATCCGCCGCACCGGGCCGGCGATGAGGACCTGGTGACGCTGCGGACCCGCCGCATTGTGCTGGAGGCCGCCCTGACCGCGGCCGTGCGGCGGGAACCCGCCATCGAACATGACCTTGCGCATCGGTGCACAGTTCCTCGCGCTGCCCTGCCGCAGTCCGCGCGACGGGCTGACGAGCGCAAGCTCGGTTCCTCGAACGCTTGTGGGGATTGTGTATTCCTGCCAGCGGCGAGATGCTGGAATAGCAGAGCTGAAGGAGGAGGATCCCGTGAATTATGGGGGACCATCTGGGGACCACGCGTTGTACGCGTTTGCGATCGCTATTCGCGTAAGTGGTCATAATGCCCGGAGAGTTAGTCCCGTTTGACGGGAAAATTCCCTCTGTTTACCCGACTGGGGGTCAAGGGGTCGCAGGTTCAAATCCTGTCGTCCCGACGGTGCGGAGAAAGCCCGCTGGGCTGGCATTTGGCCAGGTCAGCGGGCCTTTCGTGTTGTCGGCAACGGTTCCCACGTGATGGCCCGTCAGGGTCTCGGGGACCAACTGGGGACCGCGAGTGCGGAAACCCGCAGGTCAGGGTGTTTTCAGCCCTGCGGGTGCCGATAAATCATCCGCCCAGGTCACGGCCGTGATCGCCGGTCTGCTCCACCACCTGCCGATGGGCAAGCTCCGCCGGCTCCTGCTGCTTGTACGTCCAGAAACTGTCCTGCGATGGCACCGCAACCTGCTCAAACGGCGCCATGCTGCGACCTGCGTACCGAAGCGGCGCGGACGACCGCCCACCATCCGCTCGATCCGCGTCCTGGTCCTGCGCCTCGCCCGCGAGAACTCCTCGTGGGGGTACCGGCGCATCCACGGCGAACTCGCTTCGCTCGGGATCGAGGTCGCCGCCTCCACCCTTTGGGAAATCCTCAAGGAGCACGGCATCCCACCCGCCCCGGAACGAGCGAGCACGACGTGGGCCGACTTCCTGCGCGGCCAGGCCGGCGCCATACTCGCCTGCGACTTCTTCGAAACCCGCACCCTGACCGGGGCGCAACTCTACGTCTTCGCCGTCATCGAGCACTCCACCCGGCGCATCCGGATCCTGGGCGCCACCGCACACCCCACCGCACGATGGGTCGTACAGCTCGGGCGCAACCTCGTCATGGACCTCGAAGAGGCAGGTAGCAAGGCCGGCTTCCTGATGCGCGACCGCGACTCCAAGTTCACGACCGCCTTCGACGCGCTACTGACGGACGCCGGACTGAAGGTCGTCACCACCGGCGTCCGGATGCCGCGTATGAACTCCATCATGGAGCGCTGGATACAGACCTGCCGGCGCGAACTCCTCGACAGAACACTGATCTGGAACCAGAGCCACCTTCTGCACGCGCTCCGAGAGTTCGAAACCTTCTACAACCAGCACCGACCCCACCGCACTCTGAAGCAAGCCTCTCCGCTCCGCCAACTACCCGAGCCAATCAGCGTGCCAGGACACATCAGGCACTTGGAGGTCCGCCGACAAGACCGACTCGGCGGAACCCTCCACGAGTACCAGCATGCCGCTTGACCAGCCCGGATGATTAATCGGCACCCGCAGTGTCGATGCTGTGCATCGACAGCGTCTTCTCGGTGCTCCGCCACGTTGCGAAGACGGTGAGCAGCACGAGGGCACAGACAATGCTGGACACCGTGTAGGGGACCCCCAACGCGGCCAGGAACGCCGCGAATCCGAGAACGACGGCAATCGGCGGAGCCATCGCGCCGACCAGATAATCCGACGTCGCCTCGCCCATGGCCGTGGACAGTCCTTTGACCACCCAGAACGCCACGGTGATCTGAGGGACACGCAGGCTCCCTCACTCAGTAGTCCGGAAGAGCGGGAGTGGCGTGCAGACGAAGTCACCCGGTGTCTTTGTGGGCTGGTGGCCGATGGCTGCCCTCGCGGCCCCATCCATTCTTACAGCTTGTAGTAACTGCTTCGTCATCGCCCACTCCGTCGACCACTACTTTCGGGTGGCTTGGAACCGATCGTCCGTGTGTGAGCGGGCGCCGAGTCCCCTCGGTGCCAAGATCGCGAGCAGGTCCCCTCCGACGCCAGGTGGCGGTGCGGCATGGTCGGGGGCGGACGCGAGCCGACGGATCGGAGCGGTATGCCCACCCAGGGCCGGAGCGGTCTCCAGGACGGAACCCTGGTGAGCTGCGTCGAGCGCAAACTCCCTCAGGTCACAATGCTGTTCTGGGCGATGAAGACGGTAGCGGTGACGCTCGGGGAGACCGCCGGCGACCTGCTGGGGATCACCTTCAAGCTCGGGTACCTCGCGACCGGCGCCGTCTTTCTCGCGTTCTTCCTCGTCACCGTGACGGCACAGGTCCGTGCCGGACGCCTTCGTCCGGCCTTGTACTGGGCCGTCGTCCTGGGCACGAGCATGGTCGGCACGGAGATCTCAGACCTGATGAACCGTGGCTTCGGCCATGGCAGCGCCCCCGCCGGCATCGGCTACGCCTGGGGCGCTGTTCTCCTCACCGCCACCCTGGCGCTCGTCTTCGCCGCCTGGTGGCGGACGGGCCAGACGTACGACGTGGAGTCGATCTCCAGCCGCCAGGGCGAGATGCTCTACTGGATGGCGATCCTGGTCTCCAACACCCTCGGCACGTCCAGCGGGGACTGGCTCTCCGACGACACCGGCCTCGGCTTCCGCAACGCCTTCCTGCTCATCACGGGCGTCATGCTGGTGATCGTCGCCGCGCACTACCTGACCGGCATCAGCGGCACGTTGCTGTTCTGGGCGGCCTTCGTTCTCACCCGGCCGTTGGGCGCGTCCGGGGGAGACTCGCTGACCAAGCCGGTGGACGAGGGCGGGCTCGGCTGGGGCACCGCATGGGGTTCGACCGCTCTGTGCGCCGCCCTGACCGCTCTCGTCGCCTACCAGACGTGGCACCTCCGCAGGCACCCGCTGCCGTCCTTGCCCGCCCCCGTCCACCACCGCACGGGCCTCCCCCAACGCCCCAACGGCGCGGCGGTGCAGCCCCCCGAGGCGCTCCCCGAGCAAGCACCGGCGTAGCGTCCCCGCGCTGACGGAGAGCAGGCGCATCAGGTCAGGCGCTCACCGAGGATCGCAGCCGGCGGCGGAGGTCACACGCCGGCGGCGGTGACGACCGCGTCGGTTGCGAAGCCGAGCAGCAGGCCGAGAAGGATCATCCAGGTGGTGAGTTCTTTCAGTGCGGCGCGGCGGGCGACGGCGAGCAGTTCGATGACGACGTAGAGGATGGAGCCCGCGGCGAGTCCCAGGAAGGCGATGGACAGGATGTCGTTGACCAGGTGCTGGCCGACCAGGGTTCCGGCGAAGGTGGGGCCGCCGCCGATGAGGCCGAGCAGGGCCAGGGTTCCCCAGGACGGGCGTTCGCCTTCGGCGGCGAGCGGGGCGACGATGCCGAAGCCTTCGGTGGCGTTGTGCAGGCCGAATCCGATGATCAGCAGCACGGCCAGCGAGATCTCACCGGTGGCGGCGGAGTTGCCGATGGCCAGGCCTTCGGCAAAATTGTGCAGCCCGATACCGGTGGCGATCATCAGCGCGAGGCTGCCGGCTTTGGAGCGCGTCGGCTGGGCCAGCTCGCTGACCGCGGCTGCGCCGGGGCCCTTGGAGAGGCCGCGGCTCTTGCGGCGGCCCATGAAACGGTCCCAGTAGACGAGTCCGGCCAGACCGAGTGCCAGTCCGGCAGCCAGGACTGTGCCGCCGCTGATCGCGGTGCCCCAGTGGTGGTCGCTGAGCGCGGCGTCGGTGGGCTCCCATGCTGCGCTGAGGACATCCCAGACCAGGAAGATCAGGATGCCGATGGCGACCGCGTTGAGGCCGGCTCTCAGCCGCGGCGCCGGGCTGCGGAGCCTGCCTATGGGCAGGCCGAGGTAGATGGTGAAGCCGGCAATGGCACCGAGCAAGGCGATCTGGGACGACGACATGGAGGTGCTCCGAGCGAAGGGCAACGTGGGGACAGTCAGGTGGGTCAGACCCTAATTGAGTTTAGGCTTACCTAACAAGCCAAGTGGCTCCTGCGTCGGGCGATGTCCCCTGCGAACCGCGGCGCGGGCGTCACCATCGAATGGCCCATGCCGGTGCACGTGGGCCGTCAATCCCGCAGCGACCCTTTCGTCTACACGACTGTAGACGCTAAGGTCGCGGCATGACGACCCCCACGACTCCCACGCCCACCATGGCCTCGGCAGGTGCCAGGGGAAGCCGCCTGCTGAACAGGGTGCCCGAAGTCACGGCCTGGTTCTGGATCATCAAGATCCTCTGCACGACCGTTGGCGAGAGGTCGCCGACTACATCAACACCACGCTGGGCTTCGGCCTGACCAACACCATGTTGTTGTTCACCGCGGTGTTCGCAGTCGTGCTGACGATCCAGTTCCGTACCAGGCGCTACAGTCCCTTCCCGTACTGGCTCACCGTGGTCGTGGTCAGTGTCACCGGCACCCTCTACACCGACATGCTCACCGATCAACAGAACGTCCCGCTGTGGCTGAGCTCCACGGTGTTCTCGGTCCTGCTGGCTCTCGTCTTCGGGGTCTGGTGGCTGCGCGAGCGGACCCTTGTCGATCCACAGCATCACGACCCTCCCGCGTGAGGCCTTCTACTGGCTGACCGTCCTGGTGACGTTCGCGGTGGGCACGGCCACCGGCGACTGGACACTGGAACTGACCAGCTGGACGCCTGCGCAGTCGGTGTTCCTGCCGCTGGGTCTCATCGCGGCGATCACCGGACTGTCGAAGTTCGGCGCCAACCCGATCCTCTCGTTCTGGCTGGCCTACATCCTCACCCGGCCGCTCGGCGCCAACATCGGTGACTGGCTCGCCTCCCCGAAGACTGCGACCAGCCCCGGCGAACCCGTCGGACTCGGCCTTGGCACCTTCACCACGAGCCTGATCTTCCTCAGCGCCATCCCGGCGACGGTCATCTACCTGTCGATCAGCCGCAGCGATGTCGCCGAGACCCACAAGATGGCCCACCAGCCGTCGGTCGCCACCAACGTGTGCAAGGAGCGCATCGCGCTGGGAGTCTTCGGCGCGATCGCCGCGGCCACCGTCGCGCTGATGGTCTGGGCACACAACCAGCCCCACGTCACCTGCGACCCGACCGGCCAGAGCGAGACGCTGCCGGCCTGCAAGAAGGCGGACCTGACCGCCCCCCAGACCGCCGCAGCGGTGACGAAGTACGAGAAACTCGCCGAGAAGGCGATCGCCCAGGACCGCGCCGGTACGGCCGCTGCCTCCCATGCCACCGTGCAGGAGATGCGCGATGACTGGGACGCCGACGCCACCTCCCTGCAGGCGGTGAACAACACGACCTGGACCCTGCTCGACAACCAGATGGATGCCGTCCTCGAGACATTCGCCATCGACCACGGCAAGATCAAGCCGGCTGCACCGGCCGAACAGGAAAAGCAGCTCGACGTCCTACTGGGCGACTCCCGGAGCCACCACTTCTGAGAGGGCGTGTGACGTGATGCCGCGTTTGTTGTCGCTGGAATGTGTGGCACGGGTGTATCGGGGCTGATCGTGGCGTGCTGTCGTGCTGGAGTGTTCCACGTGAGCGATCGCCAGCCCTACAAGAGCGACTTGTCCGACGAGCGGTGGGGCCTGATCGAGCCCGTCATCGCCTCCTGGAAGGCTCAGCATCCCTCTGTCAGTGGCCACCAGGGCGCCTACGAGATGCGGGAGATCGTCAACGCCCCGCTCTACCAGTCCCGTACCGGCTGCCAGTGGGACTTCCTCCCCCACGACTTGCCCCCGGTCGGCGCGGTGAAGTGCTACTTCTAACTCGCAGCGCGCTTCGCCCTGGATACCAACGTTCTGGTGTCCGTCCTCGCGCGAGTCGGCAGCTGCTCCGACCTGCCGTTGTTCGCATCGGTCGTTATATTGCGGCGTTCAACGGCTCGCCGGAGGCACGTTCGGCGGCGACCGCCGCCGTGGAGGGCGAGGCCCCCCGCAGCGTGCTCCCCGCGTTGCGCCGCTTGCTCACCCGCTGGTGACCACCCGCCCGCCGTCGGACGTCGCTTCCGCGGCACCGTGGGGAGCGGGCCCTTCACGCTGGGCGGGTTAGTGGGGAGAATGAGCACCGCACACGGCTCCTGTGCCTCTCGCTTCTCACGATCGGCTCACGTATGGACCCTTTGCTGCCCGGTGACCCAGCGCGGATAGGGCCGTATCGGGCGACGCACCGGCTCGGCGCTGGCGGGATGGGGCAGGTCTTCCTGGCGACCGACGCGGGCGGGGAGAGGGCCGCGGTCAAGGTAATCCGCCCGGAGTACGCCCGCGACCCGGGATTTAGGCGGCGCTTCGCCCGCGAGGTGGCCGCGGCGCGGCGGGTGAGCGGGGCCAGGACCGCCCGGGTGATCGGCGCGGACACGGACGCGGCGGAACCGTGGCTCGCCACGGAATACGTTCCGGGGCTGTCCTTGCAGGACCGCGTCACCCAGCGGGGCACCCTCGAACCCGCCGCCGTACTCACCCTGGCGTGCGGCCTCGCCGAAGGACTCGCGGCCATCCACACCTGCCGGTTGGCCCACCGGGACGTGAAGCCCGGCAACGTCATCCTCGCGGCGGACGGCCCGCGCATCATCGACTTCGGCATCGCCCAGGCGCAGGGCGCGAGCACGCTCACCACCGCCGGGGTCGTCGTCGGCACCTACGCCTACATGGCGCCGGAACAGGTGCACGGCGAGGCGGCCGGCCCGGAAAGCGACGTCTTCGCGTTGGGCGCGGTGCTGACCTTCGCGGCCACCGGCCGCAGCCCGTTCGAAGCACCCAGCGTGCTCGCGATCGCCCGCCGGATCGCCGACGACGAACCCCGCCTGGACGGCGTCCCCGGCGCGTTGCGGCGACTGATCGAGCAGTGTCTGCGGAAGGCGCCGAACGAACGCCCCACCGCCGCCGAGGTCCTGAGCCGGGCCAGGAGCGCGCTCGCTGCGGCCGCATCCGCCGTCAGCGCCCCGCCCAAGAACGCATCGCCAGCTCCGGCGCCACCGGCGAAGGGCCCGGCCTACACGCCGACGGTGAAAGCTCTTCCCCCGCGCACCGGCCGGCCCGGAAGAGGGAGCGCCCGGCTCAAGACGTGGGGCGTGCTCGCCGTACTCGCCGTCGGGGCGCTCGGCGGCGTACTGGAGTATCTCGACCACAGGACCACCGGGCCCCACACCGCAGCCCTGCCCAAGAGCTACGTCGGCACGTGGCACGGCGATCCCAAGAACGACCCCGGCGCCGACCAGGTGACCGTCCGCATCGAGGCAGGGCATGTGGGCGACCGGATCGGCACCCTCAACGCCGTCCTCGACCACGACACCGACCCCGTCTACTGCGCCTTCACCCTCAAGGCGACCTCCTACGTCGGCGACGTCGTCGACTTCACCACCACGTCCCTCAGCCCCTCACCGGCCACGTGCGCCTCCGTCACCACCCTGAGTCTTCAACTGATGCCGAACCAGCATCAGCTTCTCTACTCCACCAACGAGCAGGAGACCTGGCCGTACTTCGTCAACAAGGAGTGAGAGCGTGGTAGGTGACGTGCTGCCCGTTTCGTGCCTGCGGCTGGGCCTGGCGGTGGCCTCTCTGGGTGGCTATGACCGTGGCTGGGTGAACAACCCCTGCTCGGGCTCGATCAGGATCCCGCGTTCGACCAGCCACTTGAGCTTCAACCGGACGTTGTTGACGTTGCTGGGCGCGATCTCCAGATCCATCGACTCGCAGACCGCCCGTGCCCGCAGCGGGGCGTCGGCCGCGGCGAACACCGCCATGATCTGCCGGTAGGCCGGATGGTCCGGCAGCTTCGCGGCCAGCGGCCTCGGCGGGGACGGATCAGGCAGCGCCAGCAGGGTCTTGCGGGTGATCCGAACTTCCTCGGTGATCCCGGCGAACTCCTCCAGCTGCACGGTCAGTTCCTCGATGCGTCCCCGCGTGGCCTCGGTCTGCATGGCGATCTCCCGCTGTTGCTCCTCCAAGCGCGCCAGCACCGCTCCCAAGGTCAGCTCGCTGCCGCTCACGCGCCGCGCCAGGTGGGGGTGGAGGTCGCGGTGAGCATCCGGGCCATCCGATCGCTCATGGCCCAGTACACCCTCGACTCGGCGGAGGCGGGCCGGTGCTCGTAGTCCCGTACCAGCCTGCGGTGCAGCATCGTGATCCCATTCACCTGTTCCACCACCCACCTCTTGGGCTGCGGGACGAACCCGCCGGTGATTAGCTGGCGCAGTTCCTGTGGGACTGCGAGGGCGTCGCGCGGACGGCGGCTGCGTCCATTTCTTCTTGATGAGCCGTTGGTGCCAGGCGAGGAGGGTGCGTGGGGAGATGATCCGGTGTCTGCGCAGCACCCGGGGGGTAGTCGGGCGAGGGCGGCGAGTAGGGCGCGGTCTGGCCAGCTGGGCCTTGGCGCGGTGATCTGGCGCCGCAGCACCGTTACTTCCTGCCGCAAGATCAATATTTCTGCGTCTTTGGCCGCCGAAGAGCGAGACAGCAGGACCAGCCAGGCGAAGATCCGTGTGGAGATCAGGTAGAGCAGTCGCACGAACATGAGGACTCATGGTGTCGTATCGGTGCATGGGAGCGTCGTCCCAGGTCAGGGGCTGCGCAGCCATTCTGGAGCGGTACGGGCGGAAGGCGCCCGTACCTACGAGGGATGCGGGCGCCTTCCTGTGTTCTGCAGGTGCTGTCAGGCGGTCAGAAGAGCTTGCTGTAGGTGTTCCAGCCGCCGCCCAGCGCGACGCCGGCGGAGAACTGCCCGGTGCCGTGGGCGCTGAAGCGGTACATCGTGCCCGTGGAGTTCACCGCGAGCAGGTCCGCCAGGCCGTTGCCGTCGATGTCGCCGGCAGTGGCGATCTTGGGGTACGCGCCGAAGCCCGAGCTGAGCTTGACCCGGCCCGCGAACGGCGCCGACGCGCTGCCGGTGCCCTTGTAGATGTACAGCGTGCCGGACGTGTCACGGGCCAGGATGTCGGTCCGGCCGTCGCCGGTCATGTCGCCGGCGCCGATGATGGCGTTGTAGACGCCCCAGCCCGTGCCGATGAGCGTACGGGCGGAGTAACCGGTGCCGGTGCCGGTTCCCTTGAAGAGGTACAGCTGCCCCGAGGAGTTGCGGGCCAGCAGGTCGCCCTTGCCGTCACCGCTGACGTCGCCGGGGCCGACCATCAGGTTGTACGACCAACTGTTGGTGACCAGGCCGCGGCTGCCGTTGGAGAGCGAGCCGCCCGAGCTGAACAGCAGCTCCGGGAGGCCGTCATCGGTCGGCGAGGCGCCGAGGGCGATGTTCGTGATGCCGGCGAATTGGTTGGGGCCGCCCATCGGGTCCCGCCTGACGAGCGTCCCGGTGTTGGTGGAGCGGTAGGTGAACATCGAACCGGACGACGTGACGCCGAACAGCCACTTCTTGCCCCAGTTCTGGATGCCGCCCATGCCGGCCATGAGGTCGGAGTTGTCACCCTCGGGCAACAGCTCGCGCGCCTGGAAGCCTCCGGCGCCGTTCGGCGCGTAGCGGTAGAGGGCGCCGTTGTACGCCCGGCCGATCAGGAAGCCGGCGCCGGACTCGCTGTTGCCGAGGCCGATGATCTGGTTGTACGTGTTCCAGCCGGTGCCGATCAGTGCTTTGCCCTTGTAGGGCGCGGTCGCGACTCCGGTGGCCTTGTAGAAGTACAGGTTCCCCGCGGTGTCGCGTGCGACCAGGTCGCTGATGCCGTCACCGTCGAGGTCCCCGGCGCCGGCCAGCTGGTCGTAGACCGCCCAGCCGCCGCCGATCAGCAGCCGCGTCTTGAACGGCGCGCTGCCGCTCCCGGTGCCCGGGAACAGGTACAGGTGGCCGTCGAAGGTCCGCGCGGCGATGTCGGGGATGCCGTCACCGGTCACGTCGTCGAGCGCGATGACCTTGTTGTAGATGGTCCAGCCGGTGCTCGTCCACGACGGATCGCGCGGGAAGGTCGCCCCGCTGAACACCTCCAGCTTGCCACTGGCGGTCAGGCCCACGACGTCGGGACCGGCCAGCCCGTCGATGTCGCCCGGGGTGAGAACGTCCGTGTACAGATCGTCGAAGTAACCGAGTTCCTGGCCCCCGCCGGCCAGGGAGTTCCACCAGTCGTAGCCAGCGTCGCGGAGGAGCTGGTCACCGATCCCGTCGCCGTCGATGTCGTAGCGGACGGGTGCCGGGGTCTGGACGGCGGCGCCCGCCGCCAGCTTCGACTTGTTCACCGACGCGGTGGGTGCGGAGATGTGCGGAACGTGCGCCGCGGACACGGTGGACCGGTCCGCGAGGTGGTGCGCGCCGGGCTCTGCGGCGTGCGCGCTCGAACTCAGCGCGAAGGCGCCGAGGGAAAGGATGCCGGCCGTGCAGGCCGCCACAAGACGCCGGCGGCCGTTGGGCCGTGCCGGCTTGGATTCTGACACTAATCCCCCCATGGGATCTCAAGCAGTGAATCCCCGAACCGCTGATACCGGATCTATTCGAAGATCCGTCCGGTTCTGGTGGGCGGAGTCTATCCCCCCGGTACGACAGCCTGCGTGGAGATATCTGTCCGGTCGTCAGGCTCCGGTGCGCAGCGGGACCTGGATGGCGTGGAGGTGTCACGCCAGCCCCCGCAGAGGCCAGGCGCAGCGCAGTGACCTCGGAACTTTCTTGACTCGTGCAGGTCAGGCTGCCAACGCTCTGCTACCCCGTGCGGATGGCCGGGGGGATCACCGGTTGTGAACCGGTCATTGAGGGGACCTGTACCGTGCATTGGTATGTCGATGTGCTGAAGAAGTACGCCGTTTTCAGCGAGCGCGCCCGCCGCCGGGAATTCTGGATGTTCAGCCTGTTCAACGCCATCGCAATCGGCGTGCTGGCGGGTATAGGGCTGTGGGTGGGCAAGCCGGCTGCGCTGGTCCCCTACTTCCTCTACGTGATCGCGGTGCTCCTTCCGAGTCTCGCGGTCACCGCCTGCATGACATCGGCCGCTCCGGCTGGTTCACGCTGATCGGCTTCATTCCGCTGCTCGGCGGCATCGCCTTGCTCGTGGTGACCTGCACGGAAGGCGACGCCGCGCCGAACGCCTACGGCCCGAGCCCCAAGCCAGTGCCTGCCCACCTCTGATCCCGAGCGAGCCCCACCCCGCACGCGGTGGGCTACCCGGCGGCCTGCTCGTGGCCAGGTGCGGAGCAGACTGGCCGCCGCCGTCCTTCACCCGGCGCATGATCTCCTCGCGCTCGCGCCAGTGCGACCAGAAGGCGCCGGTGTAGCCCAGGCAGGTGAGGAAGGGATTGTCGGCGTAGTTGTTGTCGTAGCTGCTGGATCCGGTCAGGGTCGGCAGCATCACCCGGTGGTGGTCGGCGTCGACCAGGTCCCACAGCAAGTCGGCGGAGGGTCCACAGCGGGCCGAGTGGTCGCCGGCGGAGGTGGGGTCGGCGGACAGGCCGGGGGGAGAAGTAGCACACGAGCAGGAAGTCGCCATGCTCGTCGAACATGAACTGCCGCTCGTACTCGATAGGCCCCGAGCACTTCGCCAGCGGCTTGAGCACGATGGGCCCGGTCGCGGTGTTGGACTGCAGGCCCGGCCCGGTACGGACCCCGTCGCACTCTGTGGGCTGTCTCTTCGGCGGGGTAGCCGCCTCGGTGGACGGTGTGCCGGCCGGGCGTGGGGGAGGGGAGATCGACGGCGAAGGTCCAAGTGCCGTGCTCGGGTTCTGCGGTGAGTAGCGGACAGCGCGCTCCAAGCTGGCGATGGTGCCGGTCGCGGCACCCGCACCTGCGATAGGCCCGGCCATGCTCAGTGGCGGTACGCATCCTGATCGCCTCCCGAAATTTGCAGGACACGATGCCCTTCCAGTATCCGCCGTCGCGGCCTGCCAGCGGCGACCACAGCGCGATCACATTCACGGATGTAGGCCTCTGATCTGCGACGATTCCCTGGCGAGGCGACAAGTGCAGCCACGAGCCCAGGCAGAGGCGTCGAAATTGTGTGCGCACCCCGGTGTGGCCCAAGCTGGCGTGATGAGCTGCCCCGACTTTCGTGGAGTCCGCGATCGTGTGATCAAGCGGTCTGCGGGACTTGTTCCGATCTCGCCCAGTACGCCTGTTCGTACTCGTCGGGTGGTACGTAGCCGAGGGCGGAGTGGAGACGTTCGCGGTTGTACCACGCGACCCATTGGAAGACGGCCCGCTCGACCTCGTCGAAGTCGCGCCACGGGCCCTGATGCTCGATCAATTCGGCCTTGAACGTGCCGTTCAGGGCCTCTGCCATCGCATTGTCGTAGGAATCTGCGACCGAGCCGACGGACGCGGACGCACCGACTTCCGACAGTCGCTCTGTGTAGCGAATGGGCACGTATTGTGACCCGCGGTCGCTGTGGTGGATCAGGCCGGCGTCCTTCTTGATCTTCTGCCGCCACAGTGCCATCTCCAAGGCGTCCAGCGGCAGGTCGGTTCGCATGTGGGTGGCGGCCTGCCAGCCCACGATCCGTCGGGAGTACGCGTCCAGGACGAACGCCACGTAAACCCAGCCCGACCAGGTCCGGATGTAGGTCAGGTCGGCCAGCCACAACTGGTTCGGCCGCTCGGCGACGAAGCGGCGGTTGACCAGGTCGGGCGGCCGCGGGGCGGCCGGCTCCGGGACGATGGTGCGGCGGCGCTGTCCACGGATGACGCCCTCGATGCCCAGCTCGCGCATCAGCTGCTCGACGGTGCATCGGGCCACCTGATGGCCTGCGCGGACCAGCGCGCGGGTGACCCGGCGGGCACCATACGTGCGGCCGGACTCCTCCCACACGGCCGTGACCAGCGAGATCAGCTGCTCGTCACGCACACGGCGGGCCGACTGCGCCCGCTTCTTGCGCGCGAAGTACGTCGAAGGCGACAACTGGAGCACCCGGCAGACGGGATCGAACCCCGAGACCTTCATCACGCAGGTGGTCGATCACCTGCTCGGCCTCGTCCGGGGACGGTCGATCTCCTGCGCAAAAAACACCGAGGCAGCCTTCAAGATCTCGTTCGCCCGCCTCAACTCGGCGTTCTCCTTGCGGAGTTCCTTCAGCTCGTCGCGTTCGGCGGTGGTGAGACGGTCGTCACGCTCACCGGCGTCGGCCTCGGCCTGACGGACCCAGCTCCGCAGGGCCTCGGGATGGATCCCAAGGTCTTTGGCGACGTGGGCGACGGGCCGGCCGCTGGCGCGGACCTCGCGGACGGCGCGCTCGCGGAGCTCGTCCGGGTATTTACGTGGTGCTGGCATTGCAGGTGGTTCTCCTTACGCCCGGATCGTAACCCAGGCATCAGGGACTCCACCAAACTCAGAGCAGCTCATGATGCGGGATCACCTCCCTTCACTTGGCCTGAGTCCTGTGCGTGCAGTGATCGAAGGAACCGCGACGTAGGCCGTGGTCACGGATGATCAACTGGTGTTCGCGCGGCGTAACCCAGTATTAATAACAGGCCTATGCGCCCTGGTTCGCCCAGGAAGGGCAAAACGGCGCGGCAGCGGGGTGGGATCTGCGCGGCTTGCCCATCGGGAGGTCGTGGAGCGGGCCGGCGAGGATTGCGCGGTCGGTGTTGGTGAAGGCTGGTTTGCCGAACTGGCGTTTGCGTACCACCTGTTGGTAGCGCAGGGCCAGGATCTGGAGGTCTTTCTCGTCGCTGCTCATTGGCAACAGTGGTATGAAGCTGACGGCGGTCGACAGAGCGAGGTGCGGCAGTCGCAACAGCGCAGTCGGGCATCCTTGCATCCGGCCGAGGCAATTCCACGAGCAGCCTTCCCTGCGTCGGACGCTCAACCGCTACCGCGCACCGCTGACTCCGGACCAGGGCTGTGACCGGCGCGGATGCAATATCCGGCACCTGCGGCTTTGCGGCGGGAGCTGTTCGACTCGGAAAGGGGCTCGGGGCGGCGCAAGATCCGGCCGGTGGTGGGCTGGTCCTGTCCTTGCCGAAAAGCTCATCCGTGCAGGTCAGGCTGCATGTTGGTATTCGTGGGGATGCCGCCGAGTGGTCGCGTCTTCGTATGTCGAGGTGGTCGATCTTTTCTGGATCGGTGATTGGCGTGGGGAGGGTGTGTAGTGGGCGGGCAACCTGCTTTTCCACGCCACCTTGCTGTCCCATGCGACGAACAAGACGGTGAGCTACTACAACGGTGCGGACTGCACCAGCTTCACCGGGAACCTGGGCCCCGGCCGGGCGGCGGCCTACCAGAGTCCTCTGTCGGCTGAGTGAGGGTCGCCCGATCATTATCCGCCGGCCTTTCGTGGTGGCAGACGATGCCACTCCGCATCCGATCCAGGAAGTGGCAAGGGTGGCGTTCGACCTCAGCAGGCCTGTCTGGAAGACCACTCATGGCCTTGTACTGGTCTCCACGGGCAACGATTTCTACCCGCGCGTGACCTTGGAGTCGTGGACGAAGCCAATAGCGGAGCCGCCGCCCGACCAGACATGGGAGGACCTCGGTCGGTTCGACGTCAGCGTGCCTGTGGGCCGCCTGTGGATCGAGCATGCCGACGGCCCCAAAGTGGGCGAGCCGCTCCTCCTGCCCCCCGGAGACCACGGCGGCCGCGTATTCCGGTGGACGAGGGACGCCGTGCCCTACGAGGACGATCTGGACGATGAAGCACCGGAGCAGGCCGTGGAAGAATGGCTGATCCGCTTCTGGCGGCACAGCAGTGCTGATGTGTAGAGCGCCGGTCTGCGTCACGCGGCGAGCCACTCCTGGACCGTCGCCTCGGGCTATGGCAAGCAAGCGCAGTGGTACCGCAATCTGCGCCATGCGCCCGGCGGCACGGTGCAGGTAGGCAGACACCGCCACCACGTGTCCGCCTACTTCCTCGACCCCGAGGAGGGTGCGGAGGTGATGGCCGAGTACGCCCCCAGGCACCCGCGCGCAGCCCGCCTCCTGTGCCGTTACCTCGGCCTGCCCTCGGACGGCACCGCCGACGCATACCGTGCCGCCGGCCGCCAGATCGCCCTTCGTCCGGCTGGTCGCCTTTCCGGGAAGCTGACTCCCGCACCGGCCTCAGTGTCCGGCTCGACCGTGGTGGCCATGGGCACCCTGCCCGGTGTCCGCCGGGGCGGGTGCGCCGCCCATAGCGCGGAGCATGGCGGCCCCGCCGCTGTGCAGGAAGCGCGTCACGAAGGCGGCGGCCAGCAGGAGGAAGGCGATGTTGAGGTACGTGGTGTAGTTCCAGGTCACCCCCTGCGTCGGGATCTTGGCGTCGGCCTGGTCGGGGATGAGGCCGAGGCCGCCGAAGAGGGACTCGACGACGTATCCGGCGATGACCATGGTCGTGTAGAAGGTGCCGAGCAGGAAGAGCGTCATCCGGACGCCGTAGTACTTCCGGTAGATGTTCAGGATGGGCAGGATCAGCAGGTCGGCGAAAATGAAGGCGACCACTCCGCCGAAGCTGATGCCGCCCTTCCACAGCACGACGGCCAGCGGCACGTTCCCGATCGAACACACGAAAGACAGCATCGCTACCAGCGGCCCGACCAGCGGTCCCCACACCTTCGACACCAGCGGGTGGCCCTCGAAGAAGAAGTGCCGCCAGAAAGAATCAGGGACCCAGGCGGCGATGGCACCGGCGATGAGCAGGCCCACGACGAGGTCGCGCAGGATCGCCGCCCATTCCATAACGAATACGCTCGCAACCGCGGTGAACCCCTCGCCGGAACCCAGTCGCCGTATGAAGGAGCCGTCCCCGTGCACGGACATGTCCATCGCCGCGTGCCCCTCCATGGCCCCCGACAGCCCCCGTTCGGCCTGCTCCCTGGCCTGGCACAGCAGAATGTCCCGCAGGAGGAGGCGGAAGAGCACCGCCAACAGCGCGATCATGACCGGCCCGCCCACGAACTCCGCGGCCGTGAACTGCCACCCCATCAGCAGCGCGAGGATCACACCCAGTTCGACGACCAGGTTCGTCGAGGCGATCTCGAACGCCATGGCGGCGGTGAAGTCCGCTCCTTTGCGGAACAGTGAGCGTGCCAGTGCCACAGCGGCGTAGGAGCAGGACGACGACGCGATGCCGAATGCCGAGGCGGTCGCCAGCGTGCGCGGCCGGTCGTCACCCAGCATCCGGACGACCGTGGCCCGGCGGACGACCGCCTGGACGACGGCGGACAAGGTGAAGCCCAGGATCAGGGCCCAGGTGATCTCCCAGGTCATCGAACCGGTGATGGACAGCGCGTGAATGATCGGGTCCACCGTCTTCGCCTTCCCCCGCGCGGGGGTATCCCATGCATGAGTGCCGAGGGCAGACCCGTACGAGCTTCCAGGCAACCATCCCGTCTGGGAGGATGCGGTATGCGAACCGGTGACCGTCAGCAGCGCCGGCGCCGCGAACGCGCGGAGGCCGGGGAAACCTTCAACGAGATCGTGCGACGCTCCGCCCGACGGCGCTCGTGGGCATTCTGGCCGTGGCGCTCCTTCTGGCTGTGGTCGGCGTCCTGTTCGTCCCGGCGC
Organism: Actinacidiphila cocklensis; assembly: GCF_907177275.1. GTDB lineage: Bacteria > Actinomycetota > Actinomycetes > Streptomycetales > Streptomycetaceae > Actinacidiphila > Actinacidiphila cocklensis. The sequence continues at coordinate 25,115 of NZ_CAJSLV010000096.1, forward strand.
CGTTCAAAACGGCGGCTGTCGGCTTGGTCGGCGTGCCGGTCATCGCCTGGATGACGAGGCGTGACCACAGAGAGCCTTCTCCGCCCGGCGGCGTCCACTCCGAAGAACCCTGAGCCCACCGCTATGCACTGGGCGCCGGTCACTGCCGCCGGGGCTCGCTCACCGTCCCACCGGGCAGCGATGGGGCCGTGGTGCGACGGGACGCTGATGTCCTGGTTTGCTGCGGCGATGGTGCGTAGAGTCAGCGGCTGGTGTGCCGGGAAGTCTGGTCGGCGGTCGCTGTGTGCTGCCGTCGAGCCGGAGGTTCTCGTGTCCCGTCTGCGTCGTCGCCTTGTTGCCTGGCGGACCGTCCGTGGTGGGCATCGCCGCATGGTGGTGGAGCGTCACGATCCCGAGCGGCTCGTGGTGCGCGTGCAGGGCAGTCCGGATTATGCGCGGTTGGGCGCGGACCTGAGTGCTCTGCTGTCCAGCGGTCCGGAGCAGGCCCACGTCGACCTCGCTGATACGGATCTGGTCGTGGGTATCGGGACGGTGTTCACCCTGGTTTCGGCCGTGGCGATTGCCCACCACACTCGGGTGACGGTGCACCGGGCCAGTGCCGAGCAGCGCTCGGTGCTGCGCAGGTTCGGCTTGGACAGCGTCCTGGTGTACAGCGATGAGGAGCCCTGACCGCAGCCATCGGCTCGTCGCCGGGCGGTCGCGTCGGTCAGCGGCGTCCGGGTTCAGGCGAGGGCGAAGTAGCGCAGCCACAGGTAGGCGGCGGAGACGGCGAGGGTGGCGGCGGTGACGACGAGGCCGTAGCGGGTGAACTGCCAGAAGCTGATGGGTTGTCGGGCCCTTTCGGCGATGCCGAGGACGACGACGTTGGCCGAGGCGCCGATCGCGGTGGCGTTGCCGCCGAGGTCGGCGCCTGCGGCAAGTGCCCACCACATGACGTGGTCCTTGTCGCCGCCGAGGTGGTGGACGAGGTCGGCGGTGACCGGGGCCATGGTGGCGACGTAGGGGATGTTGTCCACGACGCCGGACAGGATGCCGGAGGCGCCGAGCATCAGCATGGAGCCGCCGAGTTCCTTGTCGCCGACCGCGTCGGCCAGGGCGTTGGAGACGTGGCCGATGACGCCGGTGTCGATGAGGCCGCCGATCATGACGAACAAGCCGGCGAAGAAGGCGAGAGTGGGCCACTCGACCTCCGACAGGACTTCGTTGGTGTCAGCGGCGGAAATGGCTACCAGCAGGCCTGCGCCGAGCAGGGCGACGATGCTGGGGGCGAAGTCCAGCACAGGGTGCAGGACGAACCCGGCGATGACCAGGCCCAGCACGCTCAAGCCCTGGACGAGCATCCGCGGGTCGCGGATCGCCTCGCGCTCGTCCAGCGCCATGACCTCGGCGGCCCGGTCGGCGTCATGGACGAAGGCCGACCTGAACAGCACCCTCGCCAGGGCGATCAGGACCAGGACGAGGACGGCGGCCAGGGGGGCGAGGTGGACGAGGAAGTCGTTGAAGGTCAGGCCGGCGCGGCTGCCGATGATGATGTTCGGGGGGTCGCCGACCAGGGTCGCTATGCCGCCGATGTTGGACGCGAACACTTCCGCGATCAGGAACGGCGCTGCCGGCAGTGCGAGGCGTTCGCAGACCAGCAGGGTGACGGGGGCGACCAGCAGGACGGTGGTGACGTTGTCCAGCAGCGCGGAGGCGGTCGCGGTGATGACGATGAGCATGACCATGACCCGGAACGGCCGCGCGCGGGCCTTCTTCGCCGCCCAGATCGCCAGGTACTCGAACAGTCCGGTGCGCTTCAGGACGCCGACGATCATCATCATGCCCATGAGCAGGAAGATGACGTTCCAGTCGATACCCGAATCCACCGAGTAGAACGCGGAGGTGTCGTCGGTGGCGCCGATCAGCAGCATCAGGCCGGCGCCGCCGAGGGCGGCGGCGACCCGGTGGATCTTCTCGCTGATGATCAGGGCGTAGGTGCCGGCGAAGACGGCCACGGCGGCCCAGGCGTGCCAGTCGTTCATGTCACCTCAAGGAGTCGGTCGAGCAGGTGGGAGGCGGTGATGACGCCCAGCAGGCGGTCGCCGTCGCGGGAGTCCACGACGGCGACCAGGGGGCTGCGCTCGCGGGCCATCAGCGCGGCCACCTCCAGGGCGGTGTCGTCCGCGTCGGCGACCGACGCCTTGGTGCGCTCGCGAGGTTCGTTCGGCAGGGTGTCGGCCACGGAACGGCCGGCCAGGGCCTGGCAGAGCCGGTCGGCGTGGTGCTCGTCGACGACCGCGGCCAGTGCGGGGTCCTCGATGACGTAGGCGGGCACCAGCAGCTTCACCAGCCGGGAGGCCGGCAGCACCGCGTAGGGTGCCCCGTCCGCGTCGACCACCAGCACTCCGGGCAGCTTCTGGACCGCCAGCATCCGGGCCGCCTCCAGGGCGTCACTGTCCAGCGTCACTGTGGGGTAGTCGGTGGCGAGTTCAGCTGCGCGCATCGTCGGTCTCCTCCGTACGGGCCGCGGGTTTCGGCACCCGGGCTTCCACAGAAGTCTCACCCCTGGGCGCCGTGTCACCGCCAGCGGTGACCTCGGCGGCGGGCGGGTCGTCGTCGGGGATGCCCACCAGGTCCTCCACGTCGAACATCCGGGCGATGGGCACGTCGGTGCTGGAGTGCGCCACGATGGAGAACGCGATACACACCGCGATCAGCGTGTAGGCCTGCTCCCCGTGCGGGATGCCGGACTGCAGCACCAGCAGGCCGTAGACCACCGACGCGAAGCCCTTCGGACCGAACCACGCGGCCGTGTACTTCTCGCGCCGGTTGATGCCGGTCCCGGCCAGCGAGAGCAGCAGCGACGCCGGTCGGATGAGCACGATCGCGAGGACCACCGCGACGTAGCCGCCGAGCGGCAGGTCGGCGAACAGGCCGGGGGTGAGCAGGGATCCGAAGACCAGCAGGGCGGCGAACTTGCTCAGCTCCGCCAGCGACTCGCCCAGTGGCTCGAACGCCGCTTTGGACTCCGGCGACACCGAGGCCAGGACCGCGCCGGCCGAAAACGCCGCCAGGTAGGGGTTCGCGTGGGTCAGGTGGCAGGTGGCGTAGAGGATCACGCCGGTCGCCAGTGGCAGCAGCGGCTGCAGCTTCGGCTCAGCTCCCAGCAGGGGAACCCGCACCAGCAGCGCCACCGCCAGCGGCAGAACCATGCCCAGCGCGAGTCCTCCGACCAGTTCCAGGGCGATCTTCGACGGTGAGGCCTCGGCGGTGCCCGCCGTCGGCCCGGCCGCCGCGATCAGCAGCAGTACCACCGGCAGCGCCAGGCCGTCGTTGACGCCGCTCTCCACGTTCAGCAGTTGCCGCAGGCGGGCCGGGACCTCCCGGCGGCCCACGATCGCCGAGGCGAACACCGGGTCGGTCGGCGCCAGCACGGCGCCGACCAGGAACGACGTCGTCCAGTCCAGCCCCACCAGAAAGTGGGTGATCACGGCCATCCCGGCGAACGCCAGCGGCATCCCTACACCCAGCGCCCGGACCGGGTTGCGCCACGCCGTCCGCAGAGAGGAGAAGGAGATGTGCATGCCGTCGGTGAACAGAACGGCGAACAGCGCCAGATCCGCGGTGGTCGCCACGATCCCGCTGCCGGCATCGATGTGGACCAGGCCCAGGACGCCATCGCCGACGAGCGCGCCACCGAGCAGGAACAGCAGGGACGTCGAGAGCACCGAGCGGGCCGCAAGCCCCGACAACAGCACCGCCACCAGCAATGCCGTCCCGAAGACGACGATGAGCACCACGACAAGCCCCCGATCGGCGAAGAGAGTTCTCTCGTATCGCCGACCAGGCTTCCCGGCACACCACCGGTAAACTTACACGATCAATACGCAATCTTGACGGTTCTCGCGGTCCTTGTGAGGTGAGCTCGCGGAGTCGGCGCGACGCACCGGGCTGTCACGGTCGTGCCTGGCGCACATGACCGGATGAGAGGCAGTCTCATGGGTAGGCGGGCGGGAACCGCCCATCGATGTCACCGGTGGAGGTGGCGACCACGGAGGTGCCTGGAGCGTGCTGGACAGCGAGCGGGCCGACAGGTGGCTGCGCCGGGCGGGCAAGGCCGTCGGAGGTGCGGCTGCCCTCGTGGTGGTCAGTGCCGCATCGATCTGGCTGGCGGTCCAGCTGACCCCGATGCAGTCGGTGTCGGCCGCGGGCCAGACTGTACAGGTGGGCGCCGCGCGACCCGGGACGAGCCTGTCCGGGCCGGGGGAGCTGGACCTGTTCGGCGAGGCCATCGCCACCCGGCCGCACTTCGACGGCCCCATCCGCCCCCGCCTGAAACTCGCCCACATCGACCTCGGATCGCAGATCGACGACGCGGCCCACAACGGTGGTGACGAGCTGCTGCCGGTCCTGAGCAGGCGACTGGCCTCGGGCTGGTTGCGGTATTGCCTGTGGGAATCCCTGATCGCCGCCGGATGCGCCGCGACCATCGCGGTGGCCGTCGCCGGGGTCCGCCGCGACTCTCGGCGGACCATGGTGGCGATGACGGCTGCCGCCGTGGCATCGGTGTGCGTGGCCAACGCCGTGGGGGTCTATCTGCTGGCCTCCGGAACACCCCGGGTACTGCGGCAGGTCCGCACCCTGGACGACCTCGTGGGACGCACCCCCGCGCAGCCGGTACCGGCCGCCAAGGGCGAGGAGCTGACCGGAGTGCGCCTGGTCGTACTCGGGGACTCCACCGCCGCGGGAATCGGCAACCGGCTGGTCGACCACCCGACGCCGGCGGACAGGACCTGCGGTCGCAGCGCGGACTCCTACGCGGCCGACCTCGCGGCCGTCAACGACTGGAAGGTGCTGAACCTGGCCTGCCAGGGGGCGACGGTGACCGACGGGATCCTCGGCGTGCAGACCCGCGGCGACGACGTGATCCCACCCCAGTTGGCCGTCGCCCAGCGCGCCACCGGCGCATCGACCGTCATCGTCAGCATCGGCGCCAACGACCTGAACTGGGCGGTACTGACCGGCCTGTGCGCGAGGTCACCCGTGTGCGACGACAAGGCATCCACCGCCTACTTCACCGAACAGCTCGCCGCGTTCACCCAGAACTACCTCGACCTGCTCCAGCAGCTCTCCGATCTCCCGCACCACCCCGACGTGATCGTCAACGACTACTACGAACCCTTCGGCCCCGACACCGGATGCCTGAAGAAGGACGGCATCACCCCCGCAAAAGCCCAGGTGCTGCGCTCCCGGCTCGCCGACCTCAACACCGTCCTGGAAAACGGTGCTGAGGCCTTCCACTTCACCAGCGTCCGCCCCCGCTTCGACGGACACCGCCTGTGCAGCAAGCAGCCCTTCGTCCAGAACTCCGCAGACAAGGCACCACTGCACCCCACGGCCGCCGGTGAACTCGCCATCGCGCTGGCCGACCAGCAGGCACTGAGCCAGCTCCAGCAACCCGGGTACGCCGAACCGTCCCCTTCGGCAGACCCACCCCCGGCTTCGCCGTGATAGGGCGGATGGTCCCCGTCCCGACCACAGGACCGAACAGAGCACCCAGCGGCGAGCCGCCGCCGACAGGGCCAGAAACCCGTGCCTGCCGGCATCACTGATATCGGCGCCGAGCAGACCGCCCACTGCCTCGGCCACGACCCGTCCGATCAGCCGACGGCCCGCGCCACGACGAGGCCGTCAAGCCGCTGTTGAGCCGGGCCGACCTCATACCGTCGTCTTCTGTTCCGACGTGATCTCCACGCTCGACCCGGAGGGCACCCTTCCTCACCCCCAAGCGCCGTCAAAGCCGGCGCACCGGCCCTCACGGTCGGCGAAAGCCTCCTTGTGCTATGTGCTGCGAAAGGCTCTCCATGATTCTCCGCGGACGTGCCCGGCCATCTGTCGGTTCGCCGGCGGCCGTCTCCGCCGGGCCTCGGCGTTCGGTGCTGTTCTTCGCGTTCTCCTTCGCGGTGATCGCCGATCCCGTCTCGTCCGTGGCTTATGCCATCGAGGCGGCACTTCGCGCGCTGAAAGGTGATCTTGCGCTGCTGATGCCCACGATGTCCCTGGTGGTGGGCCTGGTCGTCGTGGTGACGGCGAACTACTGGCAGCTCGTGCGGCGCTTCCCCAAAGGGGGCGGTGCCGCCGCGGCGGCAGGGCGGGCGTTCGGCCCCCAGTGGACGTTCCTCCCGATCGGTGCGCTGGTCGTCGACTTCGTCCTGACCATCGGCGTCTCGATCTCCGCTGCGGCCAGTGCGGCCATCGCCCTCTTCCCGGGCCTGGTTCCTGTCCGGATCCCGCTGGCCCTGGTGCTGCTCGTGGTGGTCGCGGGACTCACCTGGTTCGGACACGGGGGACGTCTGCTGTTCGCCGTGATGACCGCGGTGTTCGTAGTGGTCTCCGTGAGCGTTCTGGTCCTCGGTTTCACCTCCCCCCACGCCGTGGGCAGTGCACCGGCCACCACCGATCCCGGACACTCCGCGCTCCTGGCGGTGGTGCTGGCCTTCCCCGTGGCAATGGCCCTGGCCACCGGCGTCGAAGCGCCGTCCACCGCCATCGCCCAACTCGGCCAGCTCGACGACACCCACCGCCGCCGCTTCGGCCGCGGCACCCTCGCGCTCCTGGTGGTGATCGTCGGCGGCCTCACCCTGGCACTGACCGCGCTGGCAGTCCGCCTCCACATCGGCATTCCCGCCGCGGACTCCACTCAGATTGCGGACATCGCACACGCCGCCACCGGCCCCGGCTGGCTCTACGGCGCTTTCCAGCTCACCAGCTCCCTGCTGCTTCTCGCGGCGGCCAGCTCCTCATTCCAGGCCGGCCCCGGACTCCTCAAGGCCCTTTCCGGCACCGACCGGGCACCCGGTGTGCTGCCGACACCGCTGGGTCGTACCAATCAGCACCACACCCCGTACTGGTCGGTGCTGGTCTACCTGTTCGCCGGAGCCCTGGTCGTCCTGGCCGCGGAAGCAAGGGAACAGCGCCTGGTGCTCTTCTACGCCGTCGCGGTGTTCGTCAGCTTCCTCGTCGGCCTGCTGGCCATGACCAGCTTCGCCCGCCGTGAGGGCAAGACCGCACTGGCCTGCGTCAACGCACTGGCCGCCGGAGCGGTCGCCTTCACCCTCGCGGTCAACCTGCTGCGTGGCTGGCCCCTGCTGTCCCTGGCGGCGACCCTTGCCATCGCAGCCGGCCTGTACGTCCGGTGGACGAGGGCCGGCAGACCCACTGGCATCGAGAACGCCGAATCCGCGGCGGAACCGATCGCTGACTGAGCCGCACCCAGGCGCGGCCGCGGGCGGCCTGTCGTGGAGACCGCCGACACGGAGTGCTGCCCTTGCCGAGCAGGAGATCAAGCCGCACAACGGCTGATGTCCCATGTGGAGCACCGGCCCGAGCTGCCGCTGCGTTGCATTCTGCAGGCGCTGATAGCGTCAACGCCGGCGCGCTTCTATCCACGGATCCCACGGTCCACGCAAGTAAGCGGGCAGTTTGGCCAATCCAGGGGAGGGGGGCTTCGGTCGGCTGCTTGCCGCCGTCGGTCGGTGCCGTCTACGACCTGGACACAGGCTTCATCCGGGTCGCGGAGGAGCCCGACGTCGTGAATTACGGCCCGGCGTTCAGCTGAACTCCGTGTTCCTTTGGTCAACAGAAGCTGTCACTGTCGGGTGAAACACTGCAGCGCATGACATCATGCAACGCTTTTCATATGACGGCACCGCGGGCACTGGCAGAGCCCGAGGTGCTTCGCACTCGGTTGGCCGCCGTTCGTACCGAGCTTCGACGCGTCCCTTGAACGACTGGGTGAAGGGGCTGCGTGCCCGGTTGGGCGAGGGCGAATCAGTGCCGTGGTTCGACCCTGCCTCGGGCGGCGTGGAAGCCCGGAGCCTCTTCCTGCTGGAAGCTACGGGTCAGAAGGCCGTGGGCGCTGAGGCCGAGCTGCGTCGCACAGGTAGCGGGATCATCTCGATCGACAACGACGACCCCACCGCGCGGAACTGCTGGATGTTGCGTGATGAGGCAGACCTTCCGTACAGGGAGTCCGTGCACTGGAACGTGGTGCCGTGGTACCTCGGCACGGCCACCCGAATTGCCCCGGGGAAGTCCGAGATCCAGCGTGCCGCTATCTTCCTCCATGAGGTGATAGCGATGCTGCCCTCCCTGGAGGTCGTCGTTCCCATGGGGCGCAAGGCCCAAGCGGGATGGGCTATATACCAGGAACGCTTCGCCCCGAAGGTGCACACGCTTCCGACCTGGCATCCGAGCCCACGTGTGTTCGCGTCGCGTCCTGCCGCCCGACAGGAGATATTGGAGGTCCTGCAGCAGGCTGCGCGGCTGCTGGGCGTCGGGTGTGACTTTCAAGGCTCTGCCTCCTGTGGCTTCTATCGATTGGCCGCCCGACGCCCTACGACGACTCAGCTGCCAATGAGGAACTGCGACTCGATCGCTCTGTAGGGAATCCACAGCAAAGTCGTCCGTCGGGAGGCACCAGCATCCCACCGCACGGAGGCACCACATGGCCGCGATATGGGTTGGCATCGGCGCGGGCAAGACCCACCACTACTGCGTCGCGATCGAGGAGAGCGGCCGTCAGGTGCTGTCACGACGCATCGCCCCCGCGAGTTGGTCCAGCCCAGCGGGGATGGGTGATGATGGCGCAGCAGGCACGGTCTCCCGCTGTGGTGATCAGCGAACTCGACACTCCATGCGCGTGTCCTGCTGAAGCATCACGAATCAACGGCACGGCCGAGTTGGGGCATCAGACCTATAACGGCTACAACGGGCCGACCGCGAGAACGACGGAGCCCTGGTCCCGCGGCCTTTCCGGCCGCGGGGCGCCGCAACGACCAGGACCCGCTGTTCGGCTCAAGCGGTACCCAGGGTGGACCAACCATACGAAGGGCTCGGCAGCTTCCAGGCAAGCAGGCAGGGTGCCTTGAGCGTTGACCGACGGTGTCGGCATGGCCGCCGACACCACCTCGCTGTACTGCCGCGTTGCCGCCCGTAGGCACACGTCGGGCACCGTGCTTCCGTCCGAGGCCATTATCGCCGACGACGAGCTCGCGGTGACGAGGCCGGCGATCCTCGCGAATGTACTGCCCGCTCAGGGCGTCGGGTGGTGTTTGCAGCCTTATGGAGTGTCCATCGGGATGTTCAGGGTGACGGTGCCTCGCAGGTCCAGCCAGGTGTTCCCGGGGGAGCGCACGATGCGCAGCACCACTTCGCCGCAGGAGGGGCAGCGTGCCACCAGCGCCGGTGGGCGGCCGTAGACCCGCAAGGTGGCGACAGCGCCGGTACTGTCGCAGCGTGCGCAGCGGGACATCGCGGCGGTCAGGTCGACCGCGAAGATTTCGGAGAGCGGCCCCGCGAGCACGTTGCCGTCCTGGTAGGCATCCTGGACACCGTTTGCCGCTGTCCCGCTGGTGGGGTCCATGTCATCCTCCGCTGGGGCCGAAGCGTTCGGTACGGATCCGGTCCGGGTGGTGGCCGAGCGCCACCAGCATCCCGGCGGCCGCCTCCACGAAGCCGGTGGGCCCGCAGACGTAACAGGTCGGCTCGAAGTCGGCGGGCCAGCCCCACCGCACCAGATCGTCGGGCGTCAGCCGCCCGGCGGGCCGGGCCCAGTCGTCGGGTGTCCCGCGGGTGTAGACCCAGGTCGTGTCGAGGCCGGGCGCGCCCCGGTCGAGTTCGGGTCCGTACAGCCGGTCGGCGGGGTCGCGCACCGAGTACAGCAGCCGGAACGGCACCCTGCTCCCGATCATGCCGCGGACCCGGATCATCGACATCAGCGGGACCACGCCGGAGCCACCCGCGATCAGCAGCACAGGCTCCAGCTGTTCCGGCCGCCAGACGAACCAGCCGCCGACCGGGCCGCGGATCTCCACCGCGTCGCCGACCATCAGGTCGTCCGCGAGATACGGCGACACCTCGCCGTCGGGCACGCGCTGGACGGTCAGTTCGACCCGGTCGGCGTCGGGCGCTGAGGCGATGGAATAGCTGCGCTGGGTGCTGTAGCCGTCCTCGGCGGTCAGCCGTACGTCGACGTGCTGGCCGGGCAGGTGGCCGGCCCAGCCGGGGAGGTCGAAGGCGAGGGTCTGCGCCGTCGGCGACTCCTCCCGCCGCTCGATCAGTGCCGCGGCCTGCCAGCGCAGCCGCGTCGCTAGTCGCCCTGATACCGCTGTTCGCGCCATGGGTCTCCGTACTCGTGGTAACCGGCACTCTCCCAGAATCCCGCCTCGTCCTCCAGCATCAGCTGGATCCCGCTCACCCACTTGGCCGACTTCCACAGGTACAGGTGCGGAACCAGCAGCCGGGCCGGGCCGCCATGCTCGGCCGCGAGTTCCTCGCCGTCGTAGCGATGCGCGATCCACGCCTTGCCGTCGAGCAGGTCCTCCAGCGGAAGGTTGGTGGTGTAGCCACCGTAGGAGTGGACGAGCGCGAACTCCGCTTCGGTCTCGACGTCTTCGAGCAGCACGTCGAGCGAAACGCCCTCCCAGTGCGTGCCGAACTTGGACCACTTCGTCACACAGTGCAGGTCCACCGTCGGGCGCTCGGCGGGCAGTGCCATCAGCCGGCCCCAGTCCCATTGGTGCCGGGCACCGCTCTCGGTCGTGACCGTGAACTTCCAGTCGTCACGGCTCACCCTGGGTGTGGGACCCGCCGACAGCACCGGGAAATCGAAGGTCTCGTACTGTCCGGGCGGAAGCTTGCGGCCCGGATCGGGCTTCCTGCCATGGAACCCCCGGGAAATAATGGGCATGGTGTTCCGCCTCTCTGAGGATGCTGCTGTCCGGCCGCGGGTCTGTTCCGGTCGGCCAGGCCCGTTCCGGGGTCGTCATGTGGGAGCGCACGGACGACCCACGGTGTATCGATGCCTTACGCACTGATGATGGCAGCACGACGACGGTCCGCGCTCTCGTCACACGCCCCCGACTCGTATCCATGTGAGAGATGTGTGCGGCCGGCCAGCGCAGTAGGAACACCTCCGGCGGACGGACACCCACCCAGGGCGAATGCGTTCTCAGGTAGCGAGATCGAGCAGGGCGGTGGCGTGCTCGGGGCGTGATCGGTAGTGGTCGGTCGCGGCGGCGATGTTGGTCCAGCCGGCCTGGCGCACGAGGCCGATGGCCATGTTGCGCATGGTGGCTGTGGCGCGCGGCGCGGTGCCGGTGCGCACGCGCGAGGGGTCTTCGCCGTAGGCCACGTCTCGGACCTGCAGCGGGATCCGGTCCCAGGGCAGCTTCTTGAGTTGCTTGCGGAGCTTCTTCTGGTTGCCCTTGGCGACCAGAAGGTAGTGGCCGCCGGCGGCGATGACGTGCTCGGCGTGGGCGCGCTGGCTGTGGAGTGCGTCGGCGGTGACGACCGTGCCGTGCAGGTAAATGCGGTCCAACAGCGGGGCGAACGCGGGGATCTCGTTTCTCTTGGCGGGGATCTGGCGCTGGGCGATGACGGTCCCGGTGGTGTGCAGGGCGGCTGCGAGCAGGTAGACGGCCTTGTTGTTGCTCGTGCGTGAGCCGTGTACGGCTTTGCCGTCGATGGCCAGGCCGACCAGGGTGTCCCCGGGCTCGTCGGCCGGGTCGCGGGCGTAGTGGGCGAGCCAGGTGCTGATGGCGTCGTCCAGGGCGTCGCCGTCCAGGCGGACCAGCAGCCGTCCCAGGGTGGTGGTGTCCGGAGTGGTGCGGGTGAGGCCGAGGCGCGTGCGCAGTTCGATGTCGCTGTCGGCGGCGAAGCGGGCGGGTCTGCCGCACGATCGGGTGACGTCTGAACTGGCTTGCCCTGTGAGGCGGGTGGGAAGGATGTCGCTGTGCCAAAGCCTTATCCGGAAGAGTTCCGCGAGGATGTCGTGCGGGTCGCGAGGAACCGCGGTCCGGGCGTGACAGTCGAGCAGGTGGCTGCCGACTTCGGAGTCCACGCGATGACGCTGTTCAAGTGGATGCGCCGCGCGGACATCGACGAGGGGACAAAGCCCGGAACGACCAGTCAAGAGAGCGCGGAACTACGGGAAGCACGTCGGCGGATCAAGCTGCTGGAGCAGGAGAACGAGGTCCTGCGCCGGGCCGCGGCCTACCTGTCGCAGGCGCATCTGCCGGGAAAAGGGTCTACCCGCTCGTGAAGGAGCTGGCCACCGGCGGGGTTCCCGTCACGGTCACGTGCCGGGTCCTGAAGCTCGCCAGAGCGCCCTACTACCGATGGCTGGAGCGGCCGGTGACCGACGCCGCGGTCGAGCAGGCGTATCGCGCGAACGCGTTGTTCGACGCCCACCGCGAGGACCCGGAGTTCGGCTACCGCTTCCTGGCCGACGAGGCACGCGCCGTGGGAGCCGGCATGGCCGATCGGACAGCGTGGCGGATCTGCCGGGACAACCGCTGGTGGAGCGTGTTCGGCAAGAAACGCGGCAGGGCAAAGAAGGCCGGACCGCCGGTGCACGACGACCTCGTCCGCCGCGACTTCACCGCGACCGGCCCGAACCGGTGCTGGCTCACCGACATCACCGAACATGCCACGGGAGAGGGGAAGCTGTATCTCTGCGCGGTCAAGGACGTCTTCAGCAAGAGGATCGTGGGCTACTCCATCGGTGATCGGATGAAGTCCCGTCTGGCCGTCGCGGCCCTGGACAACGCGGTGGCCCGACGTGGACACGTCGCCGGGTGCATCCTGCACAGCGATCGCGGGTCGCAATTCCGGTCCCGGAAATTCGTCCGAGCGCTCGACCTGCATCGCATGGCCGGCTGGATAGGGAGGGTCGGGGCGGCCGGCGACAACGCGGCCATGGAGTCCTTCTTCAGCCTGCTGCAGAAGAACGTCCTCGACCGCCGGTCATGGGCCACCCGGCAGGAACTGCGGATCGCGATCGTGACCTGGATCGAGCGGACCTATCACCGACGCCGCAGACAAGCCTCACTCGGTCGGCTGACCCCCGTCGAATACGAGTCCGTCATGACGACACAGGCCCTCGAGGCCGCGTGACCAAACCTGTCACCCAACCCTGCACCAGACCCCCCGTCATCGCCTCGGCGAGCCTGAGGGCTTGCAGCGGATCAAGGTGTTGCTTCCCGTCCTGGCTGTCGTTGTTGTGGTATGCGCATCCCGGACGAGACTCGTGACCAACTTGCCCTGAAGTTCGCGGTGTTGTTCCCGCATCTGGACGAGCGGCAGCGGCGGTTGCTGATGGCCGCGGAGGCGAGGGCTCTGGGCCATGGCGGCGTCCGGGCCGTCGCGCGGGCCGCGGCGATAAGCGAGACCACTGTTCGCCGGGGCGTGTTCGAGATCGAGGCCGGCGAGGCACCCTTGGGACGGGTGCGACGGCCGGGCGGAGGTCGCAAGCGGATCTCCGTCCTCGACCACGGCCTGCGCCCGGCCCTGCTGGCGCTGGTCGAGCCGGACGAGCGCGGAGACCCG
>NZ_CAJSLV010000097.1 GCF_907177275.1 Actinacidiphila cocklensis
GGCCGGCCCGCGGGGTCTGCGCGCTGGGGAACACGTACGGCGGCTGGGCGGCGGGCAGTGCCGCTGCCACCATCTGCGCGCGGGCCTACGGCAGCTGACCCGAACCGGTCAACCGCAGCTCCAGCCGGCCCACCGCGGCCCGCACCCCGTCGCCGTACGCGTCCTCCGACAGGTCGCTGCAGGCCCTGCGGGCCAGCCCGAGGTGGCTGCGGGCCAGCCGGTCCTCGCCGACCCGCGCGTAGGCCGCGGCCAGGTTGAGGTGCAGCGCCGGGTAGAAGCCGCGCACCTGGCCGGCCCTGCGATCGTCGCCGGCCCGCTCGGCGGCCACGGTGTCGGCGGCCCGCAGCGCCCGCAGGTCCCAGGACAGCTCGTCCTCCGGGTCGTCCTGGGTGTCGGCCAGGTAGTGGGCGACCGTGCAGCGGTGCAGGGGGTCGCCCTGCTCGCCCAGCTCCGCCCACAGCGCCGTGAGGCGGTTGCGCGCCTCCTCCCGGTCCCCGGCGTGCAGCAGCATCACCACCTGCCCGATCCTGCCCGTCATGGCGTCGTCCGCGGCCGCCGGGTCCCCCATCGGCGCCTCCTGATGTCCTCGCATCCGATGACGCTAACCGGCGCGCACCCCGAGATCGGGGATGCGCCAGTCGATCGGCTCGTGCCCCTGCGCCTGGACCGCCGCGTCGATCTGGGTGAAGGGGCGGCTGCCGAGGAAGAGCTTCGCCGACAGCGGCGAGGGGTGCGCGCCCTGGATGACGGTGTGCCGGGCGGTGTCGATCAGCGGCAGCTTCTTCTTGGCGTAGTTGCCCCAGAGAACGAAGACCGCAGGGTCGGTGCGCGCGGAGACCGCGGTGATCACCGCGTCGGTGAACTTCTCCCAGCCCTTGCCCTTGTGCGAGTTGGCCTCCGCCTCGCGGACCGTCAGCACAGCGTTGAGCAGCAGCACCCCCTGCTGCGCCCACGGCAGCAGGTAGCCGTTGTCCGGCACCGGGTGGCCCAGCTCGTCGCGCATCTCCTTGAAGATGTTGCGCAGCGACGGAGGGGTCCGCACCCCGGGGCGGACGGAGAAGCACAGTCCGTGGCCCTGGCCCTCGCCGTGGTAGGGGTCCTGGCCCAGGACCAGCACCTTGACCTGGTCGAAGGGCGTCGCCTCCAGCGCCGCGAAGACCTCCTCGCGGGGCGGGAAGACGCGCTGCTCCTTGCGTTCGGTCTCCACGAACTCGGTGAGCTGCTTGAAGTAGGGCTTGTCCAACTCCTCGCCGAGGACGCTCTGCCAGGAGTCGGGCAGCATGCTGGGCACGTCGGGAACCTCCGGTACGCGATCCGTTACTGCGTCAGAACGTACCGGCAGGCACTGACAGTGCCCGCATCGCGACCACCGCCCGCCACCGGGGACCGTCCCGGGGGCGGGCGCCGCGCGGCAGCGGCGGTCAGGCGCCGCCCGCGCGCAGGAAGAGCCCGCCGTCGATCACCAGGTTCTGCCCGGTGATCCAGCCGGCCTCGTCGCCGAGCAGGAAGGCGGCGGCGCCGCCGATGTCCTCGGGCACGCCGAGCCGCCCGAGCGGGTAGCCGGCCGCCGCCTCCTCCTCGCGGCCCTCGTAGAGCGCGGCGGCGAACTTCGTCTTGACCACCGCGGGGGCGATGGAGTTGACCCGCACGCCGGGCGCCATCTCGGCGGCCAGTTGCACGGTCAGGTTGACCATCGCGGCCTTGCTGATGCCGTAGGCGCCGATGAAGGGCGAGGGCGCGAGCCCGGCGATCGAGGTGATGTTCAAGATCGCGCCGCCGTTGTCCTTCTGCCAGGCCTTCCACGTCTGCTGGGCGAAGCCGAGCGCGGAGATCACGTTGGTCTCGTAGACCTTGCGGGCCACACCGAGGTCGAGGTCGGCGAGCAGGCCGTAGACGGGGTTGGTGCCGGCGTTGTTGGCCAGGTAGTCGACCCGGCCGAAGGCCTCCATGGTGCGTTCGACGGCGACCGCCTGGTGGGCCTCGTCGTGGGCCTTGCCCGCGACGCCGATCGCCCGGTCGGGGCCGAGCCGCTCGACGGCCTCCTTGAGGGCGTCCTCGTTGCGGCCGGTGATGCACACCCGGTCGCCGCGGGCGACCAGGGCCTGCGCGATGCCGAAGCCGATGCCGCGGCTCGCGCCGGTGACCAGGGCGACCCTGCCGGTGTCGGCGGCGGGGGTGGTGCTGGGGAGCTGGGTCATGATGTCGGGCCTCCGGCCGGTCAGTTGAGCGGGCCGCCGGCCACGTACAGCACCTGGCCCGAGACGAACCCGGCGTCGTCGCCCGTGAAGAAGGCGATGGCGCCCGCGACGTCCGCGGGCCTGCCGACCCGCTGGACCGGGATCTGGGTGGCTGCGGCGGTCTGGAAGTCCTCGAAGTCCATGCCGACCCGGGCGGCGGTGGCGGCGGTCATGTCGGTGACGATGAAGCCGGGTGCCACGGCGTTGGCGGTGACGCCGAACTTGCCCAGTTCGATGGCGAGGGTCTTGGTGAAGCCCTGCAGGCCGGCCTTGGCGGCGGCGTAGTTGGCCTGGCCGCGGTTGCCCAGCGCGGAGGACGAGGAGAGGTTGACCACCCGGCCGAAGTGCGCGTCGACCATGTGGCTCTGGACGGCGCGGGTCATCAGGAAGGCGCCGCGCAGGTGGACGTTCATGACGGTGTCCCAGTCGCCCGGGCTCATCTTGAACAGCAGGTTGTCGCGGAGCACCCCCGCGTTGTTGACCAGGACGGTCGGCTTGCCCAGTTCCGCGGCGACCCTGGCGACGGCGGCCTCGACCTGCGCCTCGTCCGACACGTCGGCGCCCACCGCGACGGCCCGGCCGCCGGCCGCGGTGATGGTCTCGACGGTGTCCTTGCAGGCGCTCTCGTCGAGGTCGAGTACGGCGACGGCGCGGCCCTGCTCGGCCAGCCGCACCGCGGTGGCGGCGCCGATTCCGCGGGCGGCGCCGGTGACGATCGCGACGCGCTGCTCGGTGCTGGACATCTGTTCTCCTCAGCCCTGTGGTGCGGCCGCGCCGCGTTCTCGACGCATGAGCGACCGCTTAGTAGGTCCCGTTGCCGAAACCGTAGGAGGACAGTGACCCAGTGTCAACGCCACCACGGGCGATGTGCTTCAGCGCACCGGACGGCCGGGAGTGCGGGAGCGCCGCGCGGGGTCAGCGGACCAGCAGGTCGAGCAGCCGGTCCACCTCGGCCCGCGGGTCCGCGGTCAGCCCGGTGTGGATCGGGCCGGGCTGCACGATGGTGCTGCGCGGCGCGGTCAGCCAGCGGAAGCGCCGCCCGGGGTCGTCGCCGCCCGCCTGGCCCGCGTCCTCACCGCCGGTGCAGATCTCCTGGTAGCCGCGCAGTGCGGCCCGCACGCCGGCCACGTCCACTTCGGGGTCGAGGCAGCGCAGCCGGGCCTCGTCCAGGTGCACCCGCGCGCCGACGAAGGCGGCGGCCCGGCAGTAGACCAGCACCCCGGCGTTGATCATCTCGCCGCGCTCGATCCGCGGCACCACGCGCACCAGCGCGTACTCGAACACGTCCCGCCCGCCCATCAGGCGTTCTTCCCCTCGACCCAGGTACGCAGCCACTCCGGCGGCGGCTGCCGGTCACGCTGCACCGGGGCGAGCGTGATCCGTTCGTGGACGTCCGCCGCCCGGGCGGCCAGCAGTTCCGCGTACGCCCGGCGTACGTCGTCGGGCGTGTCGAAGCCCGGCTCGTCGGCCAGCCACTCGTCGGGGACCAGCGCGGTGACCTCGGCGAGCAGGTCGGCGGTCACCAGCGGCGCCAGTTCCGCCGCGGCGGCGGCCGGCTGCGGCGAGAAGCGGGACAGGGCGTGGTCGGAGGCGTCGTAGGCCTTCGCGGACGCGGTCTGCGCGGTCTTCCAGTTGTGGTGCCAGATCAGCGAGGCGCCGTGGTCGATCAGCCAGACGTTGCGGTGCCACACCAGCAGGTTGGGGTTGCGCCACGACCTGTCGACGTTGCCGATCAGCGCGTCGAACCAGACGATGCGGCTCGCCTCCGCGGGCTCGACGCCGAAGACCAGCGGGTCGAAGCCGAGGGAGCCCGGCAGGAAGTCCATGCCCAGGTTCAGGCCGCCGCTGGCCCGCAGCAGGTCCTGGATCTCCTCGTCCGGCTCGCCGAGGCCGATGATCGGGTCGAAGTCGAAGCGGACCAGCTCCGGCACCCGCAGTCCGAGCCTGCGGCCCAGTTCACCGGCGATCACCTCGGCGATCAGCGCCTTGCGGCCCTGGGCGGCGCCGCTGAACTTCACCACGTACGTGCCCAGGTCGTCGGCCTCGACCACACCGGGCACCGAGCCACCCTCGCGCAGCGGCGTCACATAGCGGATGCCCGTCACGTCTCTCAGCATTGCCCCAGGTTAGCGGCGGTCCGGCGGGCCGCTGACGGCCGGTGGCCGAGTGGCTGCTGCGACGCCCGGGGGAATTCCCCCGCGCGTCGTTGAACGGATCACGGTGACCGCCCGTATGAACGGACACGCGTGGCCACACGCCGCGGGCGGCCAGGACACCGCCGCCCGGCCCCACCAGCGGACAGGATGCAGCTCATGGCCGAAAACCCCGGACCCTCCATGCCCCCGACCCGCCGCACGGTCTTCGCGGCCGCGGGCGGTGCCGGGCTCGCCGCCGTACTCACCGCGTGCGGGTCCGACTCGGACTCGGGGTCGTCCGCGGACGCGCCCTCCTCCTCCTTCGGAGCCGACTCCGGTACGCCGTCGGCCTCCTCCTCCGCGTCGCCCTCCGACGCCTCCGGCGGTGCGGGCGGGGGCACCCCGCTGGGCAAGACCGCGGACATCCCGGTCGGCGGCGGGAAGGTCTTCGCCGACCAGAAGGTGGTCGTCACCCAGCCGACGGCCGGCCAGTTCAAGGCCTTCTCCGCGATCTGCACCCACCAGGGCTGCGTCGTCGCGGACGTCTCGGACGGCACGATCAACTGCCACTGCCACGGCAGCAAGTTCCACGCCGCCGACGGCTCCGTGGCCCACGGCCCCGCCACCAGCCCGCTGCCCGCCCAGTCGGTCACCGTCTCGGGCGACAGCGTCACGCTGGCCTGACCCGGCAGGCCGGTCCTCACCCGGTCAGCAGTAGTCGCGCGCCGCGGTCCCGAGGGCGTCCACCGCCGCCCTGATCGCCGGGCGGCGGTCGGCGTCCTCGCGCCACACGGCGTAGACATGGCGCCGCATGGTGTGGCGTACGGGCACCACCCGTACGCCACCCGGCATCGGATCGCGGCCCAGCCGCGGGATCACGGCGACACCGAGCCCCGCGGCGACCAGCGCCAGCACGGTCGCGTGCTCCTCGGCGTGGTGCGCGACCCGCGGTTCTATCCCCTTGCCGCGCAAGGTGAACAGCAGCCACTCGTGGCAGAAGCCGCCGTCCGGCCAGGCGATCCAGGAGTCCTGCGCCAGTTCGTCGAGGTCGATCTGCTCGCGGTCCTCCAGCGGGTGTCCCGCCGGCAGCGCCACGTCCACGATGTCGTCGAAGAGCGGCGCCTTGGCCAGTCCGCCGGGCAGCGACAGCGGCTTGTTGTACCAGTCGAGGACGACCGCGAGGTCGATGTCGCCGCGGTTGAGGCGGGCGAGCGAGTCGTGCGGCTCCAGCTCGTGCACCATCGTCCGCAGCTGCGGGTGCTCGCGCCGCAGCTCGGTGAGCGCGGCGGGGAACAGCCCGCGCACCGCGGTGGGGAAGGCGCCGGCGATCAGGTCGCCGAGCGCGGCCCCGCGGTGCGCCTCCAGGTCGGCGTGCGCCAGCTCGACGAGCGACAGGATCCGCTCGGCGTGCCCCGACAGCAGCCGTCCCGCGTCGGTGAGCCGGACCCCGCGGCCGCTCTTGGCCAGCAGCGACTGCCCGGTCTCCCGCTCCAGCTTGGCCATCTGCTGCGAGACCGCGGACGTGGTCACGCTGAGGACGTCGGCGGCGGCGCTCACCGAGCCGTAGGTGTCGATGGCGTGCAGGATGCGGAGGCGTTCCAGGCTCAACATGTAAGAAATACTACGCTGACTGTGTACGAAATCTCGCTTGTTCTACGAGGTCCCAGCCGTCATCGTGAGTGCATGACCGCACCTGCCGAGAGCCGATCCGCCGTCGCCGCTCCCCCGCCCGCACCCGCCGCCGCACCTTCGGCTGCACCTGCCGCCGCACCTGGGGACGTGGCCGCACCCGCGCGCCGGTCCGCGGTCGACTGGCGGATCCGCTTCGCCGTGCTCGGTCTGATCTGGGGGTTCAGCTTCCTGTTCATGAAGGTGGGCAACGAGGCCTTCGCCCCACTCCAGGTGACGCTGGGCCGGATGGTCTTCGGCACAGCGGTGCTCGCCGCGGCGGTCGCGGTCAAGCGGGAGCGGCTGCCGCGCTCACCGCGGACCTGGCTGCATCTGACGGTCGCGGCCTTCCTGCTCAACTCCCTGCCGTTCACGCTGTTCGCGACCGCCGAGCAGACCATCCCGTCGATGCTGGCCGGGATATGCAACGCGGCCACCCCGCTGTTCTCGATGCTTGTCTCGCTCGTCGCGCTGTCCGAGGACCGGCCGTCCAGGGAGCGCTTCGCGGGCGTCGGCCTCGGCTTCATCGGGGTGCTGACGGTGCTCGGCGCCTGGCAGGGCTTCTCGGGCCAGGACCCGAAGGGCACCCTGATGGCACTGACCGCCGCAGTCAGCTACGCGATCGGCTGGGCGTATGTGCGCCGCACCCTCACCAGCACCGGCAGCTCGCACCTGGCGGTGTCCGCGAGCCAGTTGCTGCTGGGCACGGTGCAGCTGCTGGTGGTCACGCCCTTCTTCACCTCGATGCCGGACAGCTGGCCCGCGAAGTCGGTCCTGTCGGTGCTGGCGCTGGGCGCCCTGGGCACCGGTGTGGCGTTCCTGATCCAGTACGGCCTGGTCGCGGAGAAGGGGCCGACGATCGGCGCGATGGTGACGTATCTGATACCCATCGTGGCGACCACCGCCGGCGTCACCCTGCTCGGCGAGACCCTGCACTGGAACGAACCGGTCGGAGCGGTGGTCATCCTGGTCGGTGCCGCGCTCACCCAGCGCCGCCCGAAGCCGCGGCCTGCCCCCGAGGCTCAGCCGTAACGGCCGGCGGCCGGGCCGTGCAGCACCTCGGCGACCGCGTCGGCCAGCGGCTCGATGTCGCCGTGGGCGAGCGGTGAGACGGTCAGCCGCACACCGGGCGCCGAGCGCGCCCGGAAGCGGGCGCCGGGTGCGACCGCCCAGCCGCGCTGGAGCAGTCCTGCGACCGCGCCGGTCTCGTCGCTGACCGGGACCCAGACGTTCATGCCGCTGCGCCCGTGGGACGCCACACCCCGGGCGGCCAGCGCCCGTACCAGCGCCTCGCGCCGCTCGCCGTACGACCTGGCGACCGTTTCCGGGTCGACCGCACCGGTCTGCCAGAGGTGGACCAGGGTGTGCTGGAGCAGGTGGCTGACCCAGCCGGCGCCGAGCCGGTGCCTGCCGCGTACGCGGTCCACGGTCGTGGTGTCGCCGGTGTAGAACGCCAGTCGCAGGTCCGGCCCGTACGCCTTGGCGGCGGAACGCACCAGCGCCCAGTGGTCGGTGACGCCCGCCAGGCAGTGCAGCGGCAGGTCGGCGATGCCGCTGATGTGGTCGTCGTCGATCACCAGCACCTGGCGGTGGTCGGCGAGCACCGCGCGCAGGTCGGCCGCGCGGGCCGCCGACAGGGCCGCGCCGGTGGGATTCTGCCCGCGGTCGGTCACCACCACGGCGCGGACCCCGGACCGCAGCGCGCGGGCGACCTCCTCGGCCACCGGGCCCTCGTCGTCCACCGCCACCGGCACCACCCGCAGCCCCAGCGCCGGTACGAGGTCGAGCACGCTCCCCCAGCCGGGGTCCTCGACGGCCACCGCGTCACCCGGCCGCAGATGCGCGGTGAGCACCCGGTCCATGGCGTCGAGCGAGCCCGAGGTGAGGCCGACGGGTCCTGCGGGCACACCGTCCGCGTCCAGCGCGGCACGGGCCAGTCGGCCCAACTCCGCGTCCACCGGCGGCCCCCCGTAGACCGCGGGCGTCCGCGCGTGCCGGGCGGCGGCCGCGGCGAGCGCCTCGGCGAGCGGGGGCAGCAGCGCCGGGTCGGGATTTCCGGTGGAGATGTCCCGCACACCGGGAGGGACCGCGATCCTGATCTGTTCCCGCGGCGCCGTCGCCGGCCTGGCCCGCACCCGGCTGCCGCGGCGGCCCGCGGTCTCGATCACCCCGCGGTCGCGCAGCAGCCGGTAGGCGGCCGCCACCGTGTTCGGGTTGACGTCCAGCTCCACGGCCAGTTCGCGCAGCGGCGGCAGCGACGTCCCCGGCCGCAGCGCACCGCTGCCGACCGCGCTCTCGATGTCGGCGGCAATACCCGATGCGCCCCGCCCGGTGATTCGGTACTCTCCTAGCACAAATTCGATTATGCACTAGTTCAAAGGATCGCGCTATGGCCACCGCATCGCCCGCGGGCTATCCCGCCACCGACCGCAGCACACCCACCCGCTCCAGGGAACGCGCCGCCTACGACCGCGAGACCGTGCACGCGATCCTCGACGAGGGCTACGTCTGCCACCTCGGCTTCATCAGGGACGGCGCACCCGTGGTGCTGCCCACCCTCTACGCCCGCACCGGCGAGCGGCTGTACGTCCACGGGTCCACCGGGTCGCGCCCGCTGCGGGACGCCGCGGACGACGGGCTCGCGGTGTGCCTGACGGTGACGCATGTGGACGGCCTGGTGCTCGCCAAGTCCGCCTTCCACCACTCGATCAACTACCGCTCGGTGGTGGTGCACGGCACCGCCTACCAGGTGCTGGACCCGCGGGAGCGGGCCGCCGCCCTGGACGCGATCGTCGACCAGGCCGTTCCCGGGCGTTCCGCCGACTCACGGCGGCCGAACGCGAAGGAGCTCGCGTCGACCGCCGTGATACGCCTCGACCTGAACGAGGTGTCGGCGAAGACCCGCACCGGCCCGCCCAGCGAGGAGCCCGACGACCTCACGCTCCCCCACTGGTCGGGCGTGGTCCCGGTCGTCACCTCCTACGGGGCTCCCGAACCGGCCGTGATCCCGGGCCAGGACCTGCCGCTGCCGGGCTACCTGCCGCCGGCGCCGCGGCGGCGCTGACCACCGCCGTCCGCGGCAGCCGCCGCATGCCGCGGGCCTCGTCGGCGACCAGCAGGCCGACCGCGCCCAGCAGGCACGCGGTGCCCAGCACGGTGGCCGCGGTGAGGCGCTCACCGAGCAGCGCGACGGCGAGCACCGTCGCCGACACCGGCTCGATCAGCGCGACCACCGAGACCGTCGCGGAGCGCAGCACCGCCGCGCCGGCGAAATACAGGCCGTAGGCCAGCGCGGTGGGCACCGACGCCAGGTAGCCGAGCAGCAGCAGCGTGCGGCCCAGGTCGTCCGCGTGCGGCAGCAGCCCTTCGGCCCAGGCGGCCGGGAGCAGCAGGGCAGCGCAGATCCCGAACGCCCACATCGAGGTGTCGAACGGGGCGCCTGCCACTCCCTGCCGTCCCCACCAGCGGGTCAGCAGCGTGATCGCGGCGTAGCCGGCCGCCGAAAGGACGGCGAGGCCGACGCCTGCCGGGCGGACGGTGCCGCCTGCGCCGACCGGGTCGCCGCCCAGCACCAGGACGGCCAGGCCGCCGAGCGCGCCCGCCACGGCCAGGACACCGCCCCGGCCGAGCCGTTCGCCCATGGTGAGCCGGGCGGCCAGGGCGATCAGCACGGGACCCGAGCCGAGCGTCACGACGGTGGCCACGGCGAGCCCGGTCGAGCGGACCGCGCAGAAGTAGGCGGCCTGGAAGACGGTGAGGCCGAGACCGGTGGCCAGGACACGGCAGGCTGCCGCACCCCGCTTCCGCGGCCGCACCACGTCCCGGCGCTGGGCGGGGCGCGGGCGCAGCAGCCGGACCGCGAGCAGCAGCGCGAAGCCGCCTGCGGCCCGCCAGAAGGTGAGGGACAGCGGGCCGAGGCCGCTGCGCCCGTACAGTGCTGCCGCCACCGCGCCGGCGGTGCCCCAGCCGGTTGCTGCGACGACGACATAGATCAGGCCCCGGGTGGCCGGGGCATGCCTGAAGGACACGGAGTTCTCCCGTGGAGGAAGGGGGTTCGGTCGGTTCGCTCATCGCTGTGCGCGGGCAGCACCGACCGTCCCGGTCGTCCCCGGCATGTGGCTCCGCCGGCGGACCCGGTCCGCGTCTACGTCGTCAATCGGCCCTGGGCCGAGGCGCTGCCTGCGTCAGGCAGCGGGAGGGGGAAGCACGGTGGAATGCATCCCCCCACCCTATGGCTCCCGGCTTCCGCCCCACCAGGTCCGTGGAGCGGGTCAGACCGGCGTGGGCTCGGGCGCGGGGAGGGCGTCCGGCGCAGCCGGGTGGGAGGGGGCGGCGGCGGTCTGGGCGACGAGCGCGCCGGCCAGGACGAGCGCACCGCCCACCACCTGGGCGGAGCCGAGGTGTTCCGCCAGCAGGACCCATGCGAGCACCGTGGCGACCACCGCTTCGAGCCCGGCGACGACGCCCGCGACCTGCGGGCTGAGCGTGCGGACCGCCAGCACCCCGGTGAGGTAGGCGACGACGGTCGACACCAGCACGATCCAGCCGACCAGCAGCACGGCCGGTACGTCCCGGTCGCCCAGCGCGGCCTGGTGGCCGAGCGCGGACCAGTCCATGGTCCAGGGGTGGGCGACGGCGGTGAGGACGACCGCGCCGACGGCGAGACCGTGCGCGATGACGGTGATCGGCTCGGGCGCGTCGTCCGCCGCGGTGCCGTGGTCGGCGAGCACGAAGTACGCGACCTGGCAGCACGCGGCCCCGAAGGCGTAGAGCAGTCCGAGCGCGTCGAAGGCGAGGCCCGACCAGACCTCGACGACGCAGGTCATACCGGCCAGGGCCAGGACGACGCCGAGCGCGGCCGCCCGGGTGACGGGGCGGCGCTGGACGAAGCGGATCCAGCCCAGCAGCAGGGCGGGGCCGAGGAATTCGACCAGGATGGCGATGCCGACCGGGATGCGCGCGATGGCCACGAAGTAGAGCGCCTGGCAGCCGGTGATGGCCAGCAGCCCGAAGCCGGCGACCAGGGCGGGCCGCTGCCTGGGCAGCGCACGGGAGCGCAGCGCGACGGGCAGCAGGATGAGCGCGGCGCCGGCCACCCGCATCCACACCACCTGGAGCGGGTCGAACCCGAGGTCGATGAGCGGCTTCGCGGCGACGCCCGAGCCGCCGAAGGCGAAGGCCGACAGCAGGGCGAGCCCAAGTCCTGTGTTCCTGGCCCCTGATACGTGCATCAGGTCATCATGGCAGCAGTCGACAGGACCGTCATCCCTTTAATTACTGACATCCGCCGCCCACATCCGGTTGCCGGTTGCCGTTTGCCCGGTCGCCGTTCGCCGTTCGCCGTTCGCCGTTCGCCGTTCGCCGTTTGCCGTTTGCCGTTCGCCGTTCGCCCTAGTTGCCCGCATCGCGCGGACCGGGCAGCGGACCCGGGCCGTCGTGCAGGCCGTCCGGGTCGAGGCCGGCTGACCGCAGCACGTCGGCCGCCCGGCAGTCGGGGTCGGCGGCCAGCGCCTGCAGCAGGTCGATGCCGTCGGCCTGCGCACCGCCACGCTGCCCGGCCAGCTCGACCGCGGTGCGGAAGGCCGCCGCGGCGGCCGGGCTCCAGCCCGGCACCGTCACCGTGAGGACGGGCAGCGCCCCGGAGTCCTCCACCCAGCCGCGCCAGCGCAGCCCGTAGCCGATGCTGCGCTGCACCAGATAGCCGAGCACCCGGGCGCTGCTGCCCGCCGAAGCGTCGCAGGCGGCGCGGGCGTCGGGGTCGTTCTCCAAAAGGGAGTGCAGTAGGTGGGCGGTGTCGGCCTGGGAGTCCCCGTCCCTGACCGCCCGCCGCCGCGCGCTCGCGGCGACGGCGCGCACCTCCGCGGTGAGGTGGGCGTCGTCCGCCGGGTGGGCCGGGTCGAGCGGCTGCCCGTGGTCGCTGTACACGCCATCCATTGCAGCAGGTTGCCCTGGCGTGCCGCATCGGCTCAAGGGGGCATTCCGCGTCAACCCGCGGAGGGGGGCGGCCACCGGGCGCCTCCTCCGTGGGGATGAGTCATGGCCACAGCAAAATGCGGGACCAGCCGTCGCCGTCGCCGTCGCGGGTGTAGCGCAGCCGGGCGTGCGAGCGGTCCGGGCGGGCCTGGAAGAACTCCGCCTCCGCGGCACGCAGCCGGTATACGGCGTGGGTGGGAGGCACCCGCTCGGGTTCGGCGGCCACCAGGGCCTGCGCGGCGCGGCGCTCGCGGTCGTACTCCTCCTGCCCGCTCAGCGGTGTGCTGATCCGGCCGGTGAAGGCGGCGGCGCGGGAGAGGGGGGAGCGGGCCAGGAAGTCCTGCCGGGTGGCCTCGGCGCCAAGCAGGTCCACCGGTCCCGCCATCCGGATCTGCCGGCCGTACGCGGGCCAGTACCAGGTCAGGGCGGCGACGGGCCGCGCCGAGAGGTCCCGCCCCTTGACGCTGAGCCGGTCCCCGGCGAAGACGACGGCGCAGTCCGCGGAGTCGACACCGCGCAGCATCACCACCCGGGCGCTGGGCGTGCCGTCGGCCGCTGCGGTGCTCAGCGTCACGATGTGCGGCTCGGGTACCCCGTCGCCGAGGGCCCTGCCGAGCCAGCCGGCGAAGAGCAGCCCCGGCCGGGCGGGGGCGGTGTCCGGGTCGAACGGCGGCAGTTCCCCGGCGAGGACCGGCGCCGCCCAGACCCTCTCCATCAGGGCGCGATCCGCGGCGGCGGTGTCGTCGTCCTCGGCCTGCACATGTCCTCCCACGGGTTGCGGCTCCGGCTGCGTACGCCAAGTTTTGCCGGTACCGCCGCGCCCCGCACACGGGTTTCGACCGGCCGTGGCCGGGGATGATCCCCGGCCGCGGCCGGCCGTGGCACTATGTGCGGCCGCCGGGGCGAGCCGCCCGGCCGGTCAGCGCACAGTCACCGTGGTGGTCTGGGTGCCGGCGGTGAAGACGTAGGCGCCGCGGGCCACCTGCTGCCTGCCCGAGCCGTCGATGTCGCCGGGGGTGACCGCCAGCCGGTTCGGCGGCACCTTGACCGTCACCGTCGTGCTCTGGCCGGCCGCCAGGTGCACCTTGGTGAAGGCGACCAGCTTGGTGGGCGGTGCGAGCACGTCGCTGGTCGGCTGGGACACGTAGACCGGCACGACCAGGTCGCCCGCGCGATCACCGGTGTTGGCGACGCCGACCTTGAGGCTGATGGTGTCGCGGGTGCGGGCGGTGGGCGAGCCCGCCGTGATCGAGTTGAAGGCGTAGCTGGTGTAGGACAGTCCGGCGCCGAAGCGGTAGGCCGCGTCGTAGGTCGACTCGGGTCCGCCGTTGGTGCCGGGGAGCTGCTGGTAGTACAGCGGCTCGTTGCCGACGTCCTTGGGCCAGGACGCGCTCAGCCGGCCACTGGGGTCGACCTTGCCGAAGAGCACGTCGGCGACCGCGTGGCCGCCCTCGCTGCCGGGCAGCCAGGCCATCAGCAGGCCCTGGGTGCCGTCGGCGTCGCCGAGCACCAGCGGGCGGCCTGCGACCACCACGGTGACCACCGGCTTGCCGGTCGCCTTGAGCGCCTTGACCAGTGCCTGCTGGTCGGCGGACAGCTCGGGCCGCGGGGAGTCCGCCGCGCCCTCGGCGGCGGCCTTCTCGCCGACCACGACGACGGTCAGGTCGGCGTCCTGCGCCTTCGCCACGGCGTCGTCCGCCGAGGTCGCACGGACCACGGACGTCCCCGAGGGGGCCGCCTCCTTGATGCCCTGCAGCACGGTGGTGCCGGGCAGCTGCACGCCGTCCGGCACGCCCTGCCAGCCGACGGTCCAGCCGCCCGCCTGGTCGTTGATGTCGTCGGCGTAGGAGCCGGCGACCACGATCTTCTTCGCCGAGGACGCGATCGGCAGCACATTGCCCTCGTTGCGCAGCAGCACCTGGGACTCGTCGGCGGCCTGCCGGGCCAGTGCGGTGTCCGCGCCGATCACCCGGGAGTCGGCCTTCGAGGCGTCGACGTAGGGGTGTTCGAACAGGCCCAGCTTGAACTTCATGGTCAGGATGCGGCTGACGGACTGGTCGATCCGGTTGACGGAGACCAGGCCGCGCTGGACGGCGGTCCTGAGCCCGTCGCTCCAGCCCTGCGCGTCGTAAGGCTCCATCGCCATGTCCAGGCCGGCGTTGACGGCCTTGGCGATGGCCTCGGGGTAGTCGGCGGCGATGTGGTAGGTCGTCTGCAGGGCGCGGACGTCCTGCCAGTCGCTGACCTCGACGCCCTGGAAGCCCCACTGGCCGCGCAGAACGTCGGTCAGCAGGTAGTGCGACGAGGTCGCCGGAATGCCGTTGACGGCACCTGAGTTGACCATCACCGACATGGCTCCGGCGTCCACCGCCTGCTTGTACGAGGGGAGCAGGGTGTCCTGCAGGTAGCGCAGCGAGACGTCGCCGGGTACGCGGTCGTGCCCGTTGCCGGGTTCGCCGTAGCCGCCGAAGTGCTTGACGGTGGCCGCGACGTCCTTGGCGCCGTCCGCGCCCTGGATGCCGGAGACCGCGGCGGACGCCAGGGTGCCGGACAGCAGCGGGTCCTCACCGTAGGTCTCGTAGTAGCGGCCCCAGCGCTGGTCGCGGGCGATGTCGGCGACCGGTGCGAAGTTCCAGTCGATGCCGGTGGCGGAGACCGCCCTGGCGGTGGACGCGCCGGCGGCCTCGACCAGTTCGGGGTTCCAGGTGGAGCCCAGGCCGATCTCCTGCGGGAAGATCGTGGCGCCCAGCACGTTGTTGTGGCCGTGGACGGCGTCGACGCCGTAGATGATCGGGATGTGCAGGCGCGAGTTGTCGATCGCGTACTTCTGCACGGTGTTGACCATGGTCGCCCAGTTGGCGGGCGTGTTGGCGGTCGGGCCCGCGCCGCCGCCGGAGAGCACCGAGCCCGCGGCATTGTCGACCAGCACGGACTTCAGGCAGGATTCGGTGAAGGCGCCGCCGCTCCACTCGCAGTCGCCCTGCATGCGGACGACCGAGATCTGGTCCATCTGCCCGATCTTCTCCTCCAGCGTCATGCGCTTGAGGAGGTCCTTGACCCGGACGTCGATCGGGGCCTTGGGGTTGGTGTAGCTCGGGTTGTCGCCGGCCTGCGCCGGCACGGATGCCACGGCTGCGACGCAGGCGGCCGCGGTGGCGAGTGTCAGGAGGCTTCTCATGCGTAGTCGTCGAGCGTTCGTTGGCATCGCAGGCGTCCCGTTCCTGTTGGGGGTCCCCGGCGGACCGGGGCCGATTGCCGTAAACGTTTCCGATCGGCGGGAAGTCTGTCCTTGCCCCGACTGATCGTCAAGACTGTGCGCAGGAAGCTTTTTCCGCGTCCTCACACCGCTCTCATCCCGCCCTCATACCGTCGTCATCTCGTCGCCATCCTGTCCCCAGGTCCACTCGCGCAGAACGGGTATGCCGTGAACATCCGTGAACTCGCCCGCCGCAGCGGTGTGTCGACCGCCACCGTCTCCCGGGCGCTGAACGACCGGGCCGAGGTGAGCGAGGCCACCCGGGCCAAGATCCGGCGGCTGGCGAGCGAGTTGGGGTACGCACCCAACGAGCCCGCCCGCACCCTGGTGCGCCGCCGTTCCGACACCATCGGCCTGGTGTGGGACAGCGGCCAGGAGGCCCTGGGCCAGCACAACCCCTTCCTGCTCGGCCTGCTGAGCGCGGTGCGCACCGCGCTGTCGGACGCGGACTACCACCTGATGCTGCTGACCACGCCGAGCGCCGAGGACCAGGACGGCGCCCATCTGCAGGCGGTGCAGCGGCACAACCTGGAGGGGGTGATCGTGCTGACCACCCCGCCCGACGACCGCTGCCTGCGGGTGCTCGCGGACTCCACGGTGCCCTGTGCGGGCATCGACACCGCCTTCACCGGGCCGCGTACGGTCCGGGTCAGCTCCGACAACGCGGCGGGCGCGGAGGCCGCCGTGCAGCACCTCTACGAGCTGGGCCACCGCAGGATCGCGACCGTCACCGGGCCGCTGCACCTGCCGCCGGCAGCCGAGCGGCTGGCGGGCTACCTGCGGGCCTGCACCCGGCTCGGGCTGAGCGTGCCGCCCGAGTACGTGACCGAGGGGGACTTCTTCCTGGCAAGCGGGGAGGCCGCGGGCAAGCGGCTGCTGGCGATCCCGGACCGGCCGACCGCGATCTTCGCGGCGGGCGACCAGATGGCGATCGGCGCCATCCACGCGGCGGCGGACGCCGGCCTGGCGGTGCCCCGCGACCTGGCGGTGGTCGGCTTCGACGACATCGACGCGGCGGCGCTGGTACGGCCGGCGCTGAGCACGGTCGCCCAGGACCAGCGGGGGCTCGGGGTGGCGGCGGTGGAGGCGCTGCGCGGGCTGATCGACGCGACGGCGGTGGACACCGTACAGGCGCAGCCGCGGATCATCCCGACCCGGCTGCTGATACGCGGATCGAGCCGGCCCGGGGTGTGACCCCCCGGGCCGGCCCGATGCGTTGCGGCGGCTCGCGTGCTGGTGAACCGCCGGGTGGCTCAGTCCCGCTCCTCGTCGGCCAGGATCAGGTAGAGCCTCTTGCGGGCGTCGTTCACCACCGTCAGCGCCTTCTCGCGCTGCTCGGGGGTGCCGGTCGCCCAGACCTGGCGGAAGGCCTCGACGAGGCCGCCGCCCGCCTTCCTTATCTCGTTCATGGCGTCCCAGTCGACGCCGCGGTCGGCGTCCTCCCAGGGTGCCTCGGGGCCGGCCTCGGCCTCCTGGGCGCCGGCCTCCGTGAGCGTGAACAGCTTCTTGCCGCCCTCGCTCGCGCTGCTGATCAGGCCCTCGTCCTCCAGGAGCTGCAGCGTCGGGTAGACCGAGCCGGGGCTCGGCTTCCACGCGCCGCCGCTGCGTTCGGCGATCTCCTGGATCATCTCGTAGCCGTGCATCGGCCGGTCCTTGAGCAGGGCCAGGATCGACGCCCGCACATCACCTCGCCTCGCCCGGCCGCGCGGTCCCCCGCGTCCTCGGCCGCCGGGCCCGAACGGGCCGCCGCCGAAGGGCGGTCCGAAGGGGCCGAAGGCGGCCCTGCCCCCCTCGTGCTCGCCCCAGCCGTGCCGGCCGGGACCGAAGGGGCCGCGCTCGTGTCCATGTGCATGTCCGTGCATAACGGTTCTCCTATCGTGATCGTTCGCGATGGCTCAACGATATATCGGAACTGTTCGGCTGGCAAGCATCCAGGTGAGGGCTGCGCACGCCGGTCCCCCGGCGGCCTTGAAGGCGGCTGCGTGAAGGCGGCTGCGTGAAGGCGGCTCTGTCAGAGGGCTCCGGCATACTTGGCCGCATGGACAGGTCGGATCTGGTGAGGCTGCGGCGAGCCCGCGACCGGATGGACCGCGACTACGCCCGGCCGCTCGACGTGTCGGCGCTCGCGCGTGAGGCGGTGATGTCGCCCGGGCACTTCTCGCGGAGTTTCCGTGCGGCCTTCGGCGAGACGCCGTACGCATATCTCATGACCCGCAGGATCGAGCGGGCGAAGGCCCTGCTGCGCCGGGGCGACATGTCGGTGACCGACGTCTGCATGGCGGTGGGCTGCTCGTCGCTGGGGTCGTTCAGTTCGCGCTTCACCGAGCTGGTCGGCGAGACGCCGAGCGCCTACCGCGCGCGCAACCACGCCGAGCTGTCCGCCCTGCCGGCCTGCGTCGCGAAGATGGTCACCAGGCCGGTCAAAAACAAAGAAGCCAGGGGCGCGGGTCCTGCCCTAGCGTGACCTGCATGGACATCAAGCTCTCACACACCTTCCTGGCCGTCGACGACCACGACAAGGCCGTCGAGTTCTACCGCGACGTGCTCGGCCTCGAAATCCGCAACGACGTCGGCTACGGCGACATGCGCTGGGTCACCGTCGGCTCCCCCTCGCAGCCCGAGGTCGACATCATCCTCGAACCGCCGGCCGCCAACCCGAACATGTCGCCCGACGACCGCAGCGCGGTGGCCGACCTGATGGCCAAGGGCGTCTACGCACGTGTGGTGTTCTGGACCGACGACGTCGACCAGACCTTCGACCGCGTGCAGGCGGCCGGCGCCGACGTCGTCCAGGAGCCGACCGACCAGCCGTACGGCGTGCGCGACTGCTCCTTCCGCGACCCGGCGGGCAACGAGGTGCGGTTCAACCAGGCCAAGCGCTGACCGACCGCGGGCCCCGCTCCCGGACCGCCGGGCTTTCGTGCGGCGGGAGCACGCCCGTCCCGACGCACCGGCCTAGACTTGGAAGGGAGCAGAAGGAGGAGATGCGCCATGCGCAAGGTCGCCGACTGCAGGGAATTCCCCAGCGAGACGAACTGCACCCTCACCATTTCCGGTGAGGAGAACGAGGTCGTGCGTGCCGCGAGCGAGCACGCCTGCTCCGTGCACGGGCACACCGACAGCGCCGAGCTGCGCCAGCAGGTCCGCTCCACGCTGAAGGACGAGATCCCGCAGCACGCCTGACCCCTTACCCGGCAGCAGCAGCCCCGCGTTCTCGGCCGTGTGCCGGGTCGCCCGGCGCGCGGTCCCCTACGCTCACGCCATGCGTATCCGTATCGTCGACGCGTTCGCCGACCGCCCCTTCGCCGGGAATCCCGCCGGGGTGCTGCTGCTGGATTCCGACGCCTTTCCCACCGACGACTGGCTCCAGCAGGTCGCCGGCGAGGTCAACTTGTCGGAAACCGCGTTCGCCCACCCGCTGACCGGTGCGCCGGACGCCGGGTGGGCGCTGCGCTGGTTCACCCCGACCACCGAGGTCGGGCTGTGCGGCCACGCCACGCTGGCCACCGCGCACGTGCTGCGGACGACGGGCGCGGCCGCAGGCCTGATCGCCTTCCGCACCAGGGCGGGCGTGCTGACCGCCGACGCGAACGGCGACGGCACCATCACCCTGGACTTCCCCGCCGCACCGCTCACGCCCGCGGAACTGCCCGACGGCCTCGCCGAGGCGCTGGGCGCGGCACCGCTGACCGTGCTCGACACCGGACCGGACTGCGGCGACCTGCTGGTCGAGGTCGCCGACGAGGCAGCGGTACGCGCCCTGGCCCCCGACTTCGCCGCGCTCGCCCGGCTGTCCCGGCGCGGGGTGATCGCGACGGCTGCCGCGGCCGACCCGGCCGCGGGCTACGACTTCGTCTCCCGCGGCTTCTTCCCCGCGGTCGGCATCGACGAGGACCCTGTCACCGGCAGCGCGCACACCGCGCTGGCGCCGTTCTGGTCCGCCCGGCTGGGCCGGGAGCAGCTGACCGGGTGGCAGGCCTCGGCCCGCGGCGGCCTGGTCCGCACCCGGCTGGACGGCGACCGGGTACGGCTGACCGGCTCCGCGGTGACGGTGATCGACGGCGAGCTGCACGCGGTGCCGTAGGGCGGGTCCGCAAGGTCCCGTCGTCTGTCCCAGGGGCGGGCTGCCGGCCGGTCACCCGGTGGGCAGCCAGCCGACCTTCCCCGCGAGCAGGGCGTAGCCGACGAAGGCGACCGTGTCGATCAGCGCGTGGGCGGCCACCAGCGGCCCGACCCGTCCCCAGCGGCGGTAGAGCAGGACGAAGACGACGCCCATCGCCATGTTGCCGACGAAGCCGCCGATGCCCTGGTAGAGGTGGTACGAGCCGCGCAGCACGGCGCTTGCGGCCAGCGCCGCCATCGGGGTCCAGCCGAGCCGGTCGAGCCGGCGCAGCAGGTAGCCGACCACGATCACCTCTTCGAGGACCGCGTTCTGCACGGCCGAGGCGATCAGCACCGGAATCTTCCACCACACGTCGGGCAGCGACTCGGGCACCACGGTCAGGTTGAAGCCGGCCGTCCGCGCGCCGAGGTAGAAGGCCAGGCCGGTTCCGCCGATCACCGCCGCGACCGCCGCGCCCCTGGCCAGGTCGAGCCGCGGGCGGGTCAGGTCGAAGCCGATCGACCGCATGCCGGCCCGCTCGCGGCCCAGCAGGTGCGCGACCAGGGCGACCGGGGCCAGCGCGGTCGCGATGTAGAACAGCTGCCAGGCAAGGTCGAGCCAGGGCCGGTCCGGCGCGTAGGAGCCGACCAGCGTCGCCGCCTGGTTCTTGAGCGCGCCGGGCCTGGTGACCGAGCCGGTGAAGCTGATCAGCGCGGACAGGCCGCTGGCGCCCAGCGAGAGCGCCAGCACGATCAGCGTCTCGTTGCGCAGCGTCCGGTCGGGCAGCCCCGCGTCCACCACCTGCTGCGGCTGCGGCTCTGTGTGCATGCGGGGTCCTCCAACGGCGCGGGTGTCTCCGGACAAGATACGAAGATCGCGCCTCCGGTCGTGGAGCCACCCCCGCAGGACCGCGGTTTCAGACCGCGGGCCAGCGGTGCGCCGGCTCGCCGCCCCGGGAGTTCTCGCGGTACCGCTGGGTCATCGCGGCCAGCGCGGCCCGCCGGTCGGGGGTGCGCTCCAGCAGCCGGTGGAAGGCCTGGGACTGCCATTCCGCGCCGTTGGTGCGCAGCCGGCAGCGCTCCTCGATGATGCCGAGGTAGCGGTCCCGGTCGGCGGGCTCGATGCCCCAGCCGTCGAGTCCGGCCGCGGCCAGCGGCAGCAGCTCGTCCCTGATCAGGTCGGCGGCGGGGATCTCGGCCAGGCCGCCGCGGCCGCGCGGCCAGTGCATGACGGCGCCGATGCCGTCCCGGCAGCCCGCGTCGAAGTTCGCCGCCGCGGCTCCGAAGGGGAGCCGGTGCCAGACCGGGCGCGGCGCCTCGGCCAGCGCCCTGACCAGGCCGTAGTAGAAGGCGGCGTTGGCCAGGACGTCGTCGACCGTGGGGCCTGCGGGCAGCACCCGGTTCTCGACCCGCAGGTGCGGCACACCGTCGACGACCGCGTAGACCGGCCGGTTCCAGCGGTAGATCGTGCCGTTGTGCAGGGTCAGCTCGCGCAGCTGCGGCACTCCCCCGTCGTCCAGCACCCGCTGCGGGTCCTCGTCGTCGCAGATCGGCAGCAGCGCGGGGAAGTAGCGGACGTTCTCGGCGAACAGGTCGAGCGGCGAGTCGATCCAGCGCTCGCCGAACCAGGTCAGCGGGCGTACGCCCTGGTGGCGCAGCTCCTGCGGGCGGGTGTCGGTGGCCTGCTGGAAGAGCAGCGGGCGGGTCTCCCGCCACAGCTCGCGGCCGAAGAGGAAGGGCGAGTTGGCACCCACGGCGACCTGCAGTCCCGACACGGCCTGGGCGGCGTTCCAGACCGCGGCGAAGCGGCCCGGGGTGACCTGCAGATGCATCTGGGTGGAGGTGCAGGCGGCCTCGGGGGCGATCGACGCCGAGGCGTAGACCAGGTGCTCGACGCCCTGGATGTCCAGGGTGATGTCCTCGCCGCGCATCGCCAGGATGCGGTCGTTGAGCAGGGTGTAACGGTCGGCGCGCGAGAGGTTGGCGGAGACCAGGTCCTGGGCTTCGAGGGTCGGCAGAATTCCGACCATCACGATGTGCGCCCCGACCTCGCCCGCCATCCGGTCGGCGTATGCAAGCCCGGTCCGCAGTTCCTCGGCGAGCCGGTCGAGTACCCGCCCGGAAAGCCGGTGCGGCGCTATGTTTACTTCAATGTTGAACTGAGCGAGCTCGGTCTGGAAATCATGGCTCGCGATGCGCTCCAGCACTTCTTCGTTCATCATGCACGGCAGTCCCGCGGAATCCGCGAGATTCAATTCGATCTCCAGGCCCATCAGATTGCGCGGCCGGTCGAATCGCTTCGCTTCCAACAGTCGCTCCAGCCCCAGCAGGCACTGCTGGAGCTTGTGCCGGTAGCGCCCTCGATCGGCGGTGTCGAACCCTGTGGCGACGACCTTCTCGCCCATCGACGCGTACCTCCTCGCGCGGCCGCCGCGTGGCCGTCCCTCGGAGGATGCCCACCCAAATGATCGATAACGCCGCAACGGAGTGCCGGTGCACGCTAGGCTTGCAGTAGCAGGCAACCGCGCACGTTCCAGCGGCACATTCCAATGCCACAGGACCCGTGGAAGCCCGGGTGAAATGACCGTCGGGTTCCGGCCGTCCGTGGCGAGCAGAAATATGCACCGCCCTCCCCATACGCTGTGCTAATGCCATCGACACGTCCCCAGAAGAAGGCGAATTCTCGCCTTGCGCGTAATACTGGCAGCGACTAGACGAAACACGGAGCGAACACAGGTCGTATAAACTCCGCGCACAAGGCAAAGCATCCGCCCTCGCCGGACGTGCCTGAGCAGGTCTCCCGCAGAGCATCGAACCGACCGTGCCGTCCGCGCCCGCCCTCCCCGCACCACGTGTCTCCCAGTGAGAGGCGACATCATGCCGCTGCTTGTTCCCCCAGCACCTGCCCCAGCCCTGCTGAGCGTGCTCGCCGCGCTCAGTTCGCCCACCGCGGTCCTGGAAGCCAGGACACCGGCGCTGCGCACTGCAGAAGGGCCGCTGGCCGCCGAACACCCGCTGCCTGTCCATGTGTTCGAGCCGGCGGCCGTTCCCGGAGCACTGCCGCAGGCGCGGCTGACCGGCTGGCGGTTCCATATCAGGGCAGGTGCCCGGGTGGCCGCGGCGGGCGAGACCGTGGTGACCCCCGACGGCTGGGTGTTCTCACGCTTCTCCGAGGGGCCGTTCCTGGCCTCCATCGAGCGGGCGCTGCTCCAGGCGGAGACACTGCCGGCGACGTACCAGCCGCATCTGCTGTCGGTGCCGGGGCTCTACATGCTGGCGCTGTGGCTGCACTACGACGCGCGGGCCGAGGCCTCCACCGCCCAGCCCCACCCGGACGACCTGCTGGTGCCGCTGGCACCCGCGCCGCCCGGTATCGCCTCGCACCGGGTGCACCGGCTGACCGAGCTGGCGCCGGCGCTGAGCGTACGGCTGGCGCCGCCTCCGCTGATGGGCTCGCCGGCCTGACACCCGCGCCCCGGGGCGGTGCCCCGCGGCCGTACGCGGCCGCGGGGCACCGCCTTTGCGCGTGCCGTCAACGGGGTGATCGTGCGTGAACACGCCGCCGTTGTGAACGCAACGTGGCGGCAACCGCCCGTGTGGGTGACGCGTCTTCCCCCGTGGAGCTCCGCCTCGCTGAAATCCCTGCGGATTGACGCC
Organism: Actinacidiphila cocklensis; assembly: GCF_907177275.1. Taxonomy (GTDB): domain Bacteria; phylum Actinomycetota; class Actinomycetes; order Streptomycetales; family Streptomycetaceae; genus Actinacidiphila; species Actinacidiphila cocklensis. The sequence continues at coordinate 23,028 of NZ_CAJSLV010000097.1, forward strand.
AGGAGGGCAACACTGGGACCGGCCGCACGCACAATCGGGGGGACGGAGATGCACCAGCCAGATCGCGCGACCAACCGCACCACTCACCTCACGCAGCGAAAGACTCGATCCATGTGCCAGCACAAGCCGCAGTGCCCCACCGCAGAAGGCCCTGACCGTGAGGCCGCTTTCACCGTGGCCCACCACCCGGAACAGGGCTGGAGCCTGCTGTGCAACGGCGTGCTGCTCTTCGAGGACACCGGAGAGCTGCTGCCCGACGGGCAGATCATCGCACCGCACCGCCCGCTCGGCACCGAGCACATCACGACCGCGGCCTGACACCCGCACCGTCACGCCGCAACGCACAAAGCCGGTTCCCCCGCAGTCAAGGGAACCGGCTTCGCCATGTGCGCGCGGCGGCCGCGGGGCTCAGTTGTCGTAGGCGTCCAGCGGGGGGCAGGAGCAGACCAGGTTGCGGTCGCCGTACGCGCCGTCGATCCGCCGCACCGGCGGCCAGTACTTGTCGGCCGCGGACACCCCGGCGGGGAAGACCGCTTCCTGCCGGCTGTACGCGTGCTGCCAGTCGCCGCTCAGCGCCGCCGCGGTGTGCGGGGCGCCGCGCAGCGGGTTGTCGTCGGCGGGCCACTCGCCCGACCCGACCCGGTCGGCCTCGCCGCGGATCGCGATCATCGCCTCGCAGAAGCGGTCCAGCTCGGCCAGGTCCTCGCTCTCGGTGGGCTCGATCATCAAGGTGCCCGCCACGGGGAAGGACATGGTCGGCGCGTGGAAGCCGTAGTCGATCAGCCGCTTGGCGATGTCGTCGACGCTGACGCCGGTCTCCTTGGCCAGCGGGCGCAGGTCGATGATGCACTCGTGGGCGACCAGGCCGCCGGGGCCGGTGTAGAGCACCGGGTAGTGCGGCTCCAGGCGCTTGGCGACGTAGTTGGCGCTCAGCACGGCCTGCTGGGTGGCCTGCCTGAGCCCGTCGGCGCCCATCAGCCGCACGTAGGTCCAGGAGATCGGCAGTATGCCCGCCGAGCCCCAGGGCGCCGCCGAGATGGGCCCGACGCCCGTTGCGGGACCCGCGGCCGGCTGGAGCGGGTGGTTGGGGAGGTACGGCGCCAGGTGCGCGCGCACCGCGACCGGGCCGACGCCGGGGCCGCCGCCGCCGTGCGGGATGCAGAAGGTCTTGTGCAGGTTCAGGTGCGAGACGTCGGCGCCGAAGCGGCCGGGACGGGCGAGGCCCACCAGCGCGTTGAGGTTGGCGCCGTCCACGTAGACCTGGCCGCCCGCGTCGTGCACGGCGGCGCAGATGTCGGTGATGTTGTCCTCGAAGACACCGTGCGTGGAGGGATAGGTGACCATCAGCACGGCCAGCTGCTCGCGGTGCTGCTCGATCCTGGCGTTCAGGTCGGCGACGTCCACGTCGCCGTCCTGGCCGGTCTTGACCACCACGACCTTCATGCCCGCCATCACCGCGCTCGCGGCGTTGGTGCCGTGCGCGGAGGACGGGATCAGGCACACCGTACGGTCGGTGTCGCCGTTCGCCCGGTGGTACGCGCGGACCGCGAGCAGCCCGGCGAGCTCGCCCTGCGATCCGGCGTTCGGCTGCAGGCTGACCTTGTCGTATCCGGTGACCTCGGCGAGCTGGTCCTCCAGGCCGCGGATCAGGGTGAGGTAGCCCTCGGCCTGCTCTGCCGGCGCGAAGGGGTGCAGCGCGCCGAACTCCGGCCAGGTGACCGGCTCCATCTCGGTGGTCGCGTTGAGCTTCATGGTGCACGAGCCGAGCGGGATCATCCCGCGGTCCAGGGCGTAGTCGCGGTCGGCGAGCCGGCGCAAGTAGCGCAGCATGCCGGTCTCGCTGCGGTGCAGGTGGAAGACCGGGTGGGTCAGATACGGCTCGGTGCGCACCAGGGCGGCCGGCAGCGCGTCGGGCGCGGCGGCGTCGAGCGCGTCTATGTCGACGGTGGCGCCGGTGGCGCCGGTGGCGCCGAAGGCGGCCAGGACCGCGGTCAGCGCGGCGCGGTCGGTCGTCTCGTCGCAGGAGATGCCGACCAGGTCCGCGTCGGTCTGCCGCAGGTTGACGCCGGCCTCGCGGGCCGCGGCGACGACCTCGGCGGCCCGGCCGGGCACCCGTGCGGTGAGGGTGTCGAAGTAGCCGTCGTGGACGGTCTGCACGCCGGCCGCCCGCAGCCCTTCGGCCAGTACGGCCGCGTAGCGGTGGGTGCGGCGGGCGATCTGCGCCAGGCCCTCGGGGCCGTGGTAGACGGCGTACATCCCGGCCATCACGGCGAGCAGCACCTGTGCGGTGCAGATGTTGCTGGTGGCCTTCTCCCGGCGGATGTGCTGCTCGCGGGTCTGCAGGGCCAGCCGGTAGGCGGTGTCGCCGTCGGCGTCGACCGAGACCCCGACCAGGCGCCCGGGCAGGTTGCGGGCGTAGGACTCGCGCACCGCCATGTAGCCCGCGTGCGGTCCGCCGAAGCCCATGGGGACGCCGAAGCGCTGGGTGGTGCCGACGGCGATGTCCGCGCCGAGCGCGCCGGGCGAGGTGAGCAGGGTCAGCGCCAGCAGGTCGGCGGCCACGGTGACGACCGCGCCCAGCCCGTGCGCCTGCTCGATGACCGGCCGCAGGTCCCGTACGGCCCCGGAGGCTCCCGGGTACTGCAGCAGCACGCCGAAGACGCCGCGCTCGGCGACCTCGGCCGGGATGCCGTCGCTCAGGTCGGCCACCACGACCTCGACGCCGGCCGGCTCCGCGCGGGTGCCGATCACGGCGGTGGTCTGCGGGAAGGTGTCGGCGTCGATCAGGAAGACGCCGTTCTTGACCTTGCCGACCCGCCGGGACAGCGCCATCGCCTCGGCGGCCGCGGTGCCCTCGTCCAGCAGCGAGGCGCCGGAGGTGGGCAGCCCCGTGAGGTCGGCGACCATGGTCTGGAAGTTGATCAGGGCTTCGAGCCGGCCCTGCGAGATCTCCGGCTGGTAGGGCGTGTACGCCGTGTACCAGGCGGGGTTCTCCATGACGTTGCGCAGGATCACCGGCGGGGTGAAGGTGCCGTAGTAGCCGAGGCCGATCATCGGGGCCAGCACCTGGTTGCGGTCCGCCAGCGCGCGCAGTTCCGCCAGGACCTCGGCCTCGGTGCGGGCGGCGGGCAGCGCGAGCGCGGCGGCGCTCCTGATGGTGTCCGGTACGGCCGCGTCGGTCAGCTCGTCGAGCGAGCCGTACCCCACCTGGGCGAGCATCTTGGCCCGGTCCGCAGCGTCGGGGCCGATGTGGCGGCGGGCGAAGGGAAGGCCGGCTTCCAGCTCGGAGAGCGGGATGCGGGGGGCGGTCGGGTCAGTCATCTGCGGAGGCCTCCTGGTCTGCGACGACCTTCGGGGGTGCCCGGCGCGGGCACCCGTACGGCCTCCCCCTCTGTCATCAGTACCTGAGAGCTTCACCGCCCCTGCACGGGACGGCTTTCACCTTCGGTGAAGACCTGTCCCGTGAACGGCGTCGTTCCGGGGCGGGTCCTGCTTTCCAGAGTGACCTCGCCCCTGCGGTACGGATGCCTGAGAGATTCCGGGGAGGATTTGCTCCTTCGGCGCCTCCGAGATGCCGCTGTGGCATGTTCTCGGAGGACTCTCCCGCACGGGGTCTGCAGCCGGTGTCCAGCCTACCAGCGCCTTCCGGAGGGCGGCCGATCCGACATTCCGGTCGACATCACCCCTGATGTGGCTTTTGGTGGTAACCAACAGCAGTCGTCAGTGGTTGGAGGGACCGTGCAGACCGACATCGATCCGCGAAGCCTCATCGGCCGCCGTGCCCTCGACCGTGACGGTACGAAGATCGGCACGGTGGACGAGGTCTACCTCGACGACGCCACCGGTACGCCGGAGTGGGCGGCGGTACGGACCGGCCTGTTCACCCGCGACGCGTTCGTACCGCTGGAGCCGAGCGAGCTGGTGGACGACGCTCTGCGGGTGCCGTACAAGAAGTCCCTGATCAGGGACGCACCGGACTTCGGTGTGGGGCGGCACCTGTCGCCCGAGCAGGAGCTGCAGCTCTACCACCACTACGGCATGGACGTCCCGACCGCCGCGGACGGCGGCGGGGGCGGACCGCGGGACTTCGGCGAGATGGCGTCCGGAGACCAGCGGCCGGACAACAACGGCTGACCCCGCGCTCCGCGCTCATCCGCCTGCCGGACTCGGATGGCCGGTCAGCGCCGGCGGTTCCGCCCTGGACAGGGCGGGGTCGTCGACAGCGAAGGTGCGCACCCGGCCCGGCCCGCTGTCCGAGGGCACCTCGAAGCGGATCGTGACCCGGCCGACGCCGCTGCCCTGCACCCATCCGGCGCCGTGCTCGGCATGCTCCACGTCCTGGCCCGGCAGCCAGCGGTTGGCGCGCTCCGGCTCCGGCGGCGGGGCTACGGGCAACTCGGCCGGGGTGACCTGACCGGGCTCGGCGCCCGCCTCCGACTCGCGCAGCGTCTGGGCGGCCTGCGCGAAGAGGTCCTCCTGGGTGAAGTCGGCCAGTCCTGACACGCCGACCCCGAGCAGCCGCACCCCGCCGGTGGTGTCGACGGCCTCGGCGAGCCGGCGGGCGGTCTCCTTGACGACGGCCGGGTCGTCGGTGGGTGCCCGCAGCGTCTCGGAGCGGGTCAGCGTCGAGAAGTCGTAGCGCCGGATCTTCACCACCACCGTCCGCCCCGAGCGCCCGGCGCCCCGCAGCCGCTGGGCGCAGCGGTCGGCGAGCCGGTCGATCTCGAACCGCACCCGGGCGCGGTCGGTCAGGTCGGTGTCGAAGGTGTCCTCGACCGAGATCGACTTCACGTCCCGGTCGGCGACCACCGGGCGGTTGTCGAGCCCGGCGGCCATCGCGTGCAGCGAGCTGCCGTGCGCCTTGCCCAGCAGCCTGACCAGCTCGGGCTCCCCGGCCTGCGCGATCTCGGCGACGGTGAGGATGCCGGCCCGCCGCAGATGCTCGGCGGTGGCCGGTCCCACGCCCCACAGGGTGCGGACCGGCAGCGGGTCGAGCAGGGCGCGTTCGGTGCCCGGCTCGACCACCACCAGGCCGTCGGGCTTGGCCTGCTCGGAGGCGATCTTGGCGAGCAGCTTGGAGCCGGCCAGGCCGACCGAGGCGGTCAGGCCCGTCGCGGCCCGGATGTCCGCCCGCAGCCGCTCGGCGACCGCCCGCGGGTCGCCGGCCAGGTCGCCGGCCTCCAGGTCGACGAAGGCCTCGTCCAGGCTCAGCGGCTCTATCAGCGGCGAGACCTCGGCGAGCAGCGCCATCACGATGTCGCTGATCTGCCGGTAGATGCCGAAGCGCGGCACCAGATACGCGGCATTGGGGCACAGCCGGCGGGCGTGCGCCATGGCCATCGCGGAGTGCACGCCGTGCACGCGCGCCTCATAGGACGCGGTCGCCACCACGCCGCGGGGTCCGAGCCCGCCGACCACCACCGGCTTGCCCCGCAGGCTCGGCTTGGAGGCCTGCTCGACCGCGGCGAAGAACGCGTCCATGTCCAGATGGAGGATCGTCGGCGTACTTCTCACACCACCGATCGTGCCGCACGGCACCGACAATCGCCGTACACCTGTACGGCAGCGGTCTCCGCAGGCGGCTCAGACCGCCCGGTTGCGCCGTCTGGCCAGCTCGTCGGCCGGATTGTGGCCGACCAGGGTCTCGCCGGTGTCCACCCGCTCACCGTGCAGCTCGGACAGCGAGGCCTCGACGTCCCGCCAGACGACGCCCACCGCGATACCGAAGACCCCCTGGCCGCCCTGGAGCAGGTCGACGACCTCGGCGGGCGAAGCGCACTCGTAGACCGTGGCGCCGTCGCTCATCAGGGTCATCCTGGCCAGCTCGGCCGGGCCGACCGAACGCAGATGGCGTACCGCCGTGCGGATGTTCTGCAGCGAGACACCGGTGTCGAGGAGCCGCTTGACGATCTTGAGGACGACCACGTCGCGGAAGCTGTACAGCCGCTGGGTGCCCGAACCGTAGGCGGGGCGGACGCTGGGTTCGACCAGGCCCGTACGCGCCCAGTAGTCCAGCTGCCGGTAGGTGATGCCGGTGGCCGCACAGGCCGTGGGGCCGCGGTAGCCGATCTCCTCGGGCTCGGGGTCGCCGGCGGGTGCCGTCCCCGCCGCCCCCGGCTCCGTGGCGCGGGCCAGCGCCCCCCGGGTCGGATACGGGCCGCCGGTCGCCGAACCGTCGCCGGTGCTTCTCACGCCGCCCTCCGTCCTTCACGTCCCCAACACCGCGCGCACGTGCCACGGGACTTTCCACTTCGACGGTAGGCAGTCACCAGGGGTGCGTCAACGATCGCCACACTCGGCACGCCGAGTGAAAGTCACCCCACGAGTGGTTTGATGTGACCGGCACCGGGAACACCTCCCCGAATGGTCTCACCGTGGCAACCTTGCCCTCCCCAGGCGGGTCACTGGTTGCTGGTTCCGAAATCCTCCGGCGAGATCTGGTCGAGGAATTCGCGGAATTTCTCCACTTCGTCCTCCTGCTCGTCCGGGATCGCGATCCCGGCGTCGTCGAGCACCCCGTCGCTGCCGTAGATCGGTGTCCCGGTGCGCAGCGCGAGCGCTATGGCGTCCGAGGGACGGGCGCTGACCTCGACGCCGCTGGCGAAGACCAGCTCGGCGTAGAAGACACCTTCCCGCAGGTCAGTGATGCGGACCTCGGTGAGTGTCTGCCCCACGGCTTCCAGTACGTCCTTGAAAAGGTCGTGCGTCAGCGGTCGCGCAGGCGTCATTCCCTGCTGCGCGAAGGCGATGGCGGTGGCCTCTCCCGGCCCGATCCAGATGGGCAGGTACCGGTCGCCTCCCACTTCACGCAGGAGCACGATCGGTTGATTGGAGGGCATTTCCACCCGGACACCCACAACATCGAGCTCGTTCACACGTCAACCCTAGGACGTGCCTGCCGGGTTTGGGTAGTCGGGCACCCCGGGGACCGCCTGCAGGTGTCGCTCGAACACCGGGAGAACCCGGTCAGCGCAGGCGCAACCGCAGGGCGGACCGCACCATGGCCGCGTGCAGCCGTACGGACAGCTCGGCCAGCTCCTCCGCGGTGATCTCGGCGTGTCGGCGGGTCTGCGGGTTGCGGTGCCGGCGCAGCGGCGCCACCAGCTGCTCCACGAGGCCCGCCTCCCGGTCCGCCGCGGCCTTCACGGCCCGCAGATGACGCGGCTCCAGCCCGTGACGGCCCAGATCGGCGATCAGCCGGCCGATCACCACGGTGTCCGGGTCGTAGCCGCCGTCCCCACCGGCCTCCACCAGCCCGTAGGACTCCCACTGGTCCAGTTCCGCCGCCTCCGCCCCGGTGGCCGCCAGCAGTTCCGCACGGCCCACCCGCAGCTCCTGAGGGGGGCGCAGGGCGCTCTCAGGGGCCTCCTGCGGCTGCGCGGGCGCATCACCGGCCCGACCGGGCAGCGCGGGCTGCTCGCCCCTGTCCAGGCCCTCCAGATGCTCCTTGATCACCCGCAGCGGCAGATAGTGGTCCCGCTGCATCCGCAGGACGTACGCCAGGCGGCGTACGTCCTCCTCGGCGAATTTGCGGTACCCCGACGGGGTGCGCTGCGGTTCGACCAGGCCCTCCGCCTCCAGGAAGCGGATCTTGGAGATCGTGACTTCGGGAAACTCGGCCCGCAGCTGCCCCAGCACCGCTCCGATGCTCAGCAGTGCGCCGTCCGTGGTGGCGGTGCCGTCCCCGGCACCGCCCGGCGTTCGCGGCATGAGCACCCTTCTGGAAGGCGGGGTCCTCCCGGACCAGGCCGGGAAGGGGTCAGATGCCCCGCTGGCTCGCGTAGAAGACCAGCCGGTACTTGCCGATCTGCACCTCGTCGCCGTTGGACAGCGTCACCGCGTCGATCCGCTCCCGGTTGACGTAGGTGCCGTTCAGGCTGCCCACATCCGAGACGGTGAAGTAGCCGTCGTGGCCGCGGCGGAACTCGACATGCCGCCGGGAGACCGTCACGTCGTCCAGGAAGATGTCGCTCTGCGGATGCCGGCCGGCCGTGGTCAGCTCGCCGTCCAGCAGGAAGCGGCTGCCCGAGTTCGGACCGCGGCGCACCACCAGCAGCGCGGAGCCGGGCGGCAGCGCGTCGACGGCGGCCTGCGCCTCGGGCGACAGCGACGGCGTGAGGATCTGGCCGGTGGCCTCGGCCTCGTACGCCTCGATGCCCGAGATCGAGATCGTGGACGTGGTCTCCGACGCGCGCTCACCCGGGGCACCGCCCGGACGCAGCGGGGCGCCGCAGTTGGAGCAGAAGCGGCTGGCCGCCGCATTCGTGAAACCGCACCTGCCGCAGACCGGCAAACCGAACCCTCCACCCGTGGTCGAGGTTGATGGTTCCCCGGAACCTATGCGAGCGGAGGACGCAGGGTCAACAGGCGCCACGCCGGGCGCACCGGAATACCCGCCCCTGCCCTGCCCGTCGTTCCTGAACAGCGGGCGGTCGGCGGACTGCTCGTCCTCACCGATGCCGCGCGGCGCACGGTGCCGTGCGGTCGCCGGGTCACCCGACTGCCGCGCGCTCTTGCCGAACAACTTCCCAAACAACTTCACGGGCGATTCCCCTTGAACGACGCAGACCCGCCCGTAAGGCAGGACGAACCCTCACTACACACAGTTTCCACCACGCAACAGTCCACCGACGCCCCGACCCCCCGCCTCACCGGTTTGACGACCGAGCGTAGTCAGGCTGCTTCAACGGCCGCAAGGCGTCCACGACGATCTTCTGCGACCTCACCACATCAGCCGTGGCCTGCTCCTTCTCCAGCGTCTGCACGACCCCGCCCGGGATGTTCAGCGCCGGCTCCAGATCCTGCGGATTGCCGATCACCTTGAAGACGTACGGCTGGGACACCTGCCGGCCGTCGATCAGCACCCCGTTCGTACCGTCCGTGAAGTACGTGTCGGCGACCACCCGCACATCGTTGATCTGGATCGCCTCGGCACCGGCCGCCCGCAGTTCCTGCAGCGTGTCCAGCAGCGAGTCCGCCGCGACACCGCCGTGCGGGTCGGTGATCGTCAGCGTGATACCCGGACCTTCCGCGGCGACGGTGCCCGCAAGGATACCGAGCTGCTGCTCCTTCTGCCGGGTCTGCTTGAGCGCCTCCGCGGCCTGGTCGGAGCTGGACTGCAGCTCGCTGCGCTGCGTTTCGAGGCCGCGCTTCTCGTCCTCCAGGCGCTGTGTGCGGTTGTCCACCTCGGTGAGGATGCGGACCAGGTCCTCCTGGCGGGCGCCGCGCAGGGTGCCGCCGTTGTCGCTGGTCGTGTTCACCTGGATGGCCAGGCCGAGGCCCAGCACGAACAGCAGCACCGCGACCGTCAACTGGGCGCGCGAGGCACGCGGCGGCCACAGCCCGGCGACCAGCCGCTGCCGCCCGCTGGGCGGCCGTGCGTCCGGCTTGCCGGCGGTGGCGGGCTCGGCGGGGGTCGCGGCCTCGCCGTGCGCGTCCTCGGCGTCGTGGTTGTGCTCGTCGCTCATACCGCGGTCACGCCCGGAAGACGTGGCGGCGGATGGCCGCGGCGTTGGAGAAGATCCGGATCCCGAGGACGACCACGACACCGGTCGACAGCTGCGCGCCCACCCCGAGCTTGTCGCCGAGGAAGACGATCAGCGCGGCCACCACCACGTTGGACAGGAAGGAGACCACGAAGACCTTGTCGTCGAAGATCCCGTCGAGCATCGCGCGCAGCCCGCCGAAGACGGCGTCGAGCGCGGCGACCACGGCGATCGGGAGATACGGCTCGACCCCGGTGGGCACCACGGGGCGCACCACGAGCCCGACCACGACTCCGACGACGAGGCCCAGTACGGCGATCACTGCGAACCCTTCCCTGTTGCGGCGTTGTCCGCCTGCCCGCTGCCGCCCGAGACCGGCCGGGCATAGCGCACGATCAGGCTGGGAGCGGCCGGCAGGCGGACGTCCTTCTCCACGGTGACGCTCGCCCGGATCCCGTAGTTCTCCTGAAGCACGTGCAGATACTGACCGTCCGCACTGTCCTGGAACGCCGTGCTCAGCTTTTCCCCGTCACCGATCGCCAGCACCGTATACGGCGGCACCAGCGGTCTGTTGTCGACCAGTATGGCGTCCCCCGCGGCCCGGATCGCCGACAGTGCCGTCAACCGCTGCCCGTTGACGCTGACCGCCTCCGCGCCGGACGCCCACAGGCCGTTCACCACACGCTGCATGTCGCGGTCGCGGACCCGCCCGGTGTCGGAGAACCCGCTGCTCTCCCGCGGGCCGCCGGTGCCGCCCTGGGAGGCCTCCTTGGCGTCGTCCACGACCAGCTCGACCCCGGGGCCCTGTATTGGGGTGGCACCCGTCAGCAGTTCGAGCAGCGCGGTGTTGTCGCCGCCGTGGTTCTGCAGGGCGGCGCGCTGCTCGGCGGACACGGTGTCGCGCAGGGTGTCGACGCTCTTCTGCAGGCTGTCCGCGCTCCTCGTCTCGGTCTGGACCCTGTCGATCAGCTTCTGCCGCTCCTTGGCCGCCGTGGGGGCCGCCCGGTGTGCCTGGGCGGCCCCCACGGTGACCACGATCGCGGCGAGCACCAGTCCCGCGGCAAGACCGAGCCGGCCGCTGAGCGAGGTGGGCAGCCGCGAGGTGCCGACCTGGCCGCGGCGGGCGGCCGCCTCGGCGTACCCGTCGTCGAGACTGTGCTCCATGACGTTGGTGAGCAGGGACATCGACGCGTCGGGCCGCCGCTGGGGAGCCCCGGGCGCGGGACTGCTCCGATCGGGTTGCGGCTGCGGCATGCCGCACATCGTCGCACGTCGGGACCACCACACTCGAATGGCCCCCTCACGACGCGCCGCCCGGGTGCCCGATCACCCGGGACCGCCGCCCGGCCCGCCTCCGGGCGGCTCGCCGTCCTACCGCGCGGTCACTCCCCCGCGCCCTCCACGACCTGCGACCACTCGTCCAGCAGTGCCTGCGCGGACGTGTCGTCCGGGCCTTCCGCCCACAGGTGGGTGACCGCTTCCGCGGGGTCGGGCAGCACCATGATCCAGCGCCCGTCGGACTCCACGACCCGTACGCCGTCGGTGGTGTCCACGGAGCGCTCGCCGGCCTCCTCGACCACCCGGCGCATCACCGAGCCCTTGACCGCCCACGGGGTCGGCACGTCCCGCTTGAGCACGTGCGCCTGCGGGATACGGGCGTCGATCTGGCTGAGGGTGAGCTGCGTGCGCGCCACCAGGCCGATGAGCCGCACGAAGGCGGCGGAGCCGTCGAAGACGCTGCTGAACTCCGGCACGATGAAGCCGCCGCCGGCGTCGCCGCCGAAGATCGTGCCCTCCTCGCGCCCGACCCGCGTCAGGTCGTCGGGCGACGTCGTCGTCCAGGTGACCTGGGTGCCGTGGTACGCGGCCACCTGCTCGGCGATCCTGGTCGTGGTGACCGGCAGCGCCACCCGCCCGCTGCGCCGCTCGGCGGCCACCAGGTCGAGCAGCACCAGCAGCGCACGGTGGTCCTCCACGATCCGCCCGCGCTCGTCCACCAGCGACAGCCGCTCGCCGACCGGGTCGAACCGCACACCGAACGCGGCCCGCGCCGACGACACGATCTCGCCGAGCCGTACGAGCCCGGCCCTGCGGGTCTCCTCGGTCTCGGTGGGGCGTGCCTCGTCCAGACCGGGGTTGACCATGAGCGAGTCCACCCCGAGCCGTCCGAGCAGCGAGGGCAGGACGAGCCCCGCGCTGCCGTTGGCGGCGTCCACCACGACCTTCAGACCCGACTCCGCGATACCGGAGATGTCCACCGCACGCAGCAGCGCGCCGGTGTAGGAGTCGAAGACCGTCGAGGGGAAGCGCAGGTCGCCGATCTCGCCGGGGAAGGCCCTGCGGTACTCCTGCCGGGCGAAGACCCGGTCGAGTTTGCGCTGGCCGGCCGCGGAGAGGTCGGCGCCGCGCTCGTCGAAGAACATGATGTCGAGGGAGTCGGGACGGCCGGGCGAGGTGCGGATCATGATGCCGCCGGCACTGCCGCGTGCGGTCTGCTGGCGGGCCACCGGCATAGGCACGTTCTCCAGGTCCCGCACCTCGATCGCACTGGTCTGCAGCGCCGAGATGACCGCGCGTTTGAGTGCGCGCGCACCACGGGAGTGGTCACGGGCCGTGGTGACCGTGGCGCCCTTCTTCAGCGTCGTGGCGTACGCCCCCGCCAGCCGTACGGCCAGCTCGGGTGTGATCTCCACGTTCAGGATGCCGGAGACCCCGCGGGCGCCGAACAGATGCGCCTGGCCGCGGGACTCCCAGATGACGGAGGTGTTGACGAAGGCGCCCGCCTCGACCGTCTTGAAGGGGTAGACCCGCACGGTGCCGGCGATGATCGACTCCTCGCCGATCAGGCACTCGTCGCCGATCACCGCCCCGTCGTCGATCCGGGCGGCCCGCATCACATCGGTGTTCTTGCCGATCACGCACCCGCGCAGGTTCGTCTGCGGGCCGATGTAGACGTTGTCGTGGATCACGGCCTTGTGCAGGAACGCGCCGGACTTCACGACGACGTTGGAGCCGATGACGCTGTGTTCGCGGATCTCGGCGCCGGCCTCGACCTTGGCGTAGTCGCCGATGAACAGCGGCCCGCGCAGCACCGCGTCCGGGTGCACCTCGGCGCCTTCCGCGACCCATACGCCCGGGGCGATCTCGAAGCCGTCGACGTCGACGTCGACCTTGCCTTCGAGCACGTCTGCCTGGGCCTTCACATAGCTCTCGTGGGTGCCGACGTCCTCCCAGTAGCCCTCGGCGATGAAGCCGTAGATGGGCTTGCCCTCCTTCATCAACTGCGGGAAGACGTCACCCGACCAGTCGACCGGCACGTCGGCCTCGACGTAGTCGAAGACCTCGGGCTCCATGACGTAGATACCGGTGTTCACGGTGTCGGAGAAGACCTGGCCCCAGGTCGGCTTCTCGAGGAAGCGCTCGACCCTGCCCTCGTCGTCGACGATGGTGATGCCGAACTCCAGCGGGTTGGGCACGCGGGTCAGGCAGACGGTGACGAGGCCGCCCTTCTGCTTGTGGAACTCGATCAGCTCGGTGAGGTCGAAATCCGTGAGCGCGTCGCCCGAGATCACCAGGAACGAGTCGTCCTTCAGGGCGTCCTCGGCGTTCTTGACGCTGCCCGCGGTACCGAGCGGCTTCTCCTCGTTCGCGTAGGTCAGCTCCATTCCGAATTCCTCGCCGTCCCCGAAATAATTCTTCACGAGGGATGCGAGAAACTGGACTGTGACGACCGTCTCAGTGAGTCCGTGCCTCTTGAGCAGCGTCAGAACGTGCTGCATGATCGGCCGATTCACGACTGGGAGCAGAGGTTTGGGCATGCTTGAGGTCATTGGGCGAAGGCGGGTACCTTCGCCTCCGGCCATAACAACCGCTTTCATGTCGGAAACATCCTCCTCAGGACTCAGTCGGCCGTGGTGTCCGCCCTCACAAGTCGGCGGACCTGCACCACGTAGAGGATCCCTGCCCACCAGTACAGGGTTGTACCCCAACCTGTGAAAGCCCAGCCGAAAACAGCCGCCAGGGTCGCAAGCCAACCGCTGCCGTCGCTGAGCAGCAGCAGCGGAAAGGCGTACATGAGGTTGAAGGTAGCCGCTTTCCCGATGAAGTTCACCTGGGGTGGGCCGTATCGGTGCCTCGTAAGAATCAGCAGCATCACTGCCATCATCGCCTCACGGGCGAGGAGCAGGATGGTGATCCACAGCGGCAGGATGTCCCGCCAGGTGAGGCCTACCAGGGTGGACAGCACATACAGCCGGTCGGCGGCGGGATCGAGCAGCCGGCCGAGGTTGCTGATCTGATTCCAGCGCCGCGCCAGCTTGCCGTCCAGGTAGTCGCTCACCCCGCTGAACGCCAGCACCAGGAGTGCCCAACCGTCAGCCTTGGGACCACCGAACTCGGGCCACAGAATCAGCCACAGGAACACCGGTACACCGACGAGGCGGGCCATACTCAGGATGTTCGGGATCGTGAAGATCCGATCCGTTTGGACCCGTGTCTCCTGGACCTCCACCGGGGTCCCCTCCTGCTGTATCTCCGTACGAACGTTGCGGGCCGACTCTACCCCAGGCACAAAAAAGGCCTGGCCCCGGATCAATGATCCGAGGCCAGGCCTCTAATAATTGTTCGGCGGCGTCCTACTCTCCCACAGGGTCCCCCCTGCAGTACCATCGGCGCTGAAAGGCTTAGCTTCCGGGTTCGGAATGTAACCGG
>NZ_CAJSLV010000098.1 GCF_907177275.1 Actinacidiphila cocklensis
CGGCCGAGCTGACCGCCGCGGTCGCCGCGGCCATCGTGCGGGCGACCGCGGACGGCACCTGGCCGCGGCTCAAGGCGTGTGCCGCCGACACCTGCCGATGGGTCTACTACGACCGCAGCCCGGCGGGCCGCAGCCGCTGGTGCACGATGGCGATCTGCGGCAGCCGGGCCAAGATGCGGACCTACCGCAAGAGCGGCAGGGCCGCCGCGCCCGAAGCGGGCTGACCCCGGCCGCGGCCTGCTCGGTCAGGCCTGCGGGCGGCCCATCGCGCGGTACGTCCAGCCCGCCTTGCGCCACACGGCCGGGTCCAGGGCGTTGCGGCCGTCGAGCACCGAGCGGCCGCGAGCCACCTCGGCCAGCGCCGCCGGGTCGAGCTCGCGGAACTCCTGCCACTCGGTCAGGTGCAGCACTATGTCGGCGCCGCGGACCGCGTCCAGCGCGGTGGGGGCGTAGCCGAGGGTGGGGAAGAGCGTGCGGGCGTTGTCCATGCCCTTGGGGTCGTAGACGGTGACCTGGCCGCCCTGCAGCTGGATCTGGCCGGCCACGTTCAGCGCGGGGGAGTCCCGCACGTCGTCGGAGTCCGGCTTGAAGGTCGCGCCGAGCACCGCCACCCGGCGGCCCAGGAAGCCCCCGCCGAGCGCCTCGCGGGCCATCTCCACCATGTGGGTGCGGCGCCGCATGTTGATCGAGTCGACCTCGCGCAGGAAGGTCAGCGCCTGGTCGGCGCCCAGCTCGCCCGCCCTGGCCATGAAGGCGCGGATGTCCTTGGGCAGGCAGCCGCCGCCGAAGCCGATGCCGGCCCGCAGGAACTTGTGGCCGATCCGGTCGTCGTAGCCGATCGCCTCGGCGAGCTTGGCCACGTCGCCGCCGGCCGCCTCGCTGACCTCGGCCATGGCGTTGACGAAGGAGATCTTGGTGGCCAGGAAGGCGTTCGCCGCGGTCTTGACCAGCTCGGCCGTCGGGTAGTCGGTGACGACGAAGGGCGTGCCTTCTGCGACGGGCGTGGCGTAAACCTCCCGCAGGAGGGACTCCGCGTGCTCGCTCGCGACGCCCACCACGATCCGGTCCGGGTGCAGCGTGTCCTGCACCGCGAAGCCCTCACGCAGGAACTCCGGGTTCCACGCCAGCTCCGCGTCCGCGCCCGCCGGCGCCAGCTCGCAGAGCAGCGCCGCCAGCCGGGCCGCGCTGCCCACCGGCACGGTGGACTTGCCGACCACCAGTGCGGGCCGCCGCAGGTGCGGGGCCAGCAGCGCGAAGGCGCGGTCCACATAGCTCATGTCGCAGGCGTATTCGCCCTGCTTCTGCGGGGTGTTGACGCACACGAAGTGCACGTCCCCGAACTCGGCCACCTCCTCCCACGACAGGGTGAAGCGCAGCCGCCCGCTGGAACCCTCGATCCCGGCCACGTGCTTGGCCAGGATCTCTTCGAGGCCCGGCTCGAACATCGGCACCCTGCCCTGCGACAGCATCTCGATCTTCCGCGGCTCGATGTCGAGCGCGAGCACGTCGAAGCCGAGTTCGGCCATGGCAGCGGCATGGGTGGCGCCGAGGTAGCCGGTACCGATGACGGTGAGCTTGAGAGGCATGGGCCAGAGCATATCCGGCACCGACTGCGTCAAAGGAGGGGTGCGAACAGGGCGGCAGGTCCACAATGCGGGGACCGACCGGCAGTGCTGGGGAAACCGGGGTGGGGGGCGATCGTGGCTGGTGACGAGGACGGAAGAGCCGGGGCGGCAGGGGGAGCCGAGCCGGGCGGGGCGGCGGAGCCGGGCGGCACGGCGGAGTCATCAGGGACGCCGGGAGCCGCAGCCGCACCGGAGCCCGAGGACGTACCGGAGGCCGCCGGGCCGGCGGGGAAGGCCGCAGGACCCGAGTCTCCCGAGTACCGCCGCGCCCGGATCAGGCGGCGCACCCGCCGGGTGCTGTACGGCGCGCTGATCCTGCTGGGCGTCGGCGCCCTGCTGGTCGCAGGCACCGGCTACTGGGCGTACGAGCACTACACCGGGCGCGTCCAGCGCATCCCGCACGCCTTCCCCACCGACGTGCCGGCCGCCGCGGTCCCGCCGCCGTCCAGGAGCGGCAGCCAGACCTTCCTGCTGGTCGGCGTGGACTCCCGCTCCGACCTGCCCACCACGGGCAAGGACGCGAAGGCGCCGGAATGGAGGCCGGGCGCCCAGCGCAGCGACACGATGATGTTGGTGCACCTGCCGGCCGACCACAAGCACGCCTACGTGGTCTCGCTGCCCCGCGACTCCTGGGTCGGCATCCCGGGCCACGGCATGGCCAAGCTCAACGCGGCCTTCTCCTGGGGCGGCCCGCCGCTGCTGATCGACACCGTGCAGCGGCTGACCAGGGTGAGCATCGACCACCTCGCGGTCATCGACTGGAGCGGCTTCAAGAAGCTGACGGACGCGGTCGGCGGCGTGGACATCACTGTCGAGCGGACCGTCTCGCGCCGCAACGGCCCCGGCGGCGTGTGGACCGCGGGCCCGCACCACATGGACGGCGACGACGCGCTGGACTACGTACGCGAGCGCTACGGCCTGCCGAACGGCGACCTCGACCGCACCCACCGGCAGCAGAACTTCCTGCGGGCGGTGCTGTCCAAGGTGCTCTCCGGCGGCACCGTGACCAACCCGCTCAAGCTCAAGCGCACCCTCGACCAGGTCACCTCGGTGGTCAGCGTCGACGACCGGCTCTCCGACGGGGCGCTGCGCGACCTGGTCTGGGACATGCGCGCGGTGCGCTCCTCGGACATGGTCTTCATGAACGCCCCCGTCGCCGGCTTCGACACCATCGACAAGCAGTCGGTCGTCCTGCTCGACGACAGCGGCAGCGCGGAGCTGTGGGAGGCGGTACGCAACGACACCATGGCGGACTTCGTGGCCACCCACAGCCTCGACAGGCTCGGCACCCACGTGTCGTAGCGGCCCGTGTGGCGGCCCCTGCTGTCGGGAACGTCACGTAGGACGGATCACGGGCGCAGCCCTAGGATTGTACGGTTACTTAACGGTAGTTAGCATCGGGAGTGAGACTCTGTGGCCGGACCCTCCGACTTCGACCTTTTCCGGACCTCCGAAGAGCACGACATGCTGCGGGACGCCGTGCGCTCCCTCGCCGAGGCGAAGATCGCCCCCTTCGCCGCGGAGGTGGACGAGCAGGGCCGCTTCCCGCAGGAGGCGCGCGACGCACTGGAGGCCAACGACCTCCACGCGGTGCACGTCCCCGAGGCCTACGACGGCTCGGGCGCCGACGCGCTGTCCACGGTCATCGTGATCGAGGAGGTGGCCCGGGTCTGCGCGTCCTCCTCGCTCATCCCCGCGGTCAACAAGCTCGGCTCGCTGCCGGTGCAGCTGTCCGGCTCGGAGGAGCTGAAGACGAGGTATCTGGGCGCGCTGGCCCGCAAGGAGGGCATGTTCTCCTACGCCCTGTCGGAGCCGGAGGCCGGCTCCGATGCGGCCGGCATGAAGACCAGGGCCGTACGCGACGGCGACTTCTACGTGCTCAACGGCGTCAAGCGCTGGATCACCAACGCCGGGGTCTCCGACTTCTACACCGTCATGGCGGTCACCGACCCGGACAAGCGCTCCAAGGGCATCTCCGCCTTCGTGGTGGAGAAGGGCGACGAGGGCGTCTCCTTCGGCGCCCCGGAGAAGAAGCTCGGCATCAAGGGCTCGCCGACCCGCGAGGTCTACCTCGACAGCGTCCGCATCCCCGCCGACCGCATGATCGGCGCGGAGGGCACCGGCTTCGCCACCGCGATGAAGACCCTGGACCACACCCGCGTCACCATCGCCGCCCAGGCCATCGGCATCGCCCAGGGCGCGCTGGACTACGCCAAGGGGTATGTCGCCGAGCGTAAGCAGTTCGGCAAGGCCATCGCCGAGTTCCAGGGCATCCAGTTCATGCTGGCCGACATGGCCATGAAGCTGGAGGCCGCCCGCCAGCTCACCTACGCCGCCGCGGCGAAGTCGGAGCGCTCCGACTCCGACCTCACCTTCTTCGGCGCCGCAGCCAAGTGCTACGCCTCCGACGTGGCCATGTCGGTCACCACCGACGCGGTCCAACTCCTCGGCGGATACGGCTACACCCGCGACTACCCGGTCGAGCGGATGATGCGCGACGCCAAGATCACCCAGATCTACGAGGGCACCAACCAGGTCCAGCGGATCGTCATGGCCCGCAACCTCCCCGCGTAGCAACTCTGTAACACCGCCCCGCAAAGAGCACCCGGATCGGGTGCTCTTTGTGTGTTTGGAGCTGAGTTGTGGTCGGTTTGCGATCAATTGACAAGCGCACGCGGGGGCTTGTAGGTGTGTGAGGGCCATCAGTGGGACGGGGGGCCACAGCGTCCGCTGACCGGCCTTCCGTTACTTGTGATCCGATCCCGTGAAGGGAAGACGTGTCCATAAACCGCCGCACCGCAATAGCGGTGCGTTCCATTGGCGTCGCCTCCGCCGCAGCCGCTCTTGCGCTGGGCGTTGCAGGCAGCGCGTTCGCTTGCTCCATCACCGAGTTCACCCCGTCGGCGTCGTGTGACGACAGCAACCACGGTGTGATCAATGTCCTCGACCAGGACGGCTCGGGGACCGCTGTCGACATCACGGTCTCCCAGGGGACGACCGAGGTCGGCTCGCAGAAGAACGTCAAGGGCACCAGGGAGGGCGTCAACTTCACCTTCCCCGTCGAGTGGACCGCGAACACGGTCTACACCGTCCACGTCGTCAAGACGGGCGGCGCTGACGTCGGCACCAAGGAGGTGACCACGCCGGACAAGGCGTGCACCACCACCCCGCCGCCGGACGACAACCCGCCGCCGGCCACGCCGCCGACGGACGACACGCCGTCCACGCAGCCGACGACGGCCACCGCCACGCCCACCCCGTCGGCCTCCACCACCAGCCCGGCCCCGGCCGCTGTTGCTGACACCAACGCGCCCTCGCCGGCCGGTGGCACGTCCAACCTGGCCGAGACCGGCGGCGGCAGCAACACCGGCATGATCGCCGGTGTTGCCGCGGTGCTTGTCGCGGCCGGTGCCGGCACGGTCTTCATGCTGCGTCGCCGCAACCCGGCCGGGCGTCACTGACCTCCGCGCCCCGGGCGGCGGCGTAGACCGCCGAACGGCCCCGGCTCCACCGCGTCACACGCGGGGGAGCCGGGGCCGTCTGCTGTGCCGGGCGGGAGCCGGCGGGGGACTACTTGGTGACGGTGACCTTGTCGTCGTTCTTCAGCTCGTCGAAGAGCGTCTTCGCCTTCGTCATGTCCCACTTCACGGCGTCGCCGTCGTTGGAGGTCATGTAGTTGGCGTTGGCTATCGGCACGGTGATGGAGTTCCCGCTGCCGCCGGTGACGCCCTTCATCGCCCAGAACATCGACGCGAGGTTCCGCAGGCTCATCTTCTTGTCCACGATGAGCGTGTCCAGGCCCGAGCCGATCACCGGGTAGAGCTTGAACGGGTTCAGCACGGTCGAGGGCGACGCCGCCTGGTGGGCGAGGGTCGACAGGAACTTCTGCTGGTTGCGCATCCGGCCGAGGTCCTGGTCGGCCTCCTGGTGGCGCTGCCGGACGAAGGCGAGCGACTGCTGGCCGTTCATCTTCTGGCAGCCCGCTGCGAAGTCCGCGCCCGACGCCTTGTCGTGCAGCGGCTTGTCCAGGCACATGTCCACGCCGCCGAGCGCGTTGACCAGGTTCACGAAGCCCGCGAAGCCGATCTCGGCGTAGTGGTCGATGTGGATGCCGGTGTTGTACTCGACGGTCCTGGTCAGCAGCTCGGGGCCGCCGTCGGCGTACGCGCGGTTCAGCTTGTGCGTGGAGGCCGCGTACCGCTTGCCCGACTGCTGGCCGGTGAAGGCCGGGATGGTGACGTAGGAGTCGCGCGGCAGGCTCATCATCGTGCTGCCGTTGCTGCCGGTGTGCAGGATCATCATCGAGTCCGTGCGCTGGCCGGAGGCGGCACCGGTGTGCAGGTTCTTCTCGTCCTGCTTGGTGAGGCCCTCACGGCTGTCGGAACCGACGATCAGGTAGTTGGTGCCCTTGCCGGCCGGCGGGCGGTCCTCGACCTTGCTCAGGTCGACCTCGCGCCGCACCTTGGAGTCGGCCCAGAAGTACGTCGAGACGGACACCACGAGCAGCACCACCACAAGGCCGAGCGCCGTGTAGCCGATCTTCTTGCGGGTGCTCCAGCGCGGGGTGCGCCGCCCCGGGCCGCCGGGGCCGCCGGTGGTCGGCGGGCCGTAGCCGTCGCCCGATCCGTCGGCGGGCTGCGGGATGGCCCCGGGGGGCAGGCCGCCCGGCGCCGGGCGTCGGGTGGGCTGCGGCGGGACCCCGCCCGAGGCAGCTGCGGCCCTGCGCGGCGACAGTTCTGGGGGCAGCGGAGGCTCGGAGAGCCTGCGCTGCTCGGTGTCATCGCTCCAACCGTTCATGTCCGTCAGTGTGCCCGGCGACGGCGTGGGACCTTGAATCCAGGGCGGTTCTGTAGCAGACCCGATGCATTCGGCCACCGGCCGCAGCGGTTTCGTAACGGACATAAAGTGGCTGTCATGATCGATCCATCCGACATCCCGCAGGTCCCGGTGACCCCGGGCAAGCCGACGTCCGCCGCCCGGATCACGCTCTCCCACATCATGAGCGCCCACGACACCAACCTGCTGGGCACGGTCCACGGCGGTGTGGTGATGAAGCTGGTGGACGACGCCGCAGGCGCGGTCGCCGGGCGGCACTCCGAAGGGCCGGCGGTGACCGGCGCGATGGACGAGATGGCCTTCCTCGAACCGGTCAGGGTCGGCGACCTGCTCCAGGTGAAGGCCCAGGTCAACTGGACGGGGAAGACCTCCATGGAGGTCGGCGTCCAGGTCGTCGCCGAGCGCTGGAACGAGGCGGGGCGGCCCGCCAAGCAGGTCGCGAGCGCCTATCTGGTCTTCGTCGCCGTCGACGCGGAAGGCCACCCGCGCCGGGTGCCGCCGGTCCTCCCGGAGACCGCGCAGGACCGGCGCCGCTGGCAGGAGGCGCAGATCCGCCGTACGCACCGGCTGGCCCGCCGCCGGGCGATCCTGGAGCTGCGCAGGGAGCGGGCGGCCGAGGGCCTGGACGACTGACGGGGTCCCGCACGGCCGGCCGCGGGCCTGCGGGGCCGGTCAGGAGCAGCCGACCTGGTCGCCGGTGAGCGCGCCCTCCCGCGGCTGCGCCCCGGGGTCGGGCAGCGGCGCGGTGACCGGCTTGACCCTGGCCAGGGCGAAGTCCGGGCCGAGCGTGACCCGCATCAGCGAGCCTTGCTTCGGCGCGGGCACCAGTTGTGCCCCCGGCAGTGCGACGGCCAGCGCCTTGGCCGAGGTGTCCCAGCGCGGGTCGTAGCGGATGACGGTGTGCGGCACATGCCGGGCGGTCGTGGTCGGTGTGCCGGTGGTGGCGAAGCCGGTGGCGCGCAGCGCCTGCTGGGTGCTCGCGGCCAGCCCGCCGACGGTGGTGCCGTTCTCGACCCGGACCCGGATCCTGGCGGGGTCCACCGCGACCGGCACGCCCGCAGGGGTGCTGCCGGCGCTCGGGGTCGGGCGCGGTGCGGTGAGCGGCTTGTCGGCGCGGACGGCCGCCCAGAGCCGGCCGGCCTTGAGCGCGTCCCACTTCACGGTGGAGCCGACGCCGTGGACGTTCAGGCTGGTGCTGCTCAGCGGCACCGAGGTGTACTCCGACGAGCCGGGCGAGAAGCCCTTCATGGCGCGGGCCAGTGTGATCATGTCGGCGCTGTCGAGGCCCTGGTCGGCGCGGACCGAGCCGAGCACGGTGGAGACGACCTTGCGCAGCCGCAGCGGGTCGCCGAGCGTGCCGCTGCTGGTGATCTTGTGGATGACCTGGGCGAGGAAGCGCTGCTGGCGCTGCATCCGCCCCAGGTCGGCGGCCGGGTCCAGATGCCGGGAGCGTACGTACTGCAGGGCCTGGCCGCCGTTCAGGTTCGTGGTGCCCACCGGGAGGTCCAGGCCGGTGAAGGAGTCCTTGAGCGGGCGCGAGGTGCAGACCGGGACACCGCCGATGACGTCGACGGTCTTCATGAAGCTGGTGAAGTCGACCTCCAGGTAGTGGTCGACGTGGACGCCGGTCAGCTGCTCGACGGTCCGCACGGTGAGCTTGGGGCCGCCCTGGGAGTAGGCCTGGTTGAGCTTGGCTGGGCGGGTGGCGGCGGCGGGCTTCGCGGGGGGCTCGGCCGCGCCCTTGCCGTCGGCTTTCGAGGGGGGTTTCGCGGGGGGTTTCGCCCCGGCCTTGGCGGCGGGCTTCGCCGTCCTTGCCGGCAGCAGGACGTACGTGTCGCGCGGGATGCTGACCACGCTGGCCCGGGAGCGGTCCTGCGACAGGTGCACCAGCATGATCGTGTCCGTGCAGTGGCAGGGCGCTCCGCCCAGGTGGTAGAGCTTCTTCTCGTTCGGGGTCAGGTTGTCCCGCCCGTCGGTCCCGACCAGCAGGAAGTTCGTGCCCTTGCTGCCGTCGGGGCGGCCCTGCATCCCGCCGAAGGCGTCCACCCGGCCGATCGCCCCGTCCACGCCCGTCACCACCGCATGGCCGATGCCGCTCGCGGTGATCACCATCAGCGCGACCCCGCCGACGATCCGGGTGCTCCGCCGGATCGGCGGCCGGCGACCCGGCACCGGCCTCCGCCGTGCCGGGGGGCGTGGCGGGCTGGCTGGACGTCGGCGGGTCGGCGGCAACAGGATTCCCTCCGCGGTGGGACAAGGCGGGCAGACCCGTTCAGGCTAGGGACAAATAGGACTGTCAGTCTTGCCCCCACGCGCTGGTGTCCCCCATTGGCGGTAACGTTTCCCGCAATGAACGCCGCCAATGACCCCGCGCTCCCGGCCGTCTCCGTGATCATGCCGGTGCTCAACGAGGAGCGCCATCTGCGCAACTCCGTCCGGCACATCCTGGAACAGGACTATCCGGGCGAGCTGGAAGTCGTCATCGCACTCGGTCCCTCCAAGGACCGCACCGACGCGATCGCGGCCGAGCTGGTCGCCGAGGACCCCCGGGTCCACACGGTGCCCAACCCCACCGGGCGCACGCCCGCGGCGCTGAACGCCGCGATCAAGGCCTCCCGCCACCCCGTCGTGGTGCGCGTCGACGGCCACGGCATGCTCTCGCCGAACTACATCGCCACGGCCGTGCGCCTGCTGGACGAGACCGGTGCGGCGAACGTCGGCGGCATCATGCACGCCGAGGGTGAGAACGCCTGGGAGGAAGCGGTCGCCGCGGCCATGACCGCGAAGATCGGCGTCGGCAACGCGGCCTTCCACACCGGTGGCTCCGCGGCCCCCGCCGACACCGTGTATCTCGGCGTCTTCCGCCGCGAGGTCCTGGAGCAGCAGGGCGGCTACAACGTGGAATTCATCCGCGCCCAGGACTGGGAGCTGAACTACCGCATCCGCGAGGCCGGCCACCTCATCTGGTTCTCGCCCGACCTGCGGGTCTCCTACCGCCCGCGGCCGAGCGTGCGCGCCCTTGCCAAGCAGTACAAGGACTACGGCCGGTGGCGCCGGGTGGTGACCCGCTACCACCGCGGCTCGGTCAACCTGCGGTACCTGGCGGCGCCCGGCGCCGTGCTGGCCAATGCGGCGGGCATCGTCGTCGGCGCTGTGCTGACGCCGTGGGCGCTGCTGGTGCCCGCGGCCTACCTCGCCGCCATCACCGTCGGCTCGCTCCCCGCGGGCCGCGGCCTGGGCGCCGGCGCCCGGCTGCGCATACCGCTGGCGCTGGCCACCATGCACATGTGCTGGGGCTACGGCTTCCTGACCAGCCCGCGCTCGCTGGCGCGCACGGTCATCGCCAGCCGCCGGCCGGCGGTCACGGCCCCGCAGTCGGCTTCCGCCGACGTGTGACAGCAGGCGAAAGGGGTCCGCCGGGATTTCCCGGCGGACCCCTTTCGCGTACGTCCCGCGGTCCGGTCAGCCCGCCCAGCGGTAGATCGGCTGGATGGGCATGCAGCCCGTGGTGTCGGCGCCGTTGAGGCTGTCGGCGCTCTTGGGCACACCGCCCTGCTTGGGCAGCGTCGTGCTGTAGTCGGTGCCTTCCCTCCAGTCCGCGCCGACCGTCAGGGTGACGGCCTTCGCGGTGGCGGACGGCTTCACGTTGCTGACCGGGATCTTCAGCGCCTTGGCCACCGAGGTCGCGTCGGACTTG
Source organism: Actinacidiphila cocklensis (assembly GCF_907177275.1). Taxonomy (GTDB): domain Bacteria; phylum Actinomycetota; class Actinomycetes; order Streptomycetales; family Streptomycetaceae; genus Actinacidiphila; species Actinacidiphila cocklensis. The sequence goes on from NZ_CAJSLV010000098.1 coordinate 10,159, forward strand.
CCCTGCTCGCCGGAGGCCGCCGGATAGACCACGGTGGTGCCCGGGCTGGGCGCAGCGGTCTGGTCCGGCTCGGCCTTGGTGAAGCCCGCGGTCTTCAGCGCCGTCGCGATGGCCGCGGCACGGTGCCCCACGGCCGCCTTGTCGGACGTCCCCGCTGTGCCGTTGACCACGGTGACCGGGATCGTCGCGGGGGCCGCGGCGGGCGGACCCGAGGGAGCGCTCGGCTTGGGTGACGCGCTCGCCGTGCCCGTGGGCTTCGCCTTGCCGTTCGCGTCCATCGCCACGTCGTTGCGCAGCAGCGACCACACCGTGTCGGCGTCGGCGGCCGGTATGTAGTGCGCGTTCTTGTCCTGCGGGTCCGCGTCGTGCGGCATGGTGAGCATCGTCATCCGGGACGGCGAGACGCTCTTCAGCTCCATGCCGAGGTCGTAGAGCTTCTTCGGGGTGCCGATCTCCGAGGAGACCTCGAAGGCGCCCATCGCCGTGGTGGCGATCTTGTTCAGCCGCGAGGGGTTGGTGAACAGGTTCTGGCTGCGCAGGGTGCGGATCAGCGAGCTCATGTACATGTGCTGGGCCTTCGCGCGGCCCGAGTCGTCGCCGAACGCGTCGCGGGTGCGCAGCCACTGCAGCGCCTGCTTGCCCTTGATGACGCTCTTGCCCCTGGGGAGCTTCAGCCCGGACCCGCCGTGCTTGATGTACTTGGTCGGGCGGTCCCAGACGCTGTGCTCGACGCACACCTGCACGCCGCCCAGCACGTCCGCCATCTTCACCACGCCGGAGAAGTCGATCATCAGCCAGTGGTCGATGTAGACGTTCGTCAGGTTCTGCACGGTCGCCAGCGTGCAGCCCGGGCCGCCGCGGCCCAGCGACGCGTTGATGATCGTGTTGACCTTGGGGTAGACGTGGTGGGTCTTCGGGTCCTCGCACTCGGGAATGTCCACCCGGGTGTCGCGCGGGATGCTGACCACCGACATGTTGCTGCGGTCCGCCGACAGGTGGGCGATCATGATCACGTCGGCCCGGGCTCCCGCGCTGTCGGCGGCGCCGCCGAGTTTCTGGTCGTCCGCACTGATCCGGCTGTCCGAGCCGAGGATCATGATGTTCATTGCCGAGGTGCCGTTGGCGTTGGCCTTCGGCTTGGCGACGGTCGTCTTGCCGCTGACCCGCTCCCCCTTGCGGATCTTCCCGGCCAGGTACTCGTAGTAGCCGTACGCCGCCCCCGCCGTGCCCAGCACGCCGACCGCGGCCACGATCGCCACCCAGCGCAGCACCTTGCGCTTGCGGCTGCGCGGCCGCCGCCGGCCACCCCTGCGGTGCCCGCCGCCGTGCCCCGGCGCGCGGTCCGGGGTGCTGTCGTCGGCGCCGCCCGCGCCTGGTCCGCCGGGTATCGGATCGGGTCCGTCGCCGCCGCCGTGGGGGCTTCTCGGCCCGGGGATCCGACCCCCGCCGTAGCCCGTCTCCGGGGCGTACGCGCGTGCGTCGTCCCGGTAGAGCCCGTCGTTCCAGCCGAGGTCGCCATGGTTCGACGCGGCATCCTGGCCGCCCCCCATTGACCCGTCCCGCATCAAGAACCCTCCCCCTGTTCCGGCCGAATCTCGGTCGTCCTCCTGACAGACGGCCGTCGGCCCCGCGGAGTTGCATTGCGCGGCCTCGACTTAACACGATTCGGATCACCGGGAGGTTTCGTGAATCAGCTCACGCAGGACGAATTGTCCGCCTCCGTCCTGTCCAGATCGGTGGGAGCCGACTCGGGGTCGGGGACCGGGACGCCGGCCCGGGTGAAGTCCGCGCCGAGGGTGAGGGCCATGTCCGCACCGCCGGCGGCGCCGTCGGCTTCGGCCGACGGCCGCAGAGCGGACCCCGGCAGGCCGAGCATCGCGGCCAGCGCACGGGCCTGGTCGGCCTGCCCGGGGCTGTACGCCAGAGTGGTCCGCGCGGCCGGGGCGGGGGCGTTGCCGCCGTTGGCGGGGCCGCCGACGCCCTGGGTCCCGCGCAGCCAGTCCACCGTGCCGCGGGCGGCGCCCAGGATGCCGCTGCCGTTGTAGACGCGTACCCGCACGTCCGCGGGCGCTGCTTTCGGGCCGCGCAGCAGGGCGTCGCTCTTCGGCCGCTTCCTGTGGCCGCCGAGCGGGACGTCGTCCTTGATCATGTTGAACAGCCGCTGCGCCCTGACCTGGTCGACCACGACGGTGGCGTGGACCTTCTCATGGGGGTTGTCGACCACCGGCAGCGTGGTGAAGGTGATGTGCTTGGCGTCGACCTTGCTCAGGCCCTTCGCCAGGCTGGTCAGCTTCGAGACGCTGCCGATCGCGCTGTCCACCGTGAGCGCTTTGGTCGCGGTGTTCGCCAGTGAGAAGAGCTTCCCCGGGTTGGTCAGGGTGCCGCTCGACGTGATCTTGCGGATCATCGCGCCCAGGAACCGCTGCTGCAGTTTGATCCGGTCCAGGTCGCTCTGGTTGCGCAGCGCGTGGCGGGTCCTGACGAACTCCAGCGCCTGCTCGCCCTCGATCCGGTGCGGTCCCGCCGGCAGGTCGAGGTGCGACTTGGGGTCGACCAGCGGTCTGTCCAGGCACACGTCGACGCCGCCGACCGCCGTCGACAGCGCCTTGACCGCCTCGAAGTCCACCATCATGAAGTGGTCCACGGGAATGCCGGTCAGTGCGGTGACGGCCCGCATCGTGCAGCCGGGGTCACGCCCGCCGACACCCAGGCTCTCGTTGAACTTCGGCGTGGTCAGCCCTGCCGGGATGCCGGGGATCGTCGTCGTGGTGCCGTCCTTCTGCCGGGTCGGGCAGTCGGGGATGCCCGTGACGATGTCCCGCGGGATGCTCATCGCCGTGGCATTGCTGCGGTCGGCCGACACGTGGAAGAGGATCGTGGTGTCGGCGTGCCCGACGTTGTCCGCGTCGCCGTACCTGCCGCCCAGGCCCTGCCGGCTGTCGGTGCCGATGACCAGCAGGTTGAGCGGACCGTCGCCGATGACGTCCTTGCTGCCCGCGTCGCCGACGTCCACGGTGGTGAGGTTGCCGTTGAAGTGCTCGTACACCAGGTAGCCGCCGACGCCGACCGTCACCAGGACCAGGCCCATCGAGCCCGCAGTCCACAGCAGCGCCCTCCTGCGCCGGGCCGACCCCTTGCCCGGCGTCCTGCCCGTCCTGACCGGCCGGCTCCCGCGGCGGCCCGGAGGTACGGACGGGCCGCCGCCTCGGCGGCGGTACCTGGGCGGCGGCACGGCCGCGGGTGCGGCGGGTGCTGCGGGTGCGCGGCCGGCCTGCCGGGGCAGGCCGGCGGTCTGCGCCTTGTCCTGCGCAGGTTCCTTCCGTAGCCGGTAGCTGCCGGTGGCCGGGTCTATGACCCACTGGTCCGCCGGATCGATGTCGTCTCGGCCTTGCGTGTCCACGGTCCCTCGGCCTCCGTCTGGTAACCGCCGAGTCGCTTACAGTAGTCGCCCGGCGAGGCGCCGAAGTGCGAACCTGTGGATTTCATCCGCTCATGCGCGGACAAAAGGCCCTAATTCATACCGGAATTGGTGTGGTTTTTCAGCAGGTTTTCACCGTGCTTTGCCACGATGCCCGGTTCCGCGGCCGCCAACGCGGGCGTATGCCGTGGCAGTCGGCAGTCGGCAGTCGCCAGTCAGCAGCGGACGCCCGACGCGGGCGTCAGCGTCACGCCCTTGGGCGGCGCCGTCGGCGGCCCGACCGGGACACCCGGTGCGGTGAAGTCCGCGCCCAGCGTCAGCGTCATGTTCGCCCGGGGCGCCGCGTCCTTGGTGCCGGGGATCAGCGCGGACGCGGGCAGTCCCATCATCGCGGCCAGCGAGCGGGCCTGGTCGGCTTGGTTCGGCGCGTACTGCAGCGTGGTCTTCCGCGCCTTCGCATGGGCGTCGCCGCCGTTGGTCGAGCGGTTGACGCCCTTGCTGTTCTGCAGCCAGCTCAGCACGTCCTGCGAGGCGCCGAAGACGCCGGTGCCGTTGTAGATCTCGACCCGGGTGTTGTGCGGTGTCGCCTTCGGGCCGACCAGTCTCGGATCGACCGCCGGCGGGTGGTCGGGGGACAACGAGACGTCGTTCGCCAACAGGGCGTAGAGCTGTGAGGCCTTCTGCGGGTCCGCCGCCTGCGGTGCGGCTCCGTCCTGCAGCGGGATCGTCACGAAGGTGACGTGCTCCGGATCGGCCGCGCCCATGGCGTCGGCGAGCGTGCCCAGCGCCTTGGCGCTGCCGAGCGGGGTGTCCGTGGTGAGCGCGGCCGGCGCGGTACGCGCCAGCGCCGTCAGCGTCCGCGGGTCGGCCACCGTACGGTCCACGCACAGGTCCGCCGCCTGGACCCCGCTCGAAGCGGCCTTCGCCGCTGCGTAGTCGACCAGCACGACGTGGTCCACCGGCAGTCCCGTCACCTGCTCGGCCACCCGCAGCGCGCAGCCCGGGCCGCGGCCGGTCAGTGCGGCGGAGAAGGGCTGCTGCTTCGCGCCCTTGACGGTGCCGCCGCCGGCCGGGCAGTCCGGGATGTCCGTCGCCAGTACCGGCGGAATACCCAGCGCCGTCACATTGCCGCGGTCCGCGGCAATGTGCAGCAGAACAGCGGTGTCGGTGGGCCTGCTGCTGAGCATCAGGACGTTCATCGCACCGGAGTGGACGGCGTCCTTGCTGCCGGCGGCACCGATGTCCACGGTATGGATCGCAGGCCCGCCGCCCTGCCGCAGCACCGCGATCCCCGCGACCGCACCGGCGACCAGCACGGCACACGTGGCGCCGACTCCCCACACCAGGGCGGACGGCCGGCGCGGCTTGGCCTTGCGGCGGCGCGACCCCGCGGCAGGGGCGGCGGCCCGCCGCCCACCGTGCCCCGTACGGGCGGCCGGAGTGCGTACGGGAACCGCCCGTACGGGTGCGGGCCGTACGGGCTCGGGAGCTACCGGCACCGGCTCCGAGGGCGCGTCAAGGCGCAGCTCGTACAGGCCTGTTGCCGGGTCGAGCACCCACTGGTCAGCCGGGTCGACGTACCCGGACTCCTCCGTGTCCACGGTCGATCGGGTCCTCCATCCACGGCCGGCCGAGGGCTCACCTTAGTTCATCAGGCTTTGCCGCAGATGTCGGCATCGGCGGTCCTGCCGCGGTAAGTGGGCGGCGGAGTGGCCTGCTTACCACCGGCAGTGGGCGTGCTGCCGGGGGAGGGAGTGCCGGTGGAGCCGGACTTGCCGCTGTCCGAGCCGTCCGAAGCGTCCGAGCCCTCCGACTTGCCGTCGGGCGTCACCGTGACGGCGATGTCGTCGCGCAGCGCCGTGAAGAGCTGGTCCGCGGCGGGCTGCACCAGCTGGTCGCGGTTGTGGTCCAGCGTGTACTGCTCCCGCGGCACGGTCAGGAAGCGCAGCTGCCCGGCGGGTATCTTCTGGATGTCGCGCGCCAGGCCGTACAGCTCGCTGAGCGAGTCCAGGCCCGGGTCGGCGGTCAGCGACGACGTCGCGGCCGACAGCACGGGGTAGACCTTCGTCGGGTTGAGCAGCACGCCGTTGCTGCTGACCTTCGAGAACAGCGAGCCGAGGAAGCCCTGCTGGCGGTCCATCCGCTCGGTGTCGCTGCCGTCGCCGAAGCCGTGCCTGGCCCGCACGTAGCCGAGCGCCTGCTCGCCGTTCAGCGTCTGCCGCCCGGCAGGCAGGTCGAGGTGCGCCTTCGTGTCGTGCACCGGATCCGCCAGGCACACGTCGACGCCGTTGATCGCGTTCACGATCTTCTTGAACCCGGAGAAGTCCACGATCAGGTGGTGGTCGATCCGGATACCGGTCATGTCCTCGACCGTACGGATCGTGCAGGCGGCGCCGCCGAACTGGAAGGCCCAGTTGAACTGCTCGAGCTTCGGCTCGGTCTTGCCGCCGTTCGGCTTGGCGCAACTGGGCACGTGCGCCATCAGGTCGCGCGGAATACTCATCGCCGTGGCACTGTGCCGGTCCGCGGCAAGGTGCAGCAGGATCGCGGTGTCCGAGCGCTGCGTGCCGCTGTCCTCGCCGTACTTCTCGTTGCCGTCGCCGCGGTTGTCCGAGCCGAGCAGCAGGATGTTCTCCGCCGACGTCGGCCCCGCCGTCGGCCGTTCCGACGCGTGCACCTTCAACTCGGTCTCGGTCACCGTGTCCGTGGTGATGTTCCCGTCGAGCCGCTGGTAGAGGTAGTAGACGCCGCCGGCGAAGGCCAGCACCAGCAGGGCGGTGGCCACCGCCAGGATCTTGAGCCACCGATAACTCCGGCGCGGGGGCGCCGGATCGTCCGTACGGTCCTCCGCCGGAGGCTCTGCTGACGTGGTCACGTCTCCGCCCATCCCTCATCCGTGCGGTGCCCCGGGCTCGTTTGCCCGTGCGCCACTCGTTCAGACAGTCGAATCCGTCCCTTGGTTGCCTCCCCCCTCCGTGTGCTTGTCCCCGCATTTCCCCACGTCCCTCAGCGGGTTGCCCTCTGCACGGAGGGTGAGCGCCTTCGCGCGCGCGGCGAACGTCGGGCACCCACCTGGGGGCGCGGGGAACTGCGCGCGCAGTCACGACGGACGGGAAGGTCCGAGTCCACGCCAAGGAGCACCCGCCTGGGGCCGCGGGGAACTGCGCGCCGAGCCGCGACGGTGGGAAAGCGGCGGAGCCACGGCACGTGGCCCCCGGGGGGCGCCTACACGGTGAGAGTGACCCGTTCCGTCGCCTCGCGCGCAGCGAGCTGTTCCGCACCCAAAGCGGCGGCGTTCCTGCACAGGACGGCCGACCCGCCGACGGCGAGCGGGCCGAGGAGGCCGGCCGCGAGGCCGGACCAGCTGTCGAACGGAAGGCGGGACAGGACCCGCGCCCCCGGCGCCATCCCGTACGCCTCGGCCGCGGCGACGGCCCGCTCCACGACCGCTCCGGCGGTCATCGTCTCCTCGCCGGCGAGATGCATCGCCGGCGAGCCCGCACCGACCGGCGCGTACGGCACGAAGCGGTCGCCCTGCCCGGGCACCTCGACTGCGTAGTCGAGGAAGCCCGGCGGCACCTGCGGGAACCGCCCGCCCAGCGGGCGCAGCGCCAGCGCCACCCGCTCGCCGCCGCAGGCCCGCGCCTGCTGCAGGGTGTCGGGGCCGCTGACGACCAGGTCGGCCGCGGCGGGGTCGGCGCCCGGCGCGACCACCACGCCGGTGGAGAAGCCCGCCAGCAGCCACACGGCCGTCTGCCAGTGCGCGGGCAGCAGTAGTGCGAGCCGGTCGCCGGGCTGCGCCCCCAGCTCGTCCTGGAGCAGATTCGCGGTCTTCGCCACCCAGTTCGCGAAGGTGGCGACCGACAGCTCGACCCGCTCGCCCGTGGCGTCGTCGTAGAAGGTGATGAGCGGCCGCCCTGGGTCGCCGCGCAGGGCGGAGGCGAGCAGGCCGGCGGGGGTGTCCTGGGCGGGTGACGTCACGCCGGCCAGGCTACCGGCCGTGCCGCGGCCCCGCGGCGGCTACCCTCGGGCGGGTGCCCCCACCGCTGCCCCGCCCCACCGGCGACGTCCCCGCCCCCCGGCAGGAGCGGGGGCATGTCCGCACCTGGACACCGCAGGGCCCGCTCGACGTCCGCCGCACGCTTATGCCGCTGCGCCGCGGCCCGGCCGACCCGGCGTTCCGTATCGACGCCGACGGCACGGTGTGGCGGGCCAGCCGTACGCCCGCGGGCGCCGGCACTCTGCGGCTGCGGGGCAGCTCGGCGGCGCTGGAGGCCGAGGCGTGGGGACCCGGCGCGCAGTGGCTGCTCGACGCGCTGCCCGCGCTGCTGGGCGCGGACGACGACCCTTCGGCGTTCACCCCGCGGCACCGCGTCGTGCACACCGCGCACCGGCGCCACCCGGGCCTGCGGCTGACCAGGACCGGCCTCGTCCTGGAGGCGCTGATCCCCTCGGTGCTGGAGCAGAAGGTGACCACGGCGGAGGCGTACCGCGCGTGGCGGCTGCTGCTGTTCCAGCACGGCGAGCCCGCGCCGGGTCCGCGCGCCGACCGCATGCGGGTGATGCCCGACGCGCAGGGCTGGGCGCGGGTGCCGTCGTGGGACTGGCACTGCGCGGGGGTCGACGACAAGCGGGCGTCCACGATCATGCGGGCGGTACGGCTCGGCGCCCGGCTGGACGCGCTGACCTCGCTGCCCGCCGAGGAAGCCGGCACCCGGATGCAGAGCGTGCCCGGTATCGGCCCGTGGACGGCCGCGGAGACGCTGCAGCGCAGCCACGGAGCCCCGGACGCGGTCACGGTCGGCGACCTGCACCTGCCGCACCACATCGGTTACGCGCTGACGGGCGCGCGGCGGTCCGACGACGCCACGATGCTCGACCTGCTCGCCCCGTACGCGGGCCAGCGCCACCGGGCCGCCCGGCTGATCGTGATGGCGGCCCCGAGCCCGCCCCGGCACGGCCCCCGGCTGGCCCCGAACCCGCCGACCCGCCACTCCTGAGCATGCGTCCCCGGGGCGCAGCCGGGCTCAGCGCACCGCGATGAAGCCGTCGGCCGCGCGCGGCGGCCGCGCCGGGGGAGTGGCGGACGGGCGACCGACGGCCACCGCGCCCATCGGGTCCCAGTTCGCCGGCAGGTCGAGCACCGAGCGCACCACGTCACGGCAGAACATCGTCGACGACACCCAGGCGGAGCCGAGCTGCTCGCCGGCCAGCGCCACGAGGAAGTTCTGCACCCCCGCACCGGTGGCGACCACGAACATCTCGCGTTCCGCGGCCGCCCGCCGTGCGTCGGGATAGGCGTGGGCGCCGTCGGCGACCAGGCACGGCACCGCGAGATACGGCGCCTTGCGCAGGACGTCGCCGCGCCGCAGCCGCTTGGCGACGCTCTCCTCGGAGAAGCCGTCCCGCCGCAGGTCCGCAGCCCACGCGTCGCGCATGGCGTCGAGCAGCCTGGTGCGCACCTCGGGCGTCTCCAGCAGCACGAAACGCCACGGCGTGGTGTGGTGCGGAGCCGGCGCGGTCACCGCGAGGGCGACCGCCCGCCGCACCGCCGCCGGGTCGACGGGCTCGTCGGTGAAGTCGCGCACCGTGCGGCGCAGCGACACCGCCTCCCGTACCGCCTCCGAGGTGCCGAGCCGGAACATGTCGTCGGCGGCCCTGCGCACCAGCGGCCTGGCCCCGGTGTCGTCGGCCTCGGCGATGTCCCGCGGGAGAACCAGGTCGGCCAGGCCGCGGACCACGGCGAACGGGCGCCCGCTCGCCTTGCCTTTGACCAGGTCACCGACCGCGGCCAGTTCGTCGGCCGTCGCCGTCACTGTCATGTGCAGCGGATTGCCGTGCGAGTCCTGGCCGCCGCGCAGGTCGTCCAGCACCGCCACGCCCGCGGCGCCGATCGCCACGTCGGTGAGCCCCTCGCGCCAGGGCCGCCCGAAGGTGTCGGTGACGACGACCCCGACGTTGACGCCGAGCGCGTCGCGCAGCCCGGTCCTGATCCGGCGGGCGGACGCGTCGGAGTCCTCGGGCAGCAGCAGGACGGTGCCGGGCGCGGTGTTGGACGCGTCGACACCGGCCGCGGCCATGACGAAGCCGTGCCGGGTCTCGACGATCCTGGTCGCCCCGCGGCGCGCCACCAGCCGTACGGCCTCGGCGTCTATCGCGGCCTCCCGGTCGTCGGCGTGCACCAGGCGGCCCTCGGCCTTGCTGACGATCTTGGACGTGACCAGCAGTACGTCCCCGTCGGCCAGTTCGACCCCGGTGGCCATGACGAGCTTGGCGAGGTCGGCGCCGGGCTGGACCTCGCCGACGCCCTCGGGGGCGAAGACCTCGAAGCGTGCCGCGCTCATGCCCGTACCTCCTTCGCGAGCGCCAGCGCCTCGTGTGCCATCCGCGTGGTGGCGTCCAGGTCGGTCATCAGCAGCGGCACCGCCCGGCAGCGGATGCCGGCCGCCTCGACCTCTGCGACGGCGCCTGCGTCGACGGTGTCGACCAGCCAGCCGTCGAGCAGCCCCGATCCGTAGTGCGCGGCCACCGCGGCGGCCGTGGCCTCCACGCCGACCGCGGCCAGCACCTTGTCCGCCATGCCGCGTACGGGTGCGTCGCCGACGATCGGCGACAGGCCCACCACCGGCACCCCTGCCTCGGCGATCGCCTCGCGCACCCCGGGCACGGCCAGGATCGTGCCGATGCTCACCACCGGGTTGGACGGCGGGAAGACGATGACATCGGCCGCGCCGATCGCCTCCAGCACCCCGGGCGCGGGCTTGGCCGCCTCGGCCCCGACCGGTACGACGGCGTGCGCCGGGACCGCGGCGCGCAGCCGCACCCAGTACTCCTGGAAGTGGACCGCCTTGCGCTCGCCGTCGGTCTCGACCAGGACATGTGTCTCGATCCGGTCGTCCGACATCGGGATCAGCCGGACGCCGGGCTTCCATCGGGCGCACAGCGCCTCGGTGACGGCACTGAGCGGATAGCCCGCGGCGAGCATCTGGGTCCGCACGATGTGCGTGGCGAAGTCCCGGTCGCCCAGGCCGAACCACTCGGGTCCCACGCCGTACGCGGCCAGCTCCTCCTTCACGGTGAAGGTCTCGTCGGCCCTGCCCCAGCCCTGCTCCTCGTGGATGCCGCCGCCCAGGGTGTACATCACGGTGTCGAGGTCGGGGCAGACCTTCAAGCCGAACAGATGGATGTCGTCTCCGGTGTTGCCGATGACGGTGATCTCCGCCTCGGGCGCCGCTGCCAGCAGGCCGCGCAGAAAGCGCGCCCCGCCGATTCCTCCGGCCAGAACCACGATTCGCATGGGTCCCAGTCTGTCAGTCCGCCAGGGCGGCCCGTACGGCTATCGCGCCGCCTGCGCCGGAGCGGCCGCCACCGCGCCCGCGGCGGAGGTGCAGGCGTGCGGCGTCATCTCGGTGAGGCCGGGGAAGTACACGTGCAGGCTGACCGCGGGCTCCAGGCTGTCGTTGACGACCTCGTGCACATAGCCGGGTGCGAAGGCACGCTGGCCGCCCCCGCCGAGCCGGCGGACGGTCTCGCCCTGCCGGCCGAGCGCGCGTTCGCGCAGCGCGCCCTGCAGGACGGTGAGCACGCCCGAGGAACCGCCGTGGTCGTGCAGGCCGCTGCCCTGGCCCGGGAGCCAGCTGAGCAGCCACACCTCGTAGCCGGGGCCGGTCTGCAGGCGGGCATACCAGCGGGTGGTGGCGTCGTAGCGCACCAGGGGTGCCCATCGCTCGCGGTCGGCGGCGATGGAGCGGGCGAGTCCGGCGAACTCCGCGACGGTGCCGGGGTGTTGCGGCACCGGGGGGAGGAGGTGGGGAAGGGCGAGCGGGTCACCGGCGATGGAGACGTCGGAGTACATGAAGGTGTGTCCCTGGGGGTGTGCGCGAGTGGCGGGCGGTGCCAGGGCCGGAAGAACGGGGCCTGGGCAGGGGGCTCAGCGACAGCGGCAGGGACAACAGCAGTTCTGCGCGAGCGCGACGCAGCAGGACTCGCGGCGGCGGGTCCGGTAGGGCGCGTGGTGCTCGGCAGGCATGCATACAAGGAGACCGGTCCGGACGACCCTCTGTCAACTGGATGTCCGATATGTCGCGCTTCTTTCACCTGATTCGGCACCGTGAGTTGCTGAAAGGTTTGTACGTAGACATGTGCGGATAGGTGGGCGACATCCGTGCAACCGGAGCATTCCGCTTACCGGACGCACCCACCTGGGGAGCTCGTGTGCCGCGCGATCCGACGTCGCGCATGCGTCCGACCGTTCCTCGTGGCGTGTGGTTCTGTGATCGAAATGTGATCCACAACGCTTCATCCGTAAGCGCGGAACGTGGCGCGTCGCCGCAGCGTCTGACGAGGTGTGAACGGTGGACCGACCGGGCCACCGTTGACGGTTCCGGGCTTTTGGTCCGATAACAACACTTTCTGTCACCTCTTGGTTCAGGGGAGTGAATAACGGACCCAATAGCAGATCCCGGCTTGACTGGCCCGGATCGGCGCACTTGTAATTTCACTCGTGTCGTTCAGCCGTACATGGTGACGACCCACATCACGGGGAAGCACGACAGACGAGGGGCGCGCATGACCGAGCAGTTCCAGTTGCTGTTGGCCGAAGAAGCCGACGAGGAACTCGGCTGGCAGGAGCGCGCGCTGTGTGCGCAGACCGATCCCGAGTCGTTCTTCCCCGAAAAGGGCGGTTCCACGCGTGAGGCGAAGAAGGTCTGCCTCGCCTGTGAAGTCCGTTCCGACTGCCTCGAATACGCTCTCGCCAACGACGAGCGCTTCGGCATCTGGGGCGGCCTGTCCGAAAGGGAGCGCCGCCGCCTGAAGAAGGGCGTCGTCTGACCCGCACGCCACCCGTCGCGGACCCGGCGCAGCCCCGCTGAGCAGCGGCAGATCCGCCGCCGGCCACGTCCCGCGCACCGTCTTCGCAGCCCGCCGCCGCGCCCTTTGACGCGGTCGGTGGGCTGCTGTTGTTCTCACACCGGGCACACGTCAGGGCGGTGGTGTCCGCGTAAGCCGTTAGTGTGGGGGGCCGTCCGAGATGCAACCCCGCCGCGAGCGGGCGCCAGCGTCCACCGCAGTCCAGCGAACCGGGGCCCGAACCTCGATGTCCGTGAACAGCCCAGCACCGGCCGCCCACCCGGCCGGCACCCCCGAGTTCCCGCGCCATGTCGTCACCGCCGTGCTGGTAGCGCACGACGGCGCGCGGTGGCTGCCCAAGGCCCTTGCGGGTCTGCTCGCCCAGGACCGCCCGGTCCAGGACGTCGTCGCCGCCGACACCGGCAGCGCCGACGACTCCGCCCGGCTGCTCGCCGAGTCACTCGGCGACCAGCGCGTGCTGCACCTGGCCCGGCGGACGACCTTCGGCGCCGCCGTCGAGGAGGCCGCGCGCGCCGCCGCTCCGCTCACCGCCGAGCAGCTGCCGTATCTGGTCCGCCGCAGCGGCTGGGACCCCGTCAGCCGCAGCTGGAACGACGACGCCTACGAGGAGCCCGACCAGCCGCACGGCGAACCCGTCCAGTGGCTGTGGCTGCTGCACGACGACTGCGAGCCCGACCCCGGCGCCCTTGCCGGCCTGCTGCGGGTCGCCGACAGCTCGCCGTCCGCCGCGATCATCGGGCCCAAACTGCGCAGTTGGTACGACCGCAGGCAGCTGCTCGAAGTCGGCGTCAGCATCGCCCGCAGCGGCCGCCGCTGGACCGCGCTGGAGCGCCGCGAGCAGGACCAGGGCCAGCACGACCAGGTGCGCCCCGTGCTCTCCGTGTCGTCCGCCGGCATGCTGGTCCGCCGCGACGTGTGGGAGGAACTGGGCGGCTTCGACCGCCGGCTGCCCCTCATGCGCGACGACGTCGACTTCTGCTGGCGTGCCCAGGCCGCCGGCCACACCGTCCTGGTCGCCCCCGACGCCGTGCTCTGGCACGCGGAGGCCGCCTCCCGCGAGCGCCGCCCGGTGGACTGCGCGGGCAGGTCCGCCGTCAACCCGCACCGGGTCGACAAGGCCGGCGCCGTCTACACGCTGCTGGCCAACACCCGCGGCCCGCTGCTGCCGTACGTGGCGCTGCGCATAGTCCTCGGTACATTGCTTCGCACCCTGGCCTATCTCGTCGGCAAGGTGCCAGGACAGGCCGTCGACGAGATCGTCGGCCTGCTCGGCGTGGTGCTGCGCCCCGGGCGGCTGCTCGGCGCCCGCCACCGGCGCGGCAAGGGTGCCGTCCCGCCCTCGGAGCTGCGCCCGCTCTTCCCGCCGCCAGGCGCGACCGTACGGGCCACCGTCGACCAGGTCGTCAGCAACATCGCAGGCCGCGCCGACGCCTCCTCCGCCGCGGCAGGACGCCACGGCGGCGCCGTCGAGTCGGGACCCGGCGAGGACGACGGCGGCGACTTCCTGGAGATCGAGCAGTTCGCCCGGCTCAAGCGGATCGCCCGCAAACCAGGACCCGTGCTCTTCGCGGTCCTGCTCGTCGTCTCGCTCGCCGCCTGCCGCTCCCTGCTCGGCGGCGGCTCGCTGGCCGGCGGCACCCTGCTGCCCGCCGACTCCGGCGCCTCCGACCTGTGGCGCAGCTACGCCGGATCGTGGCACGCGCTGGGCACCGGCGGCACCCAGTCCGCACCGCCCTACCTCGCTGTGCTCGGCCTCTTCTCCACCGTGCTGTTCGGCTCCACCGGGCTCACCTTGACGCTGCTGCTCGTCGCGTCGGTGCCGCTGGCCGGATTCACCGCCTACTTCGCCTCCAGGCCGCTGGTCGACTCGCGGCTGCTGCGCGCCTGGGCCTCGGTCGCCTACGCCTTCCTGCCGGCCGCGACCGGCGCCCTGGCGACCGGCAGGCTCGGCACCGCCGTCCTGGCCATCCTGCTGCCGCTGATGGCCCGCGCCGCGGTCGCCTGCGCCGGGCTGCAACTCGGCGACGCCGCGCTGGACCGAGGCGTGCGCCCCGGCTGGCGTGCCACCTGGGCGCTGGCCCTGATGCTCACCTTCACCACCGCCTTCACCCCGATCACGTGGCCCATTGCGCTGGTTCTCGCGGCCGCCACCATTGCCTGGCGGATGGCCACCGGCCGCGGCGCGCTGCTCGTGCCGCAGGTGCTGCGGTTCGCCGCGCTGATCGTCACCCCGATCGTCCTGCTCGCCCCCTGGTCGCTGACGCTGCTGTCGCACCCCGGGCGGCTGTTCCACGAAGTGGGCCTGCCCTACGGCACCAAGGGCGCCTCCGGCGTCGACCTGCTGCTGCTCAGCCCCGGCGGCCCCAAGGGCTCCGGCGGGCTGCTGCTGGTCGGCCTGGTGCTGGCGGCGCTGGCCGCGCTGCTGCGCGACACCCGCCGCACCGCGGTCATCGCGGCCTGGGCCGTCGCCGCGACCGGCCTGCTGTTCGCCGTCGTCGAGAACGGCAAGGCGTGGGCCGGACCGGCCACGCTCGTCTACGGCCTGGCGCTGCTGGCGGCCGCCGCGGTCGGCGCGGAAGGCGCCAACGAGCGGATCGCCGCCAGCGGCTTCGGCTGGCGTCAGCCCGTCGCCGGCCTGATCGCGCTCGCCGCCGCGGCCGCGCCGCTGCTCGCCGCGTTCACCTGGGTCGCCCACGGCGCCGACGGACCGCTGGACCGCCGCGACCCGCAGCAGGTGCCCGCGTTCGTCGCAGAAGAGAGCACCAGCGGCGACCAGGCCCGCACCCTGGTCCTCAGCGGCACCGAAGGCCACGTCGTCTACGCCCTGGTCCGCGGCGCCGGCGTCCGCATCGGTGACGCGGAACTGGCCGCGCAGGCCCCGCAGGACACCGCCCTGGACAGCCTCGTCGCCAACCTGGTGGCCGGCTCGGGCGCCGACCAGGGCAGCCGGCTCGCCGGATACGCCGTGCGCTACGTCCTCGCGCAGAAGGGCACACCCCGCGCCGTCGGCCGCGTCATGGACAGCACCCCGGGCCTGTCCCGGGTCAGCCAGGCCGACGGCAGCGAACTGTGGCGGGTCGACACGACCGTCTCCAGGATGACGATCACCGCCAAGGGCGCCAAGCCCGTCGCGGTGTCCTCGGGCCGCGTCGAGGCGCACACCAAGCTGCCCGCGGGACCGCAGGGCCGGGTGCTGAGGCTCGCCGACGCCGCCTCCAGCGGCTGGCAGGCCACCCTCGACGGTGCACAGCTGACGCCCACCACGGTCGACGGCTGGGCGCAGGGCTTCCAACTGCCCGCCTCCGGCGGCCGGCTGGACGTCACCTTCGAGGAGCCGGTCACCCACATCGGCTGGCTGGGCGTCCAGGCCTTCCTGCTGCTCGTCACGATCGTGCTCGCCCTGCCGGGCCGCCGCCGCGAGGTCGACGACGACCTTCCGGACGCCGAGGGCGCCGTCGCGGCCGACATCCCCGGCCAGGCAGGCGGCGAGGGCCGCAGGGCACGCCGCCTGCAGGCCGCCGCGGAGGCCGAGGCCGCCGTGAACGGCGCCCAGGACGACGGTGCCCCGGAGACCCCCGGCGACGGCCAGGGGCAGCAGCCCGAGCAGCCCGACCTGTACGAACCGATGGCAGCGCCGTACGAGCAGGCCGAGGCCGGCTACGACGCCGCGGAGGCCGGCTACGACCCGTACGCGGTCCCGGACCCCGGCAACGGCCAGGCGGCCGAGCCGTACTACCCGCCCTACCCCGATCAGCAGTGGGAGCAGCAGCCCTATCCCGCGGAGCAGGGCGGCGGCTACGAGCAGCAGGGCGGCGGTTACGGCGACCAGTACGGCTACGTCCCCCCGCAGCCCGGCTACGACCCCTACGCCCAGCAGGGCCAGCAGGCACCGCACGACGGAACGGTGACCGGCTACGGCGACCAGGCGCCCTATCCCGACCAGGGCGGCTATGCCGACCCCTCGGCATATGGCGACGCCGGGGCGTATTACGCAGATGGCGACCAGCGCCGTGACGGGAGCGACCACCAGTGAACCGCAGCACCCTCTCCCTGGGCGGCGCCGTCGTCGTGCTCGCCGTCCTCACCGGCGCAGCGTCCCTGACCGGCGGCGACGACTCGGCGGCCGCCCCCAAGGCCGCGGCGGCCACGCTGCCCGTGCAGCGCAGCACCGTCGTGTGCCCCGCACCCTCCTCGTCGGAGTTCGCCAACACCGTCTACACGTCGTTCACCCCTTCCGCGACGGGCGGCGGCATCGGCGGGACGGGCGGCGCGCAACTGGTCCCCACCGCCGGCAAGGCCACGCCGCTCGCGCCGCTCAAGCAGACCGGCAAGGCCGCCACCGCCACCACGGACAAGTCCGAGGCACCCGCACTCATCGGCACCGCCGACGGGCCGCTGGCGCCCGGCTGGACCGTCCAGCAGACCACCGTGGTGGACTCCGGCCCCGGCCGCGGACTGCTCGGCACCTCCTGCGTCACCCCGGACAGCGAGTTCTGGTTCCCCGGCGCCAGCACGGCGAACGGCCGCCAGGACTACCTGCACCTGGTGGACCCCGACGAAGCCCCCGCGGTCGTCGACATCGAGCTGTACGGCAAGGACGGCCTGCTCAAGGCGTCGACAGGCGACGGCATCACCATCCCGGGCAAGGGCGCCAAGCCGGTGCTGCTGTCCACGCTGGTTGCCGACAAGGTCGCCGACCTGACCGTGCACGTCGTCGTCCGCAGCGGCCGGGTCGGCGCCGCCGTCCAGGCCACCGACAGCAAGATCGGCACGGACTGGCTGCAGCCCGCCGCGGAGCCCGCGACCTCGCTCGTCATGCCCGGCATCCCGGCCGACGCGACCTCGGTGCACCTGGTGGCCTACGCGACCGGTTCCGACGACGCCGACCTGACGCTCAAGCTCGCCACCTCCACCGGTCTGATCGCCCCGGCCGGCAACGAGACGCTGCACGTCAAGGCGGGGATGACCGCCACAGCCGACCTCGGGGACATCACCAAGGGCGAGCCCGGCTCGCTGGTCATCGGGTCGAGCGACGTCCATTCCCCCGTGCCGGTCGTGGCGGGGCTGCGCGTCACCCGCGGCAAGGGCACCAAGCAGGAGCTGGCCTTCCTGCCCGCGACCCCGGCGATCGACACCAGGGCCACCGTCGCGGACAACCGCGACAAGGCCTCGACGCTGGCCCTGATGGCAGTCGGCAAGGACACCAGCGTGAAGGTGACCTCGTCGCCCGGCCCGTCCGGGGGCACGACCGTGTCCAAGACCGTCATCGTGAAGGCCGGCTCCACCCTTTCCCTGCAGCCGCCGCCGCCCTCCCAGAGCAGCGGCGGCTTCGCGGTCACGGTGGAGAAGCTCTCCGGCGGCACGCTCTACGCCTCACGGATGCTGGCGCTGCCGCTGGGCGGCGTACCGATGTTCACCATCCAGCCGCTGCCGGACGACCGGGGCATGGTCGAGGTGCCGCAGGCCGGCGCCGACCTGACCATCCTCAACAAGTAGCGAGGGAAAACCGCCGCGTGCACAAGGCGCGGCGCGGACGGTGGAGAAGGCGGGGGCCGGCGCCCGGGAGGCGTCAGTCCTCGCCGTACTTCGGGTCGACGTTCTCCGGCGACAGGCCCAGCAGCTCGGCGACCTGCTCGACCACCACCTCGTGGACCAGCAGCGCCCGCTCGTCGCGGCTCTTGGCGCGGATCTCGACCGGGCGGCGGTAGACCACGATCCGGCTCGGCCGCCCCTTGCCCGCCCCGACCAGCCGCCCCAGCGGCACCGCGTCGCCGTCGGCCGAACCGTCCTGCGGCCAGGGCACCTCCTGCACCGCGAACTCCACGTCGGCCAGTTGCGGCCAGCGCCGCTCCAGGCGGTCGGCGGCATCCCTGACCAGGTCGTCGAAGGCGTCGGCGCGGCTGACCGCGAGCGGCACCTGCGGCGGCGCGATGGGGCCGCGCATGCCGCGACCGTGCCGGTCACGGTGGCGCGGACGCGGGTCGGAGGGAGGTGGCGCCGAACTGTCCATCAGCGTGAGCCTAGCTCCCGCTCCGCGCCGTGTCGCGACCCGAGTGATCGCGCCTCCTTTATCGTCATCTCGCGCCGAGTTTCAGACCGCATCAGGCCACAGAAGTGACGCAAACGCGCCACCTGGCGACCGAAGGCGTCACGTGCCGCCGTCATGACCACCCGCCCCGCCTTGGTACGTACCTCCTGCGGCCCCGGCATCACCGCAGGTCTGCGCCACGGCGACCGCACACCGCGGGGAGGCGGCGCCGCCACGACACGACAGGGTGAGCCTGTGGAGAGTCGTCGCGGCCCGCTCAAGAGTGCGGTACCGTCCAACCTCGTGAGCCCTGTACGTCGCTGTTCGCGCACCGCTTGCGGCCGTCCCGCCGTAGCGACGCTGACGTACGTCTACGCGGACTCCACGGCCGTCCTCGGCCCCCTCGCCACCTATGCCGAGCCGCACTGCTACGACCTGTGCTCCGAGCACTCGGAGCGGCTCACCGCACCCCGCGGCTGGGAGGTCGTCAGGCTCGCCATCGACACCGGCCCCGTGCGGCCCAGCGGCGACGACCTGGAGGCGCTGGCCAACGCGGTGCGCGAAGCCGCCCGCCCGCAGGAGCGCACCCGCCCCGGCGCCCGCGACATCGACCCGCTGGAAGTCGCCCGCCGCGGCCACCTGCGGGTGCTCCGCTCACCCGAGTAGGACCGAGCGCCCGCACCGCCCCTCCGCGCGGAACAGGCCGCTATCCGTCCGGGGTAGGTTGTGGCCGGAACCGCGGCATATTGCCGCGCCGAACCGTCCGATCTCCGCGACCCCGTACAGCAGAGGTGTGCAGTGGCCGATTTGTCGCAGCTGGTCAAGGCCTACGACGTACGCGGAGTCGTACCCGACCAGTGGGACATCCCGCTCGCCGAGATCTTCGGTGCGGCCTTCGCCACTGTCACCGGCGCCGACGCCGTCGTCATCGGGCACGACATGCGGCCCTCGTCCCCCGGCCTGTCCGACGCCTTCGCCCGCGGTGCCGCCTCCCGCGGCGCCGACGTCACGCGCATCGGGCTGTGCTCCACCGACGAGCTGTACTTCGCCAGCGGGCGGCTCGGCCTGCCCGGCGCGATGTTCACCGCGAGCCACAACCCTGCGCAGTACAACGGCATCAAGATGTGCCGGGCGGGCGCGGCACCCGTCGGCCAGGACACCGGCCTCGCCGACATCCGCACGCTCGCCGAGACATGGCTGGAGACCGGTATCCCGGCCGGCGCGGACGTCCCCGGAACCATCGGCGACCGCGACGTGCTCGGCGACTACGCCGACTGCCTGCGGTCGCTGGTCGACCTGTCGGGGATGCGGCCGCTGAAGGTCGTGGTCGACGCGGGCAACGGCATGGGCGGCCACACCGTGCCGACCGTGCTGGCCGGCCTGCCGGTCGACCTGGTGCCGATGTACTTCGAACTCGACGGCACCTTCCCCAACCACGAGGCCAACCCGCTCGACCCGAAGAACCTGGTCGACCTGCAGGCCCGGGTACGCGAGACCGGCGCCGACATCGGCCTGGCCTTCGACGGTGACGCCGACCGCTGCTTCGCCGTCGACGAGCGCGGCGAGGCAGTGCCGCCGTCCGCGGTCACCGCACTGGTCGCCGCCCGCGAACTGGCCGCCCACCCGGGTGCCACGATCATCCACAACCTGATCACCTCCCGCTCGGTGCCCGAGGTCGTCAAGGAGCACGGCGGCATCCCGGTACGCACCCGGGTCGGCCACTCCTTCATCAAGCAGGAGATGGCCGCCACCGGCGCGGTGTTCGGTGGCGAGCACTCCGCGCACTACTACTTCCGCGACTTCTGGAACGCCGACACGGGCATGCTCGCCGCACTGCACCTGCTGGCCGCCCTCGGCCGCCAGGACGGCCCGCTGTCCGCCCTCGTCGCCGGCTACGACCGCTACGCGTCCTCCGGCGAGATCAACAGCACCGTCGACGACCAGGCCGGGCGCACCGGGGCGGTCCGCGCCGCCTTCGCCGGGCAGGCCGGCGTCACCTTCGACGAGCTCGACGGGCTCACCGTCAGCGCCGCCGACTGGTGGTTCAACCTGCGGGCCTCCAACACGGAACCGCTGCTGCGGCTCAACGTCGAGGCCGCGGACGACGACGCCGTCGCCCGCATCCGGGACCAGGTGCTCGCCCTCGTCCGCGGCTGACCCGCCTGCCTGACCCTGCCCCGCAGTCCCGCCCCCCCGTCCTGTGACCCGGCGAGGTGCGCGGCGATAGGCTGGCAGGCACAGGCCGGGGCCACCCCCCGTACACCCCCAGGAGGACACCGCACATGCCGCTCGTCGAAGCCAGCCTTCTGGACATCCTCGCCTGCCCGGCCTGCCACGCCCCGCTGCGCGAGGACGTGGACGCCGCGGAACTGGTCTGCACGTCCGACACCTGCGGGCTGGCCTACCCGGTCAAGGACGACATCCCGGTGCTCCTGGTGGACGAGGCCCGCCGCCCCGGCTGACCGGCCGCCCCCACCCCGCACCCGCACCCGGACCCCGTCCGGCCCGCCCAGCCCCTTCCGACCGCCTCACGACGTCACGACCCGGAGGTCGCATTGTTCGACGAGTCGCTGCTGGAGGACCCCGAAGGGCTCGCCCGCGCCGACACCCGGGGACTGCTCCGCGGAGTCGCCGCATCAGGCGCCCGGGTGCGCACCGCACTGCGGCTCGCCGAGGAAGCCGGCCTGACCGCTCTGCAGCCCGACGGACGGCCCCGCACGGTCCTGGTGGCCGGCAGCGGCCCGGACGCCGCCGCGGCCGCCGACCTGCTCACCGCGCTCGGCTCCGGCAGCTGCCCCGTCGAAGCGCTCACCCCGACCGGACCCACTGCGCAGCAGGCCCGCTGGACACTGCCCGGCTGGGTCGGATCGCTCGACCTGCTGCTCCTGATCTCCCCGCACGGCAACGAGCAGGGCCTCACCGACCTGGTCGAACAGGCCTACCGCCGCGGCTGCACCGCCGTCGCCGTCACCCCGGCCAAGGCGCCGCTGGCCGAGGCCGTCGCCCAGGTCCGCGGCCTCGCCCTGCCCTTCGCCGGCCCGGAGGGCAACGGCCCGGCCGACACCACGGGCGACACGGCCGCCGACACCGGCGCCTTCTGGGCACTGCTCACCCCGCTGCTCGCCCTCACCGACCGGCTCGGCCTGATCACCGCGCCCACCAGCGAACTGCACGCCCTTGCCGACACCCTGGACGAGGTCGCCGCCCGCTGCGGACCGGCCATCGCCACCTACACCAACCCGGCCAAGACCCTCGCCGCGGAACTCGACGACGCCCTCCCGCTGCTGTGGAGCCAGGGCCGGATCGCCGCCGCCGGCGCCCGCCGCTTCGCCACCGTCCTCGCCACCCGGGCCGGCCGCCCCGCGCTGACCGCGGAACTGCCCACCGCCCTCACCGTCCACGGCCCGCTCCAGGCCGGCGCCCACGCCCTCACCGCCGACCCCGACGACTTCTTCCGCGACCGCGTCGAGGAATCCGACGGGCTGCGGCTGCGCATCGTGCTGCTCCAGGAAGCCCCCGAGCAGCCGGGCTCCGCGGCACCCGCCGCACGCGAGCAGGCCTACGCACACGACACCCCGCTCAGCGAGATCGCCGCCCCCGGCGGCAGCGACCTGCACATCGCAGCGGAAATCCTCGCCCTGACCGATTTCGCCGCCGTATACCTGGCCGTCGCCTCGACCGAGAGACCATGACCGGCATGAACCGCCTCCTCAACACCATCCGCCCCTACGCCTGGGGCTCCACCACCGCCATCCCCGAACTCATCGGCACCCAGCCCACCGGCGAACCCCAGGCCGAACTGTGGATGGGCGCCCACCCCGGCGCGCCCTCCCGCGTCGACCGCGGTGCAGGACCCGTCCCGCTCGACACCCTGATCGACGCCGACCCCACCGCGGAACTGGGCGCCGCCGCCGTCAAGCGCTTCGGTCCCCGCCTCCCCTTCCTCCTCAAGGTGCTCGCCGCCGGCGCACCACTGTCCGTCCAGGTTCACCCCGACCTGGACCAGGCCAAGGCCGGATACGCCGACGAGGAAGCCCGCGGCGTCCCCCTCGACGCCCCGCACCGCAACTACAAGGACGCCAACCACAAGCCCGAGATGCTCGTGGCGCTGTCCCCCTTCGACGGGCTGTGCGGCTTCCGCAGGCCCACCGAGGCCGCCGACCTGATCGACGCACTCGGCGTCGGCGCCCTCGCCCCCTACGCCGACATCCTCCGCGCCCACCCCGAGGACCAGGCGCTGCGCGAAGTCCTCGCCGCCGTCCTCGGCGCCGACCCCGCCGCGATGGCCGACACCGTCCACGCCGCCGCGCAAGCCGCCGCCCGCCTGGCCGCCACCCCCGGCACCCCGCACGCCGCGGACTACGCCGCCTACGCCAAGGCCGCCCACAGCTTCCCCGGCGACCGCGGCGTCATCGCCGCGATGCTGCTCAACTACGTGCGGCTCCAGCCCGGCGAAGCCCTCTACCTCGGCGCTGGCGTCCCGCACGCCTACCTCGACGGCCTCGGTGTCGAGATCATGGCCAACTCCGACAACGTGCTGCGCTGCGGCCTCACCCCCAAGCACATCGACGTGCCCGAACTCCTGCGCGTCGTCCGCTTCGAGGCCGACGACCCGGCAGTGCTCCGCCCCGAGGCCGCCCCCGACGGCGAGGAGCTGTACGCCGCCCCGATCGACGAGTTCCGGCTCTCCCGCTACGTCCTCGCTCCCGGTTCCGACCCCCGTGCACTCGAACCCGGCACACCGCAGATCCTGCTGTGCACCGCGGGACAGGCCTCGCTGCGTGCCCAGGACGGCACCGCGCTGACCCTCGACCGCGGCGAATCCTGCTGGATCCCGGCCGGCGAACGGACCGAACTCAGCGGCGACGGCACCGTCTTCCGTGCCACCGTGGCGGCCTGACGCACCGACCGCGACACGGACTGCAAGAATGTCCGTCCGCAACGCCCGCCAAGGCAAGGCAGCCGCCAGGGCCGACGGAAGGACACCCAGCACATATGAGCGCCTCAGGCGGAACCAGGGCGATCGTCGCGGCACTGAGCGCCAACCTCGCCATTGCCGCGGCGAAGTTCGTGGCGTTCGCGTTCAGCGGCTCCTCCTCGATGCTCGCCGAAGGGGTGCACTCCCTCGCCGACTCGGGCAACCAGGCACTGCTCCTCATCGGCGGCAAGAAGGCCAAGCAGGCAGCCAACGAGGAACACCCCTTCGGCTACGGCAGGGAGCGCTACATCTACGCGTTCCTGGTCTCGATCGTGCTGTTCTCCGTCGGCGGCATGTTCGCCCTCTACGAGGGCTATGAGAAGGTCCGTCACCCGCACCCCATCGACCACTGGTACTGGCCGGTCGGTGTCCTGGTCTTCGCCATCCTCGCCGAGGGCTTCTCCTTCCGCACCGCCATCAAGGAGTCCAACCACACCCGCGGTGCACTGTCCTGGACCGAGTTCATCCGCCGCGCCAAGGCGCCGGAGCTCCCGGTCGTCCTGCTGGAGGACTTCGGCGCCCTCATCGGCCTCGTCCTCGCGCTGCTCGGCGTCGGCATCGCCCTGGCCACCGACAGCGGGGTCTGGGACGGCATCGGCACCCTGTGCATCGGGACGCTGCTCATCTGCATCGCCCTCGTCCTCGCCGCAGAGACGAAATCCCTGCTGCTCGGCGAAGGCGCGGGAGCCGAGTCCCTCGCGCGCATCCGCGAGGCCACGGTCGACGGCGACACCGTGACCGGCATCATCCACATGCGCACCCTCCACCTCGGCCCGGAAGAACTGCTGGTCGCCGCCAAGATCGCCGTCAAGCACGACGACACCGCCACCGAGGTCGCCCGCGCCATCGACGCCGCGGAGGAGCGCATCAGGGCCGCGGAACCCTTCGCCCGCGTCATCTACCTCGAACCCGACATCTACAGCGAAGCCGCCGCAGCGGCAGGACCCGATCCGGACCAGACGCCCGGCGGCCGCTGACCGGAGGGACTGCGGCCGATCGGCCCACCGGTGTAGATTCGTACCGAGCCAGACGTCGCTGCTGATGGCGGTCGGGCGGTCGCCCCACGGTGACCGACCGAGGGAGAGAGGGCCTCCGACGGATTGCGCTGCCGCAAGGGGACAGGTGCGCCCGCAACCGGACGCACCCGCTACCACCCCGCGGCCGCGCCACATCCCTGTCCGCCTCGATCGCACCGAGGAGCAGCTCGCATGACCACTACTGTCACCGACTTCAAGGTCGCGGACCTCTCCCTTGCCGCCTTCGGCCGCAAGGAGATCACCCTCGCCGAGCACGAGATGCCCGGCCTGATGTCGCTTCGCACGGAGTACGCCGCGTCGCAGCCGCTGGCCGGCGCCCGCGTCACCGGCTCCCTGCACATGACCGTGCAGACCGCCGTCCTCATCGAGACCCTCGTCGCCCTCGGCGCCGAGGTCCGCTGGGCGTCCTGCAACATCTTCTCCACCCAGGACCACGCGGCCGCGGCCATCGCAGTCGGCCCCGAGGGCACCCCCGACAACCCCAGGGGCGTCCCCGTCTTCGCCTGGAAGGGCGAGAGCCTCGAAGAGTACTGGTGGTGCACCGAGCAGGCCCTGACCTGGCCCAACACTCCCACCGGCGGCCCGAACATGATCCTGGACGACGGTGGCGACGCCACCCTGCTCGTCCACAAGGGTGTCGAGTTCGAGAAGGCCGGCGCCGTCCCCGCCACCACCGCGGAGGACAGCGAGGAGTACGGCTACATCCTGGGCCTGCTGCGTCGCACCCTCAGCGCGAGCCCGCAGAAGTGGACGCAGCTGGCCTCCGAGATCCGCGGGGTCACCGAGGAGACCACCACCGGCGTCCACCGCCTCTACGAGATGCAGCAGGAAGGCACGCTGCTCTTCCCGGCGATCAACGTCAACGACGCGGTCACCAAGTCGAAGTTCGACAACAAGTACGGCTGCCGCCACTCCCTCATCGACGGCATCAACCGTGCCACCGATGTCCTGATCGGCGGCAAGGTCGCCGTCGTCTGCGGCTACGGCGACGTCGGCAAGGGCTGCGCGGAGTCCCTGCGCGGCCAGGGCGCGCGCGTCGTCATCACCGAGATCGACCCGATCTGCGCGCTCCAGGCGGCGATGGACGGCTACCAGGTCGCCACCCTGGACGACGTGGTCGAGACGGCCGACATCTTCGTCACCACCACCGGCAACCGCGACATCATCATGGCCTCCGACATGGCCAGGATGAAGCACCAGGCGATCGTCGGGAACATCGGCCACTTCGACAACGAGATCGACATGGCCGGCCTCGCGAAGATCCCGGGCATCGTCAAGGACGAGGTCAAGCCCCAGGTCCACACCTGGACCTTCTCCGACGGCAAGGTGCTGATCGTGCTGTCCGAGGGCCGGCTGCTCAACCTCGGCAACGCCACCGGTCACCCCTCCTTCGTCATGTCCAACTCCTTCACGGACCAGACGCTGGCGCAGGTCGAACTCTTCACCAAGCCCGAGGAGTACCCGATCGGCGTCTACGTGCTGCCCAAGCACCTCGACGAGAAGGTCGCCCGGCTCCACCTCGACGCGCTCGGCGTCAAGCTCACCACCCTGCGTCCCGAGCAGGCCTCCTACATCGGCGTCAAGGTCGAAGGCCCCTACAAGTCGGACCACTACCGCTACTGAGCCCCGGCTCCCCACCGCCCGGCCCCTGAGGGCCGGACCGAACCGCGCAGGCCCCCGTCTCCCCGTCGAGGCGGGGGCCTCGCCAGATCCTGAGAACCCACCATGCCCCGCGGCCGCTACTCGTTCCACGACCTCCATGACCACACCCCCCTGGGAGAAGAACACTTCCACTGCGCCACCGGCCCCTCCGGCTGGCGCTACACCGCACAGACCACCGCACCCGGCGGTGACCCCAACGGCTCCGTCGACCTGACGATCGACGAACTCGGCCGCCCCATCCGCCTGGAACTCCACACCGGTGCCTGGCAGGTCCGGGCAGCCGCCCTCGATGGAGTCACCTGGGTCCGTACCGACCCCACCGGCGAGCACGCGCAAGAGGGGAACGCCCCCGCGCACGCGATCATCGGCGCCTCGCCCGCGTTCCTGATCGCCACCGCGAGGCTCCTGCGCCTCGAACCAGGCGGCCCCGCCACCCGCGTACGTCTCGTCTCATTCCAGCCCCCCGTGCTCGCACCGCTGACCGTCGACCAGTCCTGGTCCCTGCTCACCAGGACAGCACATCCGGCCGACACCGGTTTTCTGCCTGTGGATAACTTTCTGGTGAGCGACCTGGCCACCGGCGACCAGCACGAGGTCCACCTCGCCGGCGACGTCGTCCTCGCGGCCCCGGGCATCGAGCTGGAGGACCTCGACACCCCGCCCTCGGCCTTCCCGTGATTTGACGCCTCCCGGGGTAAGAGGTAGATTAGAACGGTTGTCACGAACCGGGCATCTGGGCGTGAACGACGAAGATCCTTCACTACTTCGCCTGACGAAGACACCTCCAGCCAAGCCGGGAGAAATCTCGAGCGGGGTATCCGTGTCCCCGGACAGCGAGTGGTAATTCCGACCGGAAAGCATCTGCTAAAGTCGGAGGCACAACGAAGGGAAAGCCCGGAGGGGCCGGTGAAACGGTCTCGAAGGAAGCTTCCGTTCCTTGAGAACTCAACAGCGTGCCAAAAGTCAACGCCAGATA
>NZ_CAJSLV010000099.1 GCF_907177275.1 Actinacidiphila cocklensis
GGCGGGGGCGGCGCCGGAGGTGGACGTGAGGGTCATGTCACTCCTTGGCGAGCAGGTCGTCCATCGCCGTGGCCAGCTCGCGCGCCGCCTTGTCCACCGGTTCCTGGCCGTTCCACGCCTTGGTGAGATACGTCAGCTCGGCTTCGTTCCAGGCTGCGGTGTTCTTCGAGACCGGGTACGGCACGCCGTACGCCACCTCGTCGAGGAACGTCTGCAGGTGGAACTGCGGGTGGGCGGCGGCCCAGGGGCCCTGCGTCCCGTTGTACGCCGGCATCGCGCCGGACCTGGCGAGGATCTCGGCGGCCTGCTTGGAGCCGAGGAAGTTCACGAACTGCCATGCCTGGTCGGCGTGCTTGGTCTTCGCCGAGACCACGTTGGCGAGGCCGTGGATGATCGTCGCCTGCTTCTCGCCCTTGGGCAGCGGGGCGACGTCCACCCGGTCCTTGGTGTAGGTGTTGCTGCCGAACTCGGAGGAGTCCCACGAACCGCCCCAGTACATCGCGAGCTTGCCGGCCTCGAAGAGCTGGAGCGGCGCGGTGTCCGTCATGGTCTTCAGGTCCGGCGACTCCTTCTTCTGGATCAGGTCGGTCCAGAAGCGCAGGCCCTCGATCGTCTTCGGGTCGGAGTAGCCGGACTTCTTGCCGTCAGGCGAGATCACATAGCCGCCGGCCTGGGCGATGGTGTTGTACTGGTACTCCTGGAAACTCGTCAGTTCCGCGCCGGTGGCGTACTGGCCCTTGCCCGCGTCGGTCAGCTCCGCGGCGGCCTTCTGGAAGTCGCTCCAGGTCCAGCCGGCCGTCGGATAGGGGATCTTGGCCGCGTCGAAGAGCGTCTTGTTGTACCACACACCGACCGTGTCCACGTCCTTCGGCAGGCCGTAGTGCTTGCCCTGGTAGGTGTAGAGGTTCACCAGCTGCTCTGGGTAGACGGACAGGTCGACCTTGTCCTTGGCGATGCCGTCGTCCAGCGGGCGGATCACGCCGTTGGAGGCGTAGAGCTGGAAATTGGGGCCGTTCATCCAGAACACGTCGGGGGCGGAGCCGCCGGTGGCGGCCGCCTTGAGCTTGGTCCAGTAGTCGGCCCAGGGGGTCAGCTCGACCTTGATCGTGATCTCGGGGTGGGTGCGGGTGAACTCGCGGCCGAGTTGCTCCATGGCTGCCTTTTGCGTCGCGTCCCACACCCCGTACGACAGGGTGGCCTTTCCGCCGGAACCACTTGCGTCCGAGCCGCTACCGCCCGACGAACAGGCGGAGGCGGTCAGCACCGCCCCGAGTACCACCGCACACCACTGAGCCGACCTCCGCATACCGTGCCCTCCCAACGATCCGCACGCCCCGGCGGTGGACAGTCAGCCGGAGTCGCCAAGTTGGGATTAATCATGGAGACCATGTAAATTAAGTCAAGACCTGTGAGGTTACGAAGTCCTCCCGGCGGCCGCCGGACCCGCTCAGACGCGGCGGGAGAAGTGCTCGGGGTCGCCCAGTTCGCGGCGTTCGCGCAGCTCCCGGTCCACGTAGTCGAGGGCCAGCCGTAGCGCGCCCAGCGCCACCCCCTCGTCGCCGAACTCCGAGATCCGCACCTCGGGCGTACGGATGCACCAGCGGTCCAGCTCGCGCCGCAGAGGTTCCGCGATCAGGTCCGCCGATCGCGAGAACCCACCGCCGACCACCACCAGTTCGGGGTCCAGGGTCAGCACCAGCGCCGCGGCGCCGACGGCCACGTCGCGGACGTAGCGCCGCACCACCGCCGCCGCCTTGCGGTCACCCGCCCGCGCCGCCTCGAACACCGCCTCGGCCGCGGCCTCCTGGTCCGCCGCCTTGTCTGCTGCCTTGTCCGCGTGCGGGTCGGCGCCCCGGCCCGCTCCCGCCCGCCCCGGTGCGGGACCGTCCTGCGGCGGCCACGCGCGCAGGTGCTCCTGCGCCCTGATCCAGCCCGACGCGGGCAGTGCTCCGATCTCTCCGGCGGCGTTTCCGAAGCCACGGTGCAGCTTGCCGTCGATGATCAGCCCGGCGCCGGTGCGCAGCCCGGCGAGGATCACCACCACGTCCTTGGCGTAGCGCGCCGCCCCGCACCACGACTCGGCCAGCGCGGCCAGCTTGCTGTCGTTCTCGACCAGTGCCGGGCCGCCGACCAGGCGGCGCAGATGCGCGCCGACGTCCACCCCGGTCCACTCCGGCAGCGCCTCGGAGAGCATCACCCTCCCCGCGCCGTCCACCAGTCCTGTGGTGGCCACGCCCGTCGCCCACAGGTCGGCGGTGGTCAGCCCGGCGCCCGCGAGCGCTTCGGCCACCGCGCCGTCCAGTGCGGCCAGGCGCTCCATGCGGCGCATGGCCGGCGCCACGGCGACCCGGGCGCTGTGCAGCACCGTTCCCTCCAGGTCCGCCACCAGCGCGAGGATCTTGTGACCGCCGATGTCCACGCCGAGCACCCGTCCCGCGTCCGCGCGGAACCGGAACCGCCGGGCGGGCCTGCCCACCATCCCGGACGCGGCCGGCACCTCGGCCAGCCAGCCGTTCTCCAGCAACTCGCGCACCACGTCCTCCGTGGAGGCGCGGGACAGTCCGGTCCGCCGGGACAGCTCGGTCAGGGTCAAGGTCGGCGCGGATCTCAGCTCCCTTATCACCATGAGGGAGTTGAGCCGCCGGAGCTGGGAGAGGTCGCCGCCGCTCGGAGTTTCGGTCACGACGCCCCTTGAGATCGGTTACTGCGTGGACTAATAATTGGGGACTCCATGATAAGTACCGGAAGGGATCCCATGTCTCGGGTGACTCTAGCTCTCGTCGGCGCCGGGCTGCGTGGACAGTCCTACGCACGCCACGCGCAGGTCTCAGGCTCGGGCCGGGTGGTGGCGCTGGCCGAACCCGATCCGGTGCGGCGTGCCGCAGCGGCCGAGGAGTTCGGCGTCCCGGCGGACCGGGTGTACGCCGACTGGTCGGAGCTGGCGGCGGCCGGCCGGCTCGCCGACGCCGCCATCGTGGCCACCCAGGACCGGCAGCACACGGAACCGGCGATCTCGTTGGCAGACCTCGGCTACCACGTTCTCCTGGAGAAGCCGATGGCCACCACCGAGGGCGAGGCCACGGAGATAGCCGCGGCCGCCGAGCGGAACAGCGTCATGATCGCGGTCTGCCACGTGCTGCGGTACACCCCGTACACCCAGACGCTCAAGCGGATGCTGGACGAGGGCGCGATCGGCCGCCTGGTCAGCGTCCAGCACCTGGAACCGGTCGGCTGGTGGCACCAGG
Source organism: Actinacidiphila cocklensis (assembly GCF_907177275.1). Lineage (GTDB taxonomy): Bacteria > Actinomycetota > Actinomycetes > Streptomycetales > Streptomycetaceae > Actinacidiphila > Actinacidiphila cocklensis. Next base: position 3,246 of record NZ_CAJSLV010000099.1, read on the forward strand.
CGCACTCGTTCGTCCGCGGCAACTGGCGCCGCTCTGACACCTCGGCGCCGATGCTGCTCACCAAGTCCTGCCACGACATCGACTGGCTGGTGTATCTCTTCGGCCGCTCGCCGCACCGGGTCAGCTCCTTCGGTAGCCTCACCCACTTCCGCGCCGAGGGCGCCCCGGCAGGAGCGGCCGCGCGCTGCACGGACTGCCCGATCGAGAGCACCTGCCCGTACTCGGCCAAGCGCCTGTACCTGGACTGCCTGGACGACCCGGAGCGGCGCTACTGGCCGCTGTCCGCGGTCACCGAGGACCACACGGTATCCGGCGTTCTGGAGGCGCTGCGCACCGGTCCGTACGGGCGCTGCGTGTACGCGTGCGACAACGACGTCGTCGACCACCAGGTGGTCTCGATGGAGTTCGACGACGGCGCCACCTGCTCGTTCACGATGAGCGCCTTCACCCCCCAGGAGCACCGCAGGACCCGGCTGCTGGGGACCCACGGCTATCTCGACGGCGACGGCGTGACCATCAGGACGGTCGACTTCCGCACCGGCGCGGAGGGAGTTGTGGACACCCGCACCACGGCAGGCGCCTCGGCCGCCGACGGCCACGGCGGGGGCGACGAAGCGCTGATGGACGCCTTCCTGGAAGCAGTCGCCACCGGCGACCGCGGCGTCCTGAAGTCCGACGCGGCGGCGAGCCTGGCCAGCCACCGCGTGGTATGGGCGGCGGAGCAGGCCAGGACGACCGGCGCGGTCGTCGCCCTGGCGGCCGGGGTGTAGGGCGACGACGGGGCCTTCTGCGGAGGGGCGGTACCCCGCACTGACGACCGGGAGGGCAGCAAAGCGGCGATGACGTCCCATTTCCGGGTTCTTGCGGTGTGTCCTGCGGGTAAGCAGGCCACCGCCACCGCCGCGGCCCAGGACGCCGGCGGCGGACGCAACCGCCGGGACGGTGTCCTGCCCGCGAAGACGCTGCTGGCCGAGTGGCCCGCGGACCAGCCGGCACCCACCGACTACTGGATGTCGAACCTGCCCGCCACCACCCCGGCCGGGGACCTGCTCAGATGCTGGACCGGCGCCCGCACCACCTGCGGGCGGCCCCTACCGACAACCCGCACCAGACCACGACCACTACCGGCCTCACGAAGCACTAGGCGCCCGAGGCGTTCGATGCCGCGAAGAGGTCGACGGCGTTGCCGTCGGGGTCGTGGACGACCGCGTAGCGCTGGCCCCAGAAGGCGTCCCACGGCTTGAGGTGCCCCGCGAAGCCGGCCTCCGTCAGCTCGGCCCACACCGCGTCCACCCCGGCGGGGCTGCCGCAGTCGAAGGCGAGCGCGACCCGGCTGCCGGTCGCGGGCGTCCAGCCGGGGTCGAAGGAGCGGACCGTCTCCACGGTGTCCCACGCCAGCCGCAGCCCGCCGGCCAGCGTGACCTCGACGTGCGGCTGCGTGTCGCCCACCGCGGGCAGCCCGACCCCGAGCCGGCGGTAGAAGGCGAGCGAGGTCGCCATGTCGGCGACGACGAGGCCGATCATGTCGATGCGGGGTGTCACGTGTGCGTGTGCGTTCATACGGCCACGCTAGGGGCGCGGCCCCCGACCCGTCTTGAACGAAACGGTCACCCCGTGCGGGTGGCGCCGCCGCGAATGCGCACCCATCTCCGCGGCGGCGCCGTCTGTGGGGGGTTGCCCCTTGCGGTGCAGAGGGCAAGCCATCAGGGGCGCTGGGGGTACCCCCAGGCGAAGCTCTGAGGGCGGAACTGCGAGCCGAGCCAAGGCGGCAGGAAAGCCGCCGGGCCGGAGGCGAGGGGCAGCCCCTCAGGCGCTGGGCAGCGACCAGAGCTGGTTCGCGGAACCCGCGCAGGTCCAGATCTGGAGCCGCGTGCCGTTGGCCGACGAATTCCCGGTGGCGTCAAGGCACTTGCCCGACTGGGGATTCACCAGGGTCCCGCCGGACCCAGGTTGCCAGACCTGCGACTCCGTCCCGTTGCAGTCGTACAACTGCACCACCGTCCCGTTCGCCGTCCCGGCCGCGGCCACGTCCATGCACTTGCCGAGCGCCTGCAGCGCACCCCCGGACGCCACCGTCCAGCTCTGCGCGGCAGTCCCGTTGCAGTCGTACAGCTGCACGGCCGCGCCGTTCGCACTGCTCGCACCGGCGATGTCGACGCACTTCCCGCCGATCCCGGTGATCGGTCCCGCCCCGCCCCCGGGCGGCGGGGTCGTCGGCGGGGTGGTGGAACCCCCGGGCGCCACATCCGGGTTGTCCGCGTTGGTGAGCGTCTCCCACGCGACGAAGAGGTTGTTGGAGCCCGCGGGCCGCCGCGACTCCGTCAGGGTCTGCGTGTTGGTCATCGCGATGCCCATCCGGTTGTGCAGCGCGTTGAAGCCGACCTCGGTCACCGGGCCGAGGCCAAGGGTGAGCGTGCCGCCGCACAGCCACGACGGCGGCGCGGTGCCCAGCTCGTACTTCGACTGGAAGCCGAGCGCCTGCTGCAGGCGCGCACCGACCTGCGGGTAGAGGTCCTGGCCCTGGATGTACGCGGTCTCGGCGACGTCGGAGATCGACGCGATGCCGTAACCGGTGTGCGTGAAGTCCCGGCAGGTCTCCTGGGTGAGACCGTCCACGAAGGTGGACTGGCCCTGCCAGTAGCCGATGATCTGCGACGCGGTGGTCAGCCCGCTGCCCGGCACCGTCTTCGGCAGCGAGCCGTCCGAGCTGAGGTAGACGTACGCCGGTACGCGGTTGAGGTAGCGGGCGACCGCCCGGTCGTAGGAGGCGGTGTCGTCGAGGAAGACGGAGATGCCGACGGCGGCCTCCATCATCGTCAGCTCCCAGTTGCCGTTGCTGTTGGAGCCGTTGATGACCTCGGGCAGGTACACGTTGCGCAGCATCGTGGCGAAGCGACCGGAGTTCGGCCAGCCGCCGGTGTACGTGTACTTGATGATCTCGGCGGCCCGCGGCCACACCGAGCCCGCCCAGCCGGTCTGCAGCGGTGCGTTGCTGTTGGTGTGCCCGGTGATGGTCGACGACCAGGCGTCCATCAGCCTGATCGACTCCTGCGCGTAGGCGGAGTTGCCGCTGATGTACCAGGCGAGCGCGTCGGTGTACGCGGCGATGGCGTCCTCGCGCTCGTCGGTACAGCCGTTGTTGGGGTTGGAGTACGGCCCGCACTCGACGGTGGCGCGCGGCTTGGGGGTGCGCGACAGCGAGGCGTAGGAGCTGGACGTCATCTGCGTGTACGCGGCGGCCCAGGGGGCCGCGCCGGCCTGCACCTTGCCGCGCACGTAGTCGAGTTGGGACCGGCTGACCAGAACACCCGGGTGAACGAACGCGGTCGGGGCGGCGGCGACGGCGGGCGCCGCGGCGGCCGCGGGGGCGGGTGCGGCGGCCGGGATGGCGGCGGTCGCGGCACCGGTACCGGTCACCAGCGCTGCGGCCGTTGTCAGCACTGCCCCTGCGGCGATCAGCGGGAGCATATGACGAAACCGGTTACGGCGAGGTGTGGGACGACTGATGCGGAGGAAGTGTTGCATGGGGGGCTCCTTGACCGCGGCGCGGAAAATGTGGGGGAGCGTCAGGATGGTATGGACCATAGGTCATTGACATGAACATCGTCTAGACCTTTGAATCCTGGTACAGGCGCACGTCCCCCCCACCGTCGCGCACAAGGAAGGCCTCCGATGGTCAGAACCCGTACCGCGCTTCCCCGCACCCTGATACGCCTGCTCGCGCTGCTGGCCGTACTGCTCGGCGCCCTGGCGGCCCCGGCCCACCGGGCGCACTCCGCGACCCCGTTCAAGGTGCTCGCCTTCTACGACGGCACCTACGACGCCGCCCACATCAGCTTCGTCCACGAGGCCAACGCCTGGTTCCCGCAGCAGGCGGCGGCGAACGGCTTCTCGTACACCGCGACCAACGACTGGAACCAGCTCAACACCGCGAACCTGGCGAACTACCAGGTCGTGCTGTTCCTCGACAACGCCCCGCAGACCGCGGCACAGCAGAGCGCGTTCCAGACCTACATGAACAACGGCGGCGGCTGGATCGGCTTCCACGTCGCCGCGTACAACGACACGTCGTCCAACAGCTGGTCCTGGTACCACCAGACCTTCCTCGGGACCGGGCTGTTCCAGTCCAACTCCTGGGGGCCGACGGCCGAGACGCTCAAGATCGAGGACCCGTCCCACCCGGCGACCGCCGGCCTGGCGTCCACCATCCCCTCGTCGGTGAGCGAGTGGTACAGCTGGCAGAACGACCTGCGGCAGAACCCGGCCATCGACATCCTGGCCTCGATGGACCAGTCGACCTTCCCGATCGGTACCGACCCCAACCAGACCTGGTACAGCGGCTACTACCCGATCGTCTGGTCGAACCGGAATTACCACATGGTCTACAACAACTTCGGCCACAACGCGATGGACTACTCGACCAACACCGCGCTGTCGTCGACCTTCGCCAGCGCCCAGCAGAACAAGCTGCTCCTCCAGGAGATCACGTGGGCCGCCGGTCAGTCCGGCCCCGTCACGCCGCCGGCCGGCGGTGGCACCGGCCCGATCCACGGCTTCGGCGGGAAGTGCGTGGACATCGCCGGTGCGAGCAGTGCCAACGGCGCGGCGGTGCAGCTTTACGACTGCAACGGCACCAACGCGCAGTCCTGGACGGTGGGTTCCGACGGGACCCTGAAGGCCCTCGGCAAGTGCATGGACGTCGCGGCGGCGGGCACGGCCAACGGGACGAAGGTGCAGTTGTACGACTGCAACGGGACGGGGTCGCAGGTGTGGCAACCTGGGTCCGGCGGTTCGCTGGTCAACCCGCAGTCGGGCAAGTGCCTTGACGCGACGGGCAACACGTCGGCCAACGGCACGCGGCTCCAGATCTGGAGCTGCACCGGTTCCGCGAACCAGGTCTGGACGCTGCCCAGCGCCTGAGGGGCTGCCCCTCACCGGGTCCGGCCTTTCCCGCCGTCGTGGCCTGGCTCGCAGTTCCGCCCCCAGGTGAAGCTCTGGGGGCGGAACTGAGCGGCGTCACGCCGGATAGGAATGGGTTTGCGCCGCCTTCACCGAGGCCCAGACCTGGACGCCGGGCGCGAGCAGGAGTTCGGCGACGGCCACCGGGGTCAGGTCGGCTGCGAGGGGGAGGCCGGCCGCGGGGCCTGAGCCGGTGAGGGCGACACGGAGCTGGTCGCCGTGCGACTCCATTCCCGTCACCTCCGCCGGCCAGGCGTTGCGCGCGCTGGAGTCGGGGCGCTCCCGGTGCAGCGTCACCGAGCTGGGTGGGAAGGCGACGAAGGCCGGTCCGTCGAGGGTCTCGGTCGTGGTCAGGCCGAGCCCCGGCGCCACCCGTACGGTGTGGCCCGCCGCGTCGCCCCGGTAGAGGTTCAGGCCGACCAGCCGGGCGATGTAGTCGGTGCGCGGGCGGCGGGCGATCTCGGCCGGCGTGCCCTCCTGGACGACGCGGCCCTGCTCGACCACCACCAGCCGGTCGGCCAGCACCATCGCGTCCAGCGGGTCGTGCGTGACCAGCACCGCCACCGCCTCGAAGGCGGCCAGATGCCGCCGCAGTTCGGCGCGTACGTCGAGCCTGGCGCGGGCGTCGAGCGCCGCGAGCGGCTCGTCGAGCAGCAGCAGCCGCGGCCCGGTGGCCAGCGCGCGGGCCAGCGCGACCCGCTGGGCCTGCCCGCCGGACAGCCGCCGCGGCTTGGCGCCCGCGTGGTCGGCCAGGCCCATCCGGTCCAGCAGGCCGGCGGCCAGCTCCCGGGCCGCCGCCCGCGGCATCCCGTGGCAGCGCGGCCCGAAGGCCACGTTCTCCAGCGCCGTCAGGTGCGGGAAGAGCAGGTAGTCCTGGAAGACCACCCCGACCGGGCGGCCCTCGGGCGCGGTCCGCCGCCGCAGCGCCGGGTCCTCCAGGGTCTCGCCGTCCAGCCGCAGGTGCCCGCCGGTCAGCGGGGCCAGCCCGGCCAGGGCGCGCAGCGCGGTGGTCTTGCCCGCGCCGTTCGGGCCGAGCAGGGCCAGCACCTCGCCGGGCCGTACGGTCAGCTCGACGTCCAGGGTGAAGGTGCCCCGGTCGAGCACAAGGCGGGCGTCGAGCCCCTCGTCCTTGGTCAGGGAGGTGCTCACAGCGCCCCCGTCCAGCGTTCGCGCAGCCCGGCGAGCACCGCGAGGGACACCGCGAGCAGCACCAGGCTCAGCGCGACGGCCGCCGCCGGGTCGTCCTGGAGCGCCAGGTAGACCGCGAGCGGCATCGTCTGGGTGCGCCCGGGGAAACTGCCGGCGAAGGTGATGGTCGCCCCGAACTCGCCCAGCGCGCGCGCCCAGGCGAGCACCGCACCGGCGGCCACGCCCGGCGCGATCATCGGCAGCGTCACCCGGCGGAAGGCGGTGAAGCGGGAGGCGCCCAGCGTCGCCGCGGCCTCCTCGTAGCGCGCGTCGGCGGCGCGCAGCGTGCCCTCGACGGTGATCACCAGGAAGGGCATGGCCACGAAGGTCTCGGCGACGACCACGCCCGAGGTGGTGAAGGGCAGCGTGATGCCGAAGGCGGTGTCGAGCCAGCGCCCCACCACCCCGTTGCGGCCCAGCGCGAGCAGCAGCGCCACGCCGCCGACCACCGGCGGCAGCACCAGCGGCAGCGTGACCAGCGCGCGGACCAGCCGCCGCCCGGGGAATTCGGTACGCGCCAGCAGCCACGCCAGCGGCACGCCGAAGAGCAGCGACGCCGCCGTCGCCAGTGTCGCGGTCTGCAGCGACAGCCGCAGCGCCTGCCACACCGCGGCGCCGGCCAGCTGGTCGGGCAGGCTCCGCCAGGGCGCCCTGATCAGCAGCGCGACCAGCGGCAGCAGCAGGAAGGCGAGGCCGATCAGCGCGGGCAGCACCAGTGCGACCGGCACCCGGCCGCCGGTGCGGGCGCGCCGCTGCCGGTTTCCGGGGGCGTCCAGGAAGCCGGCGGCGGCGGTGGTGGTGTCGTCCGTCACGGGTTCAGGAAGCCCGCTTCTGTCAGCACCTTCTGGCCCTCGGCGGACTTCACCAGCGCGATGAAGGCCTGCGCGGCCGCCGGGTTGGGGGCGTCCTTGAGCGCGACGATCGGGTACGCGTTGACGGCGCCGGCGGATTCGGGGAACTGCACGCCGTCCACCTTGCCACCTGCGGCCTTCACGTCGGTCCGGTAGACCACCGCCGCGTCGACCTCCTTCAGCTCCACCTTGGTCAGCGCCGACTTCACGTCCTGCTCGTAGGACACCGGTGTGAGGCTGATCCCGCCGGCGGTCAGCGCCTTCTGCGCGGCCGAGCCGCACGGCACGGTCTTCGCGCAGAGCGCCACCTTCAGGCCGGACCTGGTGAGGTCCTTGAGGGTGGCGATGTGCTGCGGGTTGCCGGGCGGGGTGGCGATCTCCAGCTGGTTGCGGACGAAGGTGGACGGTTCGCCCTGCCCGTCGCCCGCGTCGGTGACGGTCTTCATGGTGGTCGGGCTGGCGGCGGCGAAGACGTCGGCGGGGGCGCCCGCGGTGATGCTCGCGGCGAGGGTGTCGCTGCCGCCGAAGCTGAAGGTGACCTTCGTGCCCGGGTACGCGGTCTCGAACTGCTTGCCGAGCGTGCTGAAGGACTCCTTCAGCGAGGCCGCGGCGAAGACCGTGACAGACCCGCTGACCTTCGGGGACGCGCTGGTCGACGAGGTGGCCGTGGACGCGGCCGACCTGCCGGGGGGGTCGGAGGACGTGTCGTCCGAGGAGGAGCAGGCGGTGAGCGCCAGCAGCATCGCGGCGCCGCCCAGCGCCAGGGGGAGGGCATGGCGGCGTGCGGAACGGGTTGTCACAGGATGTCTCCCTCTCTGCCGCACGCTGCCGTGCGGATACCACGATCATAATTCCGCAGATGCGAGGAGGAAGTCAGCTGGCACATTGCATAAACCAAACGATCCGGCCCCCGGGCCTGGCTTGTGCGATCACACGATCGCACCTGCCGTGCCCGGGGGCCGGAACCGCCCGCGCTCCCGTGCCGGGACGAGCCCGGGAGCGCGGACGGGGTCCGCGGTGCTGGTCGGATCAGCCGGTGGCCCAGCTGGTCAGCCCGGCCCCGTAGGCGTAGAGCGGGTTGCCGTACGTCGTCGGCACGGTCTGACCCGCGTCGATCTTCGCCCGGATGTCGGCCCGCTCGGCCGCGGTCGCACCGAGGTCGTACGGCAGGTCCCACGCCTCGTTCGCGTCGGCCTGGTTGTCACCGCCGCCCGGCTTGAGCACCTGGTCGAGGCTGCGCGGCAGCTGCCAGGGCAGGTGGCCGCGCGGGGTGTAGTCCCCGAACAGCAGGCTCGCCGTGGCCGGGCCGACCTCCTCGCCGCCGCGGTAGGTCACCACGATGGCGTCGGCCAGGGTGTTCCAGTCGCTGATCACGATGGGCCGCGGCAGGGTCAGGACGACCACCACCTTGAGCCCCTGGTTCTTGTAGTTCTGGATCAGCGCCAGCTGGTCGGCCGGCAGGTACGGCTGGGTGTCGGGCCACGCGGTGGCGTGGGTGTACGACGGCTCGCCGACGTACACCACCGCGACCTTCGGGTTGGTGGCCGTGCCCTGGGAGACGTTCACCCCGTTCTGGGCGGCTCTCGCCTTCAGGGCGTCGAGCTGGTCCAGCGACCCGTAGTCCGGGTGGAAGTAGCTGGACCAGATGCAGCAGGCCGCGCCGTCGGTCGCCCGGTCGCCGGCCACCACGATGTTGTCGCCCGAGTTGAGCTTGAGCGGCAGCACACCGTTGTTCTTGAGCACGGTGTCGGACTCGCGGGAGGCCTGGTTGGCCAGCTGCGTGTACGACGGCTGGTGGAAGCGGTAGGGGCCGTTGACCGGGTCGCCGTACGGGTGGTCGAAGATGCCCAGCTCGAACTTGAGCGTGAGGATCCGCGTCACCGCGTCGTTGATCCTGGCCAGCGGGACCTGCTGTTCGAAGCCCGCCATGGTGAAGTCGGGAGCGCCCGGGTCGGCGCCGCCCATCACGTCGGAGCCCGCGTTCGCCGCGTTGACCCAGGCACCCGACGGCAGCCAGTCCGTGGTGATCAGACCGGTGTAGCCCATGTTCTGCCGCAGGTAGGTGAGGATCTTGGCGCTGTCACCCGCACCGGGACCGCCCGGGTCGAGGTACGAACTGCCCGCGTAGCCCGGCATGATGTTGACCGCGCCGGCCTCCATCGCCGCCCGGAACGGGATCATGTGGTACTTGATCGTGGTGGCGTCGTAGACGATGCCGGCCTCGCCGCCCGCGCCCTCGCCCGGCCAGTGCTTGACCGTCGCCAGCACGGAGCCCGGGTTCAGCTCCGGACCGCCCTGCAGGCCGGCGACCAGCGCCCGCAGCTGGGCCGCCGCCACGTCGGCGTTCTCGCCGCCGCCCTCCTGGATGCGCGGGTACAGCACCTTGGTGCCGACCTCGGCGAGCGGTGAGAGGGTGCCGCGCGCCCCGACCTCCAGCTCCTCCTTGCGCTGCATGTCGCCGAGCTTGTAGTCCAGCGGGTAGTCCTTGCCCGCCGACAGGGTGCTCTGCAGCGGATACGTCGTCTGGTAGCCGGCCGTGGTGTCGCCCGCCGAGACCGGCGGGATGCCGAGCCGGGTCGCGGCGGTGGAGAGCAGCACGTTGTTCAGGTCCGCGGGCTGCGCGGGTCCGAAGTGCCAGCCGGACAGCGGGAAGGTCTGGACGTTGTAGAACATCTGATAGGCCTTCTCCTCCAGCGTCATCCGGCTGAGAAGGTCACTGGCGCGGGTGGCGACCGGCTGCCGCCAGTCCTCGTACGGCTCGATCTGGCCGTCCTTGTTGAGGTCGCGGGCGCCGTTGATCACGTTGACACCGTCCGCGACCTGCTCGACGTCCGGCAGGTAGAGGCTGAACGTACGGATGTCGGAGGTGGTCCTCGCGCCCGAGCCGGACACCGCGACCACGAACCACTTGTACGTCCACCGGTCGGTGATGTCCCAACTCGGCGTGTAGCTCGTGCCGGTGGGCTCGGCCACCTTGGTGTAGAGGTCCAGCAGGTTGCCGGACGCGGTGAAGTCGTAGTCGGTGCGGCTGATGTTGAGCCACACCTCGTAGTGGGCGGTACCGGACACCGCGTTCCAGCTCAGCGGCGGACGGCGGGTGGTGGTGACCATGGCCTTGTCCGCCGGTGCGGCCAGCTGGAACTGGCCGGTGGTGGCGGGGGCCTTGGTCGGTCCCGACAGCAGCGGCGGTGTCGCGGTGGAGCTGTCGACGGTGCCGTAGACCTGGAACTCCCACAGGGAGTAGCCGTATCCGGTGGCGCGGGCGGTGCCGGTGAAGCGCACGTAGCGCCCCTTGCCGGTCACCGGCAGCTTCTCGATGCCGCCCGTGCCGGTCGTGGTCGCGTACAGCTGCGTCCACGAGGTGCCGTTGTCGGAGATCTCGATGCGGTAGCCGGTGGCGTACGCCGACTCCCAGTTGAGCACGATGCCGCTGAGGGTGCCGGTGCCGCCGAGGTCGACGCGCAGCCACTGGTCGTCGCTGGACAGGCTCGACCAGCGGGTGGTGGTCCGGCCGTCGAGGGCGGCGGCCGGGGCGTTGCCGCCCTCGTACGAGGACGCGGCCACCTGCTTGTAGGCGGAGATGACGGTGCCGGAGAAGTCGCCGCCGCCGGGGTCGGTGGTGGGGGGTGTGGTGGTGCCGCCGCCGGAGGTGGTGCGGACCTGGAACTCCCAGAGGGAGTAGCCGTATCCGGTAGCGCGGGCGGTGCCGTACATCCGCACGTAGCGGCCGGTGCCCGAGGCGTTCAGCGTCTGGACGCCGCCGGTGCCGGCCGTGGTGGAGTAGGCGTCGGTCCAGGTCTGCGCGTTGTCCGAGACCTGGATCTTGAACGCCGTGGCGTAGGCGGACTCCCAGTTGAGCACCACCTGGCAGACGGTCTGCGAGGAGCCGAGGTCGACCTGGAGCCACTGCGGGTCGGCGGCCGCGCTGGACCAGCGGGTGCCGGTGTTGCCGTCGACGGCCGCCGAGGCCGGGGTGCCGGCGTTCTCGGTGGAGGACGTGGTGGCGGTCTTCCCCTGGGCGGCGTTGTCGGTGCCGCAGGCGCCGGGGTTCGTGCCGCCGGTCGTGCCGAAGACCTGGAACTCCCACAGGGAGTAGCCGTATCCGGTGGCGCGGGCGGTGCCGTACATCCGGACGTAGCGGCCGGAAGCGTTTACGGGAACCGTCTGGTTGCCGCCGGTCGCGGTGGTGGTGGAGTAGGCGTCGGTCCAGGTCTGCGCGTTGTCCGAGACCTGGATCTTGAACGCGGTGGCGTAGGCCGTCTCCCAGTTGAGGGTGACGGAGCTGAGGGTGGCGCTGCTGCCGAGGTCGACCTGGAGCCACTGCGGGTCGGCGGCGGCGCTGGACCAGCGGGTGCCGGTGTTGCCGTCGACGGCCGCCGAGGCCGGGGTGCCGGCGTTCTCGGTGGAGGACGCCGTCGCGGTCTTCCCCTGCGACAGCAGCGAGGGTGCGGCGTTCGCGGTGCCGGTGGTGGCGGTGATCGCCCCTGCCGCCACGACGACGGCCGCCACCGCGGCGGCCAGTAAGGGTCTTCTGCGCCGAAGGGCGCGCAGGAAGAGGGACAGGAGGCTCATGTGCATCTCCATGGGGGGTGTGTACCTCTTGACGAAGCCGGGAGAGCGCTCTCCGGGGGGAGTCTCATGCAAGGCCTGATCACTGTCAATGCCTGTGCACAGCACGGCCGCAGCCCCGGCCGTCCTGGCCGGGGCTGCGGGGTGCTCCATGTGGTGCCGCGGCTCGTCCGAGCGGTGCCGCGGGGGGATCTGGCGGGGCGTCAGCCCATCGGGGGCGCCCAGGGGCCGACGCCGCCGACGCGCTCGACGGAATAGCGCAGCAGGTAGCCCTCGCCGGGCGGCAGCGGGAACTCGTAGTCGGGGCCGACGTAGACCTTGCCGAGGCGGGTCAGCAGGTCGCGGGCGCCGCCTTCCTCGACGGTGGCCTTGGCGTGCAGGAACGCGTACGGCGCGAGCATGGCGCCGGGCGTGGCGGGTGCGGTGAAGGTCAGGACGACGCGCGGGTCGCGCTGCACGTTGCGCACCTTCTGGCGCAGCATCATGTGGGCGCTGACGATGTCGTCGCCGTCGAGCCCGATCCAGATGAGGGTGGACTGCGGACTGCCGTCCGGATTCACGGTGGACAGATGCGTTAACGGCCCGCTCTCGATCAGCGAGCGCAGTTCATCGATAAGTATCGTCATCCGGCAGATTCTAGGTGTCCTGCGCCCGGTGCGACACAGGCCGGCCGGCGTCCCCGACCCCCCGCCGACCAGCGGTGCGGCCCGCCGTCACGACGGGCCGCACCACGGTTCGCAACGACGGGCAGAACCGTCAGATCCCCTCCACCTTGAAGGGGTCGTGCTCGGCCAGCAGCTTGTCCAGCCGGGCCTGGTCCACCCTGCTGGTCACCTGGCCCTCCTGCTGGCGGTCCCGTACCACCTTGGACAGCGTGAAGGTCGCCGTCACGACATAGAGCAGCCCCACTGCCAGGAAGGCCCGCACCCAAGGGTCCACCGGCAGATACGCCACCCCCACCACCATCGCGCCCAGTGCAAGCGCGAACGAGATCGCGGCCTGCACGGCGTATGCAGCAGTCGTCTGCTGCTGCGGAATCACCTTCGTCATACCTCCACGATCCCCGGCCGCGACGCCCCCGTCATGAGTACGGCTACTCATCCGCGGTACGGGGGGACGGCCGGGCGGACCGGTCAGGCGGCGGTCAGGCGGCGGTCAGGCCGCCTCGGCCTCGGCCGGGAGGCCGCGGGTGGTGACCATTCGGGCGCTGCCGTCGGCCAGCTGGTAGGACAGGCCCACCACGGCGGTCTTCCCGGCGGCGACGTTGTCGGCCAGTATCCGGGAGCGGTCCATGAGCAGGTCGACGGTGTGGCGCACGTGCTCGTCGATGATGTCGTCGTCCCCGGTCAGCCCCGCCGCGCGGGCGGCCAGGACGCTGGGCGTGACGCGTTCGACGACGTCGCGCACGTAGCCGGTGGTGCCGACGCCGTCGGCCAGGGCGGCGCGGGCGGCCGCGACCGCGCCGCACGAGTCGTGGCCCAGCACCACGACCAGGGGGCAGTCCAGCAGGCTCACGCCGTACTCGATGCTGCCCAGCACCTCGGGCCCCGCCACGTGGCCCGCGGTGCGGACCACGAAGAGATCCCCCAGGCCCCGGTCGAAGATGATCTCGGCGGCCAGGCGCGAGTCCGAGCACCCGAAGAGCACGGCGAACGGGCGCTGCTCGGAGACGGTCTCTGCACGGCGCGCGGCGTCCTGGCTCGGGTGCTGCGGGGCGCCCGCGACGAACCGCTCGTTGCCTGCCAGCAGCAGGTCGAAGGCTTCGGCGGGGGTCAGCGGCGGGGTGTAGGTCATGCCTGCAGGCTACGAGGTGGCACCGCCGGCCACCGCGCAGGGTGCGCCGAAGGGGGCCGGCGGGCTCAGCCGGTGAAGGGTCGGGCGAGGAGTCCAGCGGCCAGACGGCGGACTGCCACACGGTGGCGACCTTGGTGGCGCCCCAGCGTGTCGGACTGCTACGGGAGCGGCACCCAGCCCAACCAGGTCTGGTCCCTGCGCTGACCGGGCGCGGTACCCGATGACCGCCTGCCGGCCCGGCGCCGACCGGGTCGGCAGGCGCAAGGCCGGCACGCCGTTCAGGCCGGGCGCTTGGCCATGATGACCACGCCCGGCCCGATCTGTTCCTCGGCGGGGAGTCGGAGTTCGGCGACCGGGTGCAGCCCGGCCCGCTCGATCAGGTCGACGAACTGCTCGGGCCGCCACTTGTGCGTCGTCCAGCGCACGGACACCCCTCCGTAGGCCTCGGTGCGCAGGGCGTCCTCGTCACCGACGTGCGTGGCGGTGATGAAGTGGCCGCCGGGCTTGAGGGCCTGCGCGAAATGGGCGAGGACCTGGGGCAGGACGTCGCGGGGGAGGTTGAACAGCGACCACCACCCGAGCACCCCGCCCAGGGACTGCGGCGCGAGGTCGAGATCGGTGGCGGAGGAGACGTCGAAACGGCACTGCGGGTAAAGGCGCCGCGCGTTCTCGATCATGCGGGGCGAGAGGTCGACGCCGGAGACGTCCAGTCCTCGCTCGTCGAGGTAGGCGGTCACCGTCCCGGGGCCGCAGCCCACGTCGAGGACGGGGCCGAGGCCGCCCACGGTGTCGGCGAAGGCGTCGATGGATGCCTTGAGCCAGGGATGGCGGCGGATGTCGCCGATTCCTGTCGTCAGCACCATGTCCACGTAGTTGTCGGCCACCCGGTCGTAGGAGTCACGGACCACGTCGAGATCGGCTGGGCGGTCCATACGGTGTATGCGCATCGGCCCACCGTAGGGCGGGGGTCTGACAACTCCCGTCCGGGCGGCGCGGATCAGGTTGTGACCAGGAACGGCTGATTGCGGTCACTTGCGGCCATCTTCGCCGCGGGAGATCGGCGGCGTGTGACGCTGCCGCCATGGAATCGATCCGCACACACGCCGGCCCCGTCTTCCTCTGCTCCGCGTGCGGCCAGCCCTGCTACGAGGGCGCCGAGGACCCGGAGTGCGGAAGTGCGCTGCAGCACTTCCAGGAGCAGTGGGACGGCGTCCGCTGCGCGACCTTCCCGCTGGCGGCGAAGAAGATCGAGGTCGACTGGCTGCCGGTGTCGCTGGACGACCTCAGGGCGAGGTACCCCGGGAAGCGCCGCGAGGTCCGCGTCCTGGGCGCCGCCTGCTGACCTCCGGTCCGCCTGTTCCTCCGCCGTGACCAGGGCGGCTTCAGGTTCGGCGGCGCCGGTCCGGAGAAGATAGGGCGGTGAGTACTGCACCGGCCGAAGCACTGTCCGCCCTTCTCCTCGTGGTCGTCCTGGCGTGCGCCGTGGTGCGCCCGTGGGGGTGGCCCGAGGCGGTCGTCGCGGTACCGGCCGCCGGCGTCGTCATCGCCACCGGGGCGATCTCGCTGGACCACGCGGCCGACGAGGCCGCCCTGCTCGGGCCGGTGATCGGGTTCCTGGCCGCCGTCCTGGTCCTGGCCCAGCTGTGCGACGACGAGGGGCTGTTCCAGGCGTGCGGCGCGTGGATGGCCCGTACGGCGGCGGGCCGGCCGCGCCGCCTGCTGGTACAGGTGTTCGTCCTGGCGTCGGTGATCACCGCGGTGCTCAGCCTCGACGCGACCATCGTGCTGCTGACCCCGGTGGTGTTCGCCACCGCCGCCCGGCTGGGCGCCCGGTCCCGGCCGCACGTGTACGCGTGCACGCACCTGTCGAACACCGCCTCGCTGCTGCTCCCGGTCTCCAACCTCACCAACCTGCTGGCGTTCGCCGCCAGCGGGCTGAGCTTCACCCGGTTCGCCGCCCTGATGGTGCTGCCCTGGCTGGTGGCCATCGCCGCCGAGTACGCCGTCTTCCGCCGGTTCTTCGCCACCGACCTGGACTCCGGCGCCACCGCCCCGCCCACCGCCGAGGCTCCCGACGTGCCGGTGTTCGCCCTGGCCACGGTGGCGTGCACGCTGGCCGGCTTCGTCGTCACCTCCGCGGTCGGCGTCAACCCCGCCTGGGCGGCGGCGGCGGGCGCGGCCGTCCTCGCGGTCCGCGCGCTGGCCCGGCGCCGCACCACCCCCGGCGCCCTGCTGCGCGCCGGCTCGGTGCCCTTCCTCGCCTTCGTCCTGGCCCTGGGCATCGTGGTGCGCGCGGTCGTCGACAACGGCCTCGACACCGCCCTCGGCCACCTGATCCCCGACGGAACCGGCCTCGCCGCGCTGCTGGGCATCGCCGTGCTGGCCGCGGTGCTCGCCAACGTGATCAACAACCTGCCCGCGGTGCTGGTCCTGGTGCCGCTGACCGCCCCGTCCGGCTCCGGCGCCGTCCTCGCGGTGCTGCTCGGGGTGAACATCGGCCCCAACCTCACCTACGCCGGCTCGCTGGCCACGCTGCTGTGGCGGCGTATCGTGCACGCCCACGACGCCGAGGTGGAGCTGAAGGAGTTCACCCGGCTCGGCCTGTACGCCGTACCTGCCGCCCTGGGCGTCGCGGTGCTGGCACTGTGGGTCTCACTGACCGCGATCGGAGGAGGATGACCCCATGGCCGTGGTCGTCTGGATCGTCGAAGGCACCTGGCCCGCCTGCGTGGACGCCGCCCGCGCCCAGGCGCCCGGGGCCGCGGACGTCGTCCTGCTGCACGTCAGCCCCGCCGACGTGCCCGGTGCGGCACGCGGCGCGTTCGCCGGGCTGCTCGGCCGCGGCCATCCGGAACGCGACCCCAGCACCCGGCTCGAACACCTGGCCGCCGCGTCCGCCGATCGGCTCCTGTCGGAGGCCGCCCGGCGGCTGGGCCGCCCGTGCGCCCGGCAGGAGCGCAGCGGCCGCATCGAGCGGGAGGTGGTCGCCGCCGCCGAGGGCGCGGACCTGCTCGTCCTGGCCCGCGACGGCGACCGCACCCACCTCGGGCCGCGGAGCCTCGGCCCCGCCAGCCGCTTCATCGTGGACCACGCCCCCTGCCCGGTCCTGCTGGTCTGGCCCGACACCGCGCCCGGCATCGCCACCATCCCGCCGCCGCCTCCGCACCCGCCCCACCACCCGCCGCACTGAACCCCGGCCCGTAGTGCCCCGTTGCACGGCTTATGCCCCTGTATGCTCATGCACCCGTCGGGCACCACAGAAGGCCCCGCGCCGGAGGCGAAACCGTGGCTGATCCGCACTGGCTGTTCGGCGACCAGCTCGGCCCGCACTTCCTCGGCGGCCGTCACGGCGCCGAAGGTGTCGGCCGCAGCAGTCCGCTGATCATGATCGAGGCCCGTTCCGTCCTGCGCCGCAGGCGCTTCCACCGGGCCAAGGCCCACCTCGTGCTGTCCGCCATGCGCCACCGCGCCGCCGAACTGGGCGACCGGGTCAGCTATGTCAAGGCCGACACCTACCGCGAGGGGCTGCAGCGGGCCGCTCCCGACGGGCGGGTCACCGTCCACCACCCGACGTCACGCGCCGCCCTGGCCCTGGTGGAGGGGCTGGACCGGGTCCACGTGCTGCCGGCCCGCGGCTTCCTCGTGGCGCACGGCGACTTCCGCACCTGGGCGGACGGCCACGGCGGCGGCCGGCTGCGGCAGGAGGACTTCTACCGCTGGGTCAGGCGCGCGCACGGGCTGCTCATGGACGGGTCCGAGCCTGCGGGCGGCCACTGGAACCTCGACCACGACAACCGGCAGCCGCCGCCGCGCGGCACCGGCGTGCTCGGCGCGCCCGCGCCCTACCGCCCGCGTGAGGACGACATCGACGCCGAGGTCCGCGACGACCTGGACCGCTGGGAACGCGCAGGCGAGGTGAGCTTCGTCGGACGGGACGGCCCGCGGCGGTTCCCCGCCACCCGGCGCGAGGCCCTGGCCGCGCTGCGCCGTTTCGTCGACGAGCGGCTGGCGGGCTTCGGCCCGCACGAGGACGCGATGCTCGCGGCCGACCCGGTCATGAGCCACAGCCTGCTGTCGTCCTCCCTCAACCTGGGCCTGCTGGACCCCGCCGAGTGCGCGCAGCGGGCCGAGGCGGCCTGGCGGGCCGGTGCGGCCCCGCTGAACAGCGTCGAGGGCTTCGTCCGGCAGGTCGCGGGCTGGCGCGAATACGTGTGGCAGCTCTACTGGTACTTCGGCGAGGACTACCGCCGGCTCAACGCGCTGGGCCACCACGCCCCGCTGCCCGGGTGGTTCGCGGACCTGGACGCCGACGCCCCCACCGCGCGCTGCCTGTCCACCGTGCTGGCCCAGGTGCGCGACACCGGGTGGACGCACCACATCCCCCGACTGATGGTGCTGGGCAGCCACGCCCTGCAGCAGGGCTGGGACCCCGCCGCGGTCACCGACTGGTTCCACCGCTGCTTCGTCGACGGCCACGACTGGGTGATGCTCCCCAACGTCGTCGGCATGTCGCAGTACGCCGACGGCGGCCGCATGACCACCAAGCCGTACACCTCCGGCGGCTCGTACATCCACACCATGAGCGACCTGTGCGGACCGTGCGCCTACCGGCCCACCGAGCGCAGCGGCGAGCACGCCTGCCCCTTCACGCGCGGCTACTGGTCGCTCCTCCACCGGCACCGCGCCCGCCTGGCAGGCAACCACCGGATGGCCAGGGCCGTGGCGGGCCTCGACCGGCTTGCGGACCTCGACGTGCTGCTGCGGGAGCAGCGCGAGCGCGGCGACCTGCCGCCGTGAACCGGCCGCGGCGCGCCCCCTCGGGCGGTCAGCGGGCAGCGCCGCCGCGCGCCTCGCGGTCGGCGAGGAGTTCACGGGCGGCGCAGGCGCCGGAGGCCATCGCGCCCTGGACCGAGCCGGTGGCCCGGTGGTCACCGCAGACGTAACGGCCAGGGGAATGCCGGGTGGTGCGGATGAGCGGCCACGGCGGGGTCATGGCGGGCAGCGCCTCGGCCACGCGGTGGACGGCCACCGGCTCCCAGCCGGAGGTGTCGGCCCCGTACAGCTCCGCCAGAGTGCCGCGGACCTCGGCCTCCTGCCCGGGCCCCCCGTCCGCGCCGAGCACGGAGGTGGAGACCAGCGCCCGGCCGCGCGGCGCGTACGTGGGGCTGACCTCGCTGAGCACCACGCTGTTCAGGACGCGCCGTGCGGTGTCGACGAGCAGGGTCGGCTCGCGCAGCGGGCTGGCGGGGGCGGCGTGGTAGTACGTGGTGACCGAGCGGGTGGCCGGCACCTCCAGGCCGGGCAGCAGGGCGGCCGCCGCGGAAGGACCCGTGGCGACGACCACCGCGGCGGCGGGCAGCTCGTCGCCGTACGAGGTCAGCACGCCGTCGTCGGTGAGCCGCTCCACCGGGGTGCCCAGGCGCACGGCGTCCACGGACAGCGCGGTGGCCAGCTGCTCGGGCACCGCCGCCACGCCGCGCGCGGGCAGGCACACCGAGCCGCGCAGCATCGATCGCCACACCAGGTGGAAGAACCGGCTGGAGGTCTCCAGCTCGCTCTCCAGGAACACCCCCGACAGGAACGGCCGGAACAGCGTCTCGACCAGGTCCTCGCTGATCGCCGCATCGGCCAGCGCGGTCCTGGTCGTGCGCTCCGCGGCGTGCCGCAAGGTGCTCGGCGGCAGCACCAGGTCCCGCCCGCACAGCATGACCAGGGCGGACAGGTCGCGCAGCGACGCCAGCCGGCCGGGCAGCAGGTCGCCGGCCAGCTTGGGGGCGCGGGTCGGGTCGGTGAAGCGCAGCCGCCCGCGCGGGGTGTGCAGCAGGATGCCGGGCGTGAACGGCCGCAGGGACAGCTCCGGCAGGCGCAGGCGCCGGCGCAGCTGCGGGTAGGAGGTGTTGACCACCTGGAAGCCGCGGTCGAAGCGGAAGCCGTCCCGCACGTCGGTGCGCATCCGGCCGCCCACCGCGTCGGACGCCTCCAGTACCAGGACGTCGAGTCCCGCCGCCGCCAGGTCCTGCGCGCACGCCAGTCCGGCCACGCCCGCCCCGACGACCAGCACGTCCGCCGCCTTCGCCACCGCCATCACACCTCTCTCGGCCGCCGCCGCCGCATGCCGGCGTTCCGCCCGGCCGGCAGCTTCCGCAGCCCAGCCGACCACCTGACGCTCCGCCGCGGCCGCCGCCACCCCTTGCGGTCACCCGATCGGCCGCGCCGCGTGCAGCCGTGCGCGTGCATGTCCACCGTCGGGGCCTGCCCGCCAGGACGCGTACACACCAGCGCGCCGCCCGGGAAGGCGAAGGTGGCGGGGTGAGGGTGCATCCGCCGGAGCCCGCGCGGCCGAATACACCGGTGTCCGCCGACCGCCCATCTCCAGGAGCCGCCTGCCATGAGCGTTCCCGTCGTGCTGTTCACCAGCGACCTGCGCCTGCACGACCATCCCCCGCTGCGCGCGGCCCTGTCGGGTGCGGACGAGGTGCTGCCGCTGTTCGTCCGCGACCTGGCCATCGAACGGACCGGGTTCGCCGTCCCCAACCGGGCGGCCTTCCTCGCCGACTGCCTGGCCGGGCTCGACGCCGGTCTGCGCGAGCGCGGCGGCCGCCTGGTGGTCCGCACCGGTGACGTCGTCGAGGAGGTGTGCCGTGCGGTCACCGAGGCCGGCTCGGACGAGGTGCACCTGTCGGCCGCCCCGAGCGCGTACGGTCACCGCCGCGAGCAGCGGCTGCACGACGCGCTGGAACGGCAGGGCTGCCGGCTGTTCGTCCACGACGGGGTGGCGCACGCGGTGGCGCCGGGCGAGGTGACCCCCGCGTCGTCCGACCACTTCGCGGTGTTCACCCCGTACTTCCGCCGCTGGTCGCAGTGCGCGCTGCGGGCGCCGTCGCCCGCACCGCGGGAGGTACGGGTACCGGAGGGGATCGGCTCCGAGGCGCTGCCCGACCGGGCGAAGGTGGCGGGGACGTCGCCGGGGCTGGCCCGCGGCGGTGAGCAGGAGGGCCGGGCGCGGCTGGCGGCGTGGCTGCGCGACGGCGTCGAGGCGTACGAGGAGCGGCACGACGACCTGGCCGGTGACGCGACCTCGCGGCTGTCGCCGCATCTGCACTTCGGCACCCTGTCCCCGGTGGAGTGCGTGCAGCGGGCACGCCGCCGCGGCGGGGCCGGGGCGGACGCGTTCGTACGGCAGCTGGCCTGGCGGGACTTCCACCACCAGGTGCTGGCCGCCCGCCCGCAGGCCGCGACGGCCGACTACCGCGACCGGCACGACCGCTGGCGCGGTGCGGCGGCACGCGACGACATCGACGCGTGGAAGGAGGGCCGTACGGGCTACCCGATCGTGGACGCGGCCATGCGCCAACTCGCCCACGAGGGCTGGATGCACAACCGCGGAAGGCTGCTCGCGGCGAGTTTCCTGGCCAAGAGCCTCTACGTCGACTGGCGCGTCGGCGCACGGCACTTCATGGACCTGCTGGTCGACGGCGACGTGGCCAACAACCAGCTCAACTGGCAGTGGGTGGCGGGCACCGGCACCGACACCCGCCCCAACCGCGTGCTCAACCCCTTGCGGCAGGCCCACCGCTACGACCCCGAGGGCGCGTACGTGCGGCGCTGGGTCCCCGAACTGCGCGACGTGGAGGGCGCGTCCGTGCACGAACCGTGGAAGCTGCCGGGGCTGGAGCGGGCGGGAGTCGACTACCCGGAACCGATCGTCGGCCTGCCCGAGGCCCTCGAACGATTCCAGCGCGCCCGCAGCAATGTCTGACGGTCCGCACCCCGGCGCAACCCGCGGCCGTACCGCCCGGGTCTCAAGTCCCGGGTCTCAAGTCCCGGGCACGGGCGTCGCAACCGCGGCACCGCCGCCGCAGGCGCCGCGCAGCAGGCGCATGGCTTCCGGCAGCGTGCGGGGCCGGACGGTCCCGGCGACGTCGGAAGTCCACCCGGGGCCTGCGGTCATGACGAGCGGCCTGGTCATGGCGCCCCTCACCCCCCACTGCGCGGCGGCCAGATGCCGGGCCAGCGGCTCGCTGCTCGTCGACCGCGACTGCGACCACAGCACCAGCGCCTGCGGTCCGGTGCGCTGCG
Source organism: Actinacidiphila cocklensis (assembly GCF_907177275.1). Taxonomy (GTDB): domain Bacteria; phylum Actinomycetota; class Actinomycetes; order Streptomycetales; family Streptomycetaceae; genus Actinacidiphila; species Actinacidiphila cocklensis. Next base: position 24,686 of record NZ_CAJSLV010000099.1, read on the forward strand.
CCGCTGTCGCCAGCGCCTCCGCCGGGACCGCCCCGCCGAGAATCCGGGTGGCCACCCCGGCCCGGACCGCCGCGGCGTTCAGCGCCTCCAACGGCAACGTGTGCAACTCGGCCGGGACGCACGCCAGAAGGGCCGTGCCACGGGCCGGGTCCGGCAGCGGGGCGGCCAGCGTCTCGGCGCGCAGGATGCTGGAGACATGCCAGGACAGCAGGTGCTCCACCTCCACGTACCGGTCGCCGGAGGACGCCCAGCGGCGCCCCGCCGCCCGCAGGGCCGGCACCATCACCTCCTGCCACGCCGTGACAAGGCCGTGCCGGTGCACTGCCGCGGCGAGCGAGGCCTGCACGGTGACGGCGTCCAGCCGCACCGCGGCCCGTACGAGCCCCTTGCACTCCCGCCGCGCCCCGCCGTCGGACGGCGCGGTTCCCTCGTCCCGCGCGGGTGACTGCCCTTCCGTCAACGGATCGGTGGATAAAGCGAGTTCAGCGGTCCCGTCGCCCTGGCGGGCCAGCCGGGCGGCCTCCGCGGGCGCCAGGCCCCTCGCGGTCAGCCGGCACATCTCCTCCAGCACCGCCACGTCCCGAGGGGTCCAGCGCCGGTGGCGGCCGTCGTCGCGGACCGCGGGACCCAGCCCGTAGCGGCGGTCCCAGGAGCGCAGCGTGGTCGGCGACACGCCGATCTGCCGGGCCAGTGCACCGGTCGTGATGCCGGCCTTCGTCTCGTCCAGAGGTGGCCGGGGACGCGAGGGCCGGAGGGTGTCTGACATCACCTCAGGATACGACGCACCTTCGATGCGAGTTGTCGCCCAGGTCCCGGGCCGATCACGCTGATCCGACCGGCTGTCAGCATGATTTCGCTGCTCAAGGCCGTGAGTGCTGCCCAAGGAGACGTGTCATGACCGTCGAGTCGCAATCCCGTTCGATGCCGGTCCCGGCGGCGGAGGAGTTGAGCGACGCGCAGCTCGCCGCCGGGTTCGCGGCAGGAGACGAGGCGTGCCTCGCGCTGGTCTACCGGCGCTTCGGCACGCTGGTCCACGCCGTGGCCAGCCGCTCGCTGGGCGATCCGGGGGAGGCCGAGGACGTGCGGCAGCAGGTGTTCCTGGCCGTCTGGCGGGGCCGCAGCGGTTTCCATCCCGAACGCGGCCCGCTCAGCGGGTGGATCGTCGGCATCACCCGCAAGAAGGTGGCCGACGCGCTGTCGGCCCGCACGCGCCGCCCCGGGCCGGCCCGCGTCGCGGGCGTTCCACCGGACGCGGGCCGGTCGCCGCACGCCCAGCCCGAGCGGATGCTGGACGCCCTCGTGGTCGCCGACGCGGTCGCCGGGCTCAGCGCGCCGCAGGCGACCGTCCTCCACCTCGCGTTCTGGGAGGACCTGACGCAGGCGCAGATCGCCGAGCGCACCGGGTGGCCGCTGGGCACGGTCAAGAGCCACGCACGCCGTGCCCTGCTGCACCTGCGGGACGAACGGCACCTGGCGGACCTCGCATGAGTGCTGCTGCGCACTCCGGCGGCGAGCCGGGCGTCGTCACCCGGCCGCCTGGCCGACCGGCTTTATCCTCCACGGAGCTCCCGTCATGCGACCTTCTCGGCGCCACCGGTCTCCGCGGACCGCTCGATGGCCGCGAGCACCCTGTGGTGGGCCGCGGCGGTGTGGAAGTCCGGGTGCGGGCTGCGTCCTTCGGCGATCGACCGGGCGATCTCCTGGTAGACGGCCGCGACGTTGGCGACCGGTCCCGCGGCGGGGTCGAAGGGGGCGGTCCTGCGGTCGTCCGGCACCGTCACCCGCTCTCCGCCGACCCGGATGTCCCAGTCGGTCCAGTGCAGGTACGTGCCCGGCCGGGTGGGGGACACCGTCAACGTGCGGTCGGAGCCGACGAGTTTGACGAGGAATCCGTCCGGGCTCCCGCTGCCGCCGTGCACGGCCACCGACGCGGTGGCGCCGTTGTCCAGGACGCCATGGAGCAGCACCTGCGCGGGTACCCCGTTGGGCACCGTCCGGCCGGTCCGCTCGACCTCGACGTGGTCGTACGGCCGGGGCAGCCGCGCGGAGACCTCGACCAGCCTGCCCGCCATCCGGTCCAGGGCGGCCAGGAAGTGGCCGGCCATGACGGTCAGCAGCGAGGTGCCCGCCGCCGGGTCGGTGGACCAGGCCAGCTCCGGCGCGATGCGGGCGCCGCCCAACGGGTCGCCGGCGGCGACCAGTACGGCCGACTCCAGTCGGCCGATGGCCCCTCCCGCGACCAGTTCGGCCACGTACCGGGCGTCCGGGGACTGGTATCCCTGCAGGTTCACGGCGTGGACGACGCCCGCCGCGCCGGCCTCCCGGGCGAGGTCGGCCGCCTGCGCCGCGTCCACTCCCAGCGGCCACTCGGACAGCACGTGCTTGCCCGCCTCCAGCGCGGCCCTGATCACCTTCGCGTGCTCGGACGCCCTGACGGAGACCACGACCAGGTCCACGTCCGGGTGGGCGGCGAGCCGCCCGGCGTCCGCGAAGGCGAGCGGCACGCCGTGCGCCGCCGCCACCTTGGCGGCGCCGGCCTGGTTCGTCGTCGCCACCGCGGTCACCTCGAACCCGGCGAGCCCCGCCAGCGCGGGCAGATGCGACGCGCCGGCCCAGCCACTGGCTCCGACGACCCCGACTCCGATCATGCTTCCTCCCTGGTTTCGTACCGATCGATATGAAACTAGGGGAGCGAGGGGTCCGGCTTCAAGGGGATAATGTACTTGTAGGTAAAAAACTTGAGGAGGTACGGCATGCCAGGCGGTCGCCCGCGCGCCTTCGACGCGGAGGATGTGCTCGATCGGGCGCTTGAGGTGTTCTGGTGGTATGGCTACGAGGGGGCGTCCCTGTCGGACCTGACCGCGGCCATGGGCATCAACAGGCCCAGCCTGTATGCGACGTTCGGCAACAAGGAGCAACTGTTCCGCAAGGTGCTCGACCGCTACTTCGCCGGCCCGGGAGCCTTCGCCGCCGAGGCGCTGGATGCGCCCACCGTGCGGGAGGTCATCGAGCACCTGGTGCTCGGGGCGGTCGAGTTGACCTCCGGGCCGCACACCCCCCGCGGGTGCCTGAGCGTCAACACGGTCCACGCCTGCGGTTCCGACTCCGAGCCGGTCCGCAAGGAGGCGATCGCCCGCCGGATGGCCGGCGAGGCCGCGCTCCGCCGGCGCTTCGAGCAGGCGGCCGACCTCCCGGCGGACTACGACCCGGGCGTCCTGGCCCAGTTGGTGCACACCGTCACCGACGGCATCGCCGTCCAGGCGGCGAGCGGCCACACCCGCGACCAGCTGGAACGGGTGGCCGGCCTGGCGCTGCGCACGCTGCTCCGGCCGGTCGGCTGATCGGGGACCCCGCGGGTGACTCCCCGCACGCAGGCTCTACCGTTGGCCCATGCCCACGATGCCGTCACGGGTCGAACTCCACCCGCTCACCCTCTCCGACCAGGACGAGTTCTGCGCTCTCGTGCAGGCCAGCGCGGAGCTGCACGGGCCGTGGATGCAGCTGCCCGCGACCCCGGAGGCCTTCCGCGTCTGGATGCGCCGCTTCGACGGCGGCGGCAACCTGGGCTTCCTGGTCCGGGTCCGGGAGACCGGCGAGACCGCCGGCATGGTCAACATCAACTCGATCATCCGGGGCCGCTACCAGGGCGCGTCCCTGGGCTACGCGGCCTTCGCCCCGTCCGCGGGGCACGGCTACATGACCGAAGGGGTCGCCGTCACCCTGCACTACGCCTTCACCGAACTGCGGCTCCACCGGCTGGAGGCCACCATCCAGCCGGCGAACACGTCCTCCCTGGCCCTGGTCAAGCGGCTGGGCTTCCGCTACGAAGGCGTCTCGCCCGACTACCTCTACATCGACGGCGGTTGGCGTGACCACGAGCGCTGGGCCGTCACCGCGCCGGCCCCCTGGGCGCCCGACCCGTCCCTTCCCGAGGTCTGAGCCGCCCTCCCCGCCACGGCACCGGGTGATCCGTTCGGCGGCAGCCGGATCCCCGTTCGTCTGCGCCCGGTGCCGAACTCGCCGATACACCTCGCATTCGGTGATCCGCCCGCGAATGGGAGATCGGCGAGGGGGAACACGAGGTGCAGTTGCCCGGAAGAGGAGAGTGACCCGTGACCGACCACCTGCAAAGCCGATCCGTCGCCGAGGAGTTGCGGGAGAGGGCAGGAGCCTTCGTCAACTCCCATGTGGACCTGTGGGTCACCGTCGAGGACGACGGCACCCTGGTTCTCGCGGGTGAGAGCCCCAAGGACCTCCTGCAGGCGGCCGCGGACTGGCTTGCGGAGGATCCGGAGTACGCGGTGACCGCTCTGGACTGGCGGTGTCAGGCGGGCCAACCCGCTTACACCGCGCGTCTGACGTTGCGCCCGGCGACCCTGGCCTGACGTCCGGCGGCCCTGGCCCTGCGGCCCGGCGGCCTTGGCTGTGACGCCCGGCGGCCCGCCCCGCCACCTGATCCGGAAGTCCGACCAATCCGCGGCGCGGTCGGCTCCGAATGACAGGTGTGACCGGACAGCAGCGCAGCAGCACCGACGGCGGGCGGGAGTCCCGCCGGCCTCGCGGCCCGGGCCGTGCCGGGCGGGTCCTGCGCCTGCTGCTCGGGGCGCTGTCGGGGCTGCTGGCCGCCGCCGCGTCGCTCGGCGTCGCCGAGCTGGTGTCGGCGGCGGTCAGGCCCGAGGCGAGCCCGGTCGTCGCGGTCGGCGGTGCCGTCATCGACCGCACGCCGGCGTCCGTGAAGGACTACGCGGTACGGCACTTCGGCACCGACGACAAGCTGGTGCTGCAACTGGGCATCGTGGCGCTCCTGGGACTGTTCGCGGTCCTCCTCGGCGTGACGGCGCTGCGGTTCCGGCGGGCCGGCTGTGCCGGAGTGCTGGTCTTCGGCGGCGTCGGCGCCGTGGCGGCGTGGAGCCGTCCTGAGCGGCAGGGCCTCGACGTACTGCCCTCCGTGGCGGGCGCGTTGGCCGGAGTCGCGGTGCTGTGGGTGCTGTCGGGGCGACTGGCCGCAGCGCCGCCCGCCGCCGTTCCGGCCCCCGGCCCCGCGTTCGACCGCCGCCGTTTCGTCGTCGCCGCGACGGCCACCGCGGCCGCGTCCGCCGCCGCGGGGGTGCTGGGCCGGGCGCTGAACGCCCGCAGCGGCGCCGCCGCAGCCGCGTCGCGCACCGCGGTCGTGCTGCCGCGGCCGGCCTCCGCCGCCGCCCCCGTCCCGCGCGGCGCGCATCTCGCCGTCCCGGGCGTCAGCCCCTTCCTCACACCGTCCGGCAGCTTCTACCGGGTGGACACCGCGCTGGTGGTCCCGAAGGTCGACGCCACCACGTGGCGCCTGCGGCTGCACGGGCTCGGCGTGGCGCGGGAGCTGACGTACACCTACCAGGACCTGCTGAACCGACCCCTGATCGAACGCGACATCACGTTGACCTGCGTGTCCAACGAGGTCGGCGGCCCGTACGTGGGCAACGCGCGCTGGATCGGGGTGCGGCTGGCCGACCTGCTGCGCGAGGCCGGGGTGCGGGCGCCGTCCCGCGGCGGCCCGGCCGACCAGCTCGTGGCGCGGTCCGTGGACGGCATGACCATCGGTTCACCGGTGGAGACGGTCCTCGACGGGCGCGACGCGATGCTCGCCCTGGGCATGAACGGGCGGCCGCTGCCCTTCGCCCACGGCTTCCCGGTCCGCGTGGTCATCCCCGGCCTGTACGGCTACGTGTCGGCCTGCAAGTGGCTGAGCGAGCTGGAGCTGACCACCTTCGACGCCTTCGACGCCTACTGGGTACGCCGCAGCTGGTCCCGGCAGGCACCGGTCAAGACCGAGTCCCGGATCGACACGCCCAAGCCGTTCGCGACGCCCAGGGCGGGCCGGGTGGCGGTCGCCGGGGTCGCCTGGGCGCAGCACCGGGGCATCGACCGGGTCGAGTTGCGCGTCGACGCAGGCCCCTGGCACACCGCGCGCCTCGCAGCGGAGGACACCGCGGACACCTGGCGGCAGTGGGTGTGGACCTGGGACGCCACCCCCGGCACGCACCGCATCGAGGTACGTGCCACGGACCGCGACGGACACACCCAGACCGACGAGCGGGCCGGCACCGTCCCCGACGGTGCGACCGGTTGGCATTCGGTGGTGGTCGACGTGACCTGACCCGCCCCCCTGCTCCGCTGCGGGCGGAGCACCTCCTGACCCTCCTCATTCCGCAGACCACTCCACCTGGAGACCCACATGAACGCCCTGAAGTCCCGCCGTGTCGCCGTGGCGGTGGCCGCGGCCGCCCTGCTGCCGCTCGCGATCACCGCGTGTTCCAGCAGCGAGAAGTCCTCGGCGGACGCGTCCTCGTCGAGCCCGGCAGGGGCGGCGGCGCCCGCCACGTCGTCGATGCCGTCGTCGTCGATGCCGTCGTCGGCCGCCGCGATGGACCAGCCGTTCGGCCCCGGCTGCGCTTCGGTGCCCAAGTCCGGCTCCGGCAGCTTCGACGGCATGGCCATGGACCCGGTCGCAACCGCGGCCTCGCACAACCCGGCGCTGTCGACCCTGGTCTCCGCGGTCACGAAGGCAGGTCTGGTGGACACCCTCAACAACGCGCAGGACATCACCGTCTTCGCGCCCACCGACGACGCCTTCGCCAAGCTCCCCAAGGCGACCCTCGACAAGGTCCTCGCCGACAAGGCGATGCTCACCAAGATCCTCACGTACCACGTCGTCGGGCAGCCGGTGAAGGCGCCCGACGGCCTGGCCCACGGCACGTACACCACGCTGGAGAAGGGCACCCTGACGACCGCGGGCTCCGGCGAGACGTACAAGGTCAACGGGACGGCCGCCGTCGTGTGCGGCAACGTCACGACCGCCAACGCCACCGTCCAGATCATCGACACCGTCCTGATGCCGCCCAACTGACCGCCACGGGGACCGCACGGGCCGGACGACCGGCCGGCGTGACCCACCCGTCGAAGCCCGCGGGTGGGTCAGACCCGCAGTAATGTCCGGAGGTGTCCATGTACGTGGCAGCAGACGACGGCTCGTCGACCGAACCCCGCCCCGGGGTCCTGGAGACGTTGCTCGACCGCATGTCCCGAGGTGATCGGCAGGCGTTCGACACGTTGTACACAGCGGTGGCCGGCCCGGTGCTCGGCCTCGTACGCAAGGTGGTGCGCGATCCCGAGCAGTCCGAGGAGGTCGCGCAGGAGGTGCTGATCGACGTGTGGCGGTGCGCCGCCCGTTTCGACGCGCGGCAGGGCAGCGCCATGGCGTGGATCATCACCCTTGCGCACCGGCGGGCGGTGGACCGGGTCCGTTCGGCCCAGGCCTCCGTGGCCCGGGAGGCCACCGCCGGGCTGCGGGACCGCAGCCCCGCCTTCGACGAGGTCTTCGAGCAGGTCGAACGGCGCCTGGAGCGCGAGCAGGTGAGGCGCTGCCTGAATCAACTGACCGCGCTGCAGCACGAGTCGGTGATGCTGGCGTACTACCGCGGCTACACCTACCAGCAGACCGCCGAGGTGCTCGGTGTGGCCCTGGGCACCGTCAAGACCCGCCTGCGGGACGGGCTGATCCGGCTCCGCGACTGCCTGGGGGTGGGGTCGTGACCACCGGCGACCTGCACACGCTGACCGGGGCGTACGCCGTGGGCGCCATCGCCGAGCCCGAGGCGGGGGAGTTCCGCCGCCACCTGTCGGAGTGCGAGGCCTGCGCTCAGGAGGTCCGCGAGCTGCAGGAGACCGCGGCGCGGCTCGCGCTGGCCGTGGCCGAGGTGCCGCCGGCGGCGATGCGGGAGCGGGTGATGGCCGCGCTGCCCGGAGTCCGGCAGCTGCCGCCGGACGTCCCGGCACCGCGGGTGGCGGAGGTGCCCCTCGCCGCTCCGAGGCGGCGCGGGTGGCGGCAGCGGATGCCCGCCCTTGCGGCGGCGGCGTGCCTGGTGGCCGCCGTGGTCGCCACCGGTCTCGCGGTCGACGCGCGGCAGGACGCGGACGCCCAGCGCGGGCGGACCGCGCGCGCCGAGCAGCAGGCCGCCGAGCTGAGCGTGCTGACCGCGGCGCCCGACGCCACCTTCCACTCCGGCGTGCTGACCGGGGGCGGCACCGCGACCCTGGTCGCCTCGAAACGTCTGGAGCAGGCCGCCGTCCTCTACCACGGGCTGCCCGCCCTGCCCGGGGGCAGGGTGTACGAGCTGTGGTACAGCCGCGGCGGCGGCATGGTGCGGGCCGGCCTGGTGGAGCCCGGCCGTACCGCGGGCGCCGAGGTGCTGGACGGGGCACCCGCGGACGCCGACGGCGTCGGGATCACGGCCGAGCCGCGCGGCGGCTCGCGCGCCCCCACCAGCCCTCCGCTGGCGCTCCTCCCGCTGTGACGAGGGCCGTTCCGGGTCCGGCAGTGCCGGCCCCGGAACGGCGCGGCGGCGGATTCCACTTCGTGCGCTCCCGGACCAATCCGCGCGGCCCGCGGCTACGAAGCAAGGACGAGAGGGTTGCGCGCCCGGGGGTGCGGAGCCGTGCCGGGCGGGAGGAGGAGCGCGAGGGTGGATCGGCGACGCATAGCCGTGGTGGGCGGGGGAGTGGCGGGCCTGACCGCCGCGCACGTCCTGCGGAAGACCGGCGACGTGATGCTCTTCGAGGCGCAGGACCGGCTCGGCGGGCACGCCGACACCCACGACGTCGCCGCGCACGGCGGGCGGGTGCTGCGGATCGACACCGGCTTCATCGTCCACAACGACCGCACCTACCCCACCCTGCTGCGCCTCTTCGGTGAACTGGGCGTCAGCACGCAGGAATCCGAGATGAGCATGTCCGTGCGCTGCGACGGCTGCGGCCTGCAGTACGCCGGCGCGCGAGGCGGCCCGGGCGGCCTGTTCGCCCAGCCGCGCAGCCTGCTGCGCGGCCGCTACCTGCGTATGCTCACCGAGGTCCCGGCCTTCCACCGGGCGGCGCGTGCGGTGCTGGACGCCGGGAGCCCGGACGCGCAGACCCTCGGTGACTTCGTCGCCGCCCGCCGCTTCTCGCCGTACTTCGTCAACCACTTCCTGATCCCGCTGGTCTCCGCGGTGTGGTCCTGCGCCCCGCGCACCGCGATGCGCTACCCGGCGGCGTACCTCTTCCACTTCCTGGAGCACCACGGGCTGCTCTCGGTCAGCGGCTCCCCGCAGTGGCGCACGGTCACCGGCGGTTCCGTGGAGTACGTCCAGCGGATCGGCAAGCGGCTGGCGGCGGTGCACACCACGACACCCGTACGGGCGGTGCGCCGGCACGCCGACGGTGTCGAGATCACCGCCGAGGACGGCACGACGTACGACGCCGGCGCGGTCGTCCTGGCCGTCCACCCCGACCAGGCCCTGCGCATGCTCGCCGACCCCACCCCCGACGAGCGGCGGCTGCTGGGGGCGTTCCGCTACTCGCGCAACGAGACGGTGCTGCACACCGACACCTCGCTGCTGCCCTCCGCCCGGCGCGCCCGCGCCTCGTGGAACTACCTGCTGCCGTCGTGCACGGCCGCCGCCGACCACGTCCGGGTCAGCTACCACATGAACCGGCTGCAGCGGCTCGACGCCCCCGAGGACTACGTGGTCACCCTCAACGCCGCCGACCTGGTCGACAGCCGGCAGGTGCTGGCCCGCATGACCTACGAACACCCCGTCTACACCCCCGAGTCCGTCGCCGCGCAGCGGCAACTGCCCGCGCTCACCGACGGCGTCACCGCGTACGCGGGCGCCTACCACGGCTGGGGGTTCCACGAGGACGGCTGCCGGTCGGGGGTCGCCGCGGCGGCCGCGCTGGGAGTGCGCTGGTGAGCCCCGCCCCCAGCAGCACAGGCCGCCCGCCGGCCCGTACGCCTGCGGGCACCGCACCCGCGCTCTACGAGTGCGTCGTCGCCCACGCCCGCACCGCGCCGGTCCGCCACTCCTTCAGGCACCGCACGTACATGTGGCTGGTCGACGTGGACAGCCCTCCCGTCCTGCCCCGGGTGCTGCGCCCGCTGGCCCGGTTCGACCCTCGCGACCACTTCGGCGGCGCCCGCGAACCGCTGCGTACCGCGCTGGAGCGCTTCCTCGCCTCCCGCGGCGTCCGCCTCGACGGCGGCCGGGTCCTGATGCTCGCGCACGCGCGCGTCCTGGGACACGTCTTCAACCCGCTGACGCTCTACTGGTGTTCCGACCGGGCCGGCGCACCGGTGTGCGTGGTCGCCGAGGTGCACAACACCTACGGCGAGCGGCACTGCTACCTGCTGCGCACCGACGCCGGCGGCAGGGCGGAGGTGCCGAAAGAGCTCTACGTCTCCCCGTTCTTCCCGGTCGACGGCGGCTACCGCATGCGGCTGCCGGAGCCCGGCGAACGGCTCGCCGTCACCGTGCAGTTGCAGCGGGCAGGCCAGGTGCAGTTCACCGCGACGCTGCGCGGCAGGCGGCGGCCGGCCACCGCCCGCAACCTGCTGGCCGCGACCGCCCGGCACCCCTGGTCGACCCTGGCGGTGTCCGCCGCCATCCGGCTGCACGGCATCCACCTGTATCTGCGCGGCCTGCCGGTCAGGCACCGGCCCGCGCCCGTACCGCAGGAAGGTCTGAAGTGAACGGACTCGTCCCGCTCGGTCCAGCACCCGCCTCCGCCGCGGGCAGCCGCCCGGCCGCCCCGGTGGACCCCCGGGTGTGGCCCGACGTCGCCCGGCTGCCGCGTGCCTCCGCGGTCCGCACCGCGGTCGCCCGGCGGCTCGTCGGACGGGCGCTGGCCGGACTGCCGCTGCACGTCGCGGCGCCGGACGGCAGCGTCGCAGGCCGCGGCGGCCCCGTCCTGCGCCTGCACGACCCCGCCGCCTTCCACCGGCGGATCGGCGCCGACGGCCTGATCGGCTTCGGCGAGTCCTACATGGCCGGCGAGTGGGACGCCGACGACCTCGTCGCCGTCCTGACCGTGCTGGCCGGGCACCTCACCGAACTGGTCCCGCCCGGCCTGCAGCGGCTGCGCACGCTGTGGGCGCACCGCAGGCCCCGCGCCCAGGCCAACTCCCCGCAGGGCGCCCGGCAGAACATCCACCGGCACTACGACCTGTCCAACGACCTCTTCGCGCTGTTCCTCGACGAGACGATGACGTACTCGTCGGCCGTCTTCCGCGAACTCCCCTCCCGCGCGGACGACCTGGCCACCGCGCAGCAGCACAAGATCGACCTGCTGCTCGACCTGGCGGCCGTCGGGCAGGGCACGCGGCTGCTGGAGATCGGCACCGGCTGGGGGGAGTTGGCGCTGCGCGCGGCCCGCCGCGGAGCCCGCGTACGGACGGTGACGCTGTCGCGGGAGCAGCGCGACCTGGCCGCCGCCCGGATCGCCGCGGCCGGCCTGTCGGAACGGGTCGAGGTCGAACTGCGCGACTACCGCCAGCTGCACGGGAGTTACGACGCCGTGGTGAGCGTGGAGATGATCGAGGCGGTCGGCGCCGAATACTGGCCTGCGTACTTCGCCGCGCTGGCCCGGCTCCTCGCGCCGGGCGGCCGGGTCGCACTCCAGTCGATCACCATGGCCCACGACCGGATGCTCGCCACCCGCGACACCCACACCTGGATCGGCAAGTACGTCTTCCCCGGCGGCATCATCCCCTCCACCACCGCGATCATCGCGGCGGCGCAGGCGTCGGGCCTGCGCGCGGAATCCGCGACCGGGTTCGGCGAGCACTACGCCGAGACGCTGCGGCTGTGGCGCGAGCGCTTCACCGCCGGGGCCGACACGGGTGAGGTGGCCGCCCTGGGCTTCGACCACGTCTTCCGGCGCATGTGGGAGTTCTACCTCGCCTACTGCGAAGCGGGCTTCCGCGCCGGCTACCTGGACGTGCACCGGTTCACACTGACCGCCTCCGGCCCGGCGGGAGGTGCCAGGTGACCACGGTCGCGGACCGGCTGGGACCGGTACTGACCGCGCTGTTCGCCGGCGAGCCGCCGGTGCGGCTGCGCGCCTGGGACGGCAGCGAGACCGGGCCGGAGGCGGCACCGGTGGTGCTGCTGCGCTCGCACCGCGCGCTGCGGCGGCTGCTGTGGCAGCCCGGCGAACTCGGCGTCGCCGAGGCCTACATCGCCGGCGACCTCGATGTCGACGGCGACCTGGCAGAAGGGCTCAGCCGCGTCTGGCAGGCCGTGCGGGACCGCAGGCCCGCGCCCGGCGGCCGCCTGCGGCTCGCCGGGCTGCGGCCCGCCGACGCTGCGAGGGCGGCCGGCGCCGCCCTGCGCC
>NZ_CAJSLV010000100.1 GCF_907177275.1 Actinacidiphila cocklensis
AAACGCCCGGTTACATTCCGAACCCGGAAGCTAAGCCTTTCAGCGCCGATGGTACTGCAGGGGGGACCCTGTGGGAGAGTAGGACGCCGCCGAACAATTTTTGATAAAGCGTCAGCCCCCGTGCCTTGCACGGGGGCTGACGCTTTTCTGCGTTCTGCCTGCCTGTACCGTGACGCTGTGGCATACGACCTGGTCATCTTCGACAACGACGGCGTCCTCGTGGACAGCGAGCGGATCTCCAACCGCATCCTGGCGGACTGCCTGACCGAGGCCGGGTATCCGACGACCTTCGACGACTCGGTCAGGGACTTCATGGGTGCCGCCATGCACCGCGTGCACGACGTGGTCCGGGAGAGGGACGGCGGGAGCCTGCCCGAGGGGTTCGACGCGGGATATCACGCGCGGGTGTTCGCCGCGTTCGAGCGGGAACTGGAGCCGGTCGAAGGCGTCGCCGTCGTCCTGGAGAAGCTGGTGGCGGACGGGGTGCCGTACTGCCTGGCGTCGTCAGGGGGGCATGACCGGATCAGGGTCGCGCTGCGGAAGACCGGGCTGTACGAGCGGTTCGGGGAGGAGCGGATCTTCTCGTCGCAGGACGTGGGGCGCGGGAAGCCGGCACCGGACCTGTTCCAGCACGCAGCCCGCACCATGGGCGTACCGCCCGAGCGGTGTGCCGTGGTGGAGGACAGCGCGCTCGGGGTGGCGGCGGCCCGGGCGGCCGGGATGGACGTGTACGGCTACACGGCCATGACGCCGGCCGCGAAGCTCAAGGACGCCACCGCCCTCTTCGGCAGCATGGCGGAGCTGCCCGACCTGCTGTTCCGCTGATCCGGAGCAGTGCCGGGCAAGGGTGCCGGGGAAATCCCGGCGCGAGGCACGATCGTGACTGCGCGCACCTACTCATCCGTAGCTTTCGCGTCTACCGTGCTCGCTTATGGACGACGACGCTCGCCCGCAGTCCCTGCGGCACGGCCGCGCCGCCCTCGCGGTCAGCTTCTTCGCGCAGGGTGCGCTCTTCGCTTTGCTGGTGACCCGGATTCCGGCGATCCAGGACCGCTACGGGATCAGTGACGGCCTGCTGCCGGTCTTCCTGGCCGCTGTGCCGATCCTGGCGGGGCTGGGCAGCGTGGCGACGGAGCAGCTGGTCAAGCGGGTGCGGCCGAGTGTCGTGCTGCGCTGGGTGCAGCCGGTGGTCGCGCTGGTGCTGCTCGGCCTGGGGGCCGGGGACGCCATGTGGGTGGCCGCGGTGACGCTGGCGCTGTTCGGGGTGTGCGTCGGCGGGCTGGACGCGTCGATGAACATGCTCGGGGTGAGCCTCCAGCGGGAGTACGGGCGCAGCATCATGCTGGGCTTCCACGCCGCGTACAGCCTGGGCGGCATCGTCGGCGCGTCGCTGGCCTGGTCGGGGGCGCACTGGCACGTCTCGCTCGTGTCGCTGTACGGGCCGGCGGTGCTGCTGCTGATCCCGCTGACGCTGGTGGCGAGCCGCTGGTACCGGGACGCGGCCGACGGCCGGGAGACGGATGGGGACGCGGACACGAACGGGGCCGGGGCGAAGGAGTCGCAGCAGGTCGTGATGCGGCTGCTGATGCCGCTCTGCCTGGTGATGGCGTTCGCGTACATCGGCGACTCGACGGTCTCCAACTGGAGCGCGAAGTACCTCCAGGACACCCTGCACAGCTCCGAGCAGCTCTCGACGGTCCCCTACGCCGTCTACATGGTCACGACACTGCTCGGCCGCTCTGTGGGCGACTTCGGGGTACGGCGGTTCGGTGCGGTGGCCGTGGTGCGGCTGGGGACGGTCGTGGCGATGGCGGGCTTCGCGGTGGTCGCGGTGGCGCAGGGCGCGTGGGTGGGGATGCTGGGCTTCACGCTGCTCGGGTTCGGGCTGTGCGTGATCGTGCCGCAGACCTTCGCGGCGGCGGGGCGGTTGTTCCCGGGGGCGTCGGACACGGCCATCGCGCGGCTGAACGTCTTCAACTACGTGGGCTTCCTGGTGGGCTCGCCCCTGGTGGGGGCGCTGGGCGACGCGTGGAGCTACCGCGGCGCGATGCTCGTCCCGATGGTGCTGGTGGGGGCGACGCTGCATTACGCCAGGTCCTTCGGCTCCGAGCCCGCCGGGTACGGTGTCGGCCATGAGCGGCCGAGCACAGTTGATGTGGGATGAGCGGGTCACCGGTTACGACTTCGGCCCCGGGCACCCGATGGACCCGGTGCGGCTGGTGCTCACCCGGGATCTGGTGCGGGCCTTCGGGCTCGACCCGGCGCTGCGGCTGGTGGCGGCACCGCCCGCCGGCGAGTCGACGCTGAGGCTGGTGCACGACGCGGACTACGTGGCCGCGGTGCGGAAGGCGTCGCAGGAGCCGGCGTCCGTGGCGGCGGCGTACAGCGCGTACGCCTCGTACGGGCTGGGGACGGAGGACAACCCGGTCTTCCCCGGGATGCACGAGGTCTCGGCGCTGATCGCCGGGCAGTCGGTGGCGGCGGCGGAGGCGGTGTGGCGCGGTGACGTGGCGCACGCGGTGAACTTCGCGGGCGGGCTGCACCATGCGATGCCGGGGTCCGCGGCGGGATTCTGCGTCTACAACGACGCGGCCCTCGCGGTGGCGCGGCTGCTGGAGCTGGGCGTGGAGCGGGTGGCGTACGTCGACGTGGACGTCCACCACGGCGACGGGGTGCAGACGGCCTTCTGGGACGACCCGCGGGTGCTGACGATCTCGCTGCACGAGCATCCGAGCAGCCTCTTCCCGCACACCGGCTGGCCGCAGGAGACCGGTGGCCCGGCAGCCGAGGGCGGGGCGGTCAACGTGGCGCTGCCGCCGGGGACGGGGGACGCGGGATGGCTGCGGGCCTTCCACTCGGTGGTGCCCGAACTGCTGTCCGCGTTCCGCCCGCAGGTGCTGGTCAGCCAGCACGGGGCCGACACGCACGTGGAGGACCCGCTGGCGCACCTGGCGGTGACGCTGGACGCCCAGCGGATGGTCGCGGAGGCCTGCCACGCGCTGGCGCACGAGCACGCGCAGGGGCGCTGGGTGGCGCTCGGCGGCGGCGGTTACGCGGTGACGGACGTGGTGCCGCGGGCCTGGACGCATCTGGTGGCGATCGCGGCGGGTGCACCGCTGGCGCCGGAGGCGGCGGTTCCGGAGGAGTGGCGGCACGAGGTCTACGCGCGCACCAGGCGGCCTGCGCCGCTGCGGATGACCGATGGGCGCGAGCCGCGCTGGACGGGCTTCGAGGAGGCCGGCTACGACCCCGCCGACCGGCTGGACCAGGCGGTCCTGGCGACCCGGCGGGCGGTCTTCCCGCTGCACGGGCTGCTGCCGTAGCGGGGTGCGGGGGCTGTCCGGGCGGGCAGTGTTCGGGCGGCCCGGGTACCTGTAGGGTGAATTTGGCGGTTTCCGCACGCCGTGGGCGAGTCGGACCTTCACGATCATGGTGTGGTGAGTGTCGGCGCGCTGCGCGCGCATCTGGTGGCGGCCGGGCTGGCCGGGCAGGTCGCGACCCCGCGGGAGAAGAGTCTGGCGAGCTATCGGCTGTTCGCGGCGCGCGACCCGCGGCAGACGCTTGGGCTCGACCCCCGGGGCGAGTGGACGGCGGCCGATCTGCTGCGGCTGATGGCCGACCGCTGCGGGGTCTCGCCCGACCCGGAGTTGACGTCGGGTCCCGACGCGATCGACCCGGACTGTACGGTGGCGGCGCTCGACGCGTTCGCTGAGCGGCTCGCGCGGGCTGCCCATGACCGTATTCCGGTGCTTCTGGGCACAGGACATCCACATCGTCTCCTTGGTTTCTACGCATCTTTGGCTGCGGCGCTCTCGGCGGCGGGATGTGTCGTCCTCACCCCCGCGTATGGGCGCGGCGTGGACGTGCCCACGCAGTTCGGCGTACGCCGCCATAATTTGCGGTACGTCGGAGGGGTCGCCGTGGTGCGCCCGACGGACACGGAAAGTGACGGACCGCCGGTCGAGGCGGGTGCGCACACCCATTCTCCGCTGCCCGTCAGAGTGGCTCTCGGAGCCGCCGCGGAGCAGGGCGGAATGCTGCCGGGACTGGTCGTCGGAGACCACGGATTCGTGTGCGGCGCAGGTCAGTTGGGGATCGAGGCGATCGGTCTGGCGGACTGCGACGACCCGGCCGTTTTCGTGGCCGAGGCGGAGGGCAGCGTATCGGTGGCGGTACCTGTCGACGATGCCGTCAGGTCCGATTACTACCGGCCATTGACGCGCTACGTACTCAAGCGTGCCTGGCTGTCCCAGTAGTCAACCATTGGCAACTCCTCTTCCCCACTTACCTCATGCGCCCCTAATCTGTGGGGGAGCGCACGCGCCGCTTTGAGTCGCCGGAGGGGAAGCCGGTGCCCGGCGTGTGCGGAAGGTTCAGGTGTGTCATGGCTACTACTGAAACCCGACCTCTCAACGAGGTCGTTTTCCTCACCGTCGCCGAAGTGGCGGCGGTGATGCGGGTGTCGAAGATGACGGTGTACCGCCTGGTGCACAGCGGTCATCTGCCGGCGATTCGCGTGGGCCGTTCGTTCCGGGTTCCGGAGCAGGCGGTGCACGAGTACCTGCGGGAGTCCTACGTGGGGGTGGAATCTGCCTGAGAAGGCCCGGACGGGCAGACGACCGTTCGCGTGGGCCTCGTTTATGTCCGTCCGCTCCGGGCGGGTAGGCTTGGCCGACGTAGGTCGTGTGGGCTCGGACGCCCCGCACCGAGTGAAACCGAAGCGAGGGTAGTCGTGGGCTCTGTCATCAAGAAGCGGCGTAAGCGTATGGCCAAGAAGAAGCACCGCAAGCTGCTGAAGCGGACGCGTGTCCAGCGCCGCAACAAGAAGTAAGCGGGCGACTTTCCGCCGCACTTCCTGCCCTCCTCCACCGCCTCCCGGCGGCTGGGGGAGGGCAGTGGCATGTCCGGGCGGGGGCCGTCCTGTGTCCGTGGCGCAACGGGTGCATGTCGGGGGGCGCGCGGGGGAGGCGCAGGGGATACGGTGCGGGTATTCCCCGAGGAAGGCGCTGAACTGTGGGCGTGGGCAATGTGGTGCTCGTCACGGGCGCCGCGCGGCAGCTCGGCGGCAGGTTCGTCCGGCGCGTCCAGAACGACCCCCGGGTCGGCCGGGTCGTCGCCGTCGACGCGGTGCCGCCGGAGCATGACCTGGGCGGCGCGGAGTTCGTCAGGGCCGACATCCGGCAGCCGATGATCGCCAAGGTTCTGGCGCAGCACTCGGTCGACACCGTGGTGCACCTGGACGTCACCGGGACCCCGCTGGGGTCGGGCGGCCGCACCCAGGTCAAGGAGACCAACGTCATCGGGGCCATGCAGCTGCTGGGTGCCTGCCAGAAGGCGCCGACCGTGCAGCGGCTGGTCGTGAAGTCCACCACCAGCGTCTACGGCTCCGCGCCGCGCGACCCCGCGGTCTTCCGCGAGACGACGCCGGTCAAGTCGCTGCCCAGCGGCGGCTTCGCGAAGGACGCCGTCGAGGTCGAGGGGTACGTACGCGGCTTCGCCCGCCGCCGGCCCGACGTCGCGGTCGCGGTGCTGCGCTTCGCGAACATCCTCGGCCCCGACGCGGACACCCCGCTCGCGGAGTTCTTCGCGCTGCCGGTGCTCCCGACGGTCTTCGGCTACGACCCGCGGCTGCAGTTCGTGCACCAGGACGACGTGCTGGACGTGCTGGTCCTCGCCGCGTTCGACGCCCGCCGCGGCACGCTCAACAGCGGCACCTTCAACATCGCGGGCGACGGGGTACTGCTGCTGTCGCAGACCGCCAGGCGGCTGGGCAAGCCCACCGTGCCGGTCCTGCTGCCCGCGGTGACCTGGATCGGGCAGGTGCTGCGGACGGCCGGCGTCATGGACTTCGCGCCCGAGCAGATCCGGCTGCTCACCCACGGCCGGGTGGTGGACACCACGCAGATGCGGGACACGCTCGGCTTCGAGCCGACGTACACGACCGCCGAGACCTTCCACGACTTCGCCCGCAGCCACGGCCCGGGGCTGCTGCCCCCGGCCCGGCTGGCCGCCGCCGTGGACAGGGTGGCGGCCGCGGTGCCGCCGCCCGCGGCCGGCGCCGCGGGGACGGGGGCGCGGCGGTGACGGGCGGCGGCACGGGCACGCAGGGTGCCGCGGATGCTTCGGGGGCCTCAGGAGAAGGAGCAGGGACCATGGCCGATGCCAAGGTGATCCCGTTCGACGAGGACTCGCGCGGCCGGCGCGGCTCCGGGCGCCCCAGGCCCGCGCGCGGCCGTACGCCCGCGCCGGGCAAGGCGGCGGGCAAGACCGCGGACGGCGCGCAGCCGCCGCTGGCCGCGGTGCAGGAGGACGGGACCGTACCGCCTCCCGGCATCCCCGCGCAGGCCGCCGGCGGGCGGCCGGTCGAGCCGCCGCCCGGGCAGGACCCGCCGGGCGACCTCGCCGGTGCCCTCGGCGCCGTCGCCGACCGGGTGCTCGGCGGCGACTGGGAGCGCAAGGTCGCCTCGGGGCTGGCCTTCCTGCGCCGCCGGGTCACCGGGGACTACGAGGTCGACGAGTTCGGCTACGACGCCGAGCTGACCGACCAGGTGCTGATGTCGCTGCTGCGGCCGATGTTCGGGGCGTACTTCCGGGTCGAGGTCCGCGGGATCGAGAACATCCCCGCGGAGGGCGGTGCGCTGGTCGTCTCCAACCACTCGGGGACGCTGCCGCTCGACGGCCTGATGACCCAGGTCGCCGTCCACGACCACCACCCGGCGGGCCGCCACCTGCGGCTGCTCGCCGCGGACCTGGTCTTCATGCTGCCGCTGGTCAACGAGCTGGCCCGCAAGCTGGGCCACACGCTGGCGTGCGCGGAGGACGCGGAGGTCCTGCTGGAGCGCGGTGAGGTGGTCGGGGTGATGCCCGAGGGCTTCAAGGGCCTCGGCAAGCCCTTTGCCGACCGCTACAAGCTGCAGCGCTTCGGGCGCGGGGGATTCGTCGCGACGGCGCTGAAGACGAAGGTGCCGATCGTGCCGTGCTCCGTGGTGGGGGCGGAGGAGATCTACCCGATGGTCGGGAACTCCCGCACGATGGCGCGGCTGCTGGGCGTGCCGTACTTCCCGCTGACGCCGACCTTCCCCTGGCTGGGGCCGGCGGGGCTGGTGCCGCTCCCCACGAAGTGGGTGATCCAGTTCGGCGAGCCCATCGCGACGGACGGCTACCCGCCGGAGGCGGCGGAGGACCCGATGCTGGTCTTCAACCTGACCGACCAGGTCCGCGAGACGATCCAGCACACGCTGTACGAGCTGCTGGTGCAGCGCCGCTCCGTCTTCTTCTGAGGCGCGTGCCGGCGGTCGCGCCGGCCCCGCGCCCCTGGAAGCCGCTCCCCTTCCTGCGGAAGAGGGCTGCTCCCAGGGACGCGGGGCCGGCGGCTAGCCCTCGTCGTCCGTCGTGGTGCCCAGGCCCAGGCCCGGGAGGAGGCCCGGGAGGAGCGGTGGGAGGGTCACGGAGTGGTCGGCAGGGGCCGAGGGCGAAGGTGACCCCGGGTCCGGGGTGAGCGGGAGCTGCCCGAGCGGGTTCGTCCCGCCGATGAGCCCGCCGACCGGCGTCGTGCCGGACGGCGAGGGGCTCGCGCTCTGCGGACCCGTGGCGGTCGCCTCGGGTGTGGCGGACGGCGACGCGGACGGCGCCGCGGAACCGCCGGAGGGACCGGAGCCGGTGGAGCCCGAACCCCCGTGCGCCCGCTCGCCCTTCTTCGGCTGCGGCAGCAGCCCCTGCAGCGGCGCGACCTCCTGGTCTATGGCGTCGAAGACCGAGGAGACCTGGTCGGAGACGTCGGTGAGCTGGCTGGGCAGCTTGCCGCGCAGATCGGTCCAGCCCTGCCGGTGCGCCGCCGAGAAGGTGTTGAGCGTCTCGATCGGCTGGATCGAGCCGTCCTCCTGGTAGGCCTGGCTGAGCAGCCGGTGGCCCTCCGCGGCCTCCTGGTGCATGCCCGACAGGGCCTTGCGCACCTCGGAGACCGACTCGTCGTCGAGCGGGCCGCCCCGGCCGCGGTCCATGAGGCGGCGGGCCTCCTGGAGGCGCGTGGAGGCCATGTCGAGGTAGACCTTGCCTCGGGAGGCGTCCCCGCTGGCCATGTCGAGCTTGAGGTCCTCCATGCCGCGCTTGAGGCCGTACAGCGTGTCGCCGGGCAGCGCGTTGGTGCTGGCCGCGGCGACACCGCCGAGGGCGCCCGCGGCGACGCCGACGGTGAGCCCGCCGACGGCGAGCCGCCGGGAGAGCTTGCTGGTCGGGGTGAGCCGCCGCAGCCGGTGGCTGCCGCCCTGCCCCTCGCCGCGCTGCTCCGGCACCCGGGCGGTGACCGGGAAGCTGCCGTCGGCGAGCGCCTGCTCCATCGCGGCGATCAGCTGCGCCCGCTGCACGGTCTTGCGCTCGGGGTCGAGCGCGGGCCGCGGCTGCTGGGCGAGCGTCGCGGCGAGCGCGAGCAGCGCGCCCTGCTCGGGGTCGGCGTGCCGGGCCGCGGCATGGCTGCCGTGGCCGCCCTGCTGCCGCTCCGCCGCACCGGTGTCCTCCTGGACGGCCGCGTCCTCAAGGGCCTGGGCGAAGGCGTTCGCCCGGCGGTGTGCCGTTGCCTGTCCGATCACGGGCGGCACCTCCTCTCGTCATCCACACTCGACTCCCCGTGCCGCCCGTGGGTTGCGCCCCATACCGTGTTGCACCCGATCGAGTGAAACGCGGCAGGCCGTGCGTTCCGGCGCAGAGCACAAGTTGTCTGCACGTGAAGCAACGAGCGCCGCGCCAGTTGGGTTACGCAGGTGTGATGATCGTGCGGGGCCACCGAGGTCTCACCTCGCGTCGTCTGGCAGGAGTCTGGCCAGCGTACGCACGGCCCGGTACTGCAGGGTCTTGATCGCGCCTTCGTTCTTGCCCATGACGCGGGCGGTCTCGGCCACCGACAGGCCCTGCAGGAAGCGCAGGGTCACGCACTCCTGCTGCTGCGGGTTGAGCTTGCGCACCGCGGTCAGCAGCGCCTCGTTGGACAGCGACTCCAGGACGGAGTCCTCGGGGCTGCGGGCGACCTCGTTGGCGTCGAGCATCTCCCCGGTGGTCACTTCCAGCCGGAAACGGCTCGACTTGAAGTGGTCGGCGACCAGGTTGCGGGCGATCGTGACCAGCCACGCGCCGAAGTCGCGGCCCTGCCAGGTGAAGGTGCCGATCCTGCGCAGGGCGCGCAGGAAGGTCTCGCTGGTCAGGTCCTCGGCGGTGGCCTTGGACCCGACCCGGTAGTAGATGTACCGGTAGACGGTGTCGCTGTAGTGGTCGTACAGCCGCCCGAACGCCTCGGTCTCGCCGTCCTGGGCGCGCTCGACCAGGTCCATCATGCGGCCGGAGTCGGTGTCGGACGCCGGGCGGCGGGCATGGGTGCCGGCGGCCGCGGCGTTCGTACCGGCCGCGGACGAGCTGTTGCGGGTGCGTCTGCCTGCGGCTGTGCTGACTTCGGCCAGCGCGTACGCCGGGCCGGGGACGGTGGGACCTGACGTGGCGAGGGTGGGCAGGGCGTACGCGGGGACTGTGCGCATCAGTCGGTCGAGCACCAGTGCGCGCAACGCAGCCAGGCCGGAGGTGTCAACCCCGTCGTGTGGGTACACGGGACTCCCAGAGGCAGAACTTCCATCACGTGCAGTACGGGACCGTTCACCCGTCGTGGCGACGCGTGGGTTCCGGATTGCGTCTGAGGAGAATAACGCTTCGTACAGGCGACGCTACACCGAGTTGCGCAAATTGCCGTTTGCGCCACTTCCTGCACGGAATGGTGATCGACCAATTATCGAACAGGCAGCCCTTGTTGACCACTTCCGTTCGTGAACAGGTCGCACAGAGGCCGTGTTGTGAGCGTGTGCGCGCCGCGCGAGGCGCTCTGCGGCCGTACTACCGGCGCATCCTTGTCACTTGCGGCGGCGGCTGATGGCGATGGCCGCCGCGGCGCCGCCCGCGACCGCGCCCATGCCCGCCGCGGCCGGGATGCCGATCCGGGCCGCCTTGCGCCCGGTGCGGTAGTCGCGCAGCCGCCAGCCCTCGGCGCGGGCGTGCTTGCGCAGCCGGCTGTCGGGGTTGATCGCGTACGGGTGGCCGACCAGCGACAGTATCGGGATGTCGTTGTGCGAGTCGCTGTACGCGGCGCAGCGCGACAGGTCGAGGTCCTCGCTCATGGCCAGTGCCCGCACCGCCTCCGCCTTCGCCGGGCCGTGCAGCGGCTCGCCGACCAGCCGGCCGGTGTAGACGCCGTCCACGGACTCCGCGACCGTGCCCAGCGCGCCGGTCAGGCCGAGCCTGCGGGCGATGATCGTGGCGGTCTCCACGGGTGCGGCCGTGACCAGCCAGACCCGCTGGCCCGCGTCCAGGTGCGCCTGCGCCAGCGCGCGGGTGCCGGGCCAGATCTTCCCCGCCATGTACTCGTCGTAGATCTCCTCGCCGATGGACATCAGCTCCTCGACGCGGTGCCCCTTGACGATGGACAGCGCGCTGTCGCGGGCGTCCTGCATGTGCTCGGGGTCCTCGGAGCCCGCCATCCGGAAGTACGCCTGCTGCCAGGCGAAGCGCACCAGGTCGCGGGTGTCGAAGAAATGCCGTTTGTACAGGCCGCGGCCGAAGTGGAAGAGCGCGGCGCCCTGCATCACGGTGTTGTCGAGGTCGAAGAACGCGGCGGCGCGCGGGTCGCCGGCCACCGGGAACGGCGGTTCCTGTGCCTCTTCCGCCTCTTCCTGCGCGGCCTGCGGCCGGGGCTTCGTCGCCAGTGCCGCCTCCGCGGCGGCGGCGGCGGCCTCGCCGGCCAGCACGTTCCGCTCCGTGGCGGACTGCCTGCGGGGGGTGAGCCATCTGATTGCGGCCATAGCGCGAGCATAACGACCCTGTGCGACATGGCCGGTTCGGCCACGATGCGGGCACGTGAACCGCGGGAGTCACAATGAGCCGTATGACGACTGCCAGGACCGTGACGCTGATCGGGAAGCCGGGGTGCCATCTGTGCGATGACGCCCGCGCTGTGGTGGAGGAGGTCGCCGCCGAGACCGGGGCGGTCGTGGTGGAGCAGGACATCACGCAGGACGAGGAGCTGTACCGCCGCTACTGGGAGCAGATCCCCGTCGTCCTGGTGGACGGCGAGCAGCACACCTTCTGGCGTGTCGACGGGTCCCGCCTGCGGCGGGCGCTGGCCTCCTGACCCGGTGCCCCGCCGCTCGCCGCCAGGGGCGGTTCGGGCGGTCGGGTAGGATCGAGGGCGTTTTGTACGGCCGGGGGCGATGTGTGAGGAGCGTGCCGAGTGCCCTCGGTGGTGGCGACCGCGGCGAGCGGCTACGCGGTGGTGGACGTGGAGGCGACCGGTTCGTCGTCGCGGCGGCACCGGGTCGTCGAGCTGGCGCTCGTCCTGCTGGACCGCGATCTTGAGCCCGAGGGCGAGTTCACGACCCTCGTCGACCCGCAGGGTCCCGTCGGCCCGACGCACATCCACGGCATCGAGCCGGCCCACCTCGGCGGCGCGCCGCACTTCGCGGGGATCGCCGCCCGGCTGCTGACGCTGCTGCGCGGCCGGGTGCTGGTCGGGCACAACGTCGGCTGCGACCGGGCGTTCCTGGCCGCCGAGTTCGCCCGGCTCGGCGTGCGGCTGCCGGAAGTCCCCGAGCTGTGCACGATGCGGATGGCCGCCGACGGCAGGCGCGAACACCCCGCGCCCTACGGGCTGTCGCTGCGCGCGTGCGCGCAGGCGCTGGGAGTGACCGGCTGGGCTCCGCACACCGCCCTCGGCGACGCCCGTGCCACGGCGGCGCTTTTCGGCCACTTTGTGGCGCAGTCCCGTATCGCGGCCGACGGCGCGGGCGGCGCCGGCTCGTCCGCTCTCGACCAGCGGTTGTTGCAGGCTGCAGGTGTCCGCTGGCCGGAGGTCCCCGTACTGCAGGCGGCCGCGGACGCGCTCTGGAAGCGCCGCAGCAACGATTCGCCACGGCGAAGCGTGCCCAATGCCCGTTATGGGAGTGCGTGATGCCCATCACTTCCGCCGGGCAAAACGGACACCATCTTTGTGCACGCGTTCACAAAGACATAGCCTGGCATGCACGGGGCGGCTCCAAAGACCGTGGTCGCCCTCAGCCCAGCTCTACCCGCAGGAGCACCGTGGCAACTGGCCGATCGCACCGACCGGCGACCCGCAGCCGAGGGATTCCCGAGGCCACCGTCGCCAGGCTTCCGCTGTACCTGCGGGCGCTGACCGCTCTGTCCGAGCGCTCGGTGCCCACCGTGTCCTCGGAGGAGCTAGCCGCCGCCGCCGGGGTCAACTCGGCCAAGCTGCGCAAGGACTTCTCCTACCTCGGCTCGTACGGCACGAGGGGCGTCGGCTACGACGTCGAGTACCTCGTCTACCAGATCAGCCGCGAACTGGGCCTCACCCAGGACTGGCCGGTCGTCATCGTCGGTATCGGCAACCTGGGCGCCGCCCTCGCCAACTACGGCGGATTCGCCTCCCGCGGCTTCCGCGTCGCCGCCCTGCTGGACGCCGATGCCTCGCTCGCCGGACGCCTGGTCGCGGGACTGCCGGTGCGGCACATCGACGAGCTGGAAGCGATCGTCGCCGACAACCAGGTGTCGATCGGGGTCATCGCGACCCCCGCAGGCGCCGCGCAGGAGGTCACCGACCGGCTGGTCAACGCCGGGGTGACCTCGATCCTCAACTTCGCCCCCACCGTGCTGTCGGTGCCGGACGGCGTGGACGTCCGCAAGGTCGACCTGTCCATCGAGCTGCAGATCCTCGCGTTCCACGAGCAGCGCAAGGCCGGTGAAGGGCGCCAGGAGCCCGACGGGGACGTACCCGCCGTGATGCCGGCATGAGCTTGCTGGTCGTCGGGCTCTCGCACCGCAGCGCGCCGGTGAGCGTGCTGGAGCGGGCCGCGCTCACCGAGGACGCGCGCGGGAAGCTGCTGCAGGACGCGCTGGCCGCCGAGCCGGCGAGCGAGGCGGTGGCGCTGTCCACCTGCAACCGCATCGAGCTGTACGCCGACGTCGACAAGTTCCACGCCGGTGTCGCCGAGCTGTCCACGCTGCTGGCCCAGCACAGCGGTGTCGGCCTGGAAGAGCTGACCCCGTATTTGTACGTGCACTACGAGGACCGCGCCGTCCACCACCTGCTCTCGGTGGCCTGCGGCCTGGACTCGATGGTCGTCGGCGAGGGCCAGATCCTCGGCCAGATCAAGGACGCCCTCGCGGTCGGCCAGGAGCTGCACACCGCGGGGCGGCTGCTCAACGACCTCTTCCAGCAGGCGCTGCGGGTCGGCAAGCGCGCCCACTCCGAGACCGGCATCGACCGGGCCGGGCAGTCCCTGGTCACCTTCGGCCTGGCCCAGCTCGCCCCCGCGACCGGCCCGCTCGCGGGCAAGCGCGCCTTGGTCGTCGGCGCCGGCTCCATGTCGTCGCTGGCCGCCGCCACGCTGGCGCGGGCCGGCGTCGCCCGGCTGACGATCGCCAACCGCACCCCCGAGCGCGCCGTCCGGCTGGCCGCCCAGCTCACCGAGCAGGGCACCGAGGCGCACGCGGTGAGCATGACCCGGCTCGCGACCGCACTGGCCGAAGCCGACATCGTGGTGTCCTGCACCGGCTCCACCGGCCTGGTGCTCAGCGCCGACGACCTGCGGGCGGCCGGCCGCCCGCTGGCCGTACTCGACCTGGCCATGCCGCGGGACGTCGACCCCGCGGCGCACGACCTCGACGGTGTGGTGCTGGCCGACATCGAGTCGCTGGCCGCCGCGTCCGCCGACGCGCCGATGGCCGCCGACGTGGACGCCGTCCAGGCGATCGTCGGCGAGGAGGTCGCCGCCTTCGGCGCCGCCCAGCGCGCCGCCCGGATCACCCCGACCGTGGTGGCGCTGCGCGCGATGGCGGCCGACGTCGTGGCGGGTGAACTTTCCCGGCTCGACGGTAGGCTGCCCGATCTGGACGACAAGGAACGCGCGGAGATCACCCAGACCGTGCGCCGCGTCGTCGACAAGCTCCTGCACGCGCCGACCGTGCGGGTCAAGCAGCTCGCGGGCGAGCCCGGCGGCGCCGGGTATGCCGACGCGCTGCGCGAACTCTTCGACCTCGACCCGCAGGCGGTCGCCGCCGTCAGCCGGGCCGAGTCCCCCAGGCCTCCGGCCCGGGTGCCCAACCGAATTGAGGGCGGCAATGAATAACCCGGCGGGCGCTCCGAAGGGGCGCGAGGAACTGCGGTCAGAGAGCGCGCCGCCGCTGCGGCTCGGCACCCGCAGGAGCAAACTGGCGACGGCCCAGTCCGGCATGGTCGCCGAGCAGGTGCGGCAGCTCACCGGACGCGACGTCGAGCTCGTGGAGATCACCACCTACGGCGACGTCTCACGGGAGAACCTGGCCCAGATCGGCGGCACCGGGGTCTTCGTCTCCGCACTGCGCGACGCCCTGCTGGCCGGCGACATCGACTTCGCCGTGCACAGCCTGAAGGACCTGCCGACCGCCGCCCCCGAGGGGTTGACGCTGGCCGCGATCCCGGTCCGCGAGGACCCGCGCGACGCGCTGGTCGCCAGGGACGGGCTGACCTTCGAGTCGCTGCCGCCCGGCGCCACCGTCGGCACCGGGTCGCCCCGCAGGGCGGCCCAGCTCAACG
This sequence comes from Actinacidiphila cocklensis, assembly GCF_907177275.1. Classification (GTDB taxonomy): domain Bacteria; phylum Actinomycetota; class Actinomycetes; order Streptomycetales; family Streptomycetaceae; genus Actinacidiphila; species Actinacidiphila cocklensis. The sequence goes on from NZ_CAJSLV010000100.1 coordinate 14,603, forward strand.
CGTGGGCGCGGTCACACGGACTGAACGTCGAGACGGTACCGATCCGTGGCAACGTTGACACCAGGATCGGGTACGTTACTTCCGGCAAGCTCGACGCCGTCGTGCTGGCCGCCGCCGGGCTGAACCGTATCGGCAGGATCGCGGAGGCGACCGAGCTGATCGCCGCCGACGCCGTACTGCCCGCCCCCGGCCAGGGGGCACTGGCTGTTGAGTGCGCCGCTTCCAACCCGGAGCTGGCCGCACAGCTCGCCGGGCTCGACGATCCGCTCACCCGGATCGCCGTGACCGCCGAGCGATCCCTGCTCGCCGCCCTCGAGGCCGGCTGCAGCGCCCCTGTGGGCGCGCTGGCCGACCTTGTGGCCGACGGGCAGACTTCCGAGCTGCGCCTGCGCGGCGTCGTCGGTACCACCGACGGCACCTCGCTGGTGCAGATGTCCATCACCGGTCCCGTACCGGCGTCCGACGACGAAGCGCGCGCCCTGGGCCGCGAACTCGCCGCCGAGATGCTCGCCAAGGGTGCGGCCGGTCTTATGGGGGAGCGCGCACTTTGAACCCCGCCGCCGTCGCTGCTGCGACGAACACCGCCGCCGGTACCGCCCTTTCGGCCGGCACCACCGCAAGTCCCGGCTCCGCCGGGCGGTCCGCCACCGGTCACGTCACCTTCCTGGGTGCCGGGCCCGGTGACCCCGGGCTGCTGACCCTGCGTGCCGTCGAGGCGCTCGCCCTGGCCGACCTGCTGGTCGGCGACAGGCCCGTGCTCGACGTCGTCCGCACCCACGCCCGCGCGGACGTGAACACGGCGGAACCGGCCGTGGACGGCGAGGTGTTGGACACCACCGCCATTGCCGACGCCGCTTCACAGCTTGTCATGGCGTCCGCGCGCACCGGCAAGCGGGTGGTACGTGCGGTGGTCGGCGACCCCGGACTCGACTCCTGTGCCGCCGCCGAGATGCTGGCCTGCGCCCGTGCGGGCATCCCCTTCGAGGTCGTGCCCGGCATCGCCAGCGCGGTGGGCGTGCCTGCCTACGCCGGTGTGCCGCTCAGCGGCGACGTGCGCTTCGTGGACGCGGCCACCGCGTCCGACCGGTGCTGGAGCGAGGTCGGCGCCAGCGACGCCACCCTGGTGGTCTCCACGACGCTGCAGACCGTCGCCGCGACCGCCGCCGAGCTGATCGGCTCGGGCCGCAAGCCCGACACCCTGCTGTCGGTGACCGTCGCCGGCACCACCACCCGGCAGCGCACCTGGACCGCGACGCTGGCCACCATCGCCGCCGAGCTGAAGGCGACCAAGGCGCTGCCCACGCCCGAGGGCCCGATCGCGGCCATAGCCGTGGTCGGTGAGCGGGCCGGCCAGCGCGAGCACCTGTCGTGGTTCGAGACCAAGCCGCTGTTCGGCTGGCGGGTGCTCGTGCCGCGGACCAAGGAGCAGGCCGCGTCGCTCTCCGACCAGCTGCGTTCTTACGGGGCGGTGCCGCACGAGGTGCCGACCATCGCGGTGGAGCCGCCGCGCACCCCGCAGCAGATGGAGCGCGCCGTCAAGGGCCTGGTCACCGGGCGCTACGAGTGGATCGCCTTCACCTCGGTCAACGCGGTCAAGGCCGTGCGGGAGAAGTTCGAGGAGTACGGCCTCGACGCCCGTGCCTTCGCCGGGATAAAGGTCGCCGCGGTCGGCGACCAGACCGCGCAGTCGCTGGTCGAGTTCGGCGTCAAGCCCGACCTCGTGCCCAGCGGCGAGCAGTCCGCAGCCGGTCTGCTGGAGGACTGGCCGCCGTACGACCCGGTCTTCGACCCGATCGACCGGGTCTTCCTGCCGCGCGCCGACATCGCCACCGAGACGCTGGTGGCCGGCTTGGTCGAGCTGGGCTGGGAGGTCGACGACGTCACCGCCTACCGGACGGTGCGCGCCTCGCCGCCGCCGGCCGACACCCGCGAGGCCATCAAGGGCGGCGGGTTCGACGCGGTGCTCTTCACCTCGTCCTCCACCGTGCGCAACCTGGTCGGCATCGCGGGCAAGCCGCACAACGTCACCGTGATCGCCTGCATCGGCCCCGCGACGGCCAAGACGGCGGAGGAGCACGGGCTGCGGGTCGACGTCATGGCGCCCGAGCCGTCGGTGCACGCCCTCGCCCAGGCACTCGCCGACTTCGGCGTCGCCCGCCGCGAGGCCGCCACCGTCGCCGGCGACCCCGTCACCCGGCCCAGCGAGCGCCGCCCCGGCGCCCGCCGCCGCGCCCGCGTCTGACGCGGGCGGCGCCCCTGCGGGGGCGGACTGGGCGCCGACTGGGCGTCGGGAAGAGCATGCCCCGGGCGGGCGTACCGTGGAGGAATGGTGAGCTACGGTGAGTTCCCCGGGGCGCGGCCGCGACGGCTGCGCAGCACCCCGGCGATGCGACGCCTGGTCGCAGAAACCCGACTGAACCCCGCGGAGCTGATCCTGCCGGCGTTCGTACGGGAGGGCATCAGCGAGCCGCGGGCGATCTCCTCGATGCCAGGCGTCTACCAGCACACCCGCGACACCCTGCGCAAGGCCGCCGTCGAGGCGGCGACCGCCGGCGTCGGCGGGATCATGCTGTTCGGCGTGCCCGAGGTCAAGGACGCGGTCGGCAGCCAGGGCACGGAGCCGGACGGCATCCTGCAGCTCGCGATCAGGGACGTCGTCGAGGAGGTCGGCGACGCGCTCGTCGTCATGTCCGACCTGTGCCTGGACGAGTTCACCGACCACGGCCACTGCGGTGTCCTGGACGCCGAGGGCCGGGTCGACAACGACGCCACCCTGGAGCGCTACGCGGAGATGGCCCAGGTCCAGGCGGACGCGGGCGTCCACGTGGTCGGCCCGTCGGGGATGATGGACGGCCAGGTCGGCGTCGTGCGCGACGCCCTGGACGAGATCGGCCGGCAGGACGTGGCGATCCTGGCCTACACCGCGAAGTACGCCTCCGCCTTCTACGGCCCCTTCCGCGAGGCCGTGAACTCCTCGCTCAAGGGCGACCGCAAGACCTACCAGCAGGACCCGGCGAACTTCCGCGAGTCGATGCGCGAGCTGTCCCTCGACCTCGCCGAGGGCGCCGACATGGTGATGGTCAAGCCCGCTCTGCCGTATCTGGACGTGCTGCGCAAGGTCGCAGACGCCGTGGACGTGCCGGTGGCGGCCTACCAGATCTCGGGTGAGTACGCGATGGTCGAGGCCGCGGCGGCGAACGGCTGGATCGACCGCGACCGCGCCATCATGGAGGCGCTGACCTCGATCCGCCGCGCCGGCGCGAACATGATCCTCACGTACTGGGCGACGGAGGTCGCACACCGCCTGTAAGCCTCTGGAGCCCGTTCCAGGCCCCTGAAGCCCCTGAAAAACCCTGCGCCGCCCGGGCCGATGCCCGGGCGGCGCTGTGCGTCTCAGGCCGCGGGCGAGGAGGGCTTGGCCGGGGGCGCCGGGGTCAGCCAGTTCTTGAGCCAGCGGGAAGCGGGCTGCTCGATGAGCCGGTGGATGAGGTACGCGAGGACCAGCATCCCGGCGGTGAGGCTGCCCAGCAGCAGGTACGGCGAGACGTGCCCGCGGGCGTGCCGGATGATCTCCCAGCCGGTGGCCTCGTGGATCAGGTACAGCGGGTAGGTCATCGCACCCGCGACCGTGAGCCAGCGCCAGTTGAAGAAGTCCAGCTTGCCGAGGGCCGAGGCGATGACGACGAGGTAGAAGGACGTCACCAGGACCATCGACAGCGTCCAGGAGATGTGGTTCTTGGCGACGCTTGAGGCGTGCGAGACGAGGCCGTCCATCTGGAACTGCCCCAGGAGCCAGCTCGCGACGATCAGCAGCCACAACTCAGGACGCGACCCGAAGCGGTACATCAGGTAGATGGCGACGCCGCCGATGAAGAAGGCCGCGGAGTCGGGGTCGGCGACCATCGTCACGAGGTCGTTGTGGGTCTGCTCGGCGAAGACGGCGGCGACCATCCATATGATGCAGAAGCTGATCACCCGGCGGTAGGTGAGGCCCATGACGACGACGACCGCGAACAGCAGGTAGAAGCGCAGCTCAGCCCACAGCGACCAGTACACGCCGTCCACGTTGCCGACGCCCAGGCCCTCCTGGACCATGGTCGCGTTGGTCAGCACGTCCGTGAGCCGCAGCTTGGATCCGCCGGGGCGCAGCCACAGCACGGCCGACGTCAGGATCAGCGCCACCCAGTACGCCGGGTAGAGGCGGACGAAACGCGACACCATGAACTGCCGTGGCGTGCGCCCCCAGCAGGACATGCAGATCACGAACCCGCTGATCAGGAAGAAGAGGTAGACGCCGAGCCAGCCGTAAATGGCGAAGCGGTGCGCGGTGGGGAACACCACCGCGGTGTTCTTGCCCCAGTTGAACGTGCGGTTGTAGCCGACGTAGTGGTACATCACCACCATCAGCGCCGCCACCAGCCGCAGCCCGTCGAGGACATAGAGCCGGCGCTTGCCGGGGCGACGTGACACCGGAGGCGCCGGACGTGCCGGACGCACGCTCGACTCGTCGAGCGGCTCGGGCTCGGGCATCGGCACCGCGGCCTGCCTGGGGAGGAGCCGGCCCTCGTCCACGGGTGAGGTCATTCGCTGGGTCCTGCCTTCTACTCGACCGCTTCGACGGCCGCTCGGGCGGCTTCGACGGGAAGCACGGGATATGGCGACAGCAGCCCGCATCCTGCTGGCTTCGCCCGTCCGCGTCCATGTCCTGCGTCACGTCACACGTGAAATGGACACGTGCGGGAACAAACTATCGTGCCTGGACGGGGTGCGGACATCCTTCCGGGCGTCTGCTGCCCGGCGGGCGGCGCGGCATGCCGGGTTTGCGGTAATCAGAGCCGCAGGACGACCAGGGCGGTGTCGTCGGTGGCACCGGTCGGCGGGATCAGCTCGGCGAGCAGGGTGTCCGCCAGGGTGTCCGGGTCCGACCGCGGGTTCCGGCTCAGCGTCGACGCCAGCCGGGCCAGGCCCACGTCGATGTCCTCGCGGCGGCGCTCGATCAGGCCGTCGGTGTAGAGCACCAGCGTGGAGCCGGCGGTGAAGCCGACGGACGCCTGCGGGCGGGACTGGTGGTGCGGGCGGGCGCCGAGCGGCGGATCGGTGGCCTGGTCGAGGAACTCCACCGTGCCGTCGGGGTGCAGCAGCGCGGCCGGCGGGTGCCCCGCGTTGCTGTACGTGATGGTGCGGCCGGACCAGTCGATGAAGGCCTTGACCACCGTGGTGGACTCGGCGCCCTCGACGGACCTGGCGTAGAGCCCGAGGACGTTGAGCGCGTCCGCGGGTCCGTCGGTGACCCGGGAGGCGGCGCTCAGCGCGCTCCTGAGCTGGCCCATCACGCAGGCGGCGGTCAGCCCGTGGCCGACGACGTCACCGACGGCGACCGCGGTGCGGTCGTCCGGCAGGTCCACCAGGTCGTACCAGTCGCCGCACACGTTGAGCGCGCTGACCGCGGGCTGGTAGCGCACCGCGGCCCGGTGGCCGACCGGGCGGGGCGCCGGCAGCAGTGCCGACTGCAGGGTGAGGGCGACCTCGCGCTCGCGGGCGTGCGCCGCGCGCATCCGCTCGTTGATCTCCTGCAGCTCGCGGGCCCGCATGTACACCTCGGCCTGCAGCCTGTTGTTGGGGGCGCCCTCGCCCTTGGTCTGCATGAAGGCGGTGACCTCCTCCACCCGGTGCGCGATCAGTACGACCTCGCCTGCGCTGTCGAGGATCGGGGTGTTGATCGTGCTCCAGTAGCGCTCCTCGTACGTGCCGGGGCGGTCGGGCCGCTCGACGTCGTAGCGCTGGAGGGCGAGGCTGTCGCGCTCGCGAGTGTCGAGCACATGCCGCAGGGAGGCGCCGAGGGTGGTCGGGCCGTTCACCGTGTGCGCCCTTTGCGGGCTGTCGGGGAAGGCGTCGAAGATGTACTTCCCGACGAGGTCACGCAGGGGGCGGCCGGCGAGCAGCAGATACGCCTCGTTGGCGTCGGCGTAGCACAGCTCGGGGGTCAGCAGCGCGATACCGGCGGGCAGCCTGTTGTAGACCGCCCGGTAGTCGATCTCCGGATCCGTCACGTGCCCGTCCGCCCGTCTCGGTGCCGCCCTTGCCGTACCCACTATCGGACCACAGGTGGCGACCACCCGCCCGCCGGGCGTACGGCGGGCGGGCGGGACGGCCCGGTGCGGGCCGGTATGGACGTCGCGGGCGCCGGCCTCAGAGCCGCTCGGGGGTGCGGATGCCGAGCAGCCCGAGGCCCTGCCGCAGGGTGCGGGCGGTCAGGTCGCACAGGAACAGCCGGTTCTCCACCTGGGCCTGGCCGCCGTCGGCGGTGAGCACCGGGCACTGCTCGTAGAAGGTGGTGAACAGCGACGCGAGCTGGAAGAGGTACGACGCCAGCCGGTGCGGCTCGTACACCCCGGCGACCTCGGCGAGGGTGTCGCCGAACGCGTCGAGGTGCAGGCCGAGCGCCCGCTCGGCCGGTTCGAGGGCCAGCTCGGGGTGCGCGGCGGCCTGCTGCCCCTCCGCGGCCTTGCGGAAGATCGACCGCGTCCGCGCGTAGGCGTACTGCACGTAGACGCTGGTGTCGCCGTTGAGCGAGACCATCCGGTCGAGGTCGAAGACGTAGTCCCGGCCCAGCGAGGTGGACAGGTCGGCGTACTTCACCGCGCCGATGCCGACCTGGACGCCGTTGGCGGTGATCTCCTCCTCGGTCAGGCCGATCTTCTCGCCCTTCTCCCTGACCACGGCGGTGGCCCGCTGCACCGCCTCGTCCAGCAGGTCCTCCAGCTTGACGCTCTCGCCGGCCCTGGTCTTGAACGGCTTGCCGTCCTTGCCCAGCAGGGTGCCGAACGGCAGGTGCCGCGCGGTGACCTCGTCGGTCAGCCAGCCGGCCCGCCTGGCGGTCTCGAAGACCATCCGGAAGTGCAGCGACTGCCGGACGTCGACCACGTAGAGCAGGGTGTCGGCGTGCAGGTCGCCGGTCCTGTTGCGGATCGCGGACAGGTCGGTGGCCGCGTAGCCGAAGCCGCCGTCGGTCTTGCGGACGATCAGCGGGACCGGCTCGCCGTCCTTGCCCTTGATGTCGTCGAAGAAGACGCACAGCGCGCCGTTCGACCACACCGCGACGCCGGACTTCTCCAGCAGGTCGCAGGTCTCCACCAGCATGTCGTTGTAACCGGACTCGCCGACGATGTCCTCGTCGCGGATCTCGATGTCCAGCTTCTGGTAGACCGAGTCGAAGTAGATCTTCGACTCGTCCACGAACCGCTGCCACAGGGCGACCGTCTCCGGGTCTCCTGCCTGCAGGTCCACCACCCGCCGCCTGGCCCGCTCCTTGAACGCCTCGTCGGACCTGAACAGCGCGCCCGACGCCTTGTAGGTCCGGTCGAGCCTGGACATCGACGCCTCGCCGGTGTCGCCCTCGCCTGCGCTGTGGTCCAGCTCGTGCGGGTGCTCGATCAGGTACTGCACGAGCATGCCGAACTGGGTGCCCCAGTCGCCGATGTGGTGCCTGCGGACGACCTGCTCGCCGCCGAACTCCAGGATCTTCACGATCGCGTCGCCGATCACCGAGGACCGCAGGTGGCCGACGTGCATCTCCTTGGCCACATTCGGCTGCGCGTAATCCACCACCGTGACGCCCGGGTGCTCCTTGACCGGCACCCCGAGCCGGTCGTCGGCGGCCCGCGCGGCCAGATTCCGGGTGATGGCGGCGTCGGCCACGGTGATGTTGAGGAAGCCGGGACCCGACACCTCGACCGCGGCGATCGTGTCGTCCCCGCCGCCGCCTGACGCGGGCAGCGCCGCGACGACCTCGGCGGCGAGCGCCTGCGGGTTGGTCTTCTGCCGCTTGGCCAGGCCCAGCACCCCGTTGGCCTGGAAGTCCGCCCGGTCGCTTCGTCGCAGCAGCGGGTCGGCGCCGGTGGCCGACGGCACGGCCGCCGCGAGGGCGGCCGAGACACGCTGCTGGAGCGAGGCGGAAAGGGAAGCGACCGAGGCCATGGAGGTGCCGTTTCGTGTGTCGGGATCGTGGAGGTGCAGCACGTGGTCGCGCCACGTGGCTGCGAGCCTCCAGTCTCCCATGCGCGACGACATCGGCGAGCGGGTTATCCACAGGGGCGGGGCGCCTCGCGGAGTTGTCCACAGGGTGGCCGGGCGGAGGGTGCGCGTCTGGGAGACTGGAGCCGTCGGGGAGCCTCAGGAGCCGCCCCCGCAGACCAGGAAGGAAGAGCCGTGGCCGGCAGCAGCACCGAGACCGACTGGGTCTCCCGTTTCGCGGACGACGTCATCGCCGAGTCGGAGCGCCGCGCACCCGGGAAACCCGTTGTCGTCGCGTCCGGGCTCAGCCCCTCAGGGCCGATCCATCTGGGCAACCTCCGCGAGGTCATGACCCCGCACCTGGTCGCCGACGAGATCAGGCGGCGCGGCATCGCTGTGCGCCACCTGATCTCCTGGGACGACTACGACCGCTACCGCAAGGTGCCGAACGGCGTCGAGGGCGTCGACGACTCCTGGGCCGAGCACATCGGCAAGCCGCTGACGTCGGTGCCCGCACCCGCCGGTTCCCCGTACCCGAACTGGGCGGAGCACTTCAAGGCGCAGATGTCGGCGGCGCTGGACGAGCTGGGCGTGGAGTACGACCCCATCAGCCAGACCGCGCAGTACACAGCGGGGACCTACCGCGAGCAGATCCTGCACGCCATGCGGCACCGCGCCGACATCGACGCGATCCTTGCGCAGTACCGCACGAAGAAGGCGCCGGCCAAGCAGTCCCAGAAGCCGGTCGACGACGCGGAGCTGGCCGCCGAAGAGGGCTCGGGCGCCGCGGAGGAGGACGACGGCAGCGGCAGCGCGGCCGGGTACTTCCCCTACAAGCCCTACTGCGGCGAGTGCGGCAAGGACCTCACCACGGTCACCTCGTACGACGACGAGACGACCGAGCTGACGTACACCTGCGCCTGCGGGCACGGCGAGACCGTGCTGCTCAGCGAGTTCAACCGCGGCAAGCTGGTCTGGAAGGTCGACTGGCCGATGCGCTGGGCCTACGAGGGCGTCGTCTTCGAGCCGTCCGGCGTCGACCACTCCTCGCCGGGGTCGTCCTTCCAGGTCGGCGGGCAGATCGTCGGGCCGATCTTCGGCGGCAAGCAGCCGATCGGGCCGATGTACGCCTTCGTCGGGATCTCCGGGATGGCGAAGATGTCCTCGTCCAAGGGCGGGGTGCCGGTACCGGCCGACGCGCTGCGGATCATGGAGCCGCAGATCCTGCGCTGGCTCTACGCCCGCCGCCGCCCCAACCAGTCCTTCAAGATCGCCTTCGACCAGGAGATCCAGCGGCTCTACGACGAGTGGGACGCGCTGACCCGCAAGGTCGGGGAGGGCATCGCGCTGCCCGCCGACGTCGCCGCGTACGCCCGTGCGGCCGGCACCGCCGCCGGCGAGCTGCCGCGGACGCCCAGGCCGCTGCCGTACCGGACGCTGGCCTCGGTCGCCGACATCACCGCCGGCGCCGAGCAGCAGACGCTGCGCATCCTGTCGGAGCTGGAGCCCGACCGGCCGCTGGCAGCGCTGGACGAGGTGCGGCCGCGCCTGGACCGGGCCGAGGCGTGGATCTCCAGCCAGGTGCCCGCCGAGCAGCGGACCGTGGTGCGGGCCGAGCCCGACGCCGAACGGCTCGTCGCACTCGACGACGGCGAGCGGGGCGCGCTGAAGCTGCTGGTCGACGGGCTCGGCTCGCACTGGTCGCTCGACGGCCTGACGACACTGGTCTACGCGGTGCCCAAGGTGCAGGCAGGGCTGGACCCGGACGCCAAGCCGACCCCCGAGCTGAAGGTGGCGCAGCGGTCGTTCTTCGCTCTGCTCTACGAGCTGCTCGTCGGCCGGGACACCGGCCCCCGGCTGCCGACCCTGCTGCTCGCGGTGGGCCAGGACCGGGTGCGGACCCTGCTGGGCGCCGGCGGCTGACCCGCAGCCCGGGCTGACGCCCGTCGGTACGGCAACGGCCCGGGTGGACACACCGTCCACCCGGGCCGTTCCCCGTCCTGAGTCCCGCCCGGCGGCCTACGGGATGTTCTCGGTGTCGGCCTCCGACTGGAAGCGGTAGCGCATGTCGCGGATCGACGGGACCAGATGCCGCTCCTCGGGCGCGGTGCCCCCGTAGAGGCCGGGCAGATAGCGGGCGAACTGTCGGGCGTTGGGGAAGTGGCCCTGCTCGCGCACGTACTGGCGGTACGCGGCGAAGTAGGCCTCCTCCACCGAGACGCCCTCGGGGATGTCGAGCCCCGGCTCCGGCACGGCCTCGGGCTCGGCCGCCGGCTCGGGCTCGGCCGCCTGGACCGGCGGCTGCTCCTGGACGGGCGCCTGGGGCTGCTCCTGGACCTGGACCGGGACCGGGCCTTGCGCCGGGAACTCCTCGGCCCGCGGACCCGGGATCGTCCGGGCGTGGGTGCCGTTGACCCCGTTCGCGCCGTTCACCGCCGCGGCGCCGCCCAGCGGGCGGGTGCGGTTCGGTCCTGCCGGAACCCGCACCTGCCCCGCGGGCTCCGGCTCCGGCTCGGGGAAAGCTTCCTGCTGCTGCGCCGGGTACTGCTGCTCCTCGATGTAGCCCTGCTGGGCCGCGAACCACGGGCTGTTGTGCGGGGCGCCCTGCCACTGCTGCTGTTGCTGCATCTGCTGCTGGTCGTAGGCGTACCTGGGGTCGTACCGCGGGTCGTACCGGGGATCGAAGTGCGGGTCGTACCGCGGGTCGTACTGGTGCCCGTAGACCTGCTCGGCATACAGCGGCTCCGGAACGTCCTCCGGCTCCCCTGCCTCCGCGGCCTGCGCGGCCTGCGCTGCCGTCGCGGCCTGCGGCGCCGGCTCGGCTGCCGCCACGGCGGGCTCCGGCGCCGCCGTCAACTCCTTGGCCGGCGCGTGCGGTTCGATGCCCGCCGCCGCGAGGCCGGCGTCCGCGGTCTCGGTCAGCGGCACGCCGTACTTCGCCAGCCGCAGCGGCATGATCGCCTCGACCGGGGCCTTGCGGCGCCACGCGACGCCGTACCGCGCCCGCAGCCTGGCCCGGTAGACCAGCCGGTCCTGCTCGCGCCTGATGACCTCCTCGTACGACCGCAGCTCCCACAGCTTCATCCGCCGCCACAGCCGGAAGGTCGGGAACGGCGCGAGCAGCCAGCGGGTGAAGCGGACGCCCTCCATGTGCTTGTCCGCGGTGATGTCCGCGACCCGGCCGATCGCGTGCCGCGCGGCCTCCACCGACACCACGAACAGCACCGGGATGATCGCGTGCATGCCCACGCCCAGCGGGTCCGGCCAGGCCGCGGCGCCGTTGAAGGCGATCGTGGCGGCCGTCAGCAGCCACGCCGTCTGCCGCAGCAGCGGGAAGGGGATGCGCAGCCAGGTCAGCAGCAGGTCCAGCGACAGCAGGACGACGATGCCCGCGTCGACGCCGATCGGGAAGACGTTCGCGAACCAGCCGAAGCCCTTGTCCAGGGCGAGGGCGCGCACGGCGGCGTAGGAGCCGGCGAAGCCGATGCCGGCGATGATCACGGCACCGGAGATGACCACCCCGACCAATATCCGGTGTGTCCGGGTCAAACGTATCGCGGCCACCCGCGACCCCTCCTGCCGCTCGGCAACTGGCCGCCCCAGACTGCCATACGGCAACGGCGCCCCGACGGCCGCTCCGCCGGACAAACGTACGGATTGCTGATGGATTACGGACGGGCGGGGCAGCGTTTGTTACGTGTTCGCCGCCGCGGGCCGCCCGCGGCGGCCCGCCGCCGTCAGCCGTTGGCGCCGACGACCGCCAGGACGGCGTCCTTGGCGGCCCGTTCCGCACCGGCCCGCACCGTCGTCGCCGACGGGTTCTTCTTGCCTTCGAGCCCGGCGCCGTTGTACTCGACGATCACCACGACGTTGCCGACCCGCGTCACCAGCGTGCTGTTCTGCGACGTCACCTTGGCGACGGTGGCCTTCACCGTGGTCGAACTGGCCTGGTCGCCGATCTTGGCCACGGCGGACGTGCTCGCGCCCGGAGCCTTGCCGAGCTGCCCGACCTGGTCGGTGAAGCGGTCCTTGGCCTGCTGCTCGGCCGACTCGGTCGGCGTCGAGCTGAAGCGCTGCAGGGTCACGGAAAGCCAGCGGTACTGGTAGCCGTCCGAGCCGTTGCCGGTCCACGAGCAGCCCGCACGGGCCTTGGCGTCCTCGGACTGCGCGGGAGTGCCGCCCGAGGCCTTCACCTTGGGGACCAGCGCGGCGACCGTCGTCTTGCCCAGCGTCGCGCAGCCGCCCGGCAGCGTGCCGTACTTCGCCGGGGCGATCGCCGGGGTCGTCGGCGTGGCGGCCGCGCTGCTCGCGGAGTCGTCGGAGCCCGAGCCGCCGCCCGAGGAGCAGCCGGCGAGCAGCATCGCGGGGACCGCCACGGCGCAGGCGAGCAGCAGGGCCGGACGTGCGGTGCGTCGTCGTCGTTCCATGGGTCCAGTCCTCGTGTGTCGGGCTGCTGCTGCGCGGACGCGCCCGGCCGTCCGCCGCGGGGGCGGGGGCCGGTCGGCCCTCCACCCTAAGGGGTCCGCCGCGGGCGGCCGTGCCGCCCGCCGGTCAGCCCTCGACCCTGTGCTCCAGCTGGCTGGCCACCCTCTGGGCGCCGCCTTGCAGGTCAACGCTCTGAGGTGGCGGAGTGGCGGCAGGCGAGGACTGTGAGTAGCGGATGCTCACCACGACGTTCGCGGTACGGAAGACCAGCGTCACCACGCGGCGGGCGGTGCCCTTCGACGTCGAGTGCACGTCGTTGATGAATGCGGCGTTTCCCACATCCGGCAGCTGCCGCGGCGACAGGTCCTGGCTACTGCCGCCCGCACCGGTCGGCGGTGTGCCGCCGTCCGAGCCCGTCGTCGGGGTGGTCGGCGGGGTCGTCGTCGGCGTCGTGCCCGGCGGCGGCAGCGTGGGGATCGACGCGGCGTCCGCCAGGTCGGCGAAGTCCGAGTTCGCCTCCACCTCGTCGCTCACCGCCGGGTCGTACGACACGACCCGCTCCATGTCGATCGTCAGCGCGCGGCTGCGCCCGTCGGGCGCCGTCGCCTTCCAGCTGCACCCGACCCGGCGGTCGGTGTCGTACGTCAGCGACTCCGTCCCCGCGTAGTCGGTACCGCCGGGCACCAGCGCCTTGAGCGTGTCCAGGTCGACCGCGGCACACGGCTGCGGCAGCGTCTTGTACTTGCCGGGCGGTGCGGGGGAGATCGTGCCGCCGTAGGGCAGCTGGGCGGACTTGCCGTCGTTCGCCGTGCTGTTCGTGCCGCCGCCCGTGCAGGCGCTGAGCGCGCCGACCGCGAGCGCCAGCGCCAGTGCGCAGAACGCGACCGGCGGCCTTCGCTTGGACCGCGCTGCGCGGAGCCCTTGCCTCACGTGCCGCCTCTCGATCGGAATGCGCCCGGAATGCGATGGATTCGACCGGACGGCGTACGCCGGTGGACCCGCTGCGGTAATTCCTTGGCGCGCTTGAGCGAACCCTGGACACAATGTCTACCGCACGCCTCGCAGAAACCGCCCGCTGGGGTGGGTTTATCAGCTGACGCGTTGCCATATTCGACGAATCCGGCGATTGTGTCGTTTCGTCCCCTTGTCTCCGAAAAACGATGCCCGGGGGGCAGTCATGTCGTACACAGAAGTGCCCGGCGTCCGGGTGCCGATCCGCATGTGGGCCGACCCGTCCACCGTCGAAGGCGGCGCGATGCAGCAGCTCCGCAACGTCTCGACGCTGCCCTGGATCAAGGGCCTGGCGGTGATGCCCGACGTCCACTACGGCAAGGGCGCCACGGTCGGCTCGGTCATCGCCATGCACGGCGCCGTCTGCCCGGCCGCCGTCGGCGTCGACATCGGCTGCGGCATGAGCGCGGTGAAGACCTCGCTGACCGCGAACGACCTCCCGGGCGACCTGTCCCACCTGCGCAGCCGGATCGAGCAGGCCATCCCCGTCGGCCGCGGCCTCCACCGCGACCCGGTGACCCCGGACCAGGTCCAGGGCGCGCCGGGTGCCGGCTGGGACGACTTCTGGGCACGGTTCGACGGGCTCACCGAGGCGGTGCACTTCCGTGCGGAGCGCGCAGCCCAGCAGATCGGGACACTGGGGTCGGGCAACCACTTCTTGGAGGTATGTCTCGATGAGTCCGGTAATGTCTGGCTGATGCTGCACTCCGGGTCGCGCAACATCGGCAAGGAGCTGGCCGAGTTCCACATCGGCGTGGCGCAGAAGCTCCCGCACAACCAGGACCTGGTCGACCGCGACCTGGCCGTCTTCGTCGCGGACACCCCGCAGATGGCCGCCTACCGCAACGACCTGTTCTGGGCGCAGGAATACGCCAAGCGCAACCGCGCCCTGATGATGGCCCTGCTCCAGGGCGTGGTGCGCAAGGAGTTCAAGAAGGCCCGGGTCACCTTCGACCAGGTCATCTCCTGCCACCACAACTACGTGGCCGAGGAGCGCTACGACGGCATGGACCTGCTGGTCACCCGCAAGGGCGCGATTCGCGCGGGCTCCGGCGACTACGGCATCATCCCCGGCTCGATGGGCACGGGTTCGTACATCGTCCGCGGTCTGGGCAACACCGCGGCCTTCAACTCGGCCTCCCACGGCGCCGGCCGCAAGATGAGCCGCACCGCGGCGAAGAAGCGCTTCTCCACCCGCGACCTGGAGGAGCAGACCCGCGGTGTGGAGTGCCGCAAGGACGCGGGCGTCGTGGACGAGATCCCGGGCGCGTACAAGCCGATCGAGAAGGTCATCGACCAGCAGCGCGACCTGGTCGAGGTGGTGGCCAAGCTCAAGCAGGTCGTCTGCGTCAAGGGCTGAGTCCTCCCGGCGCCCGGTCGGGGCCGCCCGCCCCGGCGCGGGCGGGCGGGCCGGGAGGTCAGCTCGTGGACTCGGGGATGTCGACGAAGTCGTCCAGGACGCCCGTGCCGTAGTAGCAGCGGGCGGAGAAGTCGTGGGGCACGGACCCGGGGTCGTCCTCGACGTTCGCCGGGAGGCGGGTGGGGGGATCGAGGCTCCAGATCACGCACAGGTGACCGGTGTCCTCGACCTGGACGCTCAGGTGCGGGTAGTCGTACTGGTCGGGAGCCCGCTCGGTCAGGCCCGCGTCCCAGCAGGACAGCGCGTCGGAGGACGCCGCTGTGATGTTGAAGCGCTCGAAGGTCACGACGGGCTCGGTGCAGCCGGAGTCGAACTGCGCGTCCCACACCGGGTTGCCGGCCGGGTCCGCGGTCACCAGCGTGCCGTCCTGCAGGGTGAGGGTGGCGCCCGCGGGGCTGTCGACGTGCCAGCCGGGCTTCAGCACCTGGGGGTTCCAGATGATCGCCGACGGGCAGTTCAGGCCGTTGGCGTCGGACTGCGGGTCACTGGCGCAGGTGCCGGCGTCGCTGTCGGACGGGGTGGGTTCGGCGGGTGTCGAGGGGGCGGCGGCTGTCGACGGCGGGGTGGCGGGCGCCGACTGCCCGGGCGGCGTCGGTAATCGCCCTCCCAGGTCGGAGGACCCCGCTCCGAACGGGTGCCACGGGCCGACCCCCGCGTAGCTCAGGATCGTCACGACGGCCGCGACCACCCCCAAGGCCCCCGCGGCGATCGCCAGCACCTGGCCCACCGGGCGGGCCGAGGAGGCACTGCTGCCGCTCGGACCGCTCCCGCTCGTGCCACCGGACATCGTTGACCATCCCCCCACCTGCGTGCGCGGCACGCGAGGACTGACCGACTCATCTGAGACGACGTCAGTTTAGACGCGGGCGCGGCGGTGCGCAGTTGCGGCCGATTCATTGACGGCGACCTGAGGCCGTGTTATTCAACTGGGGCGCACCCTTTGGACTAGACCAGACTTCTAGGCTTAAGGACCCCCACATGACATGGCGTGTGAAAGTGCTCGCGGCGGTCGGCGCCGCGGGCGTCGTCGGCGCGTTCGGCGTGCTGGGCTCGGGCAGTGCCTCGGCCGCGACCGCGGGGCCGATCAGCGGGCTCGGCGGGAAGTGCGTGGACGTGGCTGCCGCGTCCAGCGCCAACGGCGCGCACGTGCAGCTCTACGACTGCAACGGGACGACCGCGCAGAGCTGGACGGTCGGGAACTCCGACAACTCGGTTCGGGCGCTGGGCAAGTGCATGGACGTGACGGCCGCCTCGACGGCCAGCGGCGCCAAGGTGCAGCTGTACGACTGCAACGGCACCGCGGCCCAGCAGTGGACCGTCAGCAACGGCGCGCTGGTCAACACCGGCTCGGGCAAGTGCCTGGACGCGACCGACCAGTCCTCCGCCAACGGCAACCAGCTGCAGATATGGACGTGCACCGGCGCGGCCAACCAGAAGTGGACGCTGCCCGGCGGCTCGACGCCGCCGTCCGGCGGGCTGAACACCGGGGTGGCGCCCGGCGGGAACTTCAACCTGTCGGTGTGGCAGCTGCAGGAGCCGGTGGGCTCGCCCGGCTCGCCCACCACGATCTCGTCGTCGCGGCTGCAGGGCGCCGGCGGCTACCAGGACTCGTACTTCTACACCGACGGGTCGGACGGCGCCATGACCTTCTGGGCGCCGGAGAAGGGCGTCACGACGCCGAACTCCAACTACGCCCGCTCCGAGCTGCGTGAGATGAACACCGACGGCAGCGCGGCGGACTGGTCGCTGGCCGGCACCCACCGGATGAACGCGACGCTGCGGGTGGTCTCCGTGACCTCCAACGTGTGCGTCGGGCAGATCCACCTCGGCTCGGGCGGCACCTCGACCAAGCCGCTGATCGAGCTGTACTACCACTCCAACGGGGACATCGTCGCGGGCGTGGAGAACTCCCCTGACGGCGGCCAGACCACGCACACCGTGGGGCATGTCGGGGTCGGCAGCACGTGGAACTACACGATCGGCGTGTCCGGCGGCAACACCATCGACCTGACGGTCAACGGGAGCACGACGCACTACGCCATCCCGTCGTCGTTCAACCCGTACAAGCAGTACTTCAAGGCCGGTTCCTACAACCAGTCCTCGTCCGACAGCACCACCAACGGCGCGCGCGTCGCCTTCTACGCGCTCACCGTCGCGCACAGCTGACGGGCGGGCCACCGGCGGGCCGGAGCCGCGGCAACGGCCCCGGCCCGCCGGGCGGATCAGGATCAGGCGGCGCTGCGCGCCGGTGTCGCGGAGCCGAAGATGTCCACCGCGTGGTAGTACGTCCACGCGGTGGAGTCGCACGCGGTCTTCGTCGCGCCCGAGTAGCCGGCGCAGACCCGCTTGAGGTCGGCGTAGAGCATGTTGTCCAGGCGGGCCTTGTTCGCGTCGAAGGTGCCGGCCTTCTTGTAGTTGCGGTAGCCGAAGTCGTGCCGGGCGCAGGCGGTCTTGAAGGGGAAGCCGAGCGGGTTGTCGGGGGAGTCCGAGCAGTAGTCGGTCGACCAGTCGAAGCCGTAGGCGGACCAGGCGGCCTGGTTGTTGCGGGCGGCGAGCCACGTGTTGTAGCTGCTCGCGCTGGTCTGGGTCCAGCTGCTGAGCACCTGGGCCTTGTCGGCGGGGGCGGCGCCGGCCGGTGCGGCGGCGGCGAGGACGGCGGGCAGGGACAGGGCGGCCGCGGCGAGGGGGAGTGCCAGGCGGATGCGCATGAGCGAACCTCCGGACGTGCGCGGACGAGGCCCCGGTCGCGAGGGGCGGGCCGGGGCTGGTCCACGGGGGACGGGAACGGGTGCCGTGCGGGTCTACGCGCGAAGACCGACGCGGACATGGTTCCCGATCCCGGTGCACCGCTAACCCCCGCAGGGGACGGAAGTTGACGGTGCGCCAGGAGTTCACCCGGAGGTGTGACGGCTACTGCTCGCGGTGCACCTTGTAGTTGGACGCCTGGGCGCGCGGGCGCAGCACCAGCAGGTCGACGTTCACGTGGGCCGGGCGGGTCACGGCCCACGCCACGGTGTCGGCGACGTCGTCCGCGGTCAGCGGCTCGGCCACGCCGGCGTAGACCGCCTCGGCGCGGCCCGCGTCGCCGCGGAAGCGGGTGAGGGCGAACTCGTCGGTCTTGACCATGCCGGGGGCGATCTCGATGATCCGCACCGGGTGGCCGCTCAGCTCCAGCCGCAGCGTCTCGGCGATGACATGGGCGCCGTGCTTGGCGGCCACGTAGCCGCCGCCGCCCTCGTACGTCGCCAGGCCGGCGGTCGAGGACAGCACGACGATGGTGCCGTCGCCCGACGAGCTGAGCGCGGGCAGCAGGGCCTGCGTGACGTTGAGCACGCCGAGCACGTTCACCTCGAACATCGTCCGCCAGTCGGCGGGGTCGGCGGTGGCGACCGGGTCGGCGCCGAGCGCGCCGCCCGCGTTGTTCACCAGCACGTGCACCGGCGGGTAGGCGTCCAGGCCGGCCGCGAAGGCGTCCACGGCGGCCCTGTCGGTCACGTCGAGGGCGTGGACGGCCACGCTGCTGCCGGCGGCGGTCAGCTCCTCGGCCAGGACGTCGAGCCGCTCCACGCGGCGGGCGGTGAGCACGACGTGGAAACCGGCCTCGGCCAGCCTGCGGGCGGTGGCGGCACCGATGCCGCTGCTCGCGCCGGTGACCACTGCGGTACGGGTGCTCATGTCGTGCTGCCTCTCGGGTGGCGCGCTGGGGTCCTGCGCAGCATATGCGGCGGCTTCCGCGGTACGTACGCCAGTACGCCCGCGGGTGCGTCCGCGCCGCCGCGGGGCTCAGGCCGCCGCGAGCGCCCGCAGCATCACCCGCTGGTCGAAGGCCAGCAGCGCGACGGTGGACGCGCACATGACGACGGCCAGCGCAATGTGCGCCGGACCCGAGGTCGCCTGCATGCCGGCCGCGCCCAGCGCGACATGCACGCCCATCCGCAGCGCGATCAGGCCTGCCGCGATCTTGCGGGTGCGCTTGCCCTTGAGCATCGCCTTGGCCATCTTGAGCCGCCCGCGCAGGACGGTGCGGGCCAGCACGATGTTCACGGCGACGGACGCGGCGATGAAGATCCACGCGTGCGGGGAGGACTTGACGATGTCGTAGGACGCGCCCATCAGGCCTTCGAAGGCGAAGAACCACACCGGGACCGGGCGGAAGCCGGCGGCGGCGCCGTCAGTGTGGACGGCGGCGTCGCCATGTACCGCGGCGTCACCATGTACGGCGGCTTCGCCCTGCGCGAGAGCCGTGCTGTCAGCGGCCGTGCTGTCAGTGGCCTTGCTGTCGGCGGACTTGCTGTCGCGGGTGCGTACTGCCTCGGTGAGTGCCATGGCATGAGCATCGCCGGTGGCCGGGGGAGGGCGGCAGAGCCGTCCGTCCGTACTGACCCATGACAGATGTCACTGGTGCGCGGCGACCGCCCGTTGCGCGGCCAGCGCGGTGTGCTGGAGGAGCAGCGCGGTGGTGACCGGGCCGACGCCGCCGGGCACCGGGGACAGGGCGGCGGCCCGGCCTGCCACCGACTCCGCGTCCACGTCGCCGGTCAGGCCGCCGTCCTCGGTGGGGTTGGTGCCGACATCCACCACGACGGCGCCCTGGGCGAGGTGGTCGGCGGTGATCAGCCCGGCGCGGCCTGCCGCGGCCACCACGATGTCCGCGGTGCGGGTCGCGGCGGCCAGGTCGGCGGTGCGCGAATGGCACACGGTCACCGTCGCGTCGCGGTCGAGCAGCAGGTGCGCGAGCGGCTTGCCGACGACGGTGGAGCGGCCGACGACCGCGACGGACCGCCCGGCCAGCCCGATACCGTGCGCGTCCAGCAGGCTGACGACGGCCTCCGCGGTGGCCGGGGCGAAGGCGGGCAGGCCCGCGGCCAGCCGGCCCAGGCTCAGCGGGTTCGCGCCGTCGACGTCCTTGCCCGGCGCGATGGCCCCGGCCAGGTCGGCGGCGGACGTGCCGGGCGGCAGCGGCGTCTGGAGGATCACGCCGTGCACGTCGGGGTCGGCGCTCAGCTCCGCCAGCTGCTTGCGGATCGTGCCGGCTTCCGCGTCCGCGGGCAGCGTCACCGTGTCGCAGGCGATGCCGGCCTTCCCCGCGGCCCGGGTGATCGACCGCACGTACCAGGCGGTGCTCTCGTCCTCGGTCGCCACGACGACCACCAGCCGCGGCTGCACGCCGTGCGCCCGCCCCAGCTCCTGCGCGATCGCCTGCGCCTCGTCCCGCAGGGCGGCGGCCCGTGCGGCGCCGGTGAGCGAAACCGTGTCGGTCATTGCGGCGACTCCTCGGGTCATCGGTTCAGGGTCCTGCGGACCGACTCGGTCACTTCCGCGGCCCGCCCGGCCAGGGAGTCCACGTCGGAGACGGCCCCGGTCAGGTCCGCGCGGGTGTCCGCGGACCTGATGCCGCCGAGGTTGATCTCGACGTTCACCCGGGCGGTGGTCGCCGCGGCCCTGGCCGCCTCCGCGGCGGCCGCCACGTCCGTGACGACGTTCGGGTTGCCGATCGGCAGCAGTTCCTCGGCGAGGGCGACGATCCGCCGTGCCACGCCGATGACGTCGGCCGGCGGCCGGGCGGCCCCGGCCAGGGCGGTGGCGATGGCGGCCGACCTGGCCGCCTTCTGCCCGTCGTCCGCGCGCGGCAGGGCGTAGGCGTCCGTGACGGCGGTGAAGGCCGCCGCGTCGGCCGCGGCCAGGTCCAGTGCCGCCGCCCGCAACTCGTCGCTCTCGGCGGTGATCCGCGCGATGGCCTCGGCCTGGGCCGCGTACTTCGCGCCGGTGGTGTAGCGGGCCACCATGCCCAGCAGGGCGGCGCCCTGGGCCGCGTGCAGCGCGGCCGCCGCTCCGCCGCCGGGGGCAGGCGACCGGGCGGCCAGCCGGTCCAGGTAGCCGCCGACCGTCTCGTCCTGGATCCGCGCCTGATCGTGCACCCGGGCCGCCCCCTCCTGCTGCAGTTCTGGTGCGTCCGAGCCTATCGTGCGCGTCGAAACCGCTGGTGACGGCCCGTTGTCGGACCCGCGCGGCACAATTTCGCCGACAGGAGAAGTACGCCGATCCAGGAGAAGGGCACACTCCGATGCGAAAAATCCTCATGATGATGTCGGTATCGCTCGACGGTTTCATGGAGGGGCCGAACCGGGAGCTCGACTGGAACCGCGTGGACGATGAACTGCACAGCTACTTCAATGCGCACCTCGCCACCATGGGCGCATTTCTCGACGGCCGCGTCACATACGAACTCATGGACGAATACTGGCCGACCGCTGACGAGGACCCGGAGAGTCCGGAAACCGTCAAGGAATTCGCCCGTATCTGGCGGGAGATGCCCAAGATCGTCTACTCGCGGACGCTGGAGAGCCCCGGCGGGAACACCACGGTCGTCCGCGAGGTCGTGCCCGCGCAGATCGAGGCGCTCAAGGCCGAGCCCGGCGGTGATCTCATGCTGGGCGGCGCCGACTTGGCCGCCTCCTTCGCCGCACACGACCTCATCGACGAGTACCTGATCTACGTGCACCCGGTGCTGATCGGCGAGGGCAGGCGGCTCTTCGCCGGCGCCGATCGCCAGGCGGATCTCCGGCTCGTCGAGACCCGCACCTTCGGGAACGGCGTCGTGCTGCTGCACTACGCCCGCGAGCGCGGCTGACCCGCGCCGTCCTTCATCTGCTTGGCGCCGACTTCGCCGGAATTGGGAGGGGGATCTTTTCCAAAGCCTCACAACTGCCCCGCAGGGCCTTCGGTAAGTGCTGTTAGCGTTTTGCGGTCAGCCGGCCTGCAGCAGCACAGAAAGCCATAAGCCGAAAAAATGGACTACTGCTACCAATGCCGTCGCACCCTCAACGGGGCTCTGGTGTGCCCGGGTTGCGGTGCGTACGCCCCGGACATCGCACCGCCCGTCTCGGCGTATCGGCCGCCGCATCACAGCGGGGAGCGAATATCGGCGATGCCGTCGGCGCGGCTGCTGCCGGACC
>NZ_CAJSLV010000101.1 GCF_907177275.1 Actinacidiphila cocklensis
TCCGCGAACGAGGGGAAGGACTCGGCCGGGCGGCCGGGCGGCGGGACCTCCGGCCGGGCCGCGGTCAGGTCGGCGCGCAGCCGCAGCCCCTGCGGCGACAGGTAGTAACTGTGGTGCCCCGCGCGGCCGTGCGGCACCGCGAGCCCGCGTGCGACGAGCGCGGCGCACACGTCGGCCCTGGCGGCCAGCCGCCCGGTCGCCGGGTCGGAGCCGGTGACCGCCCGCCGCTGGGCCGCGGTCAGTGCGGTGCTCATCGTCATGGGTCCCTCCTGCCTCGGCGCCGTCCCCGGGTGCGTCCTCGCACCGTATCCCGGGGCACCGACATCGCGGTCCTGCGATAACCCCGCTGAATTCCCTACGGAATTCGTAAGGGCGCCGCCCGCTGAATAGGCGGGGAAGGGCAGGGTGTAGGGTCCCGGACCCACACAGAAATTCGGCGGGCGGGGCCGTACGGGCGAAGTCCGGTCTGCAATGGGAGGGTTCATGAGACTGACGGTTCAGGGCCGCAGAAGATCCGCGGCGATAGCGACGGCGGGAATGGCCGCCATGATCGGTTCCGTGGTGCTGGCGGGGCCGGCTTCCGCACATACGCCGAACTGGTCGGTGACCTGCGATTCGGTGACGGTCGACCTGACGGCGTACAACAGCGATGTGCGCAACACCGTGACGCTGACCATCGTCGGCGGTGAAGGCGCGCTGGTCGACCAGACGTTCGGTTCGGCCTTCCATTTCCAGGACGCCCTGCCGCCGCACGACGCGCCGCTCGACCTGCACCTGGTGGTCACGGCGGGCGACGGCAAGAAGTTCGGCAGGGACGAGACCAAGACCGCGCCGGTGTGCGTCAAGCCGAGCAGCCCGTCGCCGTCCACCACCTCGCCGACGTCGCCGTCCACCACCGCGGCGACCACCGCTCCGGCGACCACCGCGCCCGCCACGACGCCGCCCACCACCGCGGCGCCGAGCACCAGCCCCGCCCCGGTCGTCGCGTCCACCACGTCCGCCGGCGGCGGCGACCTCGCCGAGACCGGGAGCTCCAACGCCACGCCGATGATCGCGGGCATCGCCGTGGCCGTCGTCGCCGCGGGCGGCGGCCTGGTGTTCTGGACCCGCAGGCGCGGTTCCTCGTCCCACCGCTGACCGGCGGGGGAAGGCCGGCCAGGAGGGCCGTCCCGGCAATACCGGCCGGAATGATCGACACCTCCGTGCGCGGCCGACCGGGGAATGCGCCATCGCAGTACGGCGCATTCCCCGGGAAAGCCGATCACGCCGGTCGCGGGCCTTCGGCCGGTCGGCGGAATTCCTTGATCGCCTCCTGCGGGTAACCCGGCCCATCAGGCACCCGTGTCACAGGTGGAGATCAACTCCCGCCGCAATCAATGGCCTTGCGGCATTTCACCGGCCTGGCCCGGCGCGTTGTGGATGATCACCACGGGACTGCCTTGCCGGGTGCCGCCATCTGTGAAAAGGCGGGGAAACGCCGCCCCTGTCCGGGTGACACGTGCGGGCCCGCCTAGGATCGAGGGATGGATCTTCGATGGCCGCGGCGCAGGCGGTGGTTGGCCGGGGCGGGGGCGCTCGCGGTTCTGGTGGCGGGCGGCGTGGCCGTCCGGACCGCCGCGGCGGCCGGCGGCGGGGCCGCGGTGCACCGCAGTGACGCGATGCTCACCGGCGCCGGCGGCGTACGCCTGGACACCTCGTACTTCACCACCGGCGGCAGTACCCGCAGACCCGCGGTCCTGCTCGGCCACGGGTTCGGCGGCAGCAAGGCCGACGTCCGCGGCCAGGCGGAGAAGCTGGCCGAGCACGGCTACGCAGTACTGACCTGGTCGGCCCGCGGCTTCGGGTCCTCGACCGGCACCATCGGCCTCAACGCGCGGAGCGGCGAGGTCGCCGACGTCAGCCGGCTGATCGACTGGCTGGCGGCCCGCCCCGACGTCCGGCTCGACGCACCGGGCGACCCCAGGGTCGGCATCTCGGGCGTGTCGTACGGCGGCGCCATCTCGCTGCTGGCCGCCGGGTACGACCACCGGGTCGACGCGATCGCGCCGCGCGAGACGTACTGGAATCTCGCCGACGCGCTGTTCCCGAACGACGTCTACAAGAAGCTGTGGTCCGGCATCTTCTTCTCCTCGGGCTCCGCGTCGCTCCCGGGCTCCGCACCGCAGGCCGGAACGGGCGGCGCGCCGACGGCCCCTGCGAAGTCCGCGCAGGGCGCCGCGGCGGCCCCCGCGCCCACCGACCCGCTGTGCGGCCGCTTCGCCGCCGGCATCTGCGCGCTCTACCAGCGCGTCGCCACCGCCGGCCGGCCGGACGCCGCCGCCCGCGCGCAGCTCGAAGCGCTCAGCCCCTCCGCGGTCGCGTCCCGTATCAAGGTCCCGGCGCTGATCGTGCAGGGCCAGACCGACTCGCTGTTCACGCTGGCCCAGTCCGACGCGATGGCCACGGCGATCCGCGGGAACGGCGCCCCGGTCGCCGTCGACTGGATCGCCGGCGGCCACGACGGCGGCGACACCGAGGACGGCAGGATCGACCGCCGGGTCACCGCCTGGTTCGACCGCTACCTCAAGGGCGCCACCGGCACCGGCACGGGACCCGCCTTCCGGGTCACCCGCACCGGCGGCCTCAACTCGACCGACGGCAGCGTGGTGCTGCGCGGCGCCGGAGGCGACAGCTACCCGGGCCTGGAGGGTACGACCGCCCGCCGGATCGCCCTGGCGGGCCGCGAGCAGCGGATCACCAACCCGGCGGGCGGCGCACCGCCGGCGATCTCCGCGCTGCCCGGCACCGGTTCGCTCGGCGCCCTGTCCGCGCTCGGCGCGAGCCTGTCGCTCGACATCCCCGGGCAGTACGCGCAGTTCGAGTCGGCGCCGCTCACCGGCAGCACCCATCTGACCGGGGCGCCGACGGTGACCCTGCGGGTGGCCACCGACGCCCCTGAGGCGGTGCTCTTCGGCAAGCTCTACGACGTCACGCCCGGCGGCAAGTCGACGCTGCCCGCCGCCCTCGCCGCCCCCGTGCGGGTCCAGAGCTCACCGGGCGGCAGCAACGTGACGCTGCAACTGCCCGCCGTGGACCACGACTTCGCGGCCGGCCACCGGATGCGCCTGGTCCTGGCGACCACCGACCTGGGCTACGCCTCACCGGCCGCGCCCGCCTCGCTGACCGTCTCGCTGCTCTCTCCCGAGCTGACCGTGCCGCTCGACAGCGCGCTCGGCGACGACGCGGCCCCGCTGCCGTGGTGGGCCTGGGCGCTGCCGCCGCTGGCGCTGCTGGCCGCGGCGGCCCTGCTGGTCACCGGCCGCCGCCGGGTGCGCCCGCGGCCCGCCGACCCGGCGCTGGCCGCGGTGCCGCTGCAGATCACCGGGCTGAGCAAGCGGTACGCCAAGTCGGCCGACCGCTACGCCGTACGGGACCTGTCCTTCCGGGTCGAGCCGGGACAGGTGCTCGGACTGCTCGGGCCGAACGGCGCGGGCAAGACCACCACGCTGCGGATGCTGATGGGGCTGATCCGCCCCGACGACGGCGAGATCCGGGTGTTCGGCGAGGCGGTGCGCCCGGGGGCGCCGGTGCTGTCCCGGCTGGGCGCCTTCGTCGAGGGCGCCGGCTTCCTGCCGCACCTGACCGGCCGGTCCAACCTGGAGCTGTACTGGCAGGCCACCGGACGGCCGCCGCAGGACGCCCGGATGGCCGAGGCCCTGGAGATCGCCGGGCTCGGCGAGGCGCTGGAGCGCGCGGTGCGCACGTACTCGCAGGGCATGCGGCAGCGGCTGGCCATCGCGCAGGCCATGCTGGGCCTGCCCGACCTGCTGATCCTCGACGAGCCGACCAACGGCCTCGACCCGCCGCAGATCCGCGAGATGCGCGAGGTGCTGATCCGCTACGCCGCCGCCGGGCGCACGGTCATCGTCTCCAGCCACCTGCTGGCCGAGGTCGAGCAGAGCTGTACGCACCTGGTGGTGATGGACCGCGGGCGGCTGGTCACCGCGGGTCCCGTCGCCGACATCATCGGCTCGGCCGACACCGTCCTGGTCGGCGTGGACGGCGAGGTGCCGCAGACCGTCGTCGACAAGGTCGCCGGGCTGCCCGGGGTGTCCACCGCGGTCCGCGAGGAGGACGGCCTGCTCGCGGTGCTCGACGGGCTGACCGCGGCGCAGTTCGTGGCCGAACTCGTCCGGCTGGGCGTGCCGGTGGCCCGGGTCGGGCCGCACCGCCGCCTGGAGGACGCCTTCCTGACCCTGATCGGAGGCTCGGCATGAGCGCCGCACCCCCCGTCCCCGCGCCCGCCCCCGTGCCGCCGCCGCGTACCGCCGCGCCGGGCTACCGGCCCGGCCGTACGCTGCGGCTGCGGGTCGAGGCCCGCAGGCAGCTGCGCAGGCGCCGCACGATGATCGTGGCAGCGCTGCTCGCGGCGCTGCCCTTCATCCTGATCGCCGCCTTCGCGATCGGCGGCACCCCGAAGGAGGGGCGCAACGGTCCCACGCTGATCGACACCGCCACCGCCTCGGGCGCCAACTTCGCCGCGACCTGCCTGTTCGTCTCCGCGGGCTTCGTGCTGGTGGTGCCGGTCGCGCTGTTCTGCGGCGACACGGTCGCCTCGGAGGCGGGCTGGTCGAGCCTGCGCTACCTGCTGGCGGCACCGGTGCCCAGGACCCGGCTGCTGAGCGTGAAGTTCGCGGTGGCGCTGGGCTTCAGCGCGGTCGCGCTGGTGCTGCTGCCGGCGGTGGCGCTGGTCTCGGGCACGGTCGCGTACGGCTGGGGCGACCTGGAGCTGCCCACCGGCGGGGCACTTGCCTCGGGGGACGCGCTGCCGCGGCTCGCCGTCGCGGTGGTGTACATCTTCGTCAGCCAACTGGTCACCGCCGCTCTCGCGTTCTGGCTGTCGACCCGGACGGACGCGCCGCTGGGCGCGGTCGGCGGCGCGGTCGGGCTGACCATCGTCGGCAACGTGCTGGACGCGGTGACCGCGCTCGGCTCCTGGCGGGACGTGCTGCCCGCGCACTGGCAGTTCTCCTGGGCCGACGCGCTGCAGCCCACGCTGGAGTGGACCGGCATGCTGCAGGGCGCCTCGGTGTCGGTGTCGTACGCGATCGTGCTGACGGCCCTGGCCTTCCGCGGCTTCCGCACCAAGGACGTGGTGTCCTGACGCGGTCTGACGTGCCGTAAACCGACGGCCAGTCATGTCATGGTCATGGAAGATCAAAGGGAGGGCCATCCGGGTAAAACGGCGGTCGTGAACCAGCGAAGGCTCTTGTCCTGGGCATGATCTGTGGGTGTGATCACGTCATCCGTCTCGTGCGGTCGTCCTCCATACAAGGAGTGTCCATGCGCAGAGTCCGCCCGCGGTTCAGCGCCGCGGTCGCAGCGGCCGGAGCCACCGCTCTCACTGCCGCCGCGTTGATAGCTGCTCCGATCGGCGGCGCCGCGGCGGCGGCGCCGGCCGGCCGTGCGCCGGCCGTCAAGCCGGTGCCCGCGGTCTCCGGCCACCGGCTGATCCACGGGGAGAGCAGCCCCATGAGCAACGCGCAGTGCCAGGCGGCCTGGGGCATCAACTGCTACAACCTGCTGCAGTACCGGCAGGCGTACAACCTGAACGCGCTCTACCGCGCCGGCGTCACGGGCAAGGGCCGCACCATCGTCATCGTGGACTCGTTCGGCTCCCCGACGATCCAGCACGACCTGGACGTCTACAGCGCCCAGTGGGGCATCAAGAGCTCCACGGTGCAGGTCGTCAAGTGGGGCGACGTGCCGCCGTTCGACCCGGCGAACCCCGACCACACCGGGTGGGCGGGCGAGAGCACGCTCGACGTCGAGATGGCGCACGCGGTCGCACCGGACGCGCACATCGTGCTGGTGGAGACCGGGGTCGCCGAGACCGAGGGCGTCACCGGGCTGCCGGAGATGATGGACGCCGAGAAGTACATGATCGACCACGGTGTGGGCGACGTGATCACCCAGAGCTTCGGGGCCACGGAGAACACCTTCCCCGGCTTCGACAAGGGCGACTTCTCCAGCATCCAGAAGCTGCGCTACGCCTTCCAGGCCGCGGCCAGGCGCGGCGTGACCGTCCTGGCGTCCTCGGGCGACGGCGGCGCGACCGACGCGATGGCCGACGGTGCGACGGACTACCCGTACCCGGTGAACTCCTGGCCGTCCGCCGACCCGCTGGTCACCTCGATCGGCGGCACCCAGCTGCACCTGGACGACGCGGGCGACCGCACCGCGCCCGACAGTGTCTACAACGACTACGGAGCAGGCGGCGGCGGCCAGTCGCACGTCTTCACCCGCCCCGCGTACCAGAACGGGGTCAGCAGCGTGGTCGGTGCCCGGCGCGGCACCCCGGACATCTCGATGGCCGCGGCTGTCGACGGCGGCGCGTGGGTGTACTCCAGCTTCGACCCGACGGCCACCGGCTGGGACGTCTACGGCGGCACCAGCGAGGCCAGCCCGCTGTTCTCCGGCGTCATCGCGCTGGCCGACCAGCTCGGCGGGCACCGGGTGGGCGACATCCACCAGGCGCTGTACGCGCTGGCGAAGGGCGGCGCCAAGTCCACCGGTGTCGTGGACGTCAAGGACGGCACGAACAACACCTATGACGGCGTCACCGGTTACACCGCGGTGAAGGGCTACGACATGGCGACCGGCGTCGGGACGCTGGACGCCGCGCGGTTCGTTCCCGCGCTCGCGCTGGCCAGCCGGGGGCGCTGACCCCGACGGCGGAAACGGACAGGTCACCGCCGCACCGTCCCCGGTGCGGCGGTGGCCGTCGTGCTGCCGGGTGCCGGAAAGGCCGGATTGCGGCGGCGACTGGTTCAACTCCATTATCTGTTAGGACTCTTGACAGTTGGGTGGTCCAGACCAGCAGTATTGGTCCAGACCAGCAGACCGCCGTCTGCTGATCCCCCCACCTGGAAGGAGCGCGGTCCATGACCGGACCCGTTCGCAGACTCCGTCTCCGCGCAGTGCTCACCGGCGTCGTCACCGCCGCCGCGTCCGCCGGACTCGCCCTCACCGGCGGCGGCACCGCCCACGCGGCCACCGCCCTGCCCAGCCACATAGCGGCGCCGTACTTCGAGGCCTACAACGGCGACAGCCTCTCCGGCCTCGCCTCCGCCTCCGGCAACAAGTACCTGACGATGGCCTTCATCCAGACCCCGTCGGTCGGCTCCTGCACCCCGTACTGGAACGGCGACAGCTCGATGCCGATCAGCCAGGCGAACTTCGGCGGCGACATCGACACCATCCAGGCCGGCGGCGGCGACGTCATCCCGTCGTTCGGCGGCTACGCGGCCGACAACGGCGGCACCGAGATCGCCGACAGCTGCACCAACGTCAGCTCGATCGCCGCCGCGTACGAGAAGGTCGTCACCACCTACGACATCAGCCGGATCGACCTGGACATCGAGGACAACTCGCTGACCAACTCCGCCGGCATCGACCGCCGCAACAAGGCCGTCAAGATGGTGCAGGACTGGGCGGCGGCCAACGGGCGCCCGATGCAGTTCTCCTACACCCTGCCGACCACCACCCACGGGCTGGAAGGCGGCTCCGTCGGCTCGGGCAGCGGCCTGGCCGTGCTGCAGAACGCGGTGAGCAACGGCGTCAAGCTCGACGTCGTCAACATCATGACGTTCGACTACTACGACAACGCCACGCACAACATGGCCACCGACACGCAGACCGCCGCCCAGGGCCTGCACGACCAGCTCGCGGCCCTCTACCCGGCGAAGACCGACGCGCAGCTGTGGAACATGGTGGGCGTCACCGAGATGCCCGGCATCGACGACTTCGGCGCCGCCGAGACCTTCACCACCGCCAACGCCACCACGGTCTACAACTGGGCGGTCGGCAAGGGCATCAACACCCTGTCCTTCTGGGCGCTGCAGCGCGACAACGGCGGCTGCCCCGGCCAGGGCGGCTCCGACACCTGCTCGGGCACCACCCAGAGCACCTGGCAGTTCAGCCACACCTTCGAGCCGTTCAACGGTGCGAGCACCCCGCCGCCGGCCAACGACTTCTCGGTGTCGCTGACCCCGGCGGCCGGCACCGCCACCGCGGGCGGCTCCACCACCTCCAGCGTGCACACCGCGGTGACCGCGGGCGCCGCGCAGTCCGTCGCCCTGTCGGTCAGCGGCGCACCGGCCGGCGTCACCGCGTCGGTCAGCCCCGGCTCGGTCACCGCGGGCGGCAACGCCACTCTGTCGGTGTCGACCACCGCCTCGGCGGTCTCCGGCAGCTACGCGCTGACGGTCACCGGCACGGCGGGCGGCGTCAGCCGCTCGGCCACCTACACCCTGACGGTCACCGGCGGCACCAGCGCGTGCACCGCGGCGCCTTGGAGCAGCACGGCGGTCTACGTGGGCGGCAACACCGTCTCGTACGGCGGCCACACCTGGAAGGCCAAGTGGTGGACGACGGGCGAGACGCCCGGCACCACCGGTGAGTGGGGAGTCTGGCAGGACCTCGGCGCCTGCTAGCACGCGCCAGGTTCCCTGGTCAGGCGGCCGGGCCGCCCCGGATTCGGGGTCCGGCCGCCGATCCTCTAAAGTCGCACCGACGTCTACCGGAATGTAGTCGCAGCTGTAGTCGGAGCGGGCCGGACCAGTACCGGCAGACCAGGGGACAGGACCACCCATGAGTGCCATCGGCGTCGGCCAGGCCGTCATCCTCGGAATCGTGGAAGGAGTCACCGAATTCCTGCCGGTGTCCTCCACCGGCCACCTGAAGCTGGCCGAGGGCCTGATGAACATCAAGGTGGACGACGACGCCGTGGTCGGCTTCACCGCCGTCATCCAGGTCGGTGCCATCGCCGCGGTGTTCGTCTACTTCTTCAAGGACATCATGCGGTTCGTCAGCGCGTGGCTGCGCGGACTGACGGACAAGGGGCAGCGCGACAACCACGACTACAAGTTCACCTGGTGGGTGATCTACTCCACGATCCCGATCGTGATCGTCGGCCTGGCGGCCAAATCGCTGATCGACGGTCCGCTCGGCTCTCTGTGGGTGGTCGCCTGCTCGCTGATCGGCGGCAGCATAGTGATGTGGGCCGCGGAGCAGATGGCCAGGTTCAAGCGCAGCGAGCAGGAGGTGACGCTCAAGGACGCCATGTACGTCGGCTCCTCGCAGATCCTGGCGCTGCTCTTCCCCGGCTTCTCCCGCTCCGGCGCGACCATCTCCACCGCGCTGATCCGCGACCTCGACCGGATGGCGGCCACCCGGCTGTCGTTCTTCCTCGGCCTGCCCGCGCTCACCGGCGCGGGGCTGTACGAGCTGAAGGACGCCACCGGCGGCGGGGTGAGCACCACCGCCCTCGCGGTCGGCACCCTGGTGTCGTTCGTGGTCGCCTACGCGTCCATCGCCTGGCTGCTGCGCTTCGTCGCGCGGCACTCCTTCAACGCCTTCGTGATCTACCGGATCGTGGTCGGCTTCGTCCTGATCGGGCTGCTCGCGACCAACGTCCTGGACGCCTGACCAGCGGTTCAACACAGCGTGCCAGGCCGGGCCTTGAGGCCCGGCCTTTGCTGTGACCGCATAATTCACGACTTATTTTTTGATGTGTATTGACTCCCCGACAGGCGGCCCCTAGCGTCCACACCGCATCGCGACCCCACAACGCGACGAGGAGACTCGTGTGACCCAGGTACCCGCAGGGACCGGCTCGCCGTCCCGCAACCCCCGCCACCGCAGACGAACGGCCGCCCTCGCGGCGGCGTTCCTGATACCGGTCGGCGCCGGCATCGCACTGGTCTCCGCCCCCGAGGCCGGGGCCGCGACCATCCCGACCGCCCCGGCCACCGTGACCGGCGTCGGCAGCGGCAAGTGCGTGGACGCGCGCGCCGCGGCCACCGGCAACGGCACCGCCGTCCAGCAGTACGCCTGCAACGGCAGCACCGCGCAGCAGTGGCAGTTCACCGCGACCGACAGCGGCTACTACCGGATCGGCGTGGCCTCGGCCCCGGACCAGGTCTGGGACGAGACGAACGTCTCGACCGCCGACGGCGCCCTGACCCAGCTGTGGCTCTACGGCGGCGGTGCCAACCAGCAGTGGCAGCCGGTCGCCGAGTCCAGCGGCGCCTTCCACTTCGTCAACCGCAACAGCGGCAAGTGCCTCGACGTGCCCGGCGCGTCCACCGCCGACAGCGTCCAGCTCCAGCAGTACACCTGCAACGGCAGCGCGGCGCAGTCCTTCAACGTCAGCGGCTCCGGCGGCACCACCACCCCGCCGCCCACCGGCGACGACCCCGACCTCGGACCCAACGTCGTCACCTTCGACCCGTCGATGTCGTCGTCCACGATCCAGTCCCGGCTGAACACCATCTTCAACCAGCAGCAGACCAACCAGTTCGGCGGCCAGCGCTACGCCGTGCTGTTCAAGCCGGGCACCTACAGCGCCGATGTCAACGTCGGCTTCTACACCCAGGTCGCGGGCCTGGGCCTGAGCCCCGACGACGTCACCATCAACGGCGCCGTGCACGCGGAGGCCGACTGGTTCCAGGGCAACGCCACCCAGAACTTCTGGCGCGACGCCGAGAACATGTCGGTCAACCCCACCGGCGGCAGCGACCGCTGGGCGGTCTCCCAGGCCGCGCCCTACCGGCGGATGCACGTACGCGGCAACCTCGCGCTGGACGACGGCGGCTGGTCCAGCGGCGGCTTCATCTCCGACACCAAGGTCGACGGCCAGATCCGCTCCGGCTCCCAGCAGCAGTTCCTGACCCGGGACTCGACGATGGGCAGCTGGTCGGGCTCCAACTGGAACATGGTCTTCGTCGGCGACCAGGGCGCCCCCGCCCAGTCCTTCCCGACGTACACCACGGTCGCCTCCTCGCCCACCATCCGCGAGAAGCCGTTCCTGTACATCGACAGCTCGGGCAAGTACCAGGTCTTCGTGCCCGCACTGCAGTCCAACGCCTCAGGCACCACCTGGAGCGGCAAGACCCCGCAGGGCCAGTCGCTGCCGATCGACCAGTTCTACGTCGTCAAGCCCGGCGCGACCGCGTCCGACATCAACGCGGCCCTCGCCGCGGGCAAGAACCTGCTGGTCACCCCCGGCGTCTACCACCTCAACCAGACGCTGAACATCACCCGTCCCGACACCGTGGTGCTGGGCATGGGCCTGGCCACGCTGGTGCCCGACAACGGGATCACCGCGATCAGCACCGCCGACGTCGACGGCATCAAGCTGGCCGGCCTGCTGATCGACGCCGGCACCACCACCTCCCAGCAGCTGATGCAGATCGGCCCGGCCGGATCGTCCGCGAACCACGCGGCCGACCCGACCAGCCTGTCGGACGTCTTCTTCCGGATCGGCGGCGCCACCGTCGGCAAGGCCACCCAGTCCCTGGTGATCAACAGCGGCAACACGATCATCGACCACACCTGGATCTGGCGCGCCGACCACGGCAACGGCGGCACGGTCGGCTGGAACACCAACACCGCCGACACCGGCCTGGTCGTCAACGGCCCCAACGTGACGGCGTACGGCCTGTTCGTCGAGCACTTCCAGAAGACGCAGGTGCTGTGGAACGGGCAGGGCGGCAGGACGTACTTCTTCCAGAACGAGATGCCCTACGACCCGCCCAACCAGAGCTCCTGGATGAACGGTTCGTCGCAGGGCTACCCCGCCTACAAGGTCGCCGACTCGGTCACCAGCCACGAGGCCTGGGGCCTGGGCAGCTACTGCTACTTCAGCGCCAACCCGTCGGTGGTCTCGGCCAACGCCTTCCAGGTGCCCAACACCTCGGGCGTGCGCTTCCACGACATGGTGACCGTCTCGCTGGGCGGCACCGGCACCATCAGCCATGTCATCAACTCCACCGGTGACGCCGTCAACAGCGGCCACCAGGTGACGGATCTGACCAGCTACCCGTAAGCAACAGCCGCGAGCGGGCGGCAGTAAGGCAGACCCGGCCGACCCATCCCCCCACGGGTGGGCCGGCCGGGCCTGTGCGGGCCGCGCGCCCCGCGGGGCGCGCGGCCGGTCCAGCACGGTGGCAGCGACACCCCGTCAGGTGAGCGTCGCTGCCACCGGGTCCCAGCCGTCCGGCAGGACCGGCACCGCCGGCGCCCCGGACTCCAGGGGCAGAACGGAGTGCCGCTCCGCGGACTCGGTGATGGTGGACATCAACTCCAGCACATGCTGGGCCAGTTCACCCGAGGCGCGGTGCTCGTCGCCGCCCCGGACCGCGCGGGCCATGTCCAGGACGCCCATGCCGCGGCCCGCGACCGAGCCGGTCACCGGCAGATCCCGCCACTCCTCCTCGCCGAACGCCCGGACCTGCAGCGGCCCTTCGAAGGTGTTCGGGTCCGGCAGCGACAGGGTGCCCTCGGTGCCGGTGATCTCGATCATCCGGCGCGAGACCGCCGAGTCGAAGCTGAAGGTCGCCGACGCGCTCGGCCCGCTCGCGAAGTCCAGCAGCGCCTGCACATGCGTCGGCACCTCGACCGCGAAGGACGTGCCCGCCTTCGGCCCCGACCCGATGACCCGCTCGGCGCGCGCCTGCCTGGCCGTCGCCGAGACCCGGCTCACCGGGCCGAGCAGCGCCACCAGCGCGGTCAGGTAGTACGGGCCGATGTCGAACAGCGGCCCGGCGCCGTACTGGAAGAGGAACTCCGGGTTCGGGTGCCAGCTCTCGGGACCGGGGCCCTGCGTCACCGCGGTCACCGCGACCGGCTCGCCGATGGCTCCTGAGCTCAGCGCCCGCGCAGCGGACTGCAGCCCCGCGCCCAGGAAGGTGTCGGGCGCGCTGCCCACCCGCAGGCCCGCGGCCTGCGCCTCGGCCAGGATCTTCGCCCCGTCGGCCGGCGCGAGCGCCAGCGGCTTCTCGCCGTAGACGTGCTTGCCGGCCTGCAGCGCCGCACCGGCGACCTCGGCGTGGGCCGCGGGGATGGTGAGGTTGACGACGATCTCGACCTCGGGGATCGCCAGCACCGAGGCGACGTCGCCCGCCGCGGGCACTCCGTAGGTGTCCGCCGCCGCCCTGGCCCGCTCGACGTCCAGGTCGGCCACCGCGAGCACCCGCACGTCGGGGAAGGTCGACAGCGCCGTCAGGTACTGCGTGCTGATCACCCCGGCGCCTATCAGGGCGATGCCGACAGGACCGCCGCTCATGACCGGCCCTCAAGGGCGGTCAGGTAGCGGTGGCTCTCGCCGACGGCCTCGAAGACGTCGCCCGCGCAGCTGTCCAGCTCCACGATCCGCACCGCCTCGGGCGCCGCCGCCAGGATCGACGGCACGTCGATGATGCCCTGCCCGACCGCGGTGTGCGGTTCGTCCTTGACGCCCGGCCCGTCCTTGACGTGCAGCGCGTACACCCGGTCGCCCAGGGTGCGCAGCAGCTCCGGTACGTCCGCGCCGCCCACGGCGGCCCAGTAGGTGTCGACTTCGAGGAAGACCTCGGGCGCCAGCAGATCGGCCAGCACCTCAAGGGCGGTACGGCCCTCGAAGCGCGGCTCGATCTCCCACCAGTGGTTGTGGTAGCCGATCAGGACGTCGTGCTCGGCGGCCTTGGCCGCGAAGCCGTTGAGCTGGTCGGCGACCTGCTGGAGGCCGTCGGTGGTGGTGAACAGCTCGTGCTCGATGCCGCCGGGGATGATGGCCCGGTCGGTGCCGACGGCGCGTACCGCGTCGAAGACCTCCCCGGCGTCCTGGCTGAACAGCGCGTAGGCGTGGGTGCTCGGCACGGTCAGGCCCAGCTCGTCGGCGAGCTTGCGGAATCCGGTCGGGTCGCCGGTCGGGTCGTAGGGCTCCACCGAGCGGTAGCCGATCTCGGCGAGCCGGGTCAGCGTGCCGTCGCGGTCGGCGGCGATCTGGTCCCGGAGGGTGTAGAGCTGGATGCTCAGGGGCGTTGCCATCGAAACGATGCCTCCTGGAAATGCGGCAGGTGCGGTACGGGCGGGACGGGTGCGGCCCGGCGGAGCCGCGGTATCGGTCGGCGTAGCAGCGTCAGCCCACGATGAGCGGGCGCAGTGTGCGGTGGGCGATCTCGAGCCCCTGGGTGATCCTGGTGGTGTCCCCGCTCCACACGGGGTCCTCGTGCTCCACGGACAGCACTCCGGTGAAGCCGCCCTCGTAGAGCGTGTCCACGATCCGGCGCCAGTCCACGTCGCCGAGCCCGGGAACCCGGTAGCGCCACCAGCCGCTGTCCCAGCCGTCGGCGCGCTCGACCGTACGGCCGAAGATGCCGTAGCGGTCCCTGGCGCGCGGGTCGAGCTGGGCGTCCTTGGCCTGGGCGTGCGGGATGCGGTCGACGTACGGGCGCAGCGCGGCCACCGGGTCGATGCCCAGCCACAGCAGGTGCGACGGGTCGTAGTTGAGGTAGAGGCCGAGGTCGAACATCCACTCCCACAGCTCGGGGGAGTAGGCGAGGTTGCCCGGGTAGCCGTCCGGGTGCCAGCCCTCCATCACGCAGTTCTCGATGATGATCTTCACGCCGCGCTCGCCCGCGTACTCCACCAGCGGCGGCAGCTCGCGTTCGGCCTGCGCGATGTTCTCCTTCACCGACAGGCCCGGGTGGCGGCCGATGAAGGTGCCGACGTGCTCGACGCCGAGCAGCGCGGCCGCGTCGACGTTCGCCCGGACGTGGGCGGCGATCTCGGCCCTGCGGGCCTTGTCGGGGTGCAGGTTGTTCTCGTAGTACGCCAGCGCCGACAGGGTCAGGCCGTGCCGCTCGAACAGCGCGCGCACCTCGTCGGCCTGCTGCTTGCCGAAGTCGATGACGTCGATGTGGCTGGCCTCGAAGTCCCGTGACCCGGTGGACGGCCAGGTGGCCACCTCCAGCGCCTGGTAGTCGTGCGAGGCCGCCCATGCGGCGATCTCCTCCAGCGGCAGCTGCGGAAGGCAGGCGGTCAGGAAGCCCAGCTTCATGTCAGGAGACCTCTTTCCAGGACCGGTCGGCCGCCGACGCGAGGACTGCCTCGGTGAGGCGCACCATGCGGGCGGCGTCGTCGAAGGTGGGGAAGGCCCCACCGGTGCCGTCCTCGCGGACGGCGGCGTGCACATCGCGGACGAAGGCGGCGAAGCAGTCGAGATAGCCCATCGGGTGCCCGCCGGGCACCACCGAGAGCCGGGCGGCGGCGGGGGACAGTACGGCGGGGTCGCGCTGCACCGCCGCGTTCTCGCCGCGGCTGCCGACGAAGAGGGTCTCGGGGTTCTCCTGGTCGAAGGCCAGCGACGTGGTGCTGCCGTCCACCTCGAACCACAGCCGGTTCTTCCGGCCGGGGGAGATCTGCGAGACCGTCACCGTGCCGGTGGCGCCGCGGTCGGTGCGGAAGAGCAGCTGCACCGCGTCCTCGGTGGCCGGCACCCCGCCGGCCCTGGCCAGCGTCTGGCTCACCGCGGTCAGCTCGATGATCCGGTGGCCGGTCACCCACTCGACCAGGTCGCACCAGTGCGAGCCGATGTCGGCGAAGGCCCGGGAGGGGCCGCCGGCCGCCGCGTCCACCCGCCAGTTGGTGTCACCCGGCTGCGACAGCCAGTCCTGCAGGTAGTGCCCGTGCAGCAGCCGCACGTCGCCGGCCCGGCCGTCGAGCACCCTGGCCCGCGCCTCGGCCGCCATCGGGTGGTAGCGGTAGACGAACGGCACCGCGGCCACCCGGCCGGACTCCGCCGCGAGCGCCGCCAGCGCGTCCGCGGTGGCCGACCCGGTGGTCAGCGGCTTCTCGCAGACCACGTGCTTTCCGGCCCGCAGCGCGAGCTCCGCCAGGCCGGCGTGCGCGTCGTTGGGCGTGCAGATGTGCACCACGTCCACGTCGTCACTGGTGACCAGTTCCTCGGAACTCCCGAAGGCCCGCTCCACGCCGAGCGCGGCCGCGGCCTCCTTGGCACGTGCCGGGGTCGAGGCGCTGACTCCGACGACCGGCGCACCGGTGCGGCGCACGGCGTCCAGATGCACCCGCCCGATCATCCCTACGCCGGCGATCGCCGTACGCAGGGACGACAGTGACGACGACGACACCGCCGTTGACATACCGCCCACAAAAGGCCTCCCATTCCGCTTGCTTGAAACGCTAGCCATCCAGGTTTCGGTTGACAATGGCAAGATTTCCGCTAACTTCTGTCATAAATCCGCCGGACGACAGCCCGACGAAAGGCAGCCCCACGGTGACCGCGACAAGCGACCGGCAGTTGACCGCGCTCAGCGAACTGGCCGGCCTGGTGGCCGGCGGCGTCACCCGGCGCAGCCAACTCGCCACCGCGACCGGGCTGTCACGGGCCGCCGTCGCCCAGCGGGTCGACCTGCTGATCGCCAAGGGCCTGCTGGTCGAGACCGGCACGGTGGCCACCGAGCGCGGCCGGCCGCCGCTCACCTTGCAGCTCGCCTCCGCCGGCGCCGTGGTGTGCGCGGTCGACCTCGGCGCCACCCACAGCACGGTCGCCGTCGCCGACCTCGGCGGCACGGTCCTCGCCGAGGCCACCGAGGACCTGGACATCAACGACGGGCCCGAGGCGGTGCTCACCGGCCTGCACAAGCAGCTCAGCCGGCTCCTCGACAGCGCGGGCCACCCCGCGGACCACGTGCGGGCGATCAGCATCGGGCTGCCGGGACCGGTCGAGGCCAGCACCGGTACGGTCATCCGGCCGCCGATCATGCGCGGCTGGGACGGCTACCGCGTGCCGTCCTTCTTCGCCGACCGCTACCGCGCACCCGTCCTGGCGGACAACGACGTGAACATGATGGCGCTGGGCGAGTACGGCCACCGCCCGGCGGCCGCGCACCTGCTCTACGTCAAGGTGGGCACGGGCATCGGCTGCGGCATCGTCTCCGGCGGCGTGGTGCACCGCGGCGCCACCGGGGCGGCCGGCGACATCGGGCACATCCGGGTGCCAGGGCACGACGAGGTGCTGTGCCGCTGCGGCAACACCGGCTGCGTCGAGGCCGTCGCCTCCGGCGCCGCCATCGCCGCGACGCTGCGCGAGGCGGGCCTGCCCGCCGAGCACGCCGCCGACGTCGTCCGGCTGGTCGCGGCCGGCGACCCGCTGGCCCGCCGCCAGGTCAGGCTCGCCGCGCAGCGGCTCGGCGACGTCATCGCCTCCCTGGTCAGCTTCTACAACCCCGACACGATCGTGCTCGGCGGCAGCATCGCCAGCCTGCACGACGACCTGCTCGCCGACATCCGCGCCGCCGTCTACCGCCGCGCCCTGCCGCTGGCCACCCGCACCGTCGCCATCGAGACCACGCTGCTCGGCCGCAGGGCCGGCATCGAGGGCGCCAGACGGCTCGCCGTGCAGCACCTGCTCTCCCCCGAGGGCATCGGCCAGATGCTGGCGGACGCACCCTAGGCCTAGGGCGGGTCCGCAAGGTCCCGTCCGGCCGACGGTGCCTGGCACGCGCGCGCTCCCCCTGCCTTCGGCGGGAGGTGCCCCCGGCGTTGTCGGGCTCGTCCGAGCAGGCCCGCTACGAGGACGAGCCTCCGCCGTGCTGTCGCACGCACCAGATGCCATCGGCCCCGCTCTTCGGGCGGACGGCGGGACCTTGCGGACCCGCCCCGGGGCCGCGCAGGGTACGACACGGCGGGCCGCCGGTTGCGCCTTTCACAGAACCGCCGCCGACCGGCGCGACGGATGGGCATGCTGGTGCCATGGAGTACTCCGGCGACGATGCCACCGTCTACCAGACCATCCGGGTGACCGCCCCGGAGTCCCCGGTTGCGGCGCTCGCCGACGTGGAGGCGTGGAAGGCGCGCAAGACGTTCCCTTCCATGCTCTTCGCCGGCGGCCCGGTCTTCGGAGTCGCCCGCGAGAGACCGGCCGGCGGCTGGGTGCTCCAGCCGTACTTCAGCGGGCTCGCCCCGCAGGACGCCAGGGACGGCCTCGGGTCGTACTTCCGCCGGGTCGCCAAGGAGACCGACGAGCGGCGGCAGGCCGCCGAATACCAGGCGGCGGGCGAGCTGCTGGACTGGGAGCCGCTCAACGACCTGACGGTGTGCGGGTGCCGCTACCGCGTCGTGCGCGCGGAGCGCTTCATACGGATGGGACCCGACGGCCCCGAGCCGCCCCGGGTCACCGACCCCGACCCCAGCGAGCCCGGCGAGTCCCACGAGGGCCTCGACCCGGCCGCGGGCCTGGTCATCGACCCCTACGACCCGACCGGGGTCTCCGAGGGCATCCTCAAGGCCGAACTCCTCGCGGCGCTGCGCAAGCACGGGACGGTGCCCGGCGAGGTCCGCGACGACGCGCGGGCCGCGGCCGCCGCGTACCCCGGCGGGGTGCTGCTGCCCGCCACCTTCATGACCGCGGAGCGCGAGGGCGGCGACCAGTGGCGGCCCGGCTCCAGCGGCACCGCGACGACGCCGCAGTCCGCGCGGGACGGGCTGGCGATGCAGCTGCGGGTCATGGTGCCGTGGCAGCGCGACCTGACGGCCGAGCAGCGGTCAGTCCACAACGACGCGGCCGACCGGCTGGACGCGGAACGCTGCGACGAACTCGACGTCGCCGGGCGCCACTTCCGCATCGTGCGGGTCGAACGCCTGGTCCGGGTCGGCCCGGACGGCCCCGAGGGGCCGCGCCCCTCCGACCCCGACCCCGTACCCCCGGTCATGGTCCAGGACCGGGAGCTGCGCGAGCAGGGCATCCTGCGCGAGGACGAGGACGCGTCCTCGGAGGAGGCGGACGAGAGCACGCAGAAGTTCCTGCGGCTCTTCGAGGAGGAGCGCCGGCGGCGCGCTTCTCTGCGCCGCCCCTGACGGGCGGCCCCCGCCCGTTCCCGGACCTTCTCCAGGTGGGGCTTTCCGCGCCTGCGGGGGGCGACTTGCGCTGCGCGCTCGCCTGATCCGCCGTCGTGGCTGGTCGCGCAGTTCCGCCACCAGAGCTTCGCCTGGGGGTACCGCCAGCGCCCCTTCAGGTCCTGCCCCTTGCGGTGCGTGCTTCGACTGCGGCGCCGTCGTGGCCGAGCGCGCAGTTCCGCCCCTAGAGCTTCGCCTGGGGGTACCCCCAGTGCCCCTGGGTGATTGCCCCCTGCGGTGGCGTTGCTTTCTTTCCCGCCATCCGGGCTGGGCGCGCAGTTCCGCCCCCAGAGCTTCGCCTGGGGGTACCCCCAGCGCCGCCTGAAAAACGGTCGCCCTCTGCGCAGAGGGCGAGCCCCTGCCGGGGGCGAGTGCCGGGCGTTGGAGGACGCAGGCCAAGAGGGGCGCCGCGAACTGCGCGACCAGCCACGACGCGGCCGCAGGCAAGCACGCAGCGCAAGGGGCAATCCCCCAGGGCTGCTGGGGGCGGAACTGCGCGCTCAACCACCCGCCGAGGGGAGGCCCCGGGGTCAGGCCGAGGGGGCCGGGCGGGGGGCGGACCAGAGGTGGTGGGTGGCGTAGGTGCGCCACGGGCGCCAGTGGGGGGACGGTGCGGAGGCCGGGGGGAGCAGGACGTCGGGATCGCCGAGCGCGCGCATGCGGATCGCGGACGCCGTCCGCCGGCTCACCCCGGGCACCGCCAGAAGCATGCGCTCCGCCTCGTCCCGGTCCGCCCCCGGGTCCAGCCGGAGGCCACCCGTGGCCAGGGCGGTGGCCACCGCCCGCAGGACGGGCCGCACCGCGGCACCCACCTCGGTCAGCTCGGCCTCTGCGAGGTCGGCGGGGCGGGGGAAGAGCCGGGTCAGCCCGCCGCTCGGCGCGGCCAGCGGCGCACCGTAGGCCGCGGCGACCTCGGCGGAGCGCGCCGCGTCGCCGATGACCGCACGCAGCGCGTACTCCTCCGGGTCCGTGGTGCCCGGCGCGCGCAGGCCGGGCCGCCGGGCGACGGACCCGGCCAGTTCGGGGTCGGCCCCGAGGCGCTCCGCGACCGCGTAGGGGTCCGCGTCGAGGTCGAACAGCCGCCGCACCCGCTGCGTCGCCGTGGTGAGGTCGCGCAGGTCGCCCAGGTGCAGCCGGCAGTCGAGCCAGCCGCCGCGGCCGGGGCGTTCCGCGACCTCGGCGACACCGAATCCGTGCGGCAGCCGCAGCGTGCGCCGGTACGTCCGCGAGCCCGGGCCGCCGGTGACCTCCTCGACGCCGCCCACCGCACGTGCGGCGAGGTGGTCGAAGACCTGCGCGCAGTCGTAGGCGCCGCGGTAGGCGAGCCGCAGCGGCACCCCCGTCGCCGCGCCGTGGCCGCCGCCGGGTCCGGGCGTACGGGACGCGCGCCCCGGGCGGGCGGCCCGCAGCTCGGTCGGGGTGGCCGCGTAGATCTCCCTGATCGTCTCGTTGAACTGCCGCACGCTGGCGAATCCGGCCGCGAACGCGATCTCCGCCGCCTGCATCGAGGTGGTCTGCAGCAGCACCCGCGCGGTGTGGCCGCGCTGCGCTCGGGCCAGCGCGATGGGTCCGGCGCCCAGCTCCGCGTTGAGCTGCCGCTGGACCTGGCGGGCGCTGTAGCCGAGCCGGGTGGCCAGGCCCGCGACGCCCTCCCGGTCCACGATCCCGTCGCCGATCAGCCGGATCGCCCGGCCGACCACGTCGGCCCTGGCGTTCCAGTCGGCCGAGCCGGGCACCGCGTCGGGCCGGCAGCGGCGGCAGGCACGGAAGCCGGCGCCCTGCGCGGCGGCCGCCGTGGGGAAGAAGGACACGTTCGCGCGCTTGGGCGTGATCGCCGGGCAGCTGGGCCGGCAGTAGATCCCGGTGCTCGACACGGCGAAGAAGAACACCCCGTCGAAGCGTGCGTCCCGGCTCCTGACCGCCTCGTACCTGCTGTCCTCGCTCGTCATGCGTCCAGTATGACCAGCTTCCATACCGCGGGCTAGCGGATATCGGACGTGGCGGTGGTGAGCGCCGCCCGCTCAGCGCGGGCGGACCGTGCGCGGCCCCGCACACGTCGCGCCGGCCGCCTCGACCCGGGCGCGCAGCCCGCGGTCCGCGGTCACCACCAGGCACCTGCGGCCCGCCGCCTCCGCCGCGAGGTCGGCGATCAGGTCGTCGCCGCTGCCGGCCGCCTCGGCGATCCTGACGCCCGGCACCGGCGGCACCCCGCGGGCCGCGCCCTCGGTCACCAGCACGACGTCGAGCGGCACGCCCACCGCCCACGGCGGGGCGCCGGCGGCTGCGGGCAGGCCCGTCGAGGCCAGCGGGACCAGCAGGTCGCGCAGCCGGGCCGCGGCGCCGCGCCGGTCGCGCCACCAGCCGTCGGGCACCGAGCCGACGACGTTCGCCCCGTCGACCACCAGCAGGGGCGCGGGATCGGTCACGGGCGGCTGCCGGCCAGGTGCGGGAAGCGGAACTCGGTGCGGCTGTGCAGCACCTCGCCGGGCCGCAGCACGGTCGACGGGTACTCGCGGTGGTTCGGCGAGTCCGGCAGGTGCTGGGTCTCCAGGCACACCGCGTCGTGCGGCCCGTAGCTGCGGCCCCCGGGGCCGGTGAGCGAGCCGTCGAGCTGGTTGGCGGTGTAGACCTGGATGCCGGGCTCGGTGGTGCGCACCTCCAGCGTCCGGCCGCTGCCGGGGTCGTGGAGCACCGCGGCGGTCCGCGGCACCTCGGGGTTCGCCGGCGGCCGCAGCACCCAGCAGTGGTCGTAGCCGTCGGCGGACTTGACCTGCGGGTCGGGCACGCGCAGGCCCTCGCTGATCGGGCGGGCGGTGGTGAAGTCGAACGGGGTTCCCGCCACCCGCTGTTCAGGACCCCACGGGATGGACTCGGTGGAGACCGGCAGGAAGGCGTCGGCGTCGACACGCAGCACGTGGCGCAGTATCGAGCCGGAAGCGCCGGAAGCGCCGGAAGCGCCGGAAGCGCCGGAAGCGCCGGAAGCGCCGGAAGCCCCGGCCGGCTCGGCGGGCTCGGCACCCGCCAGGTTGAAGTACGCGTGGTTGGTGAGGTTGACCACCGTCGTGCGGTCGGTGCGCGCCTCGAACGACAGCGCCAGCGTCCCGTCCGCGCCGAGCGCGTAGGTGGCGCTGACGTCCACCGCGCCGGGGAAGCCCATGTCGCCGTCCGGGCTGTGCAGCGTCAGGCGCAGCGCCCCCGGCAGCGGCTCCGCCTTCCACAGCCGGTGGTGGAACCCGTCGGGGCCGCCGTGCAGGGTGTGCCCGCGGTCGTTGACGGGCAGCCGGTGCAGCCGGCCGTCGAGCAGGAAGCGGGCGCCGGCGATCCGGTTGGCGTAGCGGCCGACCAGCGCCCCGAAGAAGGGGCTGCCGTGGTAGGCGGCCACGTCGGGCAGCGACAGGACGACCGAGTCGCTGCGCCCCTCCCGGTCGGGCACGTGCAGCGCGTGCAGGGTGCCGCCGTAGGTGAGGATCTCGGCGGCGACACCGGCCGCGGACTCCAGCCG
Organism: Actinacidiphila cocklensis; assembly: GCF_907177275.1. GTDB lineage: Bacteria > Actinomycetota > Actinomycetes > Streptomycetales > Streptomycetaceae > Actinacidiphila > Actinacidiphila cocklensis. The sequence continues at coordinate 22,223 of NZ_CAJSLV010000101.1, forward strand.
CCAGCACTCCACCGGCTGTCCGTCGGGGGCGTTGCCGAAGGGGGAGCAGTGCGGTACGGGCGCGGGCATCGGCGGTCCTCGGCGTTCGGCGGGTCAGGAGGGAAAACGGCAGGTGTACGGCAGCGTACGTGCGGCGGCGGCCGCGCTCACCCGGTGCGCGGCGCGGTGGACTCCCGCGCCACCAGCGTGTAGCCGGGGTGAATCCGCTCGGGCTGCAACTGCGGGGCGCCGGACAGTCTGGCCACCACCCGCTCGACGGCCAGCCGGGCGATGGCCTGCTTGTCGGGGGAGACGGTGGTCAGCGCGACCGTGGAGAAGCGGCCCTCCTCGACGTCGTCGAAGCCGACCACCGACACGTCCTGCGGCACCCGCAGCCCCCGCTCGACCAGCGCCCGGATCGCGCCGAGCGCCATCAGGTCGTTGTAGGCGAAGACCGCGTCAGGCTCGGCCCCGCGGTCGAGCAGCGCGTTCATCGCGGCGGCGCCGTCCCACCGGCCGTAGGCGTCGGTCGCCGCCACCAGGGAGTCGTCGTGCGGCAGCCCGGCCGCCGTGAGCTCCTCGCGCCAGCCGCGCAGCCGCAGGTGGGCGGGCTGCCTGGCCATCTCCCTGCGCGCGCCGAGGAAGGCGATCCGCCGCCGGCCGAACCCGGCCAGGTGGCGGATCGCGGTACGGGCGGCCGCGACGTTGTCGATGGCGATGTGGTCGTAGGGCGCGTCGTACTCGCGCTCGCCGAGCAGCACCAGCGGCGCGTCACCAGGGCGGCCGAGCAGGTCGTCGGCCTCCAGCTCGATCGGGCTGAGGATCAGGCCGTCGATGACGTGGGCGCGGAAGCCCTGCGAGACCAGCACCTCCTTCTCGCGCAGGCCGGCGGTGTGGTCGAGCAGCACCGTGTAGTCGTGCCGGGCGGCGGCGTCGATGACGGCGCCGGCCAGCTCCGCGAAGTACGGGTTGCCCAGCTCCGGCACGGCGAGCGCGATGATGCCCGTCCTGCCCTTGCGCAGGTGGCGGGCGGTCAGGTTCGGCCGGTAGCCCAGCTCGTCGATGGCCCGCTGCACCCGCTCCCGCATCGCTGGGGTGACATGGGGGTAGTTGTTCACCACGTTCGACACGGTCTTGACCGACACGCCGGCCAGCTGCGCGACGTCCTTGAGGCTGGCGCCCACGGAGTTCCTTCCCTCGGCCGTCCTGCGGAGGCACGGCGGTTCCGGCCTCAGTGTGCCGGTCCCGTATCCGGTACGGGTACGCGGCCGGTGTCCTCAGGTGCCGCGTCTGGCCGCCGACAGGTACCGCTGGGCGACGACGACCACGATCAGGAAGCCGCCGCTGACCACCGACTGGTAGGAGGAGTTGAGCGAGCCGATCTGGTTGATCAGGTTCTGGATGACGCCGAGCAGCAGGACACCCCACAGCGTGCCCGACACCGATCCCGCGCCGCCCACCAGCAGGGTGCCGCCGATGACGACCGCGGAGATCGCGTCCAGCTCCATGCCGACGCCGATGATGGTCACCCCCGACGACAGCCGGGCCGCGTTCAGGGCGCCCGCGAAACCGGCGAGCAGCCCGCTGAGCGTGTAGACCAGCACCTTCGTCCTGGCCACCGGCAGGCCCATCAGCAGCGCCGCGTCGCCGCTGCCGCCGACCGCGAACAGCGCCTGCCCGAAGGAGGTGCGCTGCAGCAGCAGACCGCCGAGGCCGAACAGCGCGAGCGCGATCAGCACCGGGTAGCCGAAGCCCCACACGGCGCCGCCGCCGAGTTTCTGGAAGGCCGAGCCGCGCGGCACCAGATACGTCTTGGCGCCCTCGTGGGTCAGCGCGAGCAGCAGCCCGCGGGCGCCGAGCAGCGAGGCCAGCGTGACGATGAAGGGCGCCATCCCGGCCTTGGCGACCAGCAGCCCGTTGATCGCGCCGATCGCCCCGCACACCACGAGCGGCAGCAGCAGCGCGGGCAGGAAGCCGTACTGCGACGCCCAGGCCGCGACGACCCCGCCCAGGGCGAAGACCGAGCCGACCGACAGGTCGATGCCGCCGGTGACGATCACCAGCGTCATGCCGAGCGCGACGATCGACAGGAAGGACGCCTGGATGGTGACGCCGCGGGTGTTGTCCAGGGTCGCGAAGGAGTCGAAGAGGAAGGAGGAGATGACGCAGAGCAGGACCAGCACGGCCAGCACGCCCTGGCGCTGGAGCAGTTCCGCCGCGCGCTGCCGCCCGCTCGGGCGGGGCTCTGCGGTCACGGTCAGCGGGGGCGGCGGCCCGGCGGGTGCGGGCAGCGCGGTATCGGCGAGGGACTTCATCGGGCTCTGCGCTCCCGGGCGACGTAGACGGCGACGAGGATGATGCCCGCCTGGACCATCTGGGCGGTGGAGTCGTGCAGGTCGTGGGTGACCAGGGTGGCGTGCAGCAGCTGCATCAGCAGAGCGCCGAAGACGGTGCCGAGCACCCTTACCGAGCCGCCGGTCAGCGGGGTGCCGCCGACCACGACCGCGGTGATCGCGGACAGTTCCATCAGGTTGCCGAGCGAGGACGGGTCGCTCGCGGTCAGCCGTGCGGTGGCGAGCACGCCGGCCAGGGAGGCCAGCACCCCGCAGATGACGTAGACCCCGATCAGTACCCGCCGGACCGGGAGCCCGGCCAGCGCGGCGGCCCTCCTGTTGCCGCCGACGGCCACCAGCTGGCGCCCGAAGGTGGTGCGCTGGACCAGCCCGGCGACCATGGCGGCCAGCACTCCGGCGATCAGGACGACGACCGGGATGCCGAGGACGCTGTCGGTGCCCAGGCTCAGCAGGTCGGTGTTCTCGATCTGCTTGAGCTGCCCGTCGGCGATGACCAGGGCCAGGCCGCGGCCGCCGACGAAGAGCGCGAGGGTGGCGACGATCGGCTGCAGGCCGACCAGCGACACCAGCGAGCCGTTGACCAGCCCGACCACCACCCCGGCGAGCAGCGCCACCAGCAGCGAGGGCAGCAGCCCGTAGCCGAGGTAGAGCGGCAGCAGCGCGCCGGACAGCGCCATCGTGGAGCCCACCGACAGGTCGACGCCCTCGGTGCCGATGACCAGCGCCATGCCGAGCGCGACGATCACCACCGGTGAGACCTGGACCAGTTGGGTGCGCAGGTTGTCCGCGGTCAGGAAGTGGTCGGTGAAGATGCCGTTGAAGACCAGCAGCGCCAGCACCGCGGCGTAGACGCCGTAGCGCTGGAGGGCGTCGGCGAGCCGCGGCCGGTCCAGGCCGCGGGGGAGCGCGAACGACGTCATCGGGGGTCCTCCTTGCGCGGGTCGGGTACGCCGTCGGGCTCGCCCTCGGCGCCGGGCGCGTCTTCGGCCTCGGCCTCGGCCTCGGCTTGGGCTGGGGCGTCCGGCGGGTCGCCGGCCTCCGGCGCGGGCTGCGGCACGGCGTCCGGTGCGGTCTCGGCAAGTACGGTCAGCAGCCCGCCCTCGGTGACGTCGTCGCCGGTCAGCTCGCCCGCGACCGAGCCGGCCCGCAGCACCACGATCCGGTCGGCGCCCTCCACCAGCTCCTCCAGCTCGGAGGAGATCAGCAGCACCGCCAGGCCCTCGGCGGCCAGCTCGTCGATCAGCGTCTGGACCTCGGCCTTGGCGCCGACGTCGATGCCCCGGGTCGGCTCGTCCAGCAGCAGCACCCGCGGTTCCAGGCACAGCCAGCGGGCCAGCAGCACCTTCTGCTGGTTGCCGCCGGACAGTTCGCCGACCTTCTGCTCCGGGCCGGCCGCCTTGATCCGCAGCCGCTTCATGAAGATGTCCACCACCCGGTCCTGCTTGCGCCGGGAGATGAAGCCGAACCGGGACAGCCGGGGGAGCGCGGCGAGCACGATGTTCTCCCGCACCGACAGGCCGGGCACGATGCCCTCGGCCTTGCGGTCCTCCGGCAGGAGGCTGATGCCGGCCCGGATCGCGGCGGCCGAGCTGATCCGGCGCAGCCGCCGGCCGCCGACCGTGATCTCGCCGCCGTCCAGCGGCAGCGCCCCGGCCAGCGCCTTGGCCGTCTCGGTGCGGCCGGAGCCCAGCAGCCCGCCCAGGCCCAGCACTTCGCCGGGCCGCAGGTCGAGCCCGATGTCGTCGAGCAGGTGCCGGCGGCTGAGCCCGGTCGCGGTGAGCACCGGCTCCGCCGCGGGGGTCCTGCCGTCGTCGTGGCCCTCGGCGGCCTCCTTGCGCACCCGGGCCAGCTCGCGGCCGAGCATCATCGAGACCAGCCGCACCCGGTCGGTGTCCGCGAGGTCGCCGGTGTGCACCAGCCGCCCGTCGCGCAGCACCGTGACCCGGTCGCAGATCCGGTACAGCTCGTCCATCCGGTGGCTGACGTAGACCAGCGAGATGCCGCGGGCGTGCAGGTCCCCGGTCACCCGGAAGAGCGTCTCGACCTCGCGCGGCTCCAGCGAGGAGGTGGGCTCGTCCATCACCACGACCCTGGCCCGCACCGAGACCGCCCGGGCCAGCGCGACCATCTGCTGGGTGCCGATGCCCAGGGTGTGCAGCGGCCGCCGCGGGTCGGCGGTGATGCCGAAGCCGCCCAGCAGCTCCGCGGTCTCCCGGTGCATCCGGCGGAAGTCCACCAGGCCGAGCCGGGTCCGTGGCTCGCGGCCCAGGAAGATGTTGCGGGCCACGCTCATCAGCGGGACCAGGTTCACCTCCTGGTAGATGGTGGAGATGCCGGCCTGCTGCGCCTCGTGCGGACGGTGGAAGGCGACCGGCTCGCCGCCGAGCCGCAACTCGCCCTCGTCGGGCCGGTGGACGCCGGTGAGGATCTTGATCAGCGTCGACTTGCCCGCCCCGTTCTCCCCGACGAGCGCGTGGATCTCACCCGCGCGCAGGGTGAACGAGACGTCGTCGAGCGCCACCACACCGGGGAAGCGCTTGCTGACGCCGACCGCCTCCAGGACGGGTGCCGGCGGGGCCGCGGGGTCCCCCGGGCCGTCGGGACCCGGCGGGGCGGACTGCGCCGCTGCGGCTTCTGGTGGTGCCATGTCGGTGGCCTTGCCTTCCGGGTGTCGGGGTGCGGGCCGGCTCAGAAGGCCCCGGCCACCGAGTCCTTGGCGTTGGTCTCGTCGTAGGCGCGGTCGGAGATGATGACGTTCTCGGGGATCGCCTCGCCGCCGTAGAACTTCTGCGCGGTCGCGAAGGCCAGCGGCCCGAACCGCGGGTTGGACTCGATCACCGCGTTGTACCGGCCGGCGACGATGGCCTGTACGGCGTTGCGGGTGCCGTCCACCGAGACGATCTTGACGTCCTTGCCGGGGTTCTTGCCCGCGCTCTTGAGCGCGGTGACCGCGCCGAGGCCCATCTCGTCGTTCTCGGCGTAGACCGCGGTGATGCCCGGCTTGGACTGGATCAGCTGCTCCATGACCTGCTGGCCCTTGTCGCGGGTGAAGTCGCCGGTCTGCTGGGCGACCACCTTCAGGCCCGGCGCCTTGGCGGCGATCTCGTCGAGGAAGCCCTTGGTGCGGTCGGTGGTGACGTTGTTGCCCGACGAGCCGAGCAGGATCGCCACCTGGCCCTTGCCGCCGGTCGCCTTGATCATGGCGTCGGCCGCGCGCTGGCCCTGCTTGACGAAGTCCGAGCCGAGGAAGGTGACGTAGTCCTTGCAGGACGTGGCGTTGATCTTGCGGTCGATGGTGATCACCGGCACGTGCTTGGCGGCGGCGGCCTGCAACGCCGGCTCCAGGCCGTCGGAGTTGAGCGGCGCCACGATCAGCAGCTGCGCGCCCTGGTTGAGCATGTCCTGGATGTCGCTGATCTGCTTGGGCAGTTGGGACTGGGCGTCGGTGGTGAGCAGCTTCTTGACCCCGAGCTTGGCCGCCTCGTCCTTGATCGACTTGGTCTCGGCGATCCGGAACGGGTTGTCCTCCTTCTCGGACTGCGAGAAGCCGACGACCGCGTTCTTCAGATCCAGCTTCTGGGCGCCGTAGGCGGTCAGCGTGCAGCCGTCGGCCGCCGCGGTGGCCGATTCGGTGACCTGCTGCTGCGCGGCGTCCTGGGAGGAACTGCTGGGCGCGGCGGCCTTGTCGTCGCCCTCGGACTTGGAGCAGCCGCTGGCGGCGAGGCCGGCGGTGGCGAGCAGCAGGCAGGCGGCGGCCAGGGTGCGGGTTCTGTGCTTGGTCATGCTCACGACACTCCTTGGTTCGACGGGGGTGGTCCGTCGGTCGTACGAGTGGTCCGGGGCGACGCGCGGGAGGGTGGGAACGGGGTTCCCGGGGCGCGGCTTTACAACGTTATATATGCGCCCCCCGGCCGCCACAAGAAGGCCGTCGAGAGTTTCGAAAACCCGTCAACCACCGTGAGGTGCCGCGGTCTTCCGGATACGGGTGGGACTTGTGACGACTTCTGTGCGAGCTATGGACATGGCTCCCGGCGCGTGCTGTCATGCCGGGTGGCATCGCTCTTTCCAACGTTGGAAGAACGTGAAGCACAGGAGGCCACCCCCCATGCCCCTGAACCGCCGACAGTTCGTCACCACCGCACTCACCGCGGGCGCCGCTCTCCCACTGCTACCGGCCGCGCCCGCCGGTGCCGCCGCCGGGGGCGGGGACGCGGGCCGTGCCTCGACCCGCGTCGCCCCCGCCCCCGGCGGCCTCTACAGCCCCAACGCCGCCCCGCTCGCCCCCACCGCCTTCCTGCGGCTGCCGCCCGGCGCGGTCACCGCCCGCGGCTGGCTCGACGGCCGGCTCCGGCAGCAACTCGCCGGCCTGTGCGGGCAGTACGCCTCGACCTCGCACTTCCTGGCCATGGACGGCACCGGCTGGGTCCACCCGGAGAAGGTCGGCTGGGAGGAGGTCCCGTACTGGCTGCGCGGCTACGTCGACCTGGCGATCCTCACCGGCGACGGCACCGCGCTGGCCGCCGTGCGCGGCTGGGTCGACGCGATCCTGGCCACCGCGAAGTCCGACGGCTTCTTCGGTCCGACGGCGCTGCGCACCTCGCTCGGCGGCGGCCCCGACTTCTGGCCCTACCTGCCGCTGACCTGGGCGCTGCGCAACTGGCAGGAGTACAGCGGCGACAGCAGGATCGTGCCGATGCTCACCGCCTTCTTCCGCTACATGAACGCCCAGGGACCCGGGGCCTTCAACCAGAGCTGGGTGTCGGTCCGCTGGGGCGACGGCCTGGACAGCGTCTTCTGGCTCTACAACCGCACCGGCGACGCCTTCCTGCTCGACCTCGCCGACAAGATCCACGCCGGCGGCGCCAACTGGGTCAACAACCTGCCGACCCTGCACAACGTCAACGTCGCCCAGGGCTTCCGCGAACCCGCGCAGTACGCGCTGCGCTCGCCGTCCACCGCGCTGACCCAGGCGGCGTACCAGAACTACACCGCGGTGATGACGGCCTACGGGCAGTTCCCCGGCGGCGGGTTCGCCGGTGACGAGAACGCCAGGCCCGGCTTCGGCGACCCCCGGCAGGGCTTCGAGACCTGCGGCATCGTCGAGTTCATGGCCAGCCACCAGCTGCTGACCCGGCTCACCGGCGACCCGGTGTGGGCCGACCGCTGCGAGGACCTGGCCTTCAACTCGCTGCCCGCCTCCCTCGACCCGTCCGGCAAGGCCATCCACTACATCACCAGCGCCAACAGCATCGACCTGGACAACTCGGCCAAGACGCAAGGGCAGTTCCAGAACAACTGGGCCATGCAGGCCTACCTGCCCGGCGTCGACCAGTACCGCTGCTGCCCGCACAACTACGGCATGGGCTGGCCGTACTTCACCGAGGAGCTGTGGCTCGCCACCCCCGACCACGGGCTGGCCGCCGCGATGTACGCACCCAGCACGGTGACCGCGAAGGTCGCCGGCGGCACCCAGGTGACCATCACCGAGACCACCGACTACCCCTTCGCCGACACCGTCACGCTGACCGTCAGCACCCCGGGGGCGCTCGCGTTCCCGCTGTACCTGCGCATCCCCGGCTGGTGCCGCAGCCCCCGCGTCACCGTCAACGGCGCCGCCGTCACCGCCCCCGCGGGACCGGCCTTCACCGTGGTCAACCGCACCTGGAACAACGGCGACTCCGTCGTCATCACGCTTCCGCAGACCACCACGACCAGGACCTGGCCCGGCAACCACGGCGCCACCGGCATCGACCACGGCCCGCTCAGCTACTCCCTCGACCTCGCCGAGAGCTACGTGCAGACCGGCGGCAGCTCGCAGTTCCCCGAGTACGCCGTGCACACCTCCGCCGCCTGGAACTACGGGCTCGCCCTCGACGCCGGCAGCACCACCTTCACCCGCGCGGGCGGATCGCTGCCCGCCGACCCGTTCAGCCACGGCGGCACCCCGGTGCGCATCACCGCCCCCGCCCGGAAGATCGCCGAGTGGCAGGCCGACAGCCAGCACGTCGTCACCCCGCTCCAGGACTCACCGGCCCGCAGCACCGCCGCCGTCGAGACCGTCTCCCTCATCCCGATGGGCGCTGCCCGGCTGCGGATCTCCGCCTTCCCCACCACCTCGCCCACCGGCCACCAGTGGTCGGCCCCCGCCCCCTACCGCAGGATCAAGAACAAGAACTCGGGCAAGGTGATGGGCGTCGACCTGATGTCGACCGCCAACAGCGCGCACGTGGTGCAGTTCGACGACAACGGCACCGCGGACCACCTGTGGCAGCTGGTCGACAACGGTGACGGCTGGTTCCGCATCCGCAACCAGAACTCGGGCAAGGTGATGGGCGTCGACCTGATGTCGACCGCCAACAGCGCGCACGTGGTGCAGTTCGACGACAACGGCACCGCCGACCACCTGTGGCAGTTCGTCGACAACGGTGACGGCTGGTTCCGCATCCGCAACCAGAACTCCGGCAAGGTGATGGGCGTCGACCTGATGTCCACGGCGAACAGCGCCCATGTCGTGCAGTTCGACGACAACGGCACCGCCGACCACCTGTGGCAGTTCCTCTGAGCCACCGCCGTCCCCCCGCCACGCCGCCCGGCCCCCTCGCGACCCCACACCTCCCCGAGGACGGAACCCCGTGACATCCGACGACCCCCGCACGCCCCGGCCCGGGCGGCGCGACCTTCTCAAGTGGGGCGGCGCGTTCACCGCGGCCGCCGCCACCGGCGGATTCTTCACCCTCACCGCCGCCCCGGCCCACGCGCAGGCCGCCCCCGGCCTCGCCCCGGCCGCCAGTACCTTCGGCCCGATCCGGCCGCCCGCCGTGCCGCTGGCCGTCCGCTCGATGTACCTGTCGACCTGGCTGCCCGCCGACAGCCTGGCCGGCACCTGGCCCACCTTCTGGAACGGCCACGTCACCGCGCTGTGCGGCCTGGCCAGGATCGACGGCGCCGCCTACGTCTTCGCCGGCGCCCCCGCGCTGCCCGCAGGACCGGCGCTGACCGCGATGCAGCAGGTGTCGCTGCAACTGACCGCGACCCGCTCCGTCTACACCCTCACCGGCGGCGGCGTCACCCTGACCGTCACCTTCTTCTCACCGGTCGACCTCGGCAACCTGCAGCGCCAGTCGGTGCCGCTCAGCTACGTCACCGTGCAGGCCGCCAGCACCGACGGCCGCGCCCACACCGTCGACGTCCACGTCGACGTGTCCGGCGAGTGGGTGCACGGCGACACCGCCACCCCCATCACCTGGGACCTCCAGCAGGCCGGCCGGATGACCGTGCTCAGCGCGCAGCCCGCCACCCCCGGCGTGCTCCAGGAGCACGGCGACCAGGCGTCCTGGGGCCGGCTGGTGCTGGCCGCGCCCGGCGGCACCGGGGTCACCGCGCAGATCGGCCAGGACACCGTCGTGCGCGCAGCCTCGGTGTCCGCCGGACGGCTCGACGGGTCGGTCGACAGCGCCAAACCCCGTGCCATCAGCGACCGCTGGCCGGTACTCGGCCTCAACCGCGACTTCGGCACCGTCAACCCGGGCACACCGTCGGCGGAGTTCACCGTCACCGTCGGCCACGTGCGCACCCCCGCGGTCACTTACCTCGGCGCCCAGCTGCAGCCGTGGTGGACGCACTACTGGGGCTCCTGGACCGACATGGTCGGCTGGTTCGACGCCGACCGCGCCGCCGCACTGACCGCCGCCACCGCGCTCGAAGCGCGCATCCGCAACGACGCCGCGGCCGCGGCCGGCGGCGGCGCCACCGGCGACCACTACGCCGCCGTCTGCGCCCTCGCGCTGCGCCAGGCGGTGGCGGGCACCGAACTGGTCGACCGGGGCGGCTCCCCGTGGGCGTTCCTGAAGGAGATCTCCTCCGACGGCAACATGTCCACCATCGACGTCACCTACCCGGCCTTCCCCGCCTACCTCTACCTCTCGCCCAGCTACCTGCGACTGCTGCTCGAACCGCTGCTGGACTACGCGGAACACGGGGGCTGGCCCAAGGAGTTCGCCCAGCACGACCTCGGCTCCGGCTACCCCAACGCGACCGGGCACAACGACGGCAACGAGGAGGACATGCCGGTCGAGGAGTCCGCGAACATGCTCATCATGGCCGCCGCCCTCCTCCAGCGGCTGCCCGCCGCCGACGCCGCCTCCTTCGCGAACGCCCACTACCCGATCCTGCGCCAGTGGGCCGAGTACCTCGCCGCCAACGCCCTCGACCCCGGTTTCCAGAACCAGACCGACGACTTCACCGGCTTCATCGCGCACAGCGCCAACCTCGCGCTCAAGGGCATCGTCGGCATCGGCGCCATGGGCGTCGTCGCCGCCGTGCACGGCAGCACCGCGGACGCCGTCCACTACCGCACCCTGGCCCGCAGCTACGTCAGCCGGTGGACCTCGCTCGCCGAGGACTCCTCCGGCGCGCACCTCAAGCTCGCCTACGACCAGGACGGCACCTGGAGCCTGAAGTACAACGGCTTCCCCGACCGGCTGCTGGGTCTCGACCTGGTCCCCGTCGGCACCGCCGCCCGCGAGGCCGCCTGGTACCTGGCGAAGGCCGGCGCCTACGGCGTCGTCCTCGACCCGCGCAACGACTACACCAAGGGCGACTGGGAGCTGTGGACCGCCGCCTGGCTCGCCGACCACGGCACCACCCGCGACCGGCTGGTCAACGGCGTCTACGACTTCGCCAACACCTCGCCGCAGCGGGTGCCCTTCAGCGACTGGTACGTCGTTGCCAGCGGTGCCCAACGCGGCTTCCAGGACCGGCCGGTGGTCGGCGGGATGTTCGCGCTCCTGCTGCCGCCCGCTCCGTCCACGGTGAGCTGGCACCGCATCCAGAACCGCAACTCGGGCAAGGTGCTGGCCGTCTCCGGCATGTCGCTGGCCGACACCGCCGAGGTCACGCAGTACACCGACAACGGCACCGCCGACCACGTCTGGACGCTGCTCGACAACGGCGACGGCACCGTGCGGATCGCCAACCGCAACAGCGGCAAGGTGCTCGCCGTCCACGACCAGAGCACCGACGACGGCGCCCACGCGCAGCAGTACCAGGACAACGGCACCCCCGACCACCTGTGGCGCATCACCGACAACGGCGACGGCTGGTCGAAGATCGTCAACGTCCGCTCCGGCAAGGTGCTCGCCGTCGACGGCATGTCGCAGGCCGACGGCGCCCAGGTCACCCAGTGGACCGACAACGGCTCCGCCGACCACCTCTGGCGGTTGATCTGACGGCGGGCGTCAGCAGGGTTCGCGCCAGGCGTCCAGCGCCAGGTGCTTGCGCATCGAGCTGAAGCCGAGCTTGCGCACCGCGGGGCAGAACTCCGCGGGCGCGAGCTCGTACTCGACGTGGAAGACCGGCTTGCCCGCCGCGACGAACGGCGACAGCCGCTCGCACTCGCCGTACTGCGCGCACTGCTCGTCCACCGAGAAGTCGAAGTCGCCCAGCAGCTGCGGCACCTGGTCGAGGTCGTTCTTCAACCCGACCGCGAGCCCGCGGTCGCGGGCGAGCCCGGCGATCATGCGGTTGTACGCCAGCTGGTCGGCGGCCGTCAGCGGGAAGCCGGTGGTGTTGGCGTATCCGTCGAGGAGGTCCGGTTCGACCGCGTCGAAGCCCTTGGCGCGGCACATGTCGAACCGGGCCGCCATCAGCGGGCGCAGCCGGTCCAGGGCGCGGACGTCCAGCCAGCGTTCGCCGTCCCAGCCGTCGCCGCGGCCCAGCAGCGCCGCGGGGAAGTCCTTCGCGTCCGGCCGGAAGGACTCCCACGCACCGGCGTTGACGTAGCAGACCACCTTGCGCCCGTCGGCGTGCAGGCGGGCGACGGCGGCGGCGCCGTTCTCGAAGCCGTCGATGTCGTAGACCGGTACGTCGACGGACGTGTCGACGGTGCCGCTGAGCTGCCACTGCCAGGCGACCCCCGGCCGCGGCTGCCAGCGCGCACCCGAGGCTCGGCCGGACGGGGCCGCCGACCGGTCGCCGTCGTGGCCGCCGGAGGAGGTGCAGCCCGCCGCCGCGAGCAGCAGCACGGCGGCCAGCGCGAGCACGCGGGCCGCCCCGCCGCCAGG
>NZ_CAJSLV010000102.1 GCF_907177275.1 Actinacidiphila cocklensis
AGAGCACCCCCGCGAGCCGCCGCGCGGCCTCCTCCTGCCGCCCCTGCGGCATGTGATCCTGCATCAACTCAGACTTCTCGATACTCACTGTGCGTAGCGAGCCGGGGCCCGCCCACCACCCAGCAAGATCAACTCCTACACACTTCAGTGAACACCCTCCCGAGACTGGCTGGTCAGACGCGTGGTGCGGCGCTGCAGACGCTCCAGCAGCCCAGGGACCTGCTCGCGGAAGGTTTGCCGACGGCAGCCCAGGACCGGACAGACCAGGCGCCGCACCTGGACCTTGATGACGACCTGCCGGCCGTCGACCGGCACGTCTGCAACCGTCCGGCCGTGGTAGCCGTGCACTTTGCCCGTCGGGACCCCACACATCGGGCAGGGGAAGGGAACATTCGGGGTCCGAGCGGCTACCCGGATCACCTCGCCGTCGTCCACCACATCGTCGATGACCAGCCCAGAAAGCCCTGAAAACACCGTCGCCACCAGGGCGTTGACATCTCGCATACGAGTTCAACGACACCTGCCACCGACCGTCACCACCGACTACGGAACAGAGCCGAAGACCGTACAGACCCGGACGACGGCGTCCTCTCGGTCATCGACATTGCTGCCGCGGCGAGTGGCGGTACTCTGCGGCCGCACGGGCCGGAAGGCGTCCTGGTGATACAAGCGGACGCATGCCAAGTGGTGGCCTTCCCCAGTAGTTGGCGGCAACCGCGCAGCGGCGCCGGGGTCGATGAGCACTTCGCGGTCCCCCCCACTACGGCCGCTTGAAGGAGGTTTGAAAACCCGAAACCTCATCCCAGGGAATTCCTTGCCAGTGATTTTCGGAATATGCGACTATTTGATCCGCGATAGTAGCATTCATGAGGCCTGATGCGGAAATCGTGAGCATTATATTTCGCCCTGCTAGTACCTCGTCCGACAAAATCTCATGCGCTTCCTCGAGGAATACTTCGACAATTTCACCCCCGATGCTCACCTGAACATTCTGCTCAAGGTATTCTCCATCCGGAGTGGAGTGTCCAACCCTCGCGGACGCCCATCCGTCTCCCTGCTTTATTTCGCCGTGCGTAACGCCAGGAACGCCAGATGTGAGGTGTTCCATTAGTCCGCACAGTTCCTCGATGGCGGTCCCACCTTCTGATCTACCAAGGGCGCCGTACTCGAAAGCCATGGACCACTCCTATTGTTATTCACTGACCGTAGCCATCGTAAACGTAAGTTATATTGATGCCGCGATTCTGCTCCAGCCATGCATCTTTCTTGGATTGAAGTTTATTTTTTCCGACATCGCCAGACTTGGTCTCGATGTAATGAGTCACATTTCCGTTGGAGTCGAGTAGTCCAATGTCGTATTGGCGTTCGCCGTACGGCGTGTCAAAATTTAGCAGATCTGGCGCCTGCTCCTCTGTGACTACATTCAATCCGCGTTGCCTCATGGAGTCTGCGATGTGGTCGCGGTAGGCATCTCCAACAAGCTTGTTGAGCTCAACTTGATTTATTCCTAGCAGCTTGCACAAGCTCGCGTCGTCGTTGTGGACCAGGACCGGCGTCGTGCCCGCCAGAACATAGTACGTGTGGAGTTCGTCCACGGTCAGGTTGTACATGTTCTTGGAGGGGCTGGGGAGGTGGTGAATAGCGGAAACTGTCACGGTCTGGTCTGCTGCAGTGATCAGGTCGTGGCCTGGGAGGAAGACTCCAGCCTGGACCCATTCGTGGGTCGTTTCGTCCCAGAAGGGGTGATGTGACGTGGTGTGCAGCGTCGAGGTGCGGCCTTTGGAGTCCTTGAAGAGAAGGTCGACGAGGTCGGCGTCACGGTTCACGTGTGTAGCTGTGACCGTGCGCGATCCCACGTGTTTTCCCGTTGTCGGGTCACCGGTCTCGACGTGATCGCCCGGCTTGATCGCGCCTATGGGCTTGGTGTTTCCCTTTTCGAGCAGGACCGGGGTCTGGGGATCAAAGCTGTTGGTGCAGCCAATTTTTGGCCCTTTTTCTTTGCTTATGCCCTTCCTTAGTGCGTCGTACCCGGCTCGCACTTCATCTCCGCCGGGAAGGAGGTTCAAACCTGTTAGCGTGCAGCCTTCTAGAGAGCCGCCTGCGCAGTCGGCCATGTCCTGGAGCCCGAGAGCGGAGTAGAAGAACCCACCGATACCGCTGGGGCGTTCTTGCGATCGATCCCGATCCACAACATCTTGCTCGGTCGCGGCGGGGCCATTCGAATATGCGGGCACGTATCTGATTGCCCTGCCATCGACCGAAAGATTGGAGATCCAGGCAACGTCCCTCCAGACGAAGCCGTGGCCATCGTTGAAGTATCCGCTTCCGCCGTGGTAGCGGTCAGGTCCTTGCTGCTTTTTGTCGTGGTAGTCCTGTTGTTTCGACCACTGATAGTCCTCGGTCGTGCCGCCGTCGGTGGGGCCGAGAGGAATGAGGCCTGAGGGGTCGCTGAGTGTCAGTGGGTTGTTGTTGCTGTAGGTGTAGCCGGTGAGGGATTGGGGGTCTGCGGTGTTGAGGAGGGGGTCGATGGAGGTGAAGCGGGCGGTGGTGGGGTCGTAGTCGCGGGCGCCGAGGTGGGTGAGTCGGGTGGCGGTGTCTTTGGTGCCGCCGAGGAAGCCTCTGGTGCCGGCCCAGGTGGTGGGGGTGGGGCCGCGGTCTTGGCCGAAGGGGGTTTCGTAGTGCTGGGTGAGGGCGCCGGTGGTGGCGTCGATGTTGGCGTCGGCGGTGCCGTGGGCGTCGGTGATCTGGAAGGTGACTTTGTTGTCGTTGGTGCGGACGGCGACCGCTGAGCCGAGGGGGTAGTAGCGGGTGGCGGTGGCCTTGGCGGCGCCCTTGACGAAGTTCACTTCGGTGTTGCCGAGGAACAGGGTGGTGTTCTCGGTTGAGGGGTTGGCGGTGTCGAGGGTGTGCTCGGTCAGGCGGTTACCGCTGGTGTCGTAGACGTAGTCGGTGGTTTTGCCGGTGGTGGTGTTGCCTGTGCCCGAGGTGGTGGTGATGGTGTCGGTGACGTGGTCGAGGCGGTTCTCGGTGCCCCATACCAGGGTTTGGTCGTCGGTTTGGTTGGGGGCGGTGACCAGGTGGCGGGCGGTGGTGTTGCCGTCGGCGTCGTAGTCGTAGGTCTGCTGGACCGGGGTGGTAGTGCCGGTGGTGGCGGTGACGCCGGCGAGGGTGTGGGGGCCGTGCCCGGCAGCGGGGTAGTCGTAGCCGCTGGTGGTGTCTGCGGCGGTGTCGCCTGCCGGGTTGTGGTCGGTTTCGGTGTTGCGGGTGCCGTCGGTGTTGTAGGTGTAGCTGGACCAGTACGGTGCCGGGCCGCCGAGTGCCGTGCCGTTCGGGGTGGTGGGGCAGGTGGTGGTGGCGGGGGTGAAGGCCTCGGTGAGGCGGCCGAGGTGGTCGTACTGGAAGCACTGCTGGTCGGTGCCGGTACGGGAGGTGTCCCGCAGCGAGGTGACGTTGCCTGCGTCGTCGTAGGTGTAGGTGGTGGAGCGGGCGGCGCCGGTGATGTCCTGCTGTTCGGTCAGGCTCCCGGCCAGGCGCTGGGTGCCCCACTCGTAGGAGTTGTACACCTGCACGGTTTTGCCGCCGGTGCTCAGCGTGGACCGTATCGGCTTGTCGGTGATGCTGTAGGTCTGGCCGGTGAGGTAGGTCAGCGGGCTGCTGCCGATGGCGGTGACGCGGTGCAGGGAATCGTAGGTGTAGGCGACACCCTCGGCGGTGAGGCTGCCGGCGGCCGGGTAGCCGGTGGCCTGGACGGTACCGTCGAGGTTGTAGGAGCTGCCGCTTACATAGCTGCCGGCCAGGCCCTCCTGCCCGGGGACCGAGGGGACGGTGAGGGTGGACTTCGTGAGCCGGTAGAGGGCGTCGTAGGCGTTGTTGGCGGTCTTGTACTGGTAGGTCGTGCCACCGATGTTCGCGTACCGGGTGGTGGAGGCGATCTGGCCCTTGTTGCCGGTCGGATCCCAGGTCTGGGAGGTCAGCAGCGGGCCGGTGGCGGTGCCGTCGTGGGTCTCGGTTTCCCGGGAGAGGTTGTCGTAGACGTGGACGACGGTCTTGCCCCGCATATCGGTGGTGGAGACCAGTTCCCCGCGGTCGTTGTACTCCTTGGTGGTGGTGCCGCTGTCGGGGTCTACGGCCTTGACCTGGCGCCCGAGCTGGTCGTAGGTCCACGTCCACACGTTGCCCGACGGGTCGGTGAGCTTGTTCTGGTGCCCTGCTGGGTCGTATCCGTAGGTCGTGGAGTCGTAGGCGCCGGTGGGGGTGGCTGCCTTGTACTGGCGCAGCTCGGTCGTGCGGCCGGTTGCGTCGGTGATCGTGGTGGTGGGGGTGCCGCCCTTGGGCGGGGTGACAGTGGTGCTGGTCCCGCCGTAGGAGGTGGTGGTGGACCACAGGGGGGTGCCGACGCCGTTGCCCTTGAGCAGGCTGCTCTTCACCGGGCGGCCGAGCCCGTCGAAGGTGGTGGCGGTCTGGGTCTCCACCCCGGTGGTGTCCTCGACCTTGAGCAGCGTCCCTGACGGCGCCCCGGTGGAGTAGTAGGGGGCATAGGTCAGGGCGGCTTGGCCGCGCTCGTCGTAGAACGTGTCGGTCAGGACCCGTCCGCTGTCCTGCCCGGGCTCCTGGGTCTGCCGGATGCGGCCGAAGCCGTCGTAGAGGGTGTAGGCGCTGTCCTGGGACTTGTTGTTGTTGATCGTTTTGGTCGTGATCGACGCGATGACGCTATCGCTGTTGGTGTAGACGTACTCCGTGCTGGGCGTCGTATTGGAGCCCTTGAGATTGTCAGGCTGCCAGACCTTCAGCACCCGGCCCAGCGCGTCGTACTGGATGTCGGTGCGCTTGGAGTTGGTATCGAGGGTGATATAGGGCAGGCCGCGCAGCAGGTCGATGGCGGTCGTGGTGGTCTGCGCGCTTGACGCCACGCCCGCAGTTCCCGGTGGCGTGGTCACCACGGTGGTCGTCGGCCTTCCCGTGGTCGGGGAATAGGCCGTCGTGGTCGTGCGGGGGCTGGTCGCCGCGGTGGTGACCGGGGCCTTGGACTCGTCGGTCGGGTTGAACACGCTGGTGGAAGCCAACGCCGTGGCGGTCAGCTGCCGGCCGTAGAGGTCGTAGGTGGCGGCGTTGTCCAGGTAGGTGGCGATGATGCCGTTGCGGGACTTCATCGTCTCGGTCAGCGTGGCCAGACCGCGGGTCGGCGCGACGCCGTAGGCGTGGCCGTCGTAGCGGATGCGGGTGTCGGAGATGACGGCCGACGTCCCATCGGGCTGGGTGTCGCGGTTCGGGTTGGCCGCGCAGTTGCCGGCGACCGTCTCGGTGTGGATGGCCCCGGTGAGGATCCAGTCGGCCGTGTTGTCGGCGTAGGTGGTGCGGGTGCAGGTGTCGTCGCTGCTCTCGCCCATGTCGCCGAGCTTTTCCACCAGGGTGGGCCGGCCGTAGTCGTCGAAGGTGGTGTTGCTGCGGACCTCCGTCCACTGGGTGCCGGCGCCGTTGTCCAGCGAGGTGTAGGAGTGGGCGGTGGTGGTGCCGGTCAGGTTGGCGGTGGTGGTGCCCCAGTCGCGGACCCTCTTGGCCGTCTGCTTCCTCCACGGCCAGCTCGCCCTGCGGGACAGCACCTTCCCGCCGGGGGCGTCGTAGCTGTCGGTGCGGTATTCGAAGCCCGCCCAGGCCTGGTCGTCGATCAGTGAACCGAGGACGATGTCCTGCACGGTGACGTCGCGGGTCTTGGTCGTGTCCGCGGGGTCGGAGCGGTCACCGTCCATGCCGCGCAGGAAGTAGTGGTCGGTCTGCGTCGACATCGCCGACACGCCGCCGGTCTGCACCCGCACGTGGCCATGGCCGCGCCACTGCGACCACGTCTTGAGCTTCTCCTTGGTGATGCCCTCGTCGTCGTCGAACGCCCAGGCGCCGCCGTCGAGGTAGGTGTAGTGGGTGACCATGTCAGGTGCCCCGCCGGTGCGGTCGGTGGCGATCACCGAGTCCACGACGTACTTGTTGAACCACTCGGTGGTCACCGGCACGTCGTCCGAGGCCTGGTACATCTGCGGAAAGCAGTGCGTGGTATTGGTCTGCGGCGTCGGCAGGCTGCTCCAGTCGCAGGCGGGCTGGGAGTAGTTGACGTCGATCTGCCCGCCGATCTCGTCGGCGATCATGCTCAGCCGCTGCTTGTAGAACGGGGATCGGCCGTCTCCGGTCTTGTCCAGCCGCCCGATCCGCTCGGCGTAGTCCAGCGTGGTGGGCGGCAGCGTGATCGGGGTGGTGCCGGCCAGGCCGGTGTGCGTGATCTTGTCCAGCAGCAACTGGTAGTCGGCATCCGCGGTGCCCCACTTGTGGTGCAGGTCCCAGCTGTCGATCGGCTTGTACGTACCGTCCGACTGCAGCGTGGACGTCGTCACCTTCGTCAGGCGTGTCCGGGTGAAGAACGCCGGCGAGTAGCGGCCGGCGTCGCACGTCGTGCCGGCCTTGCAGTTCATGTCCCACGGGGTGTCGTACCAGTACTGCCGGTTGGTGTCGATGCTCGCCGGATCGCACAGCGCCGCCGTCGTCTCCAGGCAGCGCTCGGCGGTGGCGAAGTCGACCCGGGCCATCGGCTTGACGGTGGCGGAGTAGATGTCGCCCTGCTGCTGGCCGTACTCGATGTGGTCCAGCGTCGCCGCCCGGACATACGGGGTGTCGTCGGTCGACTTCAGGTTCCGGCCGTAGGAGTTGGACTCCGGGTTGTACCAGTACGTGACATCGTCGCCGTTGGTGTCGATGACCAGGTCGAGGTTCCACCGCCAGCCCTGCTGGCACCAGGAGTCCGCGAATGCATCGGCGTGGCAGGGCTCGCCCGCGTCGTCGCCGAAGACCGGCACGGTCTCCACCGACTTCGTCTCCGCCCTGCCCGACGCCCAGTTGAGCAGACGGTTGTAGCCGAAGTAGTAGCGGGTGCCGTTGGTAGTGATCGCTTCGAAGTACTCGCCGTCGTCGTCCCCGTTGCCGCGGGCCGTGTCCCGCAGCCGCAGCACCTTCGTGCCGTCGTCACCCGAGATCCGCCACTCGTCCTTCGCGAACGGGATCAGCTGCCCGGAGTGGCCGCCGAAGCTGATCGTGGCGTTGTCGTACGCCCAGCACAGGTCACCGGGCTCGACACCATTGGTCTTGATCCCGTCGTCACCGCAGGACTTGTAGGAGCGCTCCACGAACCCGGGGTCCATGTCGAAGCCGTCACCGGCCCATGAGCCCTGGTTGTTGGCGTTCGCGGTCCGCCCGTCGATCGACCCCGACGAGTACGACAGGCCGACGCTCGGTGAGAGCCCGCCCGGCACGGACGGCACCGGCATGGAGTAGTTCCAGGAGAAGGAGCCGCTGTTCAGACCGGTGCTCCAGGTCGACGCTGCCGACAGCGGCGTCGCCTTGTAGTCCCCCGATGGGCCGGCTGCCGAGGTTGTCGCGGCCAGCACGGTCACATTCGAGGTCGCGCTGAGCGGCGATACGGTCAGTGGTGCAGCCGACAAGGGAGTCACCGCGGGCACCGCGACCGCATCCGCAGTGACGGTCTGCTTCTCGGCGTCGTTGGCGCCGGCGAGCGGGGTCGCGGTGCGGCACTGTGCCTTCTCGGGTGTGGTCAGCACGCACGCGGGCAGCTGCACCAGGTGCAGCCGCTCCCCGTAGCCGCCACCTGCCGCGTCAGCGAACGCGCTGTAATCCACTGCGACCTGGGCCTTTGTGGTGCCCTGCCCACTGCTGCCGGCGACAGTGAACAGCACACCGTCAATCCCGGCCTTCGCGGCCGCCGCGTGGTCCAGGACGCGGACCGTCGCTTGCTTGGGCGCGCTGGGCGACGAAGCTGCCGCCCTCGAGGCGCCATCCGTGGCGGAGGCCACGGCGGCCAGGGACACCGGTAGCGAACCGGCCCGCACAGCCGATCCGGTGGCGCGGGTTGCACCAGGGGCTGCCTTCGCCGGGGAGTCAACCGGCACAGGCAACTGCACCGACGCCGTCCCGGCGGCCGGCCACGTCTTCTTCGGGGCACGCGGTCGGGAAACGGTGCGGTCAGCCGGGCGCGGCTTGACCTTGGCGTTCACACCCTTGACCGGCTTTTCCAACGAAACCTTCGAGAGGCCGCTGGAGTCGGCCGACGCCTGTGTGAGGGCGCCGGGCAGCGCTTGCAGCGTGGTGGCGATCAGGGCTGCGGACATGACGGTGGCTATCCGCCGTGGGGTGCGGCGCCACAGCGCCGGGGTGATGCGCATCGTGAGGATCTCCCTGCTCTGGCCGGCCGGAACTGGGCAGAGCTGGTCGTGCCGGCCACAGGCCGGGCGAAGTCACTGGGAACAGCCGCGGGTGAGCTCCTGGCCGGCGCCCGCCCAAATGGTTGGGTGGGCGCCGGCTTGCAGGATCCGCTTACGTGCCGGTGGTGCTGTCGAGTTCGACGGGAGTGATCAGCGAGGCGATCTGCGCGGGAGTCAGCACGCCCCGGTAGGCCCAGACGTCATCGATCTGCCCGGACAACGAATGGTCCGTGCCAGCGGCTGACTGCAGGGGACCGAACTTCAGGCCGGACGTCGCCTCGAACGGCTGGTTGGCTCCCGCGTACGAGACGTCGTTGGTGCACGTGCCGGGGTTGTCCTCGTCGTCGCACAGCTTCTCCTCCAACTGCCCGTTCACATACAGGGCCAGTTGGTTGGAGAAGGCGTCATAGGTCACCGCCAGGTGAGTCCAGACACCCGCCTGACCGACGGCCGACTGGCGGACCACGGTGTGCACCCGGGTGGTTCCTCCCGAGACCGACTCCGCCTGCCACTCGCCCTCGATCGTGTCGAAGTCGGCTGGCAGGTCCGGAATGTGGTCGGTGCGCAGATAGTGCCACCGCACGGTCACGGCGTTGTCCGTGCCGTCGCCGAGCGAGAGTACGGTGCCGTCCTGGTCCGGGGCGGCGGCGAACTGTGTCCACCCGGCAAAAGTGAAGCCTTCGTCGGTGTCGAGGGGCGCACTTTGCGTTGCCGCGTAGCTGGTCGGACCGCTCAGGCTGAGCGCGCCTGTTCCGATCCACGGGTTGTTGGTCGAGATCGCGGCTGTCTCGGACAGTGAAGCTGGGTGTGCATTCAGGTCGTCCGGCGACACCCGTGGTGTGGCGCTGGTGGCGTCGTTGAACTTCCACCGTCCCGCCGGCTGGGGGCTTTGCTGGATCATCGTCTGGATTTCGGAGCCGGTCAGGATCCGGTCGAAGGCGCGGGCGTCGTCGATGTCGCCGCCGAGGAATTCCGCGTCGACCCCGGCACGGTTGTCCGCGCCCAGTTCCAGACCGCCCGGGGTTGGCCAGGGGGTGGTCTGGGTGTAGGGGGTGGTGCTGACCAGATAGCCGTTGACGTACAGCTGATTCTGGTGTGCGGTCGCGTCCGAGACGCCCACCAGGTGGGTCCACTCGCCGCCGTCCGAGCCGATGCACTTCGTTCCGCTGCTTGCGTTGCCCGTGCAGTTCGTCTGCATGGTGCGGGTCAGCGTGGCCGTGGCCGTGTCCTCCGCGTAGCGTCCGAAGATCCACCGCTGGTAGTACGTGGAGTAGTACAGGGAGAACTCCGAGTTGTACACGCCGTTCTGGGTCACGGCGATCTTCGATGACGTGTCGCCGGCCGCGGGGTTCGGGATCCGGACCCAGGCCGACACCGAGAAGGTTCTGGTGCCGTCGACTTGCGGTCGGCTGGTGACTGCCGAGCCGTCGGTGCCGAAGTGCACCGCTTTGTCTGCTGTCCGGATCACTCCGGTGGTTACCGTCCCCCGGATGGCGGCGTCCGATGCTTCACCGGTGCCGATCATCGTGCCGCCGCTCTGATCCATGCTGAAGACCGCCTTGGCCGGCACGCCGGTAGTCACCGCCGTGTCCGCTGCAAGACCCGCCGCCTCCGACGCGGTCAGCGCCCGGTTCCACAGGTGGACGTCATCCACCGAGCCCTGCCACGCGTCGGCGTAGGGACCCTTCCACAGGATCCGCCCGAACTGCAGCGCACCGGTCGCCATCGGCGCCACCGGCACCGCGACGGCAGCCGAGGGAACGCCATTGACGTAGACGGTCTCGGTGTGCGCCGCCTGGTTGTACACACCCGTCAGGTGGGTCCACGTGCCGGTGACCACCGGCTGGGTGGACGCAGCCGACTGCCACATGTAGCCCGGGGCGTCCTGGGTCGATGTCTTGAACGTCCACTTGCCGTCGTACAGACCCAGGCTGAAGCCGCCGATGTACGAGCCGTTCTGGCTGACCGCGGCCCGGGCGGTGCTGGCGTCGGCGAGATTCACCCAGGCCGAGACCGTGAAGCTGCCGGAGGTGTCTACCACCGCGCCGCTTGTCGAGGCGTAGTCCGCGGGCGTCCCGTCGGAGGCGAGCCCGCCAGGCAGCGACAACGCGGTGCCCGCGTGGCCGACAGCGCCACCGGCCGCCGCACCCGCCACTGTGGCCTGGAACGAACCTCCGGAACCGGCCAAGCTGCCCGTCCCGGCTGCATCGTCCATCGCCCAGCCCTCATGCTGTGTCTGGCCGGCCTTCACGTTGAAGACGTAGGAGGACACCGAAGAGGCGTTCCCGGATGCGTCGAGAGCTCTCACCGAGAGGTTGTGCAAACCCTCTTCCTGCTGCAGGAGCCGCACGGACGCGGGAGCGCCGCCCGAGGTGGCGACCGTGTGGGCGGCAGAAGCCGGTGCGTCCAGCCCGTACTCGTACTTCACCGCATCGGTCGCGGCGGTGTCGAAGGTGAACGTGCCGTACTTTCCGACCCCGTCGGTCCACGGCAAATTGGCGATGCCGTCGGGATCGGTGTCCGAACTGCCAGGAAAGGCCGAAGACGTCACCACCGGTCCCGCCGGAGCGACCGTATCGACCTTGAAGTAGCAGTCGGTCGGGTCGCCCGCCGAACTCCACGAACCCCACTGGTAACCGTCCCAGACCCGCACCTCCCAGCCTATCTTCGTGGTACTGGTGACGCCGCTCTGTGGGGGCAAGGCGACAGAGAACAGGGACCCGGATGCCTTGCGGTACGACGGGGTGTTGCCCTCTTTCTCGGTTGAGAACCAGTGCCGCGCGAACTTGGCACCGTCACCGTTATCCCAGGACACTGCGAACTGCACACCGATCTGGTCACCGTCCGGGTCGTAGGCCCGGGCGATCAGGGTCGGCCACTTGTTGATCAGGATCGGCAGCGGCTGGCACACCGATCCCGGCGTCATCGTCAGATTCTTCGGCAGCGCCTGCGACGGCGGCAGGTTGTACATAACCTGCAGAGTCGCGTCGTCCGTGAACCGCTTCCACGCGTCCGGATCCGTCTCGTCCTGCGCTTTGAGGCCTAGGGTGAGGTTGGTCCAGTTGTTGTCGGCGGCCTGTTGGACCTTGGACTTCAACGTCGTCGACACCTTGGGGTCGATGTTGCCGAACTCCAGGTTCGCCGCAGGGCACGAGGACGAACTCCAGCCCTTCGCGTCGGTGATCGTCTGCAGGTACTGGCCCCAGAACGGCGTCGTGCCCGTCGTCGAGCTGGAGTTGTTCCAGTTCGTGGCTGTACTGATAGCACCCGTCGTGTACAGCTGTACCGGTTCCTTCGTGCAGCTGTAGGAGTGCGACTCCTTCACGTCGAACTCAGCCGCCAGGATGTTCTTGCCGTTGAATCCCCGGCCGTGCACGGGGATCGAGTACATCACCCGCTTGACGTCGTTGGCCGAACAGGCCGGCGCCGCGCAGTACCCGGTGCCGAAGTCTTCGACGTGGGTGCCGTTGTAGCTGAACTTCCAGAATTCCTGCGCCGGGTTGGCCCGCGAGATGCCCGCCCAGCCACCCGGGTGCGGCGCATCTGTTTCCGGGTCGATCATCACCGGATACACCGTGCCCGGCGCGGTCAGCAGGCCCTGGTCCGGGGTGAGGGTCAGCGACGACTGGTCGTCGGCGATCTGCACATCCACCGCGGCGGCGTGAGCCCCACCATCCGCGGGATCATCTGCCGCACCGGTCGTACCAGCGGCGCGAGCGCCTGCCGGAGCCTGCGTCGCCTGAGCAGTGCCAGGGCCGTCCTGCGCGGCCGCGGACGAGTCGAACATCATCGGCTGCTGCACCTCGAAGACCGTCCCGCCTCCGGGACCGTCCACCGCCGACAACGATCCGTCGGCATTCTCCTGCATCACCAGGTCCGTGCTCGACATCCCCAGGTGGAGTTGTGCCAGCGCCGGGTTCTTCGCCGCTTCGGCGGTCTTGATGACCACCAGCTGCGTGTAGCCGTCGACGGTCGCCGTCATCCGCAGGTCGACGTCCGGCAGGACGTCGCGGTACTCCGCCGTATCCCCGTCAAGCACCGGCTTCGGCAGCGGGTCGGGCCACGACAGGGCCAACTCCTTGCCCGCCCTCGATATCCGCACCAGCGGCTGCGACCCGCCGCCGGAGAACTCCAGGCCCGGAAGCACCGCCTTGGGCGCAACCCCGCCATCCGGCGCGGCCTGCAATGTCGTGTCGATCGCCGTCCATGCGCCGGCCTTGCGGGTCCGCACCGGACTCGCGTGGATCGTCGCAACCAGCGTCCCGTCCGGCTGCGCTGAGACGTCGGTGTTCTCATCCGTCATCGCTGTGACCGGCACGGCCTTGCCCGACTTACGGGCTGCGTCCACCGCCAGCGACTCCGGCGAGTCCACTGGTGCCGCCGAACTCGGAGCGCCAGCCGTCGTGTCACCGACCGGTACGGGCTCATCAGCCACTGCCACCGTGTCACCTGCCGATAGTGCCGCCCCCGCCAGCACCGCCAGCACACCTACCTGAGCTGCAGCTTTACGCCAACGAGCCCCACGAGCGGAACGCCCGCTCCCCACCCACCCCAACAACCGAGCCCCCACGGACCGTTCACATAATCCACATACAAGTGAACGGATCCAACAGGCTGGAACACGGTGAGTCAACGGTGCGTTACACGCAACCCAGCTGTGCGTGCCGAGGATTGTAGCCCTGCGTGACGTGTGGAATCTCACACGCGTTCAGGATATAGCTACCAACTACGATCTTTTTGGGCATGCCGCTATTGCTCTTTTCGCCCATACTGACCTCGCGTAGAAGCGGAGGAGCGTCAGCCGCTTTGGTTCGAACGCGGGCTGGGATTTACCAGCTCTTGAACTAGTGATGCCATGTCACCTGCCGGGCCGCCACTCAGCCCTACCCCGCCAGTCGGCCCCGTCTGCCGCCGCAGAGTGTGCCGCGGGCCGGGGCAACAGCGATACAGCAAGGGGCGGTCAACGCGCTCTGCAAATCCGACCGGTGTCGCGCTATCAACGTGCGCCGCAGAACGCAACGCCTGGGGGCCGCCGACTGTGCGCTCGTCGTTGTGGACGAACCAGTGGATAGGCGACGACCACCCGCATGGTGGACAGCGCCGCACCAGTACGCCGAAGCCGCAGGGAAACCGCAGGCCGTGATGCACCTCGTCTACTCCAGCACTCGTGTACGACAGGAAGTGACCTGCACCACCTCCAGGTGTGGCCAGGAAACCGCGTCGCTGCTGGCCGCCGGTTTCCTAAGAAGGCGAGGCCCGTGAACACCCAGCCTGCCCTGGTGATGGCCATGCGAGCTCTGGGGCACGGTGTCGGGTGCATCAAGCTGCTGGGCGCGGAGAGGCGATCGGCCGCTATGGCGTCGGCGATGCGCCGACGGGAACGGGTGGCACGTACTGGCCGAATTGCGTGCGCCGGCTCCTTCGGTCGCCGTTGTTACCGACGGCGGCCGTGGCATGCCCCTGAGGGCGTACACCTGTTCCAGGTGGCCGGGGGTGGCTGGTGAGTGGCGGATTCGGCTTGGTCGGCGGCGGTTGCCGGGTCGTTGCTCGGGCGGGTGGTGTGCGGCACGCCCGGGCTGTGCGCTGGGTGCGGCGTGCAGGTGAGGGTCACGCACAGGTCCGCGATCTGTAACATTGCGTGGCTCGTCGACTGCTCTAGGTGGCAGTACGGTGATCGTGGTGGTGCCCCGGCGGATGTGCCGATGGCGAGTACCACTGGCACGGCCCAAATGGCTGCGCCCTGCACGAAAGGGGACTTGCGTGTCCCGTCTCGTTTCCCGTCTTGCCGCGACCGCTCCGGCTGCCGGCGTCCTGCTGGGCGCCGCGGCGCTTCCGGCCACGGCCGCGGACCACGGCCGGCACCACCAGCAGTCGCACCCGCAGGTGCTGGGGCCCTCCAGTACGACAGCCCCGGACGCGACAACCGCAGCAACGCCTCCCTGAACGCGGAGTGGGTGACGGTGGTCAACACCGGCCGCAGGGCGGTGAATCTGTCCGGCTGGACGCTGTCGGACGAGTCCCGCCACAGCTACCGGTTCACGCACCTGTGGCTGGCCGGCCACTCCTCGGTCCGCGTCCACACCGGCGTCGGACACGACACGGCTGCGAACGTCTACCAGGACCGCCGCGCTTACGTCTGGAACAACGACCACGACACCGCGACCCTGCGCGACAGCCACGGCCGGATCGCCGACAGCACGTCCTGGGGCCACCGCCACCACCGCTGACACCATCCGCAAGGTGCCCGGACCCTAGGTCGGCTGCCCCGCCCCGCCACCGCTCCTCTCGGGCCGGCGGCGGGGCACTCGAGCCGCCCGCGGCGACACAGGCGCCTGCCTGCCCATGCCCGGCTCAACGAGACCCCCTGCCACCGCCCCCGCTACGCCGCACCAGGGGCTGGTAGGTGTCGCAGGTCGGATGCTTGGCCAGACGTTGGCGGCAGGTGCCCGCAAACCCCCGGCTCGTCCGCCCTCAACGCCGCCGTGCCAGGCCCGGCCGGAACCGCCAGGGTGGCGGGTGCTCGCTCTGCCGAACACCGCGTACGGGCAATGCGTCGAGGAGGAACCGATGGAAAGCTTCACGCCAGGGGAGACGGTCGTGCGGCGCGACGTACACCGCTGCGGGCGGGTGTGGAGCGAGCAGGCCCTGCGGGTCATCGCCGACACCCCCGAGGCACTGGTAACCGCCTGCGCCCCGGGCGCGCAGGCCCGCTGGCCCGCCCTCTACGCCAGGGCACGCGCCGAAGGCGACCGCACGATCCGCACCCAGGCGTTCGACGCGATGGCGACGGGGAAGTGGCAGCTGGCTCCCGCAGTGTGGCAGGAGACCGAACTGCTGCTGTGGAAACCACCGACGGCGTGGTTCAGCGTCAACGCCTTCTTCACCGCGGCCGGGCTGCGGAACTGGTACATCAACTTCGAGCACCCCACCCACCGCACCGAAGCGGGCTTCGACACCCTTGACCTGGCCATCGACCTGGTCATCGACCCCGACCTGAGCACCCTGCGCTGGAAGGACGAGGACGAGTACGCCCACGTCCGGCGCCTGGGCATCGTCACTGACACCGAGCACCGGGCGGTAGAGCACGCCCGCGCCCAGGCCCTGGCGCTGATCGAGGATCGCGCCGGCCCGTTCGCGGAAGCCGACCGGTGGCAGGCGTGGCGCTGGAATCCCGCATGGCCGACGCCGAGTCTCCCCGAGCGAGAGGGGACGGACCCCGCGCTCGTAGCGGACCTTTGAGACCCCACCTGAGCCAACGGGCTCCTGCTCCGGGGCCATCCTCAACACGAGGTGGCCCTCGATGTGCTGGGGGAGCCGCCGGAGATTCTCGGTTGCGGGCCTGGCACTTTTGAGGACCGCGTGCCGCGGGCAGCCGTGCGCGAGCCGGCGGTAAAGGAGACGTACCTCATCCGGGCGGCGGAGGGGCTGGCGCTGCGGCACGGCGGTGGTTGACGTGCTGCTCGCGCTGTGCCGCCGCGGCCGCCATCCGCGCCGCATTCGGAATGGGAGCCCGCAGCGGTGCTGGCTTCGACGTGGGCCTGGCTGCCGTTGATGTCGCCGCTATCGTCTACACCCACCACGGGACATTCCGCCGCTGGCACCTGCTTGTGCCGACCCCGGCCTGGGCGAGCGCATCGTGGATGCGGCGATCGGCACGCACTGCGTCGACCTAACCCCCCCCGGCGACCAGGCCGCCGGCAGCGGCCGCTCGGCCACAATGTCTACACCGCCGCCCGACACCCGGGTCTGTCAGCCCGGCGAGGTCACCTCGAGGCGAGGGAGGACACCGTGCCGGACCTGCCGGACAAGCGGGGCCATGTCGAGGCCGTGGAGGACACCGTGCCGCAGTTGAGCGTCCACGACCGGGCGGTGGCCACCAGCGCCCGCCTCCAGGCCCTTTGCGGGCCTCACGGGTTGCAGCCGGGCACGTCCAGCCGGGGCGTGCGCCGGCAAGCCGTCGCCCGAGGACCAGGTGCTGGGCCAGGGCCAGTCGGGCGACGGTGATGTCGTCGGCCGCGGTGTTCGATCCCGCGTTGGTTGATCTGAACAGGGCCGCGACCGATTCACCCGTGCGGCTGCTTCCGTGGTCGGGTTCGAATTCATGGTGGAACGCAGGGCGCGGAGCGTGGAGCCCTTGACCGGGGAGGACTGGGACCTGTGCGGCATGATCATGTGACGGATCCGTGCCCGAGCCGTCGCGGGTGGGCCGACTTTGGCGGCGGCCGCGAAGGGGAAGGGGAGCGTATGGAGCGCATCGTGGATCTGGACGCGGCCGCGGCTGAGATCGAGCGGCGGTATGGGGAGTGGGCCGGGGCGGGGCTGAAAGTGGGGGCCACTACCTGGCGGGAGGAGGCTGCCGAATGGCCCCAGTCGCTGGAGACCGAGCGGGACCGAGTGCGGGATCCGGACTCGGTCGGGGTGTCCATCGTGGGCGCCGAGGGCGCGGAGGCGGAGATCACCCTCTTCCGTGGTGGCTGGGCCGATGTCGGCTTCTTCTCCGAGCGCACCGGATGGGAGGCAGTCTTCGAGTGCCCGGCGATCCGCAGCCCCGCACAGTTCGGCGCAGTCCTCGACGCCGTTACCACCCGGGCCTTCGGCACCGGGTCGGCCGGATCGGCTGCGACGCCCACGACCCGTCAGTAGGAGACCTCCAACCCTTCGTCGATCTCATCGACCGCCACGGCGCCGACGACATTGTGGACGCCGTCGACCACCTCCACGACGAGGCCAGCGCCCAGGTCACCGTCTCCACCGCCCACACAGCCAAGGGACGCGAATGGCCCAACGTGCGGATCGCCGGCGACTTCCACCCGCCCAAAGACACCAGCAGCCACGACGAGAACGGCAACCCCGTACCTGGACCCATCGACACCACAGAAGCCCGGCTCGCCTACGTCGCCATCACCCGCGCCCGGCACCATCTCAACCGCGGCAGCCTGGCCTGGATCGACGACCACCCCAACACCAGCCGCACGCCGGCACCGTAGGGGATGGTCAGCACTTCAGCGGCAACACGAGGGTGGACTCAGATGGAGAGTTCGAGTGCCCGGTTCCGCTGACCGCCGACCCGCGGGAAACCCGGGCCGGCGGTTCCGCCGCCAGCCGGCAACGCCGACCCCCGGGGCTGTACCGCTGACGCGCAGACCTGATCAATTACCTCGTTCACTCGTGGCAGGTACGGATAACACGTGGTTGATGTCGAGGGCGCCGGCCCGGTCAACGGTGGTGTCGTCGTACCAGCTGAGCCAGGTGCCGCCGGTCAGAGTGCAGGTGCCGGTGACGGTGGGGGCGGTGACGGCCTCCTCGAGGAGGACTTCCTTGCGGGTGTCACAGCCGTCGTGGTCGGCGTCGATCCACCCGCAGAAGGACGACTCGCGGTTGTAGCCAGTACGGTCCTCGGCCGCGACCGGCAGCGCGGCGACCGCCTGGTGGAGCGCGACGCTGCGCTCGCCGGCTGCAGGCTCGGCGGCGATGGTGGAGGCGAGAACGGCGGCGGCCAACGGCGCGGTCACGCCTGCGGCTGGGCGTGTGCGGGAGAGGTTCATGGGTGGGGGCGTATTCAGACGGATCGGCTCTGCATGCGGCCGGCCGGCTAGGTTCATACGGATGGGCCAGGCGCCGACGCCCGAGCGGCTTCTTACCGCGCTGGCGTGGTAATCCGGCGCCAGCCTGCCAGGACCGTGACCGTGACCAAGTATCGAGGGCCGGGAGGTCTGCCTCGCCGCGGCTTGGACACCGGGGGACCGGCCACGAAGTCGCGCCTCGGTGTCACGACGATGCGCGGATAGCTCGACGCGTCATCAGCCGGTGGAACCGGATTCGCGGGCCGTGGGCCGGCTTACGCGGTAAGCCCTTGCCATGAGTGAGCTACCGGAAGGGCCTCGCCGTGCGTGGGGGACGGGTTGTGATCGGAGCCGGCGGCGGGGGGTGCGGGGTTATCCATGCCGGTTGGATCCGCCTGGATGGAGGGCGGAGGTCGTGCGGGCGCGAGTTCGGCGATGATGGCCTGGCGTAGCCCTGTCCACACCACTCAACCGTCGATCTCGGCCGTAACCCCCCAACGCTACGCGGTCATTTTGCGCCACTTCGCAGTTTGTGATCAGTGTTCTGGATAGCATCCTGTGACATAAGTGATCACAGGGGGGCCCGTGACCGATCTGAACGTGAAACCGCAGGAGTTACTCGCGTCCGCGCACATGACGGACACGGTGAACAGCCCGGCGCTGCACAGCCGGATCACCGGCGCTCTCAGCGCCTTGGACGACGCCGCGCAGGCACTCGCCAGCTGGTCGATCCAGCCGGAGATGGACGAGCTGAGCAGCACCTGGAGCCTGGCTTTCAAGGGACTGCAAGGCCGGCTGGCCGCCTCCGCCGACGCGCTGCGCGGGTGCGCCACCACCCACGCGTGGAACGACACGCTGCTCGGCCGCGACTTCGAGGGGCTTTGACGGTGGCTGACGAGTACGCCCTGCTGTGGAACCTCGACGTCGACAGCATCGAGACTGCCGCCACGCACTGGCGGCAGCTGTCCGCCCAACTGGAGAGCGCCCACACCGCTCACCGCAGGAACGTGACCGGCCCGCTGAAGGAGGCCGGCTGGACCGGGGAGGCCGCCACCTCTGCCTTCCTGTTCCTGGACGGCATCGAGACCCGCCTCGAGGTCGGGTGCGTCGAGGCGGAGACGATCGGCACCGTGCTCTCCACCGTCCACCAGCGCATGTCCAGCGCGAAGAGCGACCTGCGGGCGGTCGTGGCGGAGGCGGAGGGCGCCGGCTACACGGTGGGCGACGACGGCACCGTCTACCCGCCACCGCAGCACTCGCGGTACGAGGCCGAGGAGGGCGCCCACCAGCTCGCGGGCTACCGGACCAGGGTCTCCTGCGCGCTCACCGCCGCCCGGCAGGCGTCGGAGGACGGCAGGGCGGCCCTGGCGGCCCTGCACGGCGACGTCATGGCGCAGTACCGGCCGCACGCGCTGAACGAGGCGGCCAACGACACCGAGGCCGCCATGCTGTACATGGGCATCAAGGAGCCCAAGCCGCCGAAGGACCCGCAGGCCGCGGCCGACTGGTGGCAGGGCCTCACGCCCGACCAGCAGCGGGAATACATCCTTTATTACCCCGAGATCGTCGGCAGCCTCGACGGTCTCCCGGCGGTCGACCGCGACCGGGCCAACCGGCTGGCCCTCGACGAGCAGCTGGACGACCCCACATGGGTGACCGGCCACGACTACGGGGTCGGGACCAGCGCCGTCCTCGATCCGCGCTACGTGGGGCTGGAGAAGCTCAAGGAAGCGCTGGAGGCGCACGATGACGCACCGCCCGGCAGGGAGCTGTACCTGCTCGACTTCCAGGGAGCGGGGGACGGCCAGGTGGTCATCGCCCAGGGCAACCCCGACACGGCGGCATTCACCGGCGTGTACGTGCCCGGCACCGACACGACGCTGGGGGGCGTTTCCGGCTCGTTGAACCGGATCGACCACCTCCAGCGGGCGGCGCAGGACGCCCACCCGAACGGCAGCGTGTCGACCGTGTTCTGGCTGGGCTACGACGCCCCCGAGATAGACGCGTCGGTGACCTCCACATGGCGGGCCGACGACGGCGCGCCGGACCTGCGCCACTTCATCGCGGGAACACGCGCCGCGCAGGGCCCCGAGCACCACCACATCACGGTGATCGGGCACAGCTACGGCTCGACGGTGGTGGGCACGGCCGCCACGGGCGGGCATCTGGGCGCCGATGACATCGTGGCGGTGGGCAGTCCGGGCATGAACGGCTACGCCGACCAGTTCGGCATACCCCGGGACCACGTGTACGTCGGGAAATCCCCGAGCGACCCCATAGCCAAGTTCTTTTCGGGCGCCACGCTGGGCGTCGACCCGGCAGGGCCCAATTTCGGCGCGAGCCAATTCGAGGTGGCGAACGGCGACCACAGCAGCTATTTCGACGAGGGCAGCAAGGGTCTCGAAAACATGGGGAGGATCATCGCGGGGCAAGACCCCACACTGGTGCATCCCGCTCCGGAGGTGGATCCGCCGCGTCCCCCTACCGCTCCGCCGATTCACAGGTATCCCACGATCTCCTGAAGGCCCGTCACCGACCTACGAAACACCGAAAGCAGGTGTCCCGTCATGAGGGGAATCCGCTGGTGCGCGCCGGTGCTTGCTCTCGTCCCGCTCGCCCTCCTGACGAGCTGCACGGCGTCGGACAACGGCACCGGCGACAAGAACGCCCCGTTGCCGCGGAAGAGCCGCGCGGACGCCCAAGCGGCGGCGGCGGCCTTCGTCGAGTCCCTCGCACGCAGCGCCGGGGCGCCGATCGACGCCAAAAGCATCAAGCCGGAGTTCTCGGACTGCATCGGCAGGAACGACGAGACCGCGCAGGACGGCCGCTTCTTCCTCACCTACCGCGCCCACTCCCCGCTGGTGCGGGCCCGGCAGGGCCAGGCAGGCGCTCGTGTCAGGGACGACCTCAAGAAGCAGAGCGCCGAGGACATCAGCTTCCGCGACGACGATTCCCTGGAACCCGCGGTCCTGCTGGAAGGACACGACCCGAAAACGCACTTCAGTATCGACGTCTCCGGCTACCGGGATCCCGACGAGATGCACTTTGTCGTCTCCACGCCCTGCTACCTGCCTCCGGGGGCGAGGCAGCAGCACTTCTGACCCTGGCCGGGCTGACTTCACTGTCAACGCACGGGCCGGGACCGGCCCGGCGTTCGACGGTGAGGAGTTCGGTGATCGCTCAAGGAACGAAGGTCGCTGCGCGGTGTGCAGGCGGGAAGCGGGGTCGCCTGGACTCGATGATGCTGTACGAGGACGTGGTAGCGGCCGGGGCGCTGTACAACCAACGGGTGCTGGAAGAGGTCTGCGACCGGCTCGGGCCGGCGACCGAGTCGCGCACGCCCACGCCGGGGCTCCAGCCGGTCATCGAGATCGCCGGTGTGCCGCCGGAGACCGCCGCTGCGGCGAACTGCCTGCAGGCCATCGCCCGCCACAAGCCCGTCCCCCGTGCAGCCCAGGCCGTCGTCGCTACGTCAAGGACGCCTTCGTCGACGACGACGTCGACCTGCCCCTGCCGGCCGACGGCTTCGCGCAGCGGATAGAGGAGATGACCGCCTCCGTGTGACCGGCACGACCGCAGGCACTGCTCCCCGCAGCTCGACTGCCGGGAGCTGTGCCGTGCCAGGGCCGGTGCGTGCCGTGTGACGCGGATGCGGTGTCGGCGGTGGCCGGCGGACTGCTCAGCCGATGCCGGTCACGCTCAGTGCGGTGGTCCAGTTGTTCTTGATGGCGGTGCGGGCCGCGGACAGGGTGATGGTGCCCTTGCAGACGGCGTTTTTGAGCTTGGTCTCGACGCCGTCCTTGGTGGTGGCGGTCTTGGTGCCGGAGTAGGGCTCGGGCCACAGGTTGCCGGGGTCGCGGGGGGAGCCGCCGAGCTCGAGGGGGATCTGGTGGTCTTCCTCGTAGGAGGACAGGTTCTTGTCGGCGTAGCCGTAGTCGGCGATGCCCTGCGTCTTCAGGGCGTTGGTGTAGGAGGTGGGCGGGCGGACGGTGGCGGTCCAGCCGGACACGCAGATGGCGGAGCCGATCGTGGACTGGGTGACGTCGGGGTTGTAGACGCCGGGCGTGCAGTGCGGGTCGGGCAGCGGCAGGTAGGACCGCGAGCAGGTCGCGGCGTCCGCAGGGCCGGTGGCGGCGACGATGAGGCCGGCGGCAGCCAGGGTGGTGGCCGCGAACGTGGCGGTGAGGCGGTGTGCAGGGCACATCAGGGAACTCCCGCAGAATGGTGCCCGGGGCGGTGCCCCGGGACGCTGACGGTAGGACACCACCACCTGGGTCTATGCGAGTAGACATCTGAGGTGAACACCTCATGTCCCCGGTGTACCGGGGGCCACGCGGGCGGCACCGAAGAGGAGTCCGCCACCGGCCCCCGGGCCGCCTCCCGCCATGTCGGCCCCCACGTGGCGCCCTGGTCTTCTGCGTCCAGCACACCGGTCTCACAGGGCCGGAGAAGACCAAGCCCGCAGGCCTGGTAACGCACGGGCCGGCTGCCGGATGGACGGTGCCGGCCGCGCTGCCGCACGCACCCGCGGGGGCTGGCCTTCGGCGGTGGTCAGGCGCCGCAGAGGGTGTCGTTGTTCTTCAGCGAGTGGGTGGTGTCGTTGAGCTGGTAGGAGCGCAGGTCGCCGATGGTCCCGCCGTCGCGCCCGACGCAGACGTGCCGGCCGGTGTAGTTGTCTTTTTGGTAGACCCTGGCGGTCCGGCTGCTGTTGTTGATGATGGAGCTGCCCTTGCTCCGGATGTAGTCCGGCAGGTGCCGGACGGATCCGTCGACGGCCCGCTTGACGTAGGGCTGGCCGTCGAAGTTGATCTCGGGGTAGATGCACACGAACCCCCGCGGGCAGGCGATCTGGTCCCTGGCCGTGGTGAGGGCAGCCGAGGTGGCTGTGGCGTAAGCGGGTGTGAGGCCGGCGAGTGACGCGGCGAGGACAGCAGGGACGGCGGCAGCAGTGAGCAGCGCGGTCGCGCGGGAGGCCGGCCGTCGTGTGCGCAGATATTTCATGCAACTGTGGTGTCCTGGCGGAACGGTTCTTCATTCCGTTAATGGCGGATGTTCGGCCCAATGGGCGATTCCTCCTACACAGCGCTCGGGTTGCGCCCGGTGTGGCGCCGGCCGTGCGGCTGGGGCGGAAGTCCATCCGCCCGTCCCGCGCGGTGGACCAAGAGCCGGGGGAGCCGGAGGCCGTCATGCCTGACGAGGTCGGCGCGACGGCGTAGGCGCGACGGTGGAAGATGCTGCGGGGCCTGGCCGCGGCGTTCGATCTGGCGCCCGAGCCGCCGGCGTCGATGTCGCTCTTGGTCGTCCTCGGGACGACGCGCGCCCGGGAGGCGATCGAGGCCAGTCACGATGTCGCGGTCGCGGATCCGCTGGCGTGGCTGGAGCACGAAGCGATCGTCGTGCACTCCGGGCCGGCGGCAACGAGACAGCCCACCGACAAACCGAGTTACACCGCTGGCGCTGGCGGCTGTACAGACCCGCGAGAAAGGCATGAGCCTGGCGAACATGGCCCGGTGGGCCCGCGCTCACGACATCCCCCTCCGCCCCCGCGGCGGAGCAAGCCATGATGCGGCCCTTCGCCTTCGAGACACGGCTGCTCAGAGGAAAGTCAGGTTCGGCATTGGGGACGGACAGGCCATAGCTCGATCCTCTGAGAGAATCGAGCCTCCACCAGACCCGGCGCAGCACCCGCCTGGTCAGCCGGTTGGTGGCGGCAGCGACAGCCGTGACCGGCCACCTGACCGCCCGGCGATCTACCCGGGTGACCACAGCCCTTCGCCGCGCTCGAAGAGCTGATAGACGCGCTGGGGATCCTCGTCCAGCGCCTCCCGCAGCTCGTTCTCGGTCACCGCGGAGTGACCTGCGTCCGGCACCTTGACATGGTGGAATCCCGGACTGCCTAGTCGCAGGACATTCTGGTTCCGATAGCAGATGAACGGCAGGCCCGCCTCCTGCAGCCGAACGGTGAGTTCCCAATCGCTCCGCTCCGACCACGTGATGTACATCCCGCGACTGCGGAGCTCGGGCAGGACCTCCTCGTACGACTCGGCGGTCAGCGGGTTGCCGATGATGTCAAGGCTCGTCAGGTCATGCAGGTCTAGCAGCGGAGTCAGGTCGGTGATCAGATTCCGGTTGAGGTTGCACTGGATCAGGGGCAGGTCGTTCATGCTCTCAAGGCAGGTCAAGCCACTGTCGTTGACCTGCAGCGTGCTCAGCGACGTGAACTGTGAGACGAACCCGCTGTCGACGGGGTCGCAGCCGAGCACGAAGAGCATGGTGAGCCCGATACACCTCTCGATGCCGGCGAGGTCACGAGCGTGCTGGACCACGAGTTCCCGAATCTCCGGCCACTCGGAGTCCTCGAGCGGCAGGACGTGCCCGGCCGCGGACTCCAGTGCCTCCACGACGGCTGGATCGAAGGACTGGGTCATGGTGTCTCCGTCTCGCTACTTGACCTTCAGCGCCCTTAGCGCCTGAATGAAGTCCTCACGTACGTGGCCGAAGTTGCTGACCTGTATTCTGCCCAGCTGGCGGATGGTGATAGCGTCCAGCCTTTCCGTCTCGGTCTTCACGCCGTCATCGGTCACCTTCACCCGCTTGTACTCGGCGTTGATCCGGAGTCCGAGTTTCGCTGGGTCGATGTGCGTCACCTGGCCATCCCACATCAACCGGCCGGCGTCGAGCTCCTTCAGCAGGACTTCGGTCAGGTACTGGGCCGGCGTGCTGCTGTCCGTGCTCGACCCGACGTACGTATCGAACAGGGTCTTGAGCGGCCGGTGCCAGAAGTCGTCCCGGCCGTTGAAGATGGGGTTGCCGTCCCGCTCCCACCCGCCGACGTGCGACTCGACCGACACGTCACCGCCCCCGCTGGTCTCTGCCGCGAGACCCACCTTCCACACCACGAAAGCGGTGTAGGAACGGAGCGCTGTCTGGAGGGTGATCCAGTCCTCGGCGATGTCGCACTTGTTGGAAAGGGCCGACTTCTCGCGCTGTTCGACCGCCGCCTTCAGCACGTCGCCCACATAGCTGGTGGGGATCCACTCGTGCTTGCCCTTGTCGGCATTGCGGAACTGCGTTTTGATCCACTGCTTCGACGCGCCCTCCGCGTTCCAGACCTCAATGAACTTGTCGTAGTCGACCCCCTCCGAGCTGCCGCCCCGGGCGAGAAGCTTCAGAAAGGGGATGATGCCGCCAGCCTCTTGGACGGCATTCACCACGTCGGGGTCCGCCTTTTCCTTGGCCATTGGCAGCGGCTCGAACTCGCCGAACTTCCCCGGCGTGGTGTAAAAGGCCAGCTCCGCGTACTCCGCGTTCTTCTCGCTGGTCTCCGAGAACTTCCGCGCCGCCGGGCGCAGGTCTGACTCGGCCTGCTTGCCCATCGCCTCTACCAAGTCGTGCCGGAATGCGGCGCCCTTCTCGACCTCCGTCTCCCACACGTTCGGTTTGTCCGGCTCGGTCTTGCGTCCCTTGAAGTGCCCCCGGAAGACTTTGTCCAGGAAATTCTTGGTCGCCACCTTCTTGGCGCCGGTCGTCCGGGCGGTGTCAAGCACCTTGTCGTCCGGCCACAGTCCCGCCCGGCCGAGCTGCGACGTCCACCAAGAGCCGAGGACCTTCACGATGTAGTCGCCCGCGCGCTTCGGCAGGTGTACCCGGACCAGATCCTTGCGCTCCTCCTCCTTGTCCCGGGTCGGCAACGTGTGCGACGCGGTAGCCCTCACGGTCTGGACGTGCACCTTCTCGCCCTCGGGCGTCCGGGACTCCACGACTAGGTGCAGGGGCACACGGTGCTTGGCGCTGATGGCGGCCACCTGCTTAGTGGCCGCCTCGTGCTTCGGCCCCTTGGCCAGCATCCGATCCGTGTCGGCGATAGCCGTCCTGGACGTGTCCGGCGAAGTCTGATGGTCCTTGCCGGGCTTGTCATCCTTGCTTTTGCGGCCCGTCAGCTTGGACTTGAGTTTGGCCCAGAGTCTTTTGCCCATCTTGACGATGAAGCCGACGATCTTGTCGATGACGCGGTTGACGGGCTTGGCGACGGCGTGGAAGACGGATTTGACCTTGGCGGCGAGGTTGCCGATGCCGAGGAGGGAGGCGAGGAGGCCGAGGAGGGTGGGGATGGCGGCGGCGAGGGCGGTTTCGACCATCTTGGGGACGCCTGCCTGGCCGCCGTTGGCGATGGCGATGACGGCGTCGAGGACGGCGTTGACGAACTCGATGACCTGGGCGCCCTGGTTGATGACGAAGGAGACGATGTCGACGATGGCCTTGACCGCGCGGACGAACGCGGAGGCGGGGTTGAGCAGGGACAGGATCCAGGTGATGCCGGCGATGATGACGGTGGGGATCAGGTAGGTGGTGAGCTTGCCGAGGATCGTGGCCTTGAGGTCGCCGGCTTCCTTGACGATCTCCTGCTCGATGCCTGCTGGGCCTTCGCGGGCGAGTTTCTGGGCGACGGGGACGGACTTCTCGACCTCGGTCATGGCCTGGTCGGGGATGCCCTTGGCGGTGATGCGGGCGCGGATGTTGGCCCAGGTCAGGCCGAGCAGTCCGGTGATGAGCCGGATGATGCCCTTCAGGTCGAAGGACGAGGGCAGGTCCAGGCCGGCCTTGACCGCGGTGCCCAGCAGCCAGGAGACCAGACCCTTCTTCAGGTGGTCGCCGATGTTGGTCACGAAGAGCTTGAGGCCGGCGCCGACGGCGTGGACGAGGTTGTTCAGGAACCCGATCGGGTTCCTGATGATCTTGCTGATCGCCGAGGCGGCTTTCGCCAGGATGCCCATCAGGAGGTTCTTGAGCTCCATGATGGTTTTGATCACGCCCGCGATCGCGCCGACCGCCTTGGACACCAGGCCCTTGTTGGCGTCCTGGAGCTTCTTGATCTCGTCGTCGATCTTGTGCAGCGCCTGCGTGTACTTCGTCGCCAGGTCCTGCACCAGCTGCTTGGACTTGTCGTCGACCTCCGATTCGAGGTCGTCGAACTTCCCCGCGAAGTCCTTGGCCGCGTCCTGACCGTACTTCCGCAGGTCCGCCGGGAGCTTGTTCACCTCCGCCGTCAGGTCGGAGCGCCCTGTGGCGATACGGGCCTTGGCCTTGCCCAGTTCGGTGCCGATGGTGTCGGCGACCGACGAGATGACGCCCTGCATCTGGGTGACGTAGAGCTGGCGGGAGATCTGGAAGAGGTCGTTGGCCTCCTTCGGCATCCCCAGCAGCTTGTCCTTCGCCCACTTCGCCCCGCCCAGCCAGCCCCCGTACCGCTTGTGCTTGTACGCGCTCATACGGGCCTTCTGATCGGCCTCGAACGCCGCCCGCGCCTTCGCCTCGCCCGCGTTGAACTGGGTGTCGACCTTCTTGTCCAGGCCGTCGAGGATGCCCTCGACGTCCTTCTTCGCCTGGTCGAACACCTTCTGCAACCGGGCCGTGGCCTCCGCCCGCCGTGACTCGTCCTTCGACTTCGCCCCGCCCTTGCCGCCGTCGACGGCCTTGCCCGCCGCATGCCGGGTCGCGGTGAGCTGGGCCATGGCGTGCGCACCGGTCGCCGCGGCCCCCGACTTGGCCGCGGCGATCTGCTGCTGCTCCGCACCGCGGGCCTTGCCGGGGGCCGTGGCGGAGTGGGCGTCGGCCTGCTTCTTGTCCTTCAACGCCCCCGTGAAGTCCGGCTCGTTGCTGCGGGCGAGCTGGTCGTCGGTGACGTCCGCGGACTTCATCTGGTCGTCGGTCTGCTTCGGTCCGGGTGAGAAGTCCGTCACCGCAACCGGCTGCGGGGCCGGGGCAGCATCGGAAGCCGACGGCGCACCCGGATTCCCCGGGGGCTGGTCCGGGCGCATCGGTACCACGGTCTTGTCCTTGGCCGCCGACGTGTCCGGCGGCGCATCGGTCGCCGTCGCGATGTCGTGCGCCGACGCCTTCTTCCCGTCCGTGACCTTGCCCTCGACCGCACCCTTGATCTTCTCGGCCTTGCCCGACTTGGAGAACTTGTCCGCGTCGTCGAGGTTCTTCGGCGCCTGCGCCGCGATCGCGTCGTTGACGGCCTTGACGAACGCCGCCTTGTCGAAAGCCCCCGGCTTCGCAGCGTCCATCGCCGCGGAGTTCGCGACCTTGCCCTGCGCCTGCTTGTCGTCCGGCGGCGCCACCGCCGCATCCTGCGCGGACTTCGACTCCGTCGCCGCCGGGTGATGCGCGCGCAGCCGCGCCCGCTTCGCCGCCACGTCCGCCGACACCCGGCGCATCCCCGGCGCCTGCGACGGCGAAGGGGAAACCGGCGCCACGTACCGTTGCGCCACCAGCCGCGCCACCGCCGCATTTCCCGCTGCGCCCTGCAGGAGTTGGACGGTCTGTCGGCTCAGCGCCCGGGCTTGCGGCACCGGCGCGGGTGCACGATCAGGAGCCGGAGAACCCTGCTCTGGCGATGCGTCCTGCGGGGACTGATGCGGTCGGTCGCTGTCGGGGGACTTCTCCGGAGTGGCCTTCACCGCACCACTCCCGTCGCCCGCTCACCTGGCCGTGTGCTCCCTCAGCATGCGAGGCAACGGAGAAGCCGGGGATGAACGCTTGGGCAGCGAGCGGTGCAGAGCAGGGGTGTCCGTCAGGGAAGACGGCGAATCGACAGATGAGTGAAGCCCCTGGTAGACGGGTTCACGACCAAGATCACCCGGTATCCGCCAGAGGCTTCGCAGGCTTGTTTACCCGTGCGGGCTGGACGTGTCCAGCCGATCCCTGTCCTTCCTCGCCGCTCGCCTGCGAGAACACCGCCGTCGGATCGGAAGCCGCTGGCGCCGGCTCCCGGTTGGCCGTCAAGCTCTCATGGTGTTGGCGCATCTCCGGAACGGAACCACATACGCCCAGCTCGCAGCGTGTTTCGGGGTTGGGACAAGCACGGTCTACCGGTACATCAGCGAGGCCGTGGATCTTCTGGCCGCCCTCGCACCGACCTCGACGAGGCCGTCCGGCCTGCTTCGAGGAAGGCGTATGTCCTGCTCAACGGGACGCTCCTGCCGATCGACCGCATCGCCGCCGACCGGCCCTTCTATTCTGGGAAGCACAAGAAACACGGCATGAACGTGCAGGTCCTCTCTGATCCGTTCGGCCGGCTGCTGTGGGCCTCGCCCGCACTGCCAGGGGCCCCGTTCACGACGTGCGCGCGGCCCGCGAACACGGCATCATCAATACCCTCGACCAGGCCCGAATCCCCTGCTGGGCGGACAAGGGCTACCAGGGTGCCCGAGGCACGGTCCGAGTTCCGTTCCGTGGCCGGTGGGAGAAGCTCTCCGCAGGTCAGCAGGCCGTGAATCGATCCCACGCCAAGATCCGTGCCCTCGCCGAACAAGCCATGGCTACCCTCAAGAACTGGCGAGTCCTACGCAAACTCCGCTGCTCGACCACCCGCATCACGAGCCTCGTCCAGGCAGTCCTCACCCTGCATCACGCCAGCTCAACCACAGGTTGAAATAGGCTCAAGGGTTCCACCAAGCCGCGCGAGGTGAATAGACATTCCGGGGCTGCCGGGTGCTTGAGACCACTTCGGGCGTGAACGGATGGATGATCTCTGCGGGAACTGCTGCACACTCGACAACTGACCGCGCTCCGTCAGCCTGTGCCGGGAGTGTCTAATAAACGGCTCTGTCTCACTTTCGGTGGTAACGCATTGTGGCAACGGTTACTGACGGCAATGTGTGTAGGCCAGATAGGGATACGGAATTGTCGGGGGCCGGCTTCTCGTCCTCGGATACGGCGCCAGCGTCGGCTGCGGACTGCGCAATTGCGTCCTGAACGAGCGTGACGTTCCGTCACCGCTGAGTAGGCCCGGAGCGCGGTGCCGGGATTGCTCCCGGTCCGTTTCTCCGGACCTCTCGCCGAACCCGCCGTGCGCCTCTCAACGCAACGGGCTCTCCACGGTCTCTGCCGTCAGACGGGGTTCGCAGGCTGCCATGGGTTGGGGATCGTGCTGGCCCGGTATCGGTAACGGCTGACCGTGACCGATGCAATCTGGAACAGCTCGATCCCGTCTGCCGCGATCGGTAGCCACCGCCCGGGGGGGGGTAGTGAACCGGCGGCGGACGTCGCCCCAGCTCCAGTGGTGGCGTTCCCGCAGCATGCGGATCAGACGCCACCACACGAAGGCGTCAAGCTTCGTGAAGACATGCTTGGCGACAGCGTGCTTGAAGTTGGGCCTTCCCCCGTGAAGGTGGGCACGCGGTTATTGATCACGCG
Organism: Actinacidiphila cocklensis; assembly: GCF_907177275.1. Classification (GTDB taxonomy): domain Bacteria; phylum Actinomycetota; class Actinomycetes; order Streptomycetales; family Streptomycetaceae; genus Actinacidiphila; species Actinacidiphila cocklensis. The sequence goes on from NZ_CAJSLV010000102.1 coordinate 30,023, forward strand.
GCGAGCATGAGTTTAGCGGTGTGGTGTCGGTGTTCGTGTTCGTTGGGGCTGAGGTGGCCGTTGGCGGAGTGCCGGCGGCGGGTGTTGTAGCGGGTGAGCCAGGCGAAGACGGTCCTGCGGCAGGTGTCGGCGTCGCCGTAGTCGTGGGCGCCCTGGAGGGTCTCGCGTTTCAGGGATGCGTGGAAACTTTCGCATGCGGCGTTGTCGGCGCTGGTGCCGACCGCGCCCATCGACCGGGTCACCCCGGCCTGGTCGCAGAGGTCGGCGTAGGCCCGGGATCCGTATTGCGCTCCGTGGTCGGAGTGGAACACGGCGCCGTCCAGGCGGCCACGGGTCGAGGCTGCCATCCGCAACGCGTCGGAGACCAGAGTGGTGCGCATGTGGTCGGCGATGGACCAGCCCATGACCTTGCGGCTGAAGCAGTCCAGCACGGTCGCGAGATAGAGGAACTCCCCGCCTGCGAGCGGGAGATACGTGATGTCGCCCATGTATTTGTGCCCCGGCTCGGTGGCGGTGAAGTCCCGCTGGAACAGGTCCGGGACCGGTGAGGTGGCCGGGTCCGGGACGGTGGTGCGCACGCGTCTGCGCAGGCGGATGCCGGTGATGGAGAACGTCCGCATGATCCGGGCGACCCGCTTCTCGTTGACCCGTTGCCCCTTCTCGCGGAGCTCGGCGGTCACCCGCGGGGAGCCGTAGGCGCCGCCGGACTCGCCGTGGATCTGACGGATCTCCTCGGCCAGGACCTGGTCCTGCCGCTGCCGGCCAGCCCGGGCATCGGCGCCGGCGAGCCACTTGTAGTAGCTGGACCGGTTCACGTCCAGGACCTGGCAGAGCCGCTTCACCTCGTAGGTGTTGCGATGGTCGTCAACAAACTGGAAGCGGCTCCTCACCAGTTCGTCTCTCCGGCGAAATACTTGGCCGCCTTGCGGAGGATGTCCCGCTCGGTCGCGAGCTTGCGCTCACTCGCCTCGAGCTCAGCCACGCGGGCCTCCAACTGCCGCACCCGCTCGTCCGGATCTGCGGACGCAACGGCCTCCCGAGGCCGGGCGCCCGGCGTCGCAGCCGCGGCGGTGATGCCACGGCGTTCGCGGTCCCGCAGCACCCACTCACGCAGGGTCGCCCGGTTGACGCCCAGGTCAGCGGCGATGCTCTTGTAGATCGCCCCGGGTGTGGACTCGTTCAGGGCCACGGCATCGGCCTTGAACTCGTCCGAGTAGTCCTTCATCGCCATCGGCGGTCTTCTCGCTTCCTCCGGATCAAGCAGATCCAGTATCAGCGTGTCCACCACTCAGGGGGAGACCCCTGCAAGCTGGGACGTGGCTGGTGCCGGGCCAGTGCGGGCGGGTGTTGGGCGGGGTGTGCGGGGCCGGGTGGCCGGCCTCCCGGCAGGGCCGGGAAGAGGAGCCGTAGGCCCCATGCTCCCTTCCCGCCGCCGGGCCAGCGACGGGAGAATGCATCGGTGGACTCATCAACTCTGCTCGGACTGGCGGGTATCGGTGGCACCGTAGTTGCCGCTGGGATCGGTATGAGCGGAGGCCTCCTCCAAGCCTCGATCACCCGTCGGGGAACTGCTGCCGCAGAAGACCACAAGGCCCGTCGGCAGGTGTATGGAGCCTGTGCCACCGTCCTGCTGGCTCGCCGCGATGCGGTCGCTGAGCTCCGAGAACTCTTCCGCGCAGATGTGTTGGATCAGAGCGCTGCGGAGCAGCTGCTTGCCGAGATCGAGTCCTTGCGGCAGGACGCAGCGCGGGCAATCGGCGCGGTGATGGTGGAAGGGCCGAAGGCGGTCGGGGACGCCGCTGGGCATGCCGGCCTGAACAGCGAGCGCGCGGCTCGCCGATACCGGGGCTGGGCGGCCGATATCGCTGGTGGCAGGGATCTGGGCGACTTGCGCACGAGCACGTTGGATACCGCTACCCAAGACTGGCAGTACATGAACTGGGCAGTTGGGAGCTTCCTTGACGAGTGCCGCAAGGTGCTGCACCCAACAGAGCAAGAATGATCGGCTGAGCCGGGTTGTTTTGGTTTGCAAGTATGTCGTCTCAGTTGGGATGGTGCGGATCATGCCATGTATGAGTCTCTGAGCTGCGAGGACTCAAACATTGAGATTGAGTGCCGACCTGCGGCGATGCGGGCTGTCTTGGGGTAGGTATGACGTCTGACCTGCGAGGAGTCTAATTGTGAGATCTTGGACTCAATCTCGTTGAGGTGGCGCTTAGCCTCGATCTTTCGTGACGGTCTGTCGACGGAGTTGGTGGACCGTTTCGCGTTCTGGGTCTGATGGTCGGCAGGCCGGTGGCCCGGCTGCGCGTCGG